>CAZYJR010000002.1:0-204513 GCA_964647905.1 uncultured Desulfobacterales bacterium | reverse complement strand
CGAGGCAGGAGGATTTGGTGAATTTTCTGAGTCGGAGGCTTGAGGAAGAGAAGGGGCATGGGGCGTTCGATGCGTATCGGATCGATGTGGGGCCGAGGTGATCCGAAAATTGAAACGGGCGATGTAGGATGGTTGAGGGGGACGGTTACCGGACATGATCGAGCAAGCGATCAATCTGGCGGCCAGATACCACAAAGGTCAAAGACGCAAGGGGACAGACATTCCTTACATCACACACCCCTTTGCGGTCGCAGTGTCCTTGGCTTTGGCTGGATGTCCTGAGGAGGTCATTGTTGCGGGCATACTACACGATACACTTGAGGACACAGATCTTACAGTGAAGCGTATTGAACAGGAGTTCGGTCACAAAGTAGCTGGAATTGTGCTGGGAGCTTCAGAACCAGATCGAAAAGCCTCCTGGGAAGATCGAAAGGCACACACAATTCGCTATCTTCGGAGTGAAGCGCCTCTGGAAGTGCGTCTCGTGGCTTGTGCTGACAAGCTTCACAATATTCGCTCAATTAGAGCTGATTATGAACAGCACGGAGAGGCCGTCTGGGGGCGTTTCAAACGTGGACGCCAAGAGCAAGCTGAATATTATCGCGGACTAGTGGAAAGTTTGTGTCATAGAGATGATAACACTGGATATGAGTCATTGTTCGAGGTCCTTGAAAAGGAAGTGAAACGGGTGTTTCCAAATCAAGCTGGATCCCAAGCAGCAGGATAGAAAATGTCTTCACCCTTTCGAAACGGCAAAGGACAAAACGGGACTCCACCAACCCCGGGCCAGCGTGTGATGTGCCGAGATGCGGAATGGCTGGTGACGCGAGTAATGCCCTACACCATGACGGGCCAAAGGGAACACCATTTCGCCATTTACTGCGTTGGAGCTGATTCCTTGGTGCGCGGCCATGAGGCTATTTTCCTAACCCAGCTCGATGAGCTCGTTCCTGTGGATCCTAGAGATACGGAGCTCATTCCAGACAGGTCGAGCGGGCACAGGCTCTCCCGGTTGTTTTTGGAGGCCCGGCTCAGACGAATGCCTGCAACGGGCATCGAACCTGACCTCAAGGGAATGGGTGTTTTCCAGGAAATGCCCTTTCAAGTGGAAACAGTCCGGCATGCGCTAAGACAGCTCAGGCCCAGATTGCTCCTCGCCGATGCGGTGGGTTTGGGGAAGACCATAGAGGTGGGGATGATTCTCACCGAGCTCATGCGGAGAAACCGGGCCAATCGCATCCTCGTGCTGGCCAAGAAATCCATGCTGGCCCAATTCCAAGCAGAGCTCTGGAATCGATTTACCATTCCCCTGGTGCGGCTGGACTCCGAAGGGATCGCCAGGCTTCGCCTTCGAATCCCTGCGGGGAAGAACCCATTCGAGGTCTATCGCCGGATCATAATCAGCATGGATACCCTGAAAAACGTTGCCCGCTATGAGCACTTCCTCAAGTCCACCCGATGGGATGTGGTGGTCATTGATGAGGCCCACAACGTGGCCGGAGCGTCGATCCCCGAGCGAAACCAGAGCTACCGTTTGGCGCGCCTCCTCTCTCGCAGAGCCGACTCCATGCTTTTGACCACGGCAACGCCACACAATGGAAAACGAGAAACCTTTGGACGGCTCATCTCCCTTCTCGACCCGGCCATTATTCCGGATCCCAATCTGCGGGAGTATGGCCCGCAAGAGATCAGTCAGTTTTTCAAGATGCGTTTTAAGGAGGACATCCGCGATCAGGCCGGGGAAATGCTCTCTGAGCGCCGCGTGATTCCGCTCGAGCGCACCTCAAGACAGGCAAGCGAAAAAGAGGAACGGATCTTTTCGATCCTTTCCGATATGCGGCGTGCCGCCATGGGAAAGCAGGAGGGCAAGCAAGCCCGGGCCTCCAGCGGACTCATTACCTACGGCCTATATAAGACGTTTCTCTCCAGCCCAGAAGCGTGCGCAGCAACCGCGGACAAGAGGATTTCGAACCTGATTACCCACGCGCCCGACAGCCCAGAGTTGGCCTGGATTCAGCGCCTCAAAGAGACCATCGCCTCGCTTTTCCTGGGCGAAAGCACCCGATTCAAGTTGCTGCTGCAGGCGCTCCATGATATCGGCTGGAAAGGAGAGAAGTCAGCGCACCGGGTGCTCGTCTTCACGGAATCCCGCCGAACTCAGGACGCCCTGGCGGCAGCCATTTCCAAGGCATATGGCCTCCCCTTTTCCCTGAAGCATGAAAAGCAACCTCAGCAGACCATTGCCGCTATTCACGGCGGATTGCCCGATGTCCACCTGATGAAGACGGTGGAAGCGTTTGCTACGGCGAGTTCTCCAATCCGTATGCTCATTGCCACGGACGTGGCCTCCGAGGGGATCAACCTTCACCATGCCTGTCATCAGGTGATTCACTACGATCTTCCCTGGTCCATCATCACCCTGGTCCAGCGAAACGGACGAATCGATCGCCTTGGCCAAAAGTACCCCCCGGAGCTCCGCTACTTGCTGGTGGACACAAAGCAGACGACCCTTGCCGGAGACCGCGACATTTTTCAGAGGCTCATCTCCAAGGTGGAAGAGATCAACCGCCTCCGCCAATCCGGTGAGAGCGTGTTGAAGCTTTACGATCAGGAAAAAGAGGAAGCCTTTGTCGCTGAGGAAGGCCTTCTTAAAGGCAACGCCAAGATCTTTGATCAGGCCTCGGCCAATGAATCGGCTGAGGCTGCTACACTCGAAAAGATCCTTCGTGAGGCCTGCGCCATGGGAGCGAGTCCGGGGGAGCCTCAACAGGCGCAGGATGCAGGGGATTCCCGGGCAGAGGAAGGCGGGCGAGCGCGCCTGTTTTCGGATCGAGACTTTCTGCTGGAGGGATATCGGTATCTCAGGAAGCACAGCGACCAGCAATACCGGCCTCTGGAAGTGACCGACCAAACCATCACCCTGAACCCGCCTCCAGACCTCAAGCGCAGGCTGGGTGCGCCGGACAAGCAGGGAGACGTGATCTTTGGCGCCACGGCGATTCCGGCCGAAGCATGGCCTGAGGACGGATACTTCAAGCTGACCCACCTGCCGGATCGCATGCAGATGGCCATTGAGGCCGCCCGGAACACATCCGGTCATTGGGCTGGAGAGCAATTTTGCTCCGAGCGGCACCCCATTCTCCAATGGCTAGCCGAGCGCCTGGTGATGGAGATCCCCAAAGGGGCAGCGCCCATGGTGGGAACCCCGCACCTGGATCCCGGTGTGCTCTGCTTCTGTTTTATCGGGCAGCTGAGCTCCAAGGGAGGCACCCCCCTCGTAGCCGACGCCCATGCCTTCCTCTACAAGCCCGGAGGAACCATGGAGAACCGATCTCTGTGGGATGTCCTCAGCATGGCAAAGCTCGAAAGCACCGCCACCCAGGACGTGGACCTCGAGATGAGAGCGATTCGGCCCCTTCTCCACGCAGCCGTGGAGGCAAGCTTGGAGCGCATGCGCTCCCTCAAGGATCAGCACGTGAAGATGCACCGGCCGCTTATCGAGCGGGAGGAGAAGCGACTGGAGCAGTGGCTTCGGGAGCGTAAAGAAATGCTGTCCCCGCAGGGGAAGCTCTTTGATGACGGAAAGCCCAAGACCAAGGCTCAGCGCCGGATCGAAGAGATGGAGGACTACGTACGCGATCGCCGCCGCAACTGGCGTGAGACGCATTTTGACACAGCGGATGAACCTTCGACCCAGCTGGTTCTGGTGATCCACGGATCCGGAGGATAAGGACCGATGCCTTTGGATACAGCCATAGACAACGTAGGCGAGTACTACTCTGCGCATTATCTGGAGAGCGTCTTCGCAAAGGACCTCAAGCCGCTCTTGAAGGCGTGGCGAGAGCAAGGGGCGGAAGCCACACCACGCTGGCTCAAGCGCCTGGCCACCCCCTACTTCCAGGCCAAGGCCCAGGCCCTCGAGGAGGACCGTATCGACCGCCGGCACGAGCAAGGCGAGGACATCCGGCGATGGCATCCGCTCATTCTCGAAACCCTCG
Organism: uncultured Desulfobacterales bacterium; assembly: GCA_964647905.1. Classification (GTDB taxonomy): domain Bacteria; phylum Desulfobacterota; class DSM-4660; order Desulfatiglandales; family HGW-15; genus CAZYJR01. Next base: position 200,515 of record CAZYJR010000002.1, on the reverse strand, counting down.
GCTATACCCGTCGGGATCCCGTAGACATCGCGGTCGACGGAGGGCGGAGCGTGGTCCCGGGCCTTGCCTGGTTGGAGCGGTACAACGAGCCTTGGCTTGCGATCTGCGAGACCCCGTTCTGCCTCCCCGATGCAGCGCTCAAGGACGGCATGCCTTCAGAAGACCCATTGGAGCAACAGCCCCGGCCGGATCAGCAAGGGACCTCCGAGCTTCCACTCTGTCAGGGAACGTGGAGCCGACTGGCGGGAGAGGTGCTCACGCGGGAGGAGAGCCCGCGCTGGCTCATGCTGCTTGCCGGCAGCCAGGTCCTCCTCCTGGACAAGCACACCTATGCCCAGGGCCGATACCTGGCCTTTGATCTGGACGATGCCTTTGGCCGGGGAGAAAAGGGGACCTTCGACCTCCTGGCGGCCTTTCTCTCGGCAGAGACCCTCTGCCCGGGAGGCGATACCACAACGGTTTTTCATGAGACCGTGGAGACCCAGAGCCACAAGTTCGCCCATGGGGTGACGGAGAAGCTCCAGCATGCCGTGCGCGAGGCCATCGAGCTCCTGGCCAACGAGTGGATCGATGACCGCAAGCGAAGGAGCCTCGGCTATCGTCAGCTCGCTCCCAATGAGCCTCAGCCCTATGGAAGGCGAGAGGTGCATGCAGAGGACCTTCGAAGAGAGGCACTGGTCTTCGTCTATCGTCTGCTTTTCTGCTTCTATGCGGAAGCCCGTTCTGCGGAGCTGGGCATTCTGCCTCTGGAAGACGAGGCCTACCGGCTCGGGTACAGCCTGGAGGCCTTGCGGGATCTCGAGCAGGTCCCGCTGAGCCCGGCAACAGAGGTCGGAACGTACTTCCACGAGCACCTCCGTCGCCTGTTCCGTATGATTCGAGAGGGATTTGATCCGGATGCCGAAGTCAAGGCGCAAGCCGGGCTCTTCGCTTCTCCATCCAGCAATGGCTTTCACATCCCGCCGCTCACCGCCACCCTGTTTGCCGAGGAGGCCATGCCCCTGTTTGAGCGGGCGCGGTTTTCAAACCGCTGTCTCCAGCAGGTGATCCGAAGGCTCTCCCTGAGCCGTGATGAGAAAAACAAAACCATCGGCCGGGTCAACTACGCGGAGCTCGGCATCAACCAGCTCGGTGCCGTTTACGAAGGCCTCCTCTCCTATCACGGCATGTTTGCCAAGGAAGATCTCATCTGCGTGAAGCCCGCCGGAAAGGATGTGCGAAGCTCCAAGACGCCTCTCTGGTTTGTTCCGGCCAGGGAACGGGAACAGTACAAGCCGGAAGAAATCGAGCACGTAATTGTGGACGGTCAGGAAACCCAGCGAATTCGCATCTACCCCACGGGGTCGTTTCTCCTCCACCTCGGAGGACTGGAACGACAGCAGAGCGCCTCCTACTACACGCCCGAGCCCCTGACCCAGTGCGTGGTGGAACAGGCCCTGGAAGAGCGCCTCAAGGGCTGGGGACCACAGGATGCAGATCGGATTCTGGACCTCAAGATCTGCGAGCCGGCAATGGGATCCGGAGCGTTTTTGATCGAAGCGACCCGGCAGCTGGCCAAACGCTACCTGGACCTCAAGCAGCGCCAGACAGGCCGATCCATCGAGCCGAGCCAATACCAGCAGGAGCTGCGGAGGGTCCAGCACGCCATCACAACCAGGAACGTCTATGGCGTGGACCTCAATCCCATTGCCGTGGAGTTCGGGGCCCTTTCCCTTTGGCTGAGCGTCATCCATTCCATTTTCATGAACGGACAGGATGAAAACGCCATCCCCGTCCCCTGCGCTACGCCCTGGTTTGGCCTGAGGCTCCGGGCGGGGAACAGCCTTATCGGTGGTCGAAGGGCCGTCTGGACCCGAGAGCAGCTGTTGAGAGGACAGCATGGTAATACCAACGGTCCAGCCCCCAAGGTCCTCAAGCCTGGTGAGAAGCGAGGGAAAGACGAGGTCTACCACTTCCTGGTGTTTGATCCTGAAATGGTGCCCATTACGCGGGACAACCTCATGCGGGGATTTTTCAGGGAGTCCTGCGCCAGGGGATCTCAATGGGTGATAAACCAGGCGCAACCCGGATGGTCGCATCACCAGGTGAACGATGCCCTCCGCATCTGCGACCTTATTGATCAGCGCTGGGATGAGTACGCAAAGGCCAGGGCTGAAGCGATCGAGAAGACCGCCACGCCCTCATCCGTTTGGCCTGAAACGGTGGTGGGCGCCCACAAGAATGGGGTTACCTTACAAGACCGAGAAACGATCAAGGCCGAGCTTGAGTCCGAGAGCGGATCCTTTCAGCGCATCAAGCTCCTCATGGATGCCTGGTGCGCGCTTTGGTTCTGGCCCATGGACCAGATGAACGAGCTTCCCACTCGTGAAGCATGGCTCGCCTGCGCTGAGCTTCTTTCGGGGGGTGAGCGGCCAAGCCCCGAAGCCGCCCAGATGATGAGTGTGGCGCTGGGCTTCGATGTGCCGAGCTTCATCGCGGCCGTGGGCCACGATGTGCCGGATGCCCTGGAGATGGCTGATGCTGTTCCATGGCTCGGAATCAGCCGCGAGATCGCAGACCAAACCCATTTCCATCATTGGGAACTCGTCTTCCCTGAGGTCCTGGGGCCGAAGCCGGATCAGTCTGGGTTCGATTTGGTGCTGGGGAATCCGCCGTGGGTTTTGGCTGACTGGGAAGAGTCGGTCGTCTTGTCAGAGCTTGATCCCAAGCTTGGTGTTCGTGGGGCCAAAAGCGCAGACTACAACCGAGTACGCCTGTCTTTGCTGGGTAATCGTGAGGCGCTGAAGAAATACACCGAAGACTTCAGGGCGAGCGATGGAGCTGCTTCCTTTTTGAATGCAAAAAGGAACTATCCAGAATTGGTCGGCATCAGGACGAATCTATATAAGAATTTTATATTGCGGTCATGGATTCTTTTGAGCGAGGAAGGAAATACTGGACTCCTTCATCCAGAAGGTCCCTATGATGATGCAAAAGGAGCAAGATTTCGTAAAGAGATCTACAAGCGTTTAAGAGCACACTATCAATTCGTTAATGAGTTAAATTTATTTAAGGATGTAGATCACCATACAATTTTCGGTGTGAACATCTATTCGGGCAATTCCAGCTCCCCTTGCTTCAGCCACATATCAAATTTGTATCATCCGCATACAGTTTCCGGAAGCAAAAAGCATGACAGCTCTCATGATCCGGTGCCAGGGATCAAAGATCACGAAGGACACTGGGAAACTCGTCCGCATGCTCATCGTGTCGTGAAGGTTACGGAGGATGAACTGCAGGTATTTGCTCAACTGTTAGAAGAAGGCAAAACTGCGCCCCTAAAGACCCGGCTACCACAAATACATGCTCAGGAAATCATGTCGGTAATAGATAAGCTGTCCCAAGCCCCACGTCGCCTCGCTGATCTCGAAGGTCAATACTACCCAACACAGATGTTTAACGAGAGGAATGCTCAATGGGAAGGCATCATTACGCGCCAAGACGAGCCGAGCTATCAGCCCCCATCAACCGAAGACTGGGTCCTGAGCGGACCGCATTTCTATGTGGGAACACCTCTCAACAAGTCCGCCCGGGAGGCCTGCACGCACAACAACGCCTATGACGATATCGACCTGACGGAGATCCCTGAAGACTACCTCCCTCGTGCGACCTATCGTCCTGGCGATACTGATGGCAATCTCGACGCCTTTCTAAATGCCATTGCTGAATGGCCAAAGCCGTCTCTGCCCGGGTTCTGGCCTGTGGCAGATGAGGAGGAGCTCTTGGCGTGGGAAGTGCTGATTGGCGAGACGCCGCTTACCTATGGGATTGATCCAAGCCTGCCCGGAGCCAAAACAGCGCGTCGGTTCATCTGCCTTGCTGAGGCTGAAGGAGATGTCAAGCGCATCCTCGAATGGATGAGGAAGAATCCGGATGAGACCGATCCCACGCGGATTAGGTCGGAGGTTGGAGACTTCAGATTTGAACAAATGCCTGAAGAGCAGGTGGATCCTAAAAAAATACCCAGACCAATCACGAGCTATTTTCGCTATGTGAATCGGGAAATGATCGGTCCCTCAGCAGAGCGATCTTTAATTGCATGCGTGATCCCTCCTGGGTCTACTCACATAAACACCGTCTTTGATTTGGTTTTTTCTGCGCCGGAAGATAGCGCCATGTTTCTTGCTAGCGCAAGTTCTATCGTTTTAGATTTCTATGTGAAACTTAGCGGAAAAGGTCATTGCAATGTGGGTCTGGCGAGCAGATTGCCTTCATTAAGTCCAAATCGGTTTCTTCTCGCCCGATGCCTCCGCCTCAACTGTCTCACCAGGGATTACGAGGCCCTTTGGAAAGAAGTCGCCGGTCACTGGATTCGCCAAGAGCAATGGACCACAAACGATCCCCGCCTGTGCCACGAATTCGAGCACCCCTGGTCTGACCTGGACCCCGAGCGCTGGGACAGGAAAACCCCTCTTCGAAGCGATTTTGCCAGGCGTCAGGCCCTGCTGGAAATCGATGTCCTCACGGCCCAGGCCCTGGGCCTCACCCTTGAGGAGCTCTGGATCATCTACCGGGTCCAGTTTCCGGTGATGCGCCAGTACGAGGCCGTGGACGAGTATGATGCCAAGGGCCGGCACATCCCCAACACCACCAGAAAGAATGCGGGTGGCAAGGAAGTCCGCGAGGCCTTGGAGAGCCATGACGGCGAATCCCCCCTTACGGTGAGCTGGGAGATCGACAACGGCAACCAAACGGTCACCAAGACGTTCTATCCGCCCTTTACCCGAGTGGATCGCGAAGCGGAATACGAGCGGGCCTACCGGGTTTTTCAGGAAAGAAATGGACATCAACAGGCTCATTGAATCCGGAGAGACAGAGACCGTCGAACTCAAGGCATCCTTTGGCAAGGAGGTGATCATCTCGCTGGTTGCCTTTGCCAATACGCGAGGGGGGAAGGTCCTTGTAGGCGTTGATAACGGTGGAAATCCGACTGGACTGCGAGTAGGGCGTGAAACCGTGCAGGGGTATCTGAACCAAATCAAGGTTGCAACCTACCCGCAGATCATCCCCCGCATCACCACCCTGAGGCTTCGGGGAAACACTGTTCTGGTCTTTGAGATCAACGAGTATCCCATCAAGCCGGTTTCTTTCAAGAACCGGTATTACAAACGGGTCAAAAACAGCAACCATCCGCTTTCCCTGGATGAGATCGTGGAGCTTCAACAGCAGAGCCTGAATCTCTCCTTTGACGCCTATCCCACCAAGGCGGATTTATCTTCCCTGGATCAGGGGGAGATGAATCGGTTCTTCGAGAAGGTAAATGCCACGGGGCGAGCCCATTTTCGGGATGATCCCCTATCCAATCTGGCCAAACTCAAGATCATTCAACAGGGCAGCCCCACCCTGGCTGCGATGCTGATGTTCGGCAACCACGGCTATTCCATACATCTGGGCAGGTTCAAGTCCGCGGACACCATCATCGATGACCTGTTGCTGAAGGAGCCCCTGCCCAGGGCCATCGAAGAGGCCATGATTTTCATCAAAAAGCATATCAGCCTCTCCTTTGCTTTTAACGGAAGCCTGAAGCGCAAGGAGACCTGGCAGTACCCCCTGGATGCCCTGCGGGAGCTGTTGTTGAACGCCGTGATCCATCGCGACTACCGAAGCGCGTCGGACATCATTATCAAGATCTTCGACGACCACATCGTGTTTACAAATCCCGGCACGCTTTACGGCAACCTCACTATCGAGGACTTGGAAAGGGACGATTATGTGCCGGCCCACCGCAACCGCCTATTGGCAGAAGCGTTCTACCTGACCGGCGATGTTGAAAAATACGGCACCGGACTCATTCGGGTGCGGGAGCTCATAAAGGATTTTCCGGGCACCACACTGAGCATCCATGAGAAGGGAGACTTTTTGATCGTCGAGTTGGCTGCCACCCCTTCAAAAACCCCTTCAAAAACCCCTTTGAAAACCCCTTTGAAAATAGCGGCTGTCCTGACGCCGCTGGAGCAAAAAATATTCGACGAGATAAATCAGAATCCTGCCGCCACCTTCGCGAAGATCGCAGAGGCTCTTACCATAAGCCGCTATACCGTGGCGGAATACGTAAAAAAGCTGAAGACCAAAGGCGTGATCAAGCGGCGGGGGGGTGCACGAGGCGGGTACTGGGAGATCAGCACGGATGATGGAGAAGGATAGCTTGGAAAATATAGTTAATAATCAGTAAGTTACTTCTATTTTGCGGGGATTTTTCGATCAGCGGATAATTTTTTGGAACTTATTATGCTTCCTGCGCACATTGCCCAAGACATTCGAAGGCAGATCCTCTATTACCTGCAGTCCACCTTTGATTTCAGAAACCGGGAAGAGGACGAGGCCTTCAACCGGTTCCTTGAAGACCCGGAAAAAGGGATATTCAAAGGCCCGTGGGTTTCGGTTCGAAGACCCTTTAGGCCGGCACCGGAGACCTTTGAAAACCCGTTCAGCTTCCCGGTGCCCTTCCATCCCTTCCTGCACCAGTCGAGATCCTGGGGGAGGCTTTCGAGCGCGAAGCAGAAGCCCCAGTCCACCATCATCACCACAGGTACCGGGTCGGGAAAGACCGAGTGCTTTCTTTACCCCATCCTGGATCACTGCCTCCGCATGCGGGCCCAAGGACAGGAAGGCATCAAGGCCATTGTGCTTTATCCCATGAACGCTCTGGCGGCCGATCAAGAGAAGCGCTTTGCCCGGGTGATCTGGGAAAACGAAGCACTGAAGACTGCGGGTATTCGAGTGGGCAACTACACAGGGCGGTACGACCCGGCCGATCCGGGAGCTGCAGACAGCGGAACAACGACCATGGGGCCGGATCACGGGATCTCCAAGCACGAAGTGCAGATGGAAACCCCTCCCGACATTCTTCTGACCAACTACCGAATGCTCGATTTCCTGCTGATGCGCCCCAAGGACCAGCGCATCTGGAGAGGGACCAATGCGGAGGTGCTTCGCTACCTCGTGCTGGATGAGCTGCATACCTATGACGGTGCCCAAGGCTCGGATGTCGCGTGCTTGATTCGAAGGTTGAAGGAGCGACTGGGGATTGCACGTGGTGAGCTCTGCGTGGTGGGCACGAGCGCTACACTGGAGACCCGGCCAAAGTCAGGAGGGGCAAAGGACGACGATGGCGCAGGAGATGCCGGTGAGCATCGACACGAGCGTCTGGCGGGATTCGCGTCCACGCTTTTTGAAGAAGCCATCGGAATGGACGCGGTGGTGGGCGAAGACCTCCTTCGCGTGGAGGAGATTGTGGCGGGCAATCTCACGGAGGTCACACCGCCAAGCCCTGAGGAATGCTTCCCTCTGCCGAATGAGGACGCCATGGCCTATGCCCTGCGCCAGGCCAAGGCGTGGGAGGCACCACCGCTGAATCCGGCATCGGGAGCAAAGCCGGACAAAGCGGAGGTGCGGGCCTGGCAGACCGAGCTGGGGCGGTGGATCAAAGGAACGCCGCTCTTCCGGCATATGCTCGAGGTCTTTCTCTCAGCCGAAGAGGATCTAACGGATCCGGTCCTGTGGGAAGACCTGGTCAAAGCTGTAAGCCGTAGAGACTCATCGCTTTTTGCGTACACCGAAGACGCGGACCGCGAGGCGATTGTAGGATCGTTCCTGGCTCTGGTGGGCCAATCCAGGGAGGACCGCGACGGCAAGGCCCTCCTGCTTGCGCCGACCCAGGTGCAGATCTGGGTGCGGGAGCTACGGCGTCTGGGGCGCGTGGTGTCCCAAAAGCCGGGCTTTCGATGGGTGGATGAGCCGGATCCGAGTGTGACCATGCTTCCGGCTTTTCACTGCAGTGAATGTGGGGAGTCGGGTTGGGTGGCCCTTCATGATCCGGATGGGGATACGCAACTGAAAGCGGCGGACACCAATGGGTTTCTCCTGCGGGGAGATCCCACAGAGATCTATCGTTCCTACTTTGGCTATGCAGGGAGCAGGAGCCGGCATGTCGTGATCTTGAGCCCACGAAGGGAAGGAGAGGAGAGCCCAAGAGAAAAGCAGGATACCATCCCTTCAATGATGCACCACCTTTGCCCGCGAAACCTGATGGTCCGGATAGGACCGGACCCGGAGGATGCCGCGTCCTTTCCTGCCCGAATCAACCAGGAGACCCGCAAGCTGGAAAATGGTGAAGTGGTAGGGGCGCAGGGTTGCCCGTTCTGCGGTTCCCAGGAAGGGGTGTTCTTCATCGGAAGCCAGGCTGCGACCCTTTCAAGCGTCGCTATGGACGAAATCCTGGGATCCGTGCTCAATACGGACCCCAAGCTGTTGGCGTTTACGGACAGTGTCCAAGATGCATCCCACCGTGCCGGGTTCTTTTCGGCCAGGACCTACCACTTCACCTTGAGAACCGCCCTAAAGCATGTGGCGGATGAGGCTGGGGAACAAGGGGTGCCACTGGGTGAGGCCGGGGAGAGGCTCCTTCAATGGGGGGAGGCAGACCTTCCTGGACGTCCCGGTAACATCTGCGGCGCCATGGGGACCTTGATGCCCCCGGATCTCCAGGAGTACGCGCCCTATGCGGCCTTTCGAAGCGCGTTCAGCGGAGGGAATGCCCCTGAAAAGCTGCGGCGTGAGATTGCCCTGCGGCTGACCTGGGAGACGGTCAGCGAGTTCGGGCTCATGCAGACCCACGGCCGGACGCTGGAGCCGAGCGGAGCGGTGGTGCTTGGATGGGACAAGGATCTCATCGATCAAACCCTGAACAGTCTTTTTTCTCGTCTCGAGGGCATCAGCCCTCTTTTGGCCCGGGTCCCCGCGTCTTCATGGCGGTTGTGGTTGCTGGGATTTCTCCATCGCTACCGTCTCAGAGGGGCCCTATATCACCCCTATCTGGAGGACTTGGCGCGGAGGAACTTCTGGGGAAAGGCTCCGTTCGGCCGGGCTGTGCCGGGGCGAGAGACCTATCCCACGGCCATTCGATACCGCCCGAGACTTCTTACAACCGAACCGGATCGGGGGCACGAGTATGTGCTCGCCCCTGTAAGGGGGCTCAATCCCCCTTGGCCCATTGTCTGGACCCGAAGAAACATCCATGCCCCCGGTGCAAGCGATACGGAACTGCTCGATGCCATTCGGGCGCTCCTCACGAGCGGGGAAGAGAGCGGGCTTTTTCGCCGGATGCATGAGAAGGGTTCTCAGGTCTACTACGCCATCAACAGCAGCGCGGCCAGGCTTACCATAGAAGCGGTGAACCTGGCCTGCAGTCGGACCGACAGGGAAGTGGTTCGGCCGGAAGCGGAGGCCCCGCTCTGGGAAGGGGCTCCAAGCCTCGAGTACGTGGCGGATCAGGGGCAATACGAGCGAGTGCCGTTTTCCGCGCGACAGCGCTATTACCAGTCCAGGTACTCAAGGGGAATGCCCAGGCGCGTGGTGGCCCGGGAGCATACGGGGATTCTGGGTTTTGATGAAAGGACCAACCTGGAAAAGGAGTTTCGTGAAGCCAAGCGGGCAGGAGATACGAATGTCCTGACCTGTACGAGTACTTTGGAGCTGGGCATTGACATTGGCGACCTTTCCACCACCATGCTCTGCTCGATTCCTCCAACCACGGCCAATTACCTCCAGCGCATTGGGCGTGCTGGTCGGGTCACCGGATCAGCCTTTATCATCTCCATTGTCAACCAGCGGCCGCACGACCTCTTCTTCTATGCACGCCCCAGAGAGATGCTCAAGGGACGCGTGGATCCTCCAGGGTGCTGGCTGGATGCATCCGCGGTTCTGGTGCGGCAGTACCTGGGGTACTGCTTCGATTCGGCCAGTGCTGAGGGCATCCTCCAAGAGCTGCCCCGGACCGCCAAGCAGCTTTTGGAGGACCTGGGTCTTCCTGAGGGTAATGTACCCAGGATGATGGCCTGGGTGCGGGAGAATGAGCCAGATCTACAAAGCCGCTTTCTGGCACGGTTCCAGCCTGGGGTCCTTAAGGACACCCGGGAGCGGTTTCTGCGAGAGACAAACACGGAGCTGCTGGTCCAACGGATTCACCAGGCAACCAGCGCCTTCGAGCAAACGCTACGGGAGCTTCGGAACGCTCGGCGACGACTTCGCGATCAGTTGAGGAACCTAGGAGAAGGGGAAGACGCAGCAAGGAGGGAGATCGAGGCTGAGCTGAGGCTTCTGACCGGGCGCCAGCAGCGCCACTCAAGAATCTCTTCCCTGGAGCTCCTGACGGATCACGGGCTGCTACCCAACTATGCGTTCCCAGAGCGTGGCGTTCCTTTCTATGGCGCAGTCTACAACCGGTTTGCAGGCGGGGCGCAGGATTACAAACCTGTAGAGCTTCAGCGTCCTGCAGGGGCAGCAATTCGTGAGCTCGCACCCAGCAACATCTTCTATACCCACAGCCGGCAGTTCGTGGTCCAGCAGATCGCAGTCGGGACGCGGCAGGACTCGCTGATCACGGATTGGGCCATTTGCGGCAAATGCGGCCACATGCGCCAGGCGCAGGAGGTCAATCGCCCCGATGCCCAGCCCTCATGCCCCCAGTGCGGGCATGAGGGTGTGGCCGGGCAGACCGACCAGGGGCAGCACCGGCCATTCCTGCACTTCCCCTCCTCGTGCGCTGTGAGCTTCATGGACCAGTATGAGAGCCTTTCCGCAGACAGGGCCGAGGAACGGCAACAGGCATACTACCAGGTTGTGAGGAGCTTTGATCACACGCTCGAAGCCCCTTCAGGAGCGGTGGGTGAGGATGTGGCTCCCTTCGGCATTGAATACCGCGGGGCTATGGTGTTCAGGGAGGTGAACACCGGGTATCAAGGCAGGGCCGGAGAGGTGCAGTTCGGGCCGGACCAGAAAGTCCCGGAAGACGGGTTCCTCGTCTGTGCCGATTGTGGGGTGGTGGCACCTCCTGACAAACACATAGGCGATGTGACTCACCGCAGGAACTGCTCCGGCAGGAGAAAGCGGGAAAGCGCGAAGCAGCAGGGACGCGACATCAACCCTTATCAGTGGCTTTCGGCCTATCTTTACAGGGAACTGAAGTCGGAGGCGATTCGCTTGCTGCTGCCGGTGGTTGAAGAAGAGGACCTGGAAACCCTGGCTGCCTGTTTCTACCTGGGCTTGAGACTTCGGTTCGAAGGAGGAGATCCGGCGCACTTGATCGTGTCGCCTCAGGTCCTTCCCGATCTTCAAGCAGGCCTGGATAAGCACTATCTGGTGCTCATGGATGCGGTTCCGGGCGGTTCAGGGTATCTCAAGACTTTGTATCAGGAGCAGGATGAGCAGGGGCGTGAAGGCGAGGGCATCATGACCGTGATGCGCCTGGCGCGAGATGCCCTGATGAGCTGCGAATGCCGGCGTCTCAGCCAAGGTGATGAGGAAATCGATACGGACGGCTGCTACCGCTGCATTCGCACGTATCACCTTCAGTACAAGGCGGACATGATCAGCCGCGAGCGGGGAATTGTGCTCCTGAATCAGCTGATCGAGTCGGGGGAACGGCGAGAAAGAAAGAAGGAACTGGACGACATTCGCGTGGGAGCCCTGTTCGGCAGTGTTCTGGAACAACGGTTCGTAGAAGAACTCAAGGGCTTTGTTCAGGAAAAAGGTGGATTTTGGGAGCAGACCGTCATTCAGGGCTCTCGGGGGTTTCGGTTTGGGATGCCCAAACAGAGTGAAGTTTGGGATCTGCAGCTTCAACCCTCCTTAGGGCCGGCGCATGGGGTCATGGAGCCCTGTCAGCCGGATTTTCTGCTCTCCTGCGATGATGGGGAAAAGCGCCCTGTTGCGATTTTTACGGACGGATTTGAGTACCACGTGCACCCCAACAATCGCCTTTCCGACGACGTGAAAAAGAGACGGGCCATTGTGGCGAGCGGTAACTATCACGTTTGGAGCATTGCCTGGGATGACCTCGAAGAGACGGAGGCCTCCCAGGATATCTGCCTCTGCGGTGATGACGTCACGAGCATCCTCAACCGCTTTTCCGGCCAGAAATACCCAGGCGTTGGGCCCTTGCCCTCTGCAGATCCATTGATGCGGAATGGCTTCGAGCAACTCAAGGCTTATCTCACCTGTCCGCACATGGCCGCTTGGCGTTTCATGGCTGGGGTGAGCATGTATTGGCCGTTGCCACAAAGGCTTGGTCATCACTCGTATGGTGAAGCCATCCTGAGGGGACAGCTCGAAGCCTGGCGAGGAGGTGCACAGCCGGAGCATCAATCAGGAGTGCCAGACGGCGAGTGGGTCTTGAACCTTGGAGCGGCTGGAGCGGACGGCGACGTGGCCGCAGTGATCAAGGCTGAGCATGTGGTCTCGGTGAGCTTAGACAATGTAGGCCAGGTTCGCGTCTTTTCTCGGCTGCCGGATAGTGAGGATCTCATCACAGGACAAGAGTTCAAGCGGCGATGGCGGCGCTTTTTGGCCGGTATCAATCTGTTCCAATTCTGTGATGCATTTTCGTTCTGGACGACCTCGGAGGTTTTGGAAGGGATTGCACCTGAAATCGTGCTTGGAGAGGGATTCAGTCCTTCTGAGGCCTGGGAGGAGATCCGTGAGCAGGTGATTGGTACGGTCCAGCCATTGGTGGCGAGGCTTTCCCATTTGGATATCCCCCTTCCCGAGGTTGAGTTCTATCCAGACGGGCTCTCCGACGAGGTTTTTGCGGAGCTGGCCTGGCCCGGTGAGGACATCAAGGTTGCCATCCTGACCGGGGATCAGATGGCCTTCGCTGAGCAGTGGAGGGCCCGCGGATGGCAGGTTTTTGACCCGAGTCATGTGCTGGCCCTCTCAGACGGAGAAATACGAAGTCTTTTGAATCCATAATGAGGAGAACCGAATGGCGAAGCTCATGCTGACCCGCAACATCTTGAAGCAGTTCCACAAGTATCCTGTGAAAGTCCAGAAGCGGCTGGCGGAGTTCATTGATGCGTTTCAGAAAGACCCCACTGACGGTGGACTACGTCTCCATTCTGTCAAGGAAGGCATGCGTGACCCCAAGGTCCACGGGGCGGAGCTTCCCGGCGGGTATCGCGCGATTGTCATCGCTCCAGAGAAAGGAGATACCTACCTCCTGGTTCACGTGGACAAGCATGATGATGCCTATCAGTGGGCGCGAAACAAGCAGTTTCAAGTGCATCCCCATACGGGGATGTTCCAAGTCTTTGACGTGGAGGAGATCCAGGCCGCGACCCCTTCCGACAGAAAGCGCAAACGGCCTGTTCCCGCCAACTACGACCTAAACCGCTTCGATGATGAAGAGCTGTTTCGTGCCGGCGTGCCGCATGCGCTAATTCCAGCAGTAAAGGCCATCTGCTCGGACGAAGAGCTCGACAGTCTATCCCCTTACCTTCCACCAGATGCACGAGACATTCTATACGGCTTGGCATCCGGCATGAACCTTGACGAAGCCCTGAATGAAATGCTTGGGCTTACTGAAGAGGAGCGAGGTACGACACTGGAGCCGGACGACTTCACTGGAATCGCAGATCGCCCTCAGTACGATGTTGTCTTTATCCAGGACGAGGAGGAACTCCGGGAGATCCTTTCAGCACCTTTGGATGAGTGGCGGATCTTTCTTCACCCCTGTCAGCGGAAGCTGGTCCAGTGGGAGACCAAAGGCCCCATGAACATCACGGGATCGGCAGGGACAGGAAAAACGGTCGCCCTCATGCACCGAGCTGTTCATCTGGCTAGAAAATATCAACCAGAAAAGCACAGCCTGCTGATCACAACTTTCACAACAACCCTATCCATCACGATCAAGCACTTGATCCGGCAAATGGCGCCGGATGTGGCATCTAGCATCGAAGTCACCCATCTGCATGCTCTGGCTCGCACCATATGCCGCAGAGCCGGGTGGAAAGGCTCCATGGCCTCTTCTGAAGATGTACGGAGCATTTGGGAAAGGGAAATCTGGCCCAATGCCGATGTTGAAGATCTTCCATTGAGCCCGAATGAAGTCGAAAAGGAATTCGAACTCGTCATCGACCCTGCCGGCATTACAAAGGAGGAAGAGTACCTCACGCTCGTTCGTTCAGGGAGACCCCGCCTAAGACGGCCAGACAGGAGAAAGCTCTGGCCTCTGTTTTTGCAGCTGCAAAGAACCCTAAAGCGGCGAAATCAGCATACCTACGAAGGCATTGTCCATGAGGCGCGGCAGGTCATTGAGAGCGGCAAAGGGCCCTCATATGACCACGTGCTCGTGGATGAGGTGCAGGACTTCAGCTTGGAAGCGCTGCGGTTGATCCGGGCCTTGTGTGTGCTGGAGGAGGGCCATCATGACCCCCTTTGCACGGTGGGGGATGGGCATCAGCGCATCTATGGTTACCGCTTTCCGTTGAGTCGAGCTGGAATCGATATTCGCGGGCGATCGCGCAGGCTCAAGGTCAACTACCGGACCAGTGAGGAGATCCGGAGGTATGCTCAGGGATTTCTAGAGGGAGTGGATATTGATGACCTGGACGGTGGGACAACAAAGACCCTAGGTGATCATTCAGCCTTTCACGGCCCTGATCCTAGGGTTGTCCGAGTTGCTGATGAAACAGAGGAAGCCGAAAAGATCACTGAATGGGCCAAAGAGCTGATGGAGGTCCACGATCTCAAGTCATGCCAGATCTGCGTCACTCCTTACAAGAAGGTGATTGATCAATCCCTGAATGCCGCCGGTATCCCAGTATACCAACTGGTGGCAGGGGAGACGGATCCCGGAGAGAGCCAGCCTGGAATCCGGACGGGGAGCATGAAACGGATTAAAGGGCTTGAGTACCGCGCCATCGCCATGGCCTGTGTGGACCCTGGTGATCCCATGAACCAGCTTGGCGAGGCCCAAGTATGGGACCGGTGTGAACGCTATGTGGCAGCGACTAGAGCAAGGGAGTTTTTGTTCGTTTCTCTTTATGAAAAAGATCAAAACGAAGTCGTTTGAGGTTTCCCAAATGATAAAATGAAGCCTTATAAGTCACGCTTAGTCGGCAAAATGTTTTAAGTATTTGTAAAATGATAAATATTAAAAAATTAAGGTTTTAATATGGAATATATAGAATATTTAGCATCTTTAATTCCTTACTTTCCTGATATTTGGACTCATGGTGTCCATGTAACCAAGAGTATTAGTGCAATTTTCGTATTATTTCTGGTCTTAAGCCTTGTTGGCGCATTATTATATATACTTACAAAAGCATATAGGACATATAGATCGCTCGAAAAAGCCCAGGCCGTCTTGTCTGAGATAAGTGGTGGAAATGTGGCCGAAAAGCGTCGCAGCATTTCCGCTCGAATGTCGAACATCCCAAGAATTAAAGGTGTTTGGCGACAATGGAATGAAACGTTAGTGGAAGGAGAAAACGGTAAACGGCTTTTTGCTACTGTCGATACATCTCAATTTTTCAATTCACGTGCAATTGCTCCGGATCTCGTCGATAACCGGTTTCTCTCCGCCGTTCCTGGGCTTTTGACCGCGGTGGGTGTGTTCGGCACCTTCTTAGGTCTCACTTTTGGACTGAGCGGATTGGATCTGTCCGGCGGGGGCATGGAACGCATTGCAACGGACGTGAATCGCATGATTTCAGGTGCCTCACTGGCATTCCTTACCTCTGTATGGGGCGTCGGCTCTAGTATCATATTTAATATAATTGAAAAAGCGACTGAGAGGAACCTCCGCAAGCGCGTTCGCATCCTCCGGAATGAGGTCATTGAACTCTTTCCTTGCGCCAACACTGAAGACACCTTGCTTCTGATCGAACAGCATAGCCGCCAGGCACGGGAGACCATGCAGGGCTTGGCCGAGCAGATCGGCAACCGGATGCAGGAAAGTGTGGCGGAAATGGGAACCCAGATGACGCAGGCTGTTTCAAGCCTGTCCGAAAGTATGGTGAAAAGCGTAGCTGACATCCTCAGTCCAGCCTTGGAGCAACTACTGGGTAAAGCAGATGAGTTTGCAGATCGTCAGACAAGTGGGGTATATGAGGCTCTATCAGATTTGGTGGAGCACTTTACAGGGGTACTAGGACAACGTGCTAGTGAACAAAGTAAAGCGATGGATGACGCAGCGAATGAAATGCGGAATCAGCTATCGGAGTTTTCTAACCATCTAAAAAATATGAGCGATGCAATAGATCATAAATTCAAAGAGTCATCTACACAAGATGAAGAACGTTCTAAAAAGATTAATGAACTCATCTCCGATCTGTTGATTCATCATAAAAAGCTATTTAATTCAGTGGAAAACGGAGTAAAATCGAACAATGAAGCTACTTCTGCTATTCAAAGCCAGGCCTATAATTTGGTTTTGGAAGTCGAAAAAATCCAAAAAACCATGAAAGAAACAACTGAAGAACTCAAAGCGGCAGTAAGTGGATTTAATCAAGCCACAGAGAACATCAAGGAACTTATCGCAACGTTGGGGCGGTCCTCGGATCAAATGGCCTCTGCGCTCCGGGATGCGGGTCAAGCGACTTTAGGGGCGACCAATATAAGCAATCAAGTTTCCGAAAATCTTGAGCAATCGCTCACAATGGTCAGGGAAACGCAGCAGCAGATTGAAGAAACCAGGAATGGCATCAAAGAAGCGAGTGATGCCGTAGTAAATGGCATGACCTCCGCTATAGACCTCAATGGTGAAATGCAGGAAAAACTCAAGCGTCATGTTGAACAACTTCAAAAGCAGGTTTCGGATATGCTTGCCGACTACTCGAGCCAGGTCAGTACACAAACCAAGGATCGCTTGGAAGAGTGGAATAGGCAAACGCGAGAATTCTGTCAAGCCATGTACAATGTGGTGTCCCAAATAAATGGCATCATTGGTGATATAGAGGATATGAAGGCTGTACAATGAGAACTATCCAACAGTTTAGATATGCTAAAGAAGAGGAAAACCCTTATTGGATTTCGTTTTCGGACATAATGGCGGGACTTCTTGTCATTTTCATTCTCGCGTGTGTTGTCCTCATCATGAAGTTAACGAAAATGAACGAGGACATGGCACGCAGACGCGTTGAGGTGGAGCGCGTCATTAAAGAAATACAAAGCGTGAACGCTCTTCGAGAAGAAATGCTTGAAGAGATTAAGGAAAAATTGGAAGAAAGAGGAATTTCGGTGGAAATCACGGAGAACTCGTCCGTCCTGCGCGTCCCAGACGATCAATTGTATTTTGAAACGCTGAGTTGGCAGATCCCTGAGCCCCAAAAAGAACTGGTCGCCGAAATCGGGCGCGTCCTTCATGAAGCCATGATGAAGAATGAGCGGTTTCGGCACGTGGACACGGTCTTTGTTGAGGGGCACACGGACAGTCGGCCGGCTGGGCGTCTTGAGATGGGGAACTGGGGCCTTTCTACCTATCGAGCCATCGCCATCTGGAAATACTGGTCCGAGGAAACCGAGTACGGCCCCATTCTAAGGAAAATGAAAAACAGCGATGGTCAACACATGTTCTCTGTAAGCGGATACGCTGCAACGCGTCGCGTCGAATTAGAGGAGGAGTGCGAGGAAAGCTTCCGCAGGAACAGACGAATCGATCTTCGCTTCTCCATGCGAAAACCAGTCGTGTCTGATTATAAAGGAGTCATTGAACTATTTGGGAATGCCACAAATGCAGATACGAATTGATTCAATAGATTTCGAATTGCCCGCATGGGATGAAATGGGCGGAATCGACTGGGTTGTTCCCATGGTGGAGAAGGTCTCCACTCTTGCGAGAAATACAGGAACTACATCAAATGCTTTTTTGCGAAGAAAAAATGAAATACGATCACGAATGATGAAGGGCGAGCCATTTGACTCGATCCTGAAAAGCAGGAGAGACGCCAGAATTGTATCCATTCTCTGGTCGGAAGATAAGGCCTTTCTCAAGGCAGCACCACCATCAAAAAAGTCACTACAGCTTATAGCCAGCAAGTTCTCAAGACCTAGCCAACAGGTTCTTATCAACTTGCTCGATCTGTACTTTGATGAATTCGACAGATTAGCTGCTCTATCTTCGCTGTGTACTACATTAAGCAGCATAATGAAGAATGCAGGCAAAGGAACGTTTTTTGGCAATCTTTTAAAGATCTTTGATCACAAAGAGATTCTTATCGGGAAACGCGCAGCTGAAGATTTTGCGAAGTTTGCATTGAAGAATAAAGGGGGTTTTAGTCAATGCTGTCACGTATGTGGCTTATCTGCCAGTAAAAGCGGCCGCTTCCTTCAGCTTGCAAAACAGAAATATTATCTCGAAACCATTTCGGACCTAGAAATAGGTGCCAGCTCCTATGTTTTCGATGAAGTTCTCTTAAAGTCAACCAAAGAAAGTCCCTCGGAACGCATTGGTGAGTTTTTTGGGCACGATGTCATTCGCGCCATGATAGATCGTGTGAATGAAGCCAATGCCGTAATGCCGGAGAATTGGATTAAAGTCATATTGAATATTGGCGGAGACCCGCGTCTGCCGAAAAGCTCCTCTTATTACCAGAAATGGTGGTCAGCCTTGGAGGGCTACTACCGCGACCTGATGTCGAGATGGCTTTCAAAGTACGATTTGAACTTGTTTCTTCGAGTCCTGCAGGAATCCTCCAGCACGCCGGAAATGCGCAGGATGTTCCCTGCGCGGAGGCGCTTTCTCGAAGGTCTCATGGAGATGGGTTTTGTGGTGGAATCCAGGCTGTTCCTTAGCCGAGCAGCCCGGAAGTTCGTTCTTCGTACTGCTGACGAGCAAGACCTTCCCGATTTCGAGGAACTCGCCGATGCAAATACATCCGTTATCTACCTGAAGCTCACCAAATGTCATCTCATAGAAGGAACCCACAATTACAGCCTATGGCTCTATGATGAACTTCCTACGCACAATCCAATTGAAACACAAATGTTTCGAAGCCTTTATTCGAGAGACCTGGGCATGGGTATGAAGGAGCATTATGAAAGGGAAAAGAGCTCCAAGCGGGGCGATCAACCTCCCTATAGAATTCCCCATACCAAGCATGGAACATGGCAGCACAAAGCGATACGATCCATGAGAAGGTTGGGCTTGCGTGTTGACCCCGAGAGGGTCCTCCCACCTGAAGACTACGATCTTTATTTGAAGCGATTTGGTGCATAAGCATGGGAGTACTCGACGTTATCAAGGCCATAAGATCTCAATCACAGTCGGGTTTTGAATTCCGGCCGGACAGCCGGAGTCTGCTCATTACTCTTCCCAAGGATCAGTTTGAAGAGTGCCTGAAGGGCAGGGCCGAATCGCTTTTGCTCCACCAGTTTGTCGCGCTACGCATGCTGGAGGAGCAAGGTGAGGCGGAGGGCCTACCAAATGGATTTCGGGTCTACTCAGATGCCGCCGTTCGTCTGGATCAGGACGCCCGAGAGTTGTTGGAGCTACCGGAGCCTTGGCCTGGCGATTTTGACGTGAGCTTTGCCGGCCAGACAACGGGAAAGGATTTCGGGATTTATTGTGCGCTTTGCGTGCCTGACGGGACGAAAACCCGGCAGTACAAACTGCAGGGCCCAATACTGTGGTTGAGTGAGCAGGAGACCTACTTGCCTGATCCCGCCCAATGGGCTGTACTCGACACAGTTCATTGGCATCAATCTCTTCCCTTCGGTGAGCGCACGGAATACAATAATCTGCTGGCTGTGCACCGTTTACAGGAGGCAAGGAAGCAAGGGGCACAGATTCGACTGGCGCACTTCGAAGACCTTGAAACTATCATCCCCGATTCAGTGGGAGTGGCGGGCCACTTTACAGAAAACGGCGATCTTCAGCTCATCCCTGGTTTCGAGGATCTTGGAGTAGATGATGAGGACATCGAGAAACGATTGGGGCAACTTTCCGACAACCAGGTCGGGAGCTTTCGGGTAAAGAAGAATATTGTTCTTCTGGATGAAAAGAAACTTGCTGCTGCTAGGGAAATCATCGAGCACCGTCTGATCCCCAAAGAACGGGTAAAGCAGTTTCTCGAAACCCCCTCAGCTTTTCTGGATCCCACGCTGGTAAACCTGGAGCTTGGCTTCTCTTTCCGTATGCACGGGGCTACGGAATTCAAGCACGCCTATTTTGGACAGACCGATGCGACAACGATTGAATGGTTCCATGGTGGAGCGATAAAGGAAAAAGAAGCTGAGGACACGCCTCCCAATCTGACTGAAGTCATTAAAGACTTGGACGATGTTCAAGTTTTTAGAGAACGAATGGAGGATGCCAAGCGGGCAGGAGCCGACGCCTTTCCTTTCAACGGCCAAACTTTTTCCCTATCCGGTGCCGCTGCATTGGAAAGGGAACTCATGGCTGTTGAAGAGGCGCTGAATTGCAAAAGGGAAAAGGACAAAGATGAGAAAGAGGATGGAGAGCCTTCTGAACCGAAAGAAGAAGCGCCCATTACCACCACGGATATAGACACCCACGACGAGACCCTGCCCGACTGCCTTGCTGATGGCACCCAAATAGATTTCTCACCTTGGGAAGGAGAAATCGACTGGTCAACCGTGAACCGCACACCGTATCCACACCAAGAAGAAGGCGTGCGATGGCTGCTGGGGCATATGGACTGCGCCCTAAAAAACCCAAGGCCCGAGAGCGGGATTCGTGGATGTCTTTTGGCAGACGACATGGGGCTTGGAAAGACCTATATGGCACTGATTGCCATGGCTCATTTTCTCAGGATGAGGGAAGAAGCCGGATTTGTCCCCGGCCCCATCTTGGTTGTTGCGCCTGCTATCCTGCTGGAAATTTGGAAGGAAGAAGTAGACGAAACATTCAATCTCTCCCCTTTTCGGGACATTGTTATCCTTCAAGGCCAAGAACTCGCTCGTTTTCGAAAAGGTGGTGGCCGGGAAACACACTTGAAGCCAGGAGAGATCCGCTATTGCCTCAAGATTGGTGGTGAGGAGTTTCCCACGGAAAGACTGGACATGCCCGAGCGACTCGTGCTCGCCACCTACGATACCATGCGAAACTATCAATTCTCCATGTGCGCAGTGGATTGGTCCATGGTGGTTTTCGATGAGGCGCAGGCGGTCAAGAACCCCAACTCCCTGCAAACACGAGCGGCAAAGGGGCTGCGCTCCGGTTTCAATCTCCTGGTCACGGGGACACCTGTCGAAAATGATCTCCGAGACTTTTGGTGCCTTTTTGATACGGCGTTCCCCGGCTTTCTAGGCGCATATCAGGACTTCCGGAAGCAGTACATGGCACCGATCTACAAGTCCCCACCGGAGAAGGTGGCTGAAATGCGTGAGCAGGTGGGCCGTGAACTGCGAACGAAAGTTGGCAAATTCATGTTGCGGAGAACCAAGGAGGATAAGCTGGAGGGGCTTCCTGAAAAGCGGATCTTTTTGGGTGCTGAAAGCCTCGGTGCTTATGGGGGAATCCTCAAAGTCAAACACGAGCCGTATCTTGAGTGCATGATGATGGGGCGGCAGCGCTCTCTATATAGCGATGTCGTTGCCGCGACTCTTACGGCTCTTGAGAGCGGACAAAAAGGAGCAGCCTTGCGGGGCCTCCACCAGCTTCGCGATGTATCGCTTCATGCGGGGATTTTGAACGGGGGAACCCTGCCAGAGGCCAGAAAGCTTTGGGAACGTTCATCTTTGGAAGATGAATCAATCAAAATGCTTCGTTTGTTAGGCTTGATCGAAGACATCCGAAAAAGAGAGGAAAAGGCTATCGTTTTCCTCATCAACCGGCGGCTCCAGCGTTTTCTGGCTGCTGCTTTACAGATGAAGTATCATTTTCCCGTCCCCATTATCAATGGGGAAACAAGAAATCAGACTCCAGGCAATGCCAAGGAAACCCGGCATACCATGATCCGTCGTTTTCAGGCCATTGAAGGATTCGGTCTCCTGATCATGTCTCCCCTAGCTGCTGGTGTAGGTTTGACCGTCACAGAGGCCAACAACGTGATCCACCTGGAGCGACACTGGAATCCTGCCAAGGAGGATCAAGCTACAGACCGAGTTTACCGCATCGGGCAAAATAGGCCTGTGAACGTGTACATTCCAATTGCGCACCATCCCGACATGCAGTCCTTCGAGGTGAACCTAAACGCCCTCTTGACGCGGAAAACAGATCTAAAAGATGCGGTGGTCACCACTCCTGATATTTCTCCGGATCAGATGCAGGCACAAGGTGTTTTTGGGAGTAAAGCGCCTTCCTATAGTGAAGAGCCGATAACATTTCGGGATGTATCAAGCATGCCCTGGGCTCATTTTGAAGCCTTAGTGGCAGAACTTGCATCAAGAGAATTCGATGCGGAGGTTTGGTTGACACCAGAGTCCGGAGATCATGGTTGTGATGTCGTCGTACTCGGTGGTTCTAGAGGAAATGTATTGATACAATGCAAACATATAGCAAAGAATCTTCTTGCTGGGGAAGCTTCGGCAAGGGAGATATTTAGTTCAAGACCATATTATGAAGAGAAATGCAAAGCAACATTTGACAAGCTTATTGTTTGCACGAATGCTAAAAAAGCAAATCCAGATCATAATGAAACAAAGAAACGTTATGGTGTAGATCTTTGGACAGCCAAAAAATTGAATAATATGCTTTCATCTCATAAAGTTTTCCAAATCAACATATTGGAGAGGCTTCACTCTAAGAGGTTTTCTTTTCAATGAGGACCCAAATGCCCTCTGTGTCAGTATAGTTGTCAGTGTGCCAAGAAGCAGGCACCAAGGCGGTGTCTGCATGCTGA
This sequence comes from uncultured Desulfobacterales bacterium, assembly GCA_964647905.1. Lineage (GTDB taxonomy): Bacteria > Desulfobacterota > DSM-4660 > Desulfatiglandales > HGW-15 > CAZYJR01. The sequence goes on along the minus strand of CAZYJR010000002.1, from coordinate 177,896 downwards.
AGGCGAGATGAGGGTCGGCCCCTCGGTGCCGCCTTTCAGGAGGAGGCACCAAACCGCTCTAGGCTGCAAGGGTAAAGAGCCCTTGTGGTGAGCGCTGGAGGAAAAGGTCCCGCAAGATGGGATCAGATAAGGACTGAGGAGACGAGCGCGAGCGAACCACTGATGAAGCGTCGAAAATCTATAACCGATGTCGAAACCGGGGTCTCGACAACGCTCCGGGACAAGCCTGGCGGGTGCCTGAATATTGGCCAGGCGGCATCCGGCGTAGAGGTGGCGTGACCGCAGCCCAGGCTCGTGTGTGGAACGTGGGAACCTGTCGCCCCGATGTGAAGGGAGCGGTCCAAGTGGAGACCCCACGAGGGCTAGTTTCGCTAACCTAAAATTGACCCACCTCACAGGAGCCCGATACAAGGCTAGAATTACTCAGCGGCCGATTATCGGGGGTGAGGAGATGATCAGATTGGAACAGTATGATGCCTCTTCGACGTTCAAAGTGGAATTTGGCAGGCGTCCCGATGAGACACAAGCATCCTTGCCCGGAGCCCCCGCCGGGGGCATCTCCGCCCATCGCCCACAGTTTCACAGGGCGCGGGCAAGGATTCTCTTGTAGTCCTTGACGTACCGTGTTGATGGCCCCCGGGGAGTACCCGGTTTCACGGGCAGGGGTCGAAATAGATTTTCCCTGGACGACGACTTTGTAGCAGATCTGTTTCTTGGGGGTGATGGACCGGCCCATGTCATGGATGGTGCCTCGTCGAGGGACGGTCTCCTGGTGGTCCTTCTCCCACTGTCTGACATACTTGGAGATCGTGTTGGGGTGCAGGCGCATCATGGAGGCGACGTCGACACCGGTCAGGACGCCTCCTTGCTGTTTGGCCTGCTTGAACAACCGGACCGTGGCCGACTGGCGAATGTTTTTGGTCTTTGCTCCCTGGAGGACGGCCTCGATACTCTCCGGGGTGATCATGTCCACGAAGACGGGTTTGAGTTTGGTCTTCTCAATGGACTTGCCATAGGAGGTCTTTTCGTTTTCGTCCACGGCGGGCCACATGATCTGGCCCATGCGCAGGCGGGTGTTGGGCGGATAAAACGCCTCCACCAGCTCCTGGACGTTTTCCACCAGCATCTTCCCGGTCAAGTGACCGCCCATGCCTCGGAACGGGCCTTCCCCTCCATGGCCGTGCGCGGCCTGCTGCGGATCGACACCCACGAGCAGTTGCTAGTGGTGGAGCGTAGTCTTTTGGAGGTCCCGGCGCTTTCCGGGGAGGGGCCCTTCGGGTGATCGGGGCGCAGGAGGTGCACGGGGTTCCCCGGCCGGGGGTGGTGCGTGCCGTGTGCCAGTCCATTCACGAGATTCGCATGGCCGGGTTCGGGCGACTTCCTGATTCTTCCCCGGGACAAGGCCAAGCTGGTCTCCCCTCTCAAAGCAGCGGCCGAGCTTGAGGACTTTATCTCCCTGGCGGCGATCCTGAGGATGAAGTCCTCGACAACTCCTGAGCCCCTGGACCAGCTACCGGAAACTTCCCGGATAAATCAAGAACAGGGGCAAAGGCGAAAAATTATGGGCTTAGCCTGAATAAGACCATCAAGAAAGAGATTGTGGTTGACAAGAGCCGTTGTAGGCAACGGCAGGGGCGTGGTATCATCCGGCAGCCGGGCCGAACTTGGCCTCATTTCTGTAGAATATGGGTAGGAAGGATCGGTATGGCAACAAGTAACCTGCTTGGTTCGGAGGATGTCGAGACCGCTCTGGAGATGCTAGGCCTGGAGGTCAGGGTCATGACCTTTGACGGGTCCACCGCCACGGCGGCGCAGGCGGCGGAGGCGATCGGTACGGAGTTGGGGAGTATCGTAAAGAGCCTCTGTTTTGTGATCGGGGGCCGGCCGGTGATTGTGCTCGCAGCGGGGGATAGGCGCGTGGATGATCGGAAGCTCGGGACCCTTTACGGTGTGGGCCGGAAAAAGGTCAAGATAGCCGATGCGGAAACGACCATCGCCGAGACGGGCTATGCACCAGGAGGAGTGCCGCCTGTGGGGCACCGGACGAGTCTTCCGGTGGTGATCGATGAGACACTGGCACGATTTGAGATCGTCTATGCGGCGGCGGGCTCGGAAAACTCCATTTTCGCGATCCCGTATGAGACCCTGGTCCGAATCACCGGGGGAAGCGTCGCGGATGTGGCCAAAGCGTGACGGCCCAAGATCGGGTGAGTATATCAAGGATGGATTGACGTCAATGTTTGGGTGTCGGGGGCAGGAAGCGAATCAGCGGAATGGCCGTCAGCCCGGCTGTGGCGGCGATGATATAAGCCGCCTCCAAACCGAACAAGTCGGCCAACCATCCAACCAGAATCACCACTCCGGACCGGGCCAAGAAGGAGAACATCATAAATAGCCCATTGGCCGCAGCCGGGCTCGCCTCGGCCGCATGCTCCTGGACCATGGCCAACATGACCGGCGTGGTGGAGAAAACGGTAAGCCCTGTCAAAGCCAAAAACAGGAAACGGACCGGCCCCTCGAAGAACAAAAACAAAAACAACACTATCGGTGCCACAATCAACGCATGGAACAAGAGCCGCCGCCGTCCGAATCGATCGCTCATCGGCCCGGAGAGCAAGATGCCGGCTACGCCGCTGCCTTCAAGGATGGTCAGTCCCAGCCCTCCCAGCCATAGGCTTCCGGAGGTTTGCTCCAAGAAGGTGGGAAGAAAAGCGGCCAAGGAGCCGTGCATGAACGCTCGTGCGCACAATATCCCGATCAACGGCAGGAGCAGGCCGCGCATCTGCTTCCAGGTGCCGGACAAGGATCTGAGTGCAGGCGCTTCCACAGGCGCCGGAATATCGCGGACCTTGATCAGCAGCCAACCAGTGGCGAGAACACCGGCAAAAACCACCTTATAAAATCCTTCCAAGCCCCAAAGTGAAATTGCACCCACTGCCAGCAGCGGCGCCACTGTCCGGGAAAGCTCGCCTCCGGTCATGAAAAAACTCATGCCCAAGCCGACCCGCCGGCCGGAAAGCCTCTTGATCATGACCGGGGCCGGCACGTGAAAAAGGGATGCGCTGATACCGGCGGTCAAAAGGAGCACAATCAAGACTCCGTAGGAAGGTGCAAAGCCGATGAGGCTCATCACCATCGCCGTAATCAATGGGGCGAAGATCACGAAATAGCGGATACTGACCCGGTCGGCCAGAACCCCGAGGAAAGGATTGAGCAACGACGGCAACTGAAGGACCGTGTACAGCAGGCCCGCCCGAGCCATGGAGAGCCCCAATTTTTGGATGATCAACGGCAATAGAGGCGGCAGGAAACTGGTATAGATATCGTGAACAAAATGGGCGAAGGCGACAGAGATCACCCGAGCAGTCTGAAAACCGCCTCCGCCGGCGGTGAAGCTATGATCGCCGCTCTTTGCCATGGTGGAGCCTCGGTTCTTCCTGTGGAAGCGCGCCGCTATTCGGCTTCCTTGCTGTTTATCGCCTCGGGGTTCGAAAGGGCAAGCCCGATTTTCCGGGGTGAGGCTACCAGCGGTGTACGACGCGATATCCTGGAGGGGGAAGGCCGGGGGCGCGAAGAAAGCCCTGTTCGGCGTATTCGGCGAACTCGGCCCTTACGGCTCGAACAAAGGAGGGGTTTTCAGAGACCGACTCCTTTCCACGAAGACAAGCGCCCGTCAAGGTGCACCGGTATCAGGGCCGTCTTTCACCTGGGCGGGATTCGTTCAGCGAATGAGGGGCCGGCCGCGACCGAAAAACGGCCACTAGTGGACGGACTGCTCGGCCAGCACGCGGTAGGTTTCCTGGTCTATGATCTTCTTGATTTCATGGGAAATATCCGGAGGACAAGGACTTTCCGGGTAGGCCTTGAGCAAAGTCGATATGCGGCTGAGTTCGTCCAGTTCCCTCAGGTACTCTGCCAGCTCCTCATTGGACTTCGTCCGGAACCCGTCTTTCATGAACACCGGTCTTTCCGGCGATACCCAGCGGTTCTGGAGATGGTTGGCCAGAACGCCTGGGCAGGAGCAGCGGTTGGATGGGTCGAACAGCCCGCAGTTCCCGGCCAGGAACTCCTTCAGCTTGGAGCGTGCCCGTGACATGCGCTTTCGGAAGGCGGCCGGACTGATCTCCAGGATGTACGCCCCGTCACGGCTGGAGATATCCATGACCACGCCCAGGATGAAGGCCAGCCGGTGGGGCCGGTCCATTGCCGTGAGCAGGGCCTGGGTGCATCGAAGCCGTGTCTCGACCTCCAGGACCTTGTCAGGGGCCGCAGGCGGGTCGGACAGCCAGCCTCCGGCCTCTGCCTGGTCCACCAGTTCCCGGGCCCTGTCCCAGTCCATCTCGAATCGCTCCATCCGGCTCCTGCGAAACGTGTTCAGGTGGTTGGCCGCTATGCGGAAGACCCACGCGGCAAAGGGGCCCTCGCGCCGGAAGCCTTTCAGATTCGTAATGACCTTGATCAATATCTCCTGGGATGCGTCCCGGGCGTCCTCCGGGTGGGACAGCATGCGCAGGGCCAGGTGGTATATCCTGTCCTGTATGCGGAGCACGATCTCCTCTAGGGCGGAGCGGGAGCCTTCCACCGCCTCGATCACCAATTCCTCCACGGGCCGCTCGTTAGTGCCTGTTTCGTTCATGTCAACGCTCCCTTGAGCCGGGCGATTCCGGCCCTCCAGTCTATCGCCTTTGAATCCGACAGTCCAATCGCCCTGGATCCCTCGGGGCCTCTCCATAAGTAGACTCCGAAACCATGCGTTTGTGACCGGGATTTGAGAAGAGGATTTCTCTTTGGAGGACAGGAAAAATCCGCCTGCGGGCAGTCACAATCCCGTCGCTCTCGGGTCATTATCAGCAAGGGGGGGCGAGCCGGTCAATGGGCATCAACACCCGGATTGGGCTTGATTCATCAACCAGCTCCCGGCCGGCTGCATCCCAGCATTCAGGCCGGGACCGAAAGGAAGGAGAGAAGAATGCGGATAAATCCTGATTTTGCGGCACCCTGCGGGCTTTACTGCGGAGTATGCGCCATCCACATCGCAGGCCGGGACAACAGCGAAAAGCTGAAAGACCGTCTGGTGAACCTGTATAAGGGAAATGTCCCAGGCAAGGGCGCGCTGCCGGGGGCCGAAAACCTGACCGCAAATGACATCAAATGCGGGGGCTGCCTGTCGGAGAACCCCTTCATGCACTGCTTCCAGTGCGACATCCGGGCCTGCGTCAAGGAAAGGGGCTATGAGGGCTGCCACCAGTGCGACGAATTCCCCTGCACCCACATTGAGGAGTTCCCCATGACCATAGGGAAAAAGGTCATCCTGCGAGCCATCCCGTACCGGCGCCGAGTGGGCACCCAAAAATGGATGGAGGACGAGGAGGCCCGGTATGTCTGCCCGACGTGCGGCAACAAGCTCTTCCGAGGCGCCGAGAGGTGCAACCGGTGCAGGACGGCGGTGGATCTTGATTGACCGATTGAACCGGCGGCCCGCCTTGTTTCCCATTCGAATGAGATACGATGGGGAATCATATCGCAACTCATCCACAAGGAGGTCAAGATGCGATTCAGGACGATCTTTCCGGGACCGCGGTGTAGCCGGGCCGGAGCCCGGCTACGGCCTCGTATATCGACTCCGAGAGGGTCATGTGCGGCAGCATGGTTTGCTCGAGGTCCTGGATGGTGAGCTCGTTTTGAAGGGCCATGACCCCCAGGGAGATGAGCTCCGTGGCCGAAGGCCCCATGATGTGCATACCGAGGATCTTCCCGGACTCCCCGTCGACCGGGATGAGAACGAGGCCGTCCTCCTTTCCCATGCCCGCCGCGCGTCCATTGCGGGCGAAGTAGAACTCTCCCAGCCGGACCCGGTGGCCGGCCTTCTTGGCATCATAGTCGGTCATGCCCACGGACCCCACCTCGGGGTCGCCGTAGATGCAGTTGGCGATCACCGGAGGGGCTTTCGGGGCGTCATTGCCGAGGACGGCGTCCACTACCGCCGCGGCCTGGGCTATGGCCTTGTGGGCCAGGTAGGGCGGGCCTGCTGCATCCCCGATTACATAGACCCCCGGCTGCCCGGTCTCCATATTCCTTCCGTGCCAGAGAAAGCCTCCTTGCGTCTCCAGGCCGGCCTTCTCCAGATCCAGCCCTTCGAAGCACGGCCTGCGGGAGCCGGTCAAGAGGACCCGATCGACGTCCAGCGTCTCCGGCTCGCCGTCGTCCCGGGTCAATGAGAGACGAACGCCTCCTCCACCCACCGGATCGGCCGAGGCGGCCTCGGTCCGGGTCATGACCTGGATCCCCTTGAGCCCCAGCGCCTGCCTGTAGCGGCCCGAAATCCAGCGGTGCTCCCGTGGGAGGATCCGCTTCTCCTTTTCTATCAGAGTAACGCGGACCCCCAGGTTTGCATAGATGGATGCGAACTCCACGCCCAGGTTGCCCGCGCCCACCACGGCCATGGAGCGCGGTATGGTCTCGAGCGCGAGGGCGGCGTCCGTGTCCAGGATCCGATCCCTGTCCACGCTCAGGCCCGGACCGTATTCCGGTCTCGAGCCGGTGGCTATGACCACGCGGGCCGCCTCGACCTCCAGGGGTTCCTCGTCCCGGCGATCCACCACGATCCTCCCTGGCGATATGAAGGAGGCGGCCCCTCTTTCGATCTCCACGCCCGTTTCCAGGACCGCCCGGGTGATCCCGGCCACGGAGAGCTCCACAATGGCGTCTTTTCTCTCGAGGATGCGGGCGCGGTTGATCTTTAGGTCTCCCTTGAGAAATGTAGCACGCCTCACAGCATCGATTAGAAGCGTGTCTTCCAGCAGGGCCTTGCTGGGGAGGCAGCCGCGGTTGAGGCATGTGCCCCCCATCGGGCCCTTTTCGACCAGGAGGACCCTGAGCCCCCCCTGGGCCGCCCTCATGGCGGCGGTGTAACCGCCCGGGCCACCACCGATCACCAGCAGATCGCATTCTTTGGTCTTCATGAAACCGCTTTCTCCCGATTTTCAAGCTGCGCCGGTATTTCCATGCCCCGGGCCGCGGCATTCCTATCTGAGCACCCTTCTGAAATGGGCCGGGGTCTCGATGATCTCCTTCACCCTCCCCAGGAAGAGAGAGGCCGGCACGCCGTCGACGATCCTGTGGTCGTGTGTCAGACAGAGATGGGTCATGGTCCTCACGCATACCTCTCCCTGGTGCACCGCAGGCTGGGGTCCTATCCTGCCCAGGGCAAGAATGGCGCTCTGGGGAGGGTTGATAATGGGGGTGATGATGTCGGTCTCCACCCTGCCCCCGCTTGTCAGGGTGAAGGTTCCGCCCTGATAGTCTTCAGGGCGGAGCTCCTTGTCTTTCGCCTTCATCGAGAGGGTCTTGATCTCCCTGCTGACCGCGGCGAGGCCCTTTTTGTCCGCGTTCCTCACCACCGGCACCACCAGGCCCTCCTCAAGGGCCACGGCCACACCCATATGCACCTCGTCCCAGCAGACGATCTCGTCCCCGACGAGGGCCGAGTTCAAAAGGGGATGCTCCCGGAGCGAAAAGGCCAGTATCTTGACCAGCATGTCCACATAGGTGATCTTGGATCCCGGAAAGTCCAGGACGAGCTCCCTGCGGAACCCTTCCAGCTCGGTCATGTCGGTCCTGGAGACTATGGTGAGCTGCGCCCCGGTCTGGAGGCTGGCCACCAGGTTGTCGGCTATGGTGCGCCTCATCCCCAGGAACGGGATGCGCTTGAGGACCCGCCTGCCCTCGAGGTCCACCGCCGGGGGCTTCGGAGTAGGAGGTTCAAGGCGGGCGGCTTCGGCCGGGCGCTCGGGTTCGTCTTCTTCAAAAGAGAGGCGCACGCCCCAATCGTCTTCTTTCTTTCGTGCCGGAGAACGGGGTTCCGGGGCCGCGGCATCAGAGGCCTGCCGGGCCTTGAACTCGTCAAAGGCCTCCTTGCTCTCCGCCACCACCCCGAGGAGATCCCCGGCGGCCACCTTGTCTTTGACCCGCTTCAGGTAATAGATCAGGCCCGGGGCCGGGGCATGGACGTCATAGGCCACTTTCGCCGTCTCGATGACCGCGACTTTCTCATCCTGCTCGACTCTGTCTCCATCGCTCTTGGAGAGCTCGATCACGGTGATGTCGGCCTGGACCATGCCGAGTTTCGGCACTCGAATCTCGACTGTCATCTCCGCAGCCTGCCTCCTTACAGGGTGCGCTTTACGGCCCGCACAATGGAATCCTTGTTCGGCAGGTAGAGGTCCTCCAAGACCGGGCTTCCCGCAATCGGCACCATGGGGGCGGCCACCCGCTGGACCGGGGCCTTCAAGAGGCCGAAGTATTCGCTCGCGGCAAGGGCGCTGATCTCCGCCCCCAGCCCGCCGCGTATCCGCCCCTCTTCCACGGTGATCAGGCGTCCGGTCTTCTCCACGGACCCGAAAACCGTCTCCTTGTCCATTGGAACGATGGACCTGAGATCGATCACCTCGATGTCCACCCCGTCCTCAGCCAGTTCCCGGGCCGCGCCCAGAGCCTCGTAGCACATGAAGCCCACGGCGACCACGGTGGCGTCCTTTCCTTCTTTTCGAATCACGGCCTCGCCGAAAGGAAGGGTGTACTCCTCTTCAGGCACCTCTCCTTCGACCCCGCCGAATATGAGCTTCTTGGATTCCACCACGATCACAGGGTCGTCGCTTCTTATGGCAGCTTTTAGAAGGCCTTTTGCATCGTAAGGGGTGGAGGGCTCCACGATGATAAGACCAGGGGCCTGGATCAACTGGGACTGAAGGCACTGCGAATGCCCGTATCCCATCCTCATCCCGCCGCCGCAAGCGGTCCGGATGGTGAAAGGGATGTTGTACTGCCCGCCGGTGACATAACGCCACTGGCCGAGGTTGTTGCAGAGCTGGTCCATTGCCAGCATGGTGAAATCCATGAACATGAGCTCCAGGACGGGCCGCATTCCGTTCATGGCAGCACCCATCGCAGCTCCGGTTATAGCGTTTTCGGCGATCGGCGTATTGAGGACGCGCTCTTCACCAAATTCATCCACAAGCCCGGCGGTCTGCCCGAAAGCACTTACACGGACGTCTTCTCCCATGACAAAGACATGGGGATCCCGCCTCATCTCTTCAGCCATGGCCTCATTAAGGGCCTGGGAAAACGTTATGGTCCTGCCCATTACATCACCCCCTCTCCGGAATAGACATCCGTAAACAGGTCTTCCACCGTGGGGTCCGGGGATGCAACGGCCGCCTCAACGGCCGCGTCCACCTCGGCCCAGACCTGCTCCCTCAGGCCCTCATCCTCTTCTCCGGACATGACCCCCCGCTCCAGGATCTTTTCCCTGCACAGATCTATGGGGTCCCTATTCCTCCACTCCTCGAGCTCCTCCCTGTTCACGTAGGTCCCGGGGTCACCGGAGAAATGAGTGGCCATGCGGTAGGTCTTGTACTCCACCAGGTAGGGGCCGTTGCCCCCGCGGGCGTGCTCCACGGCTGTGAGGGTGGCCTCGTAAGCGGTCTCGACGTCCTGCCCGTCCACTATGTTGAACGGGATGTCATAGGCCGCGGCCCTGGGTGCCACGTCCTTCGTGGGGTAGTGATCGGACATATAGGAGAGCTCGCAGAACTGATTGGTGCACACCGCAAACACCACCGGGAGCCCCCAGAGGGCGGCCATGCACATGGAAGGATGTGCGTCCGCCTGGTTGCAGGTCCCCTCGCCCACGAAGTACAGGGTGACCTGGGGGGTCTTTTGCATCTTGGAGGCGAGGGCCGTTCCCACGGCGTATGAAAAATCCGAGCCCAGACTGGCAACAAGGCCGGGGATGTTGGATTTTCTGTCGCAGAGATGCAGTCCCCCTTTGCCGCGGCAGGGGCCGTCCTTCTTGCCCATGTATTCCAGCCAGATGTCTTTGGGGTCCATCCCCTTTCCGATATACTCCCCCACACCCCTGTGGGTCCCGAACAGGATGTCTTCTTTGCGAAGAGGCCCGGTCACTCCGACGGCCACCGCCTCCTGGCCTGTGCCGAAGTGCCCCATCAACTGGATCCTGCCCTCCTGGAGGAGCTTGGCGTGGGCGTCCTCCGTGAACCGCACGAGAAGCATGCGGCGGTACAACTCCTTAAGGATTTCGTTGTCTACGCTCATCTCCCCCTCCTTTTAATAGTGAGTCCATCCCTTGCACCCTGGGTCCCTCGATGCCAGGGTAGAAAGACCCCTGCAGGGGAGGCAATAGCGGGAATCCGTCATTTTTTCCCCGGAAAATGGTAGGGCGACGGTTCGGGGCCCCCCGGGCCTCTCACCATGGGAAGGCGTGCTTTTTGATTGACCGGAGGAGGGCGCTTGTCTTAGAGCTATAAAGGGCAGGGGTGCACCATGGCTTACTCGAGCTTGACCCGTGAAGATCATGAGGAAATACATCGGTTTTGCCGTCGCCTGTTTGCGATGGAGGACGTAGACGAGATAAGAAGGGAATCCCTTCTCTTCTTTGAGAGCCGTCTGGGAGCGGAAAAGGGCAATTTTTTCATGGCCCAAGCCCCGGACAAGCCGGTGAACTTCCTGAACATCGTAAATCGCGGCATCGAGGATGCGGCGCTGCACCGCTACAGGCGGTATTATTGGAGAATCGATCCCTTTTACAAAAAATACGAAGGGAAGAACCCCTTTGAGATATCCGATGTCTTGACCACCGATGACATCGTGTCCTATAGGAACCTGACACGCACCGAATACTACAACGACTTCCTGAAGCCCCAGTCCATCCATCACCAGATGACCATCCACCTGAAATGGGGCCTGCAGGTCCTGGGCGTGGTGGCCCTCTTCCGAAGCCGAAGGGCGCCACGATTCTCGCTCCACGACAAGCTCAAGGCCCTCTCAGCGGCCCCCTATCTCTCGGGTGCGCTCCAGGCCGCCGTCTCGTCGGAGAAGAGCAAGGCCCTGGCCTCTGCCATCCATTCGATTGTCCCTGATCTGCCTTACCGCGGCCTGGTCTTGCTCGACCGGTTTCTAGAGCCCGTCTACACGGATGAAAGAGCGGCCGGCGTTCTGTCCACACTGGATGCACCGGGGGGCGGCGAGGGCCCGCGTTCGGGCGGCGTCCCCAGGGAGATTTACAGGGGCTGCATGAAATTGGCCGGTTCTGCCCAGATCAAGAGGAAAGAGGCTCCTCGCAAGCTTCGATTCGACCTGGTCTCACAAGGATCCAGGCAAAAGGTCTCGGTCACGGTGCGCCTGATCCTCGAACCCAAGAGCGGGCCTCTCTACCTGATCTTCTTGGACCCTGAAGAATACATCCTGTGCATGACGAGGGAGTTGAGAGGGATCGGACTCACCCGAAGAGAAACCGAGGTGGTGCACCTGCTGGCCAAAGGATCGAAGAACGCGGAGATCGCCGAGGCCCTTTTCATAAGCCGATATACGGTGGAAAATCACTTGAGATCCATCTATGGAAAGATGGGAGTGTCCAACAGGACCGCGGTACTCCACCGGCTGATGCAGATTGCTCCTTCTGATGCCAACGATTCCCGGCTGCACAAGAGCCCGTATCCATAGACCTCTTGACTCACAACGACCCGCACGCCGTCTTACACCGCTCAAAGGAGGATGCTATTCCCAATGACTGTCAAGCCCGAAGATGGGACTTCCCAGGGAAAGTCCGCCGGCCGGTTCGATCAGAGCCGCTTTTTCCTGAAGGATGAGATCCGCAGGATGATCGATTTCCGGCAGACCGCGCAGAACCGGGGTCTTCCGGCGCCGCCCGTCCAGAAGCCCTGCCCGGAGGGAGCGCTGCGCATCGATCTCCCGGACGGAACGGATTCACTGGCCCGGCTCTGCAGCCTGCCGGTGGCCGAGGCGGTCATCCAGCGGGAGAGCGTGCGCGCCTACACGGAGGAACCTCTCAGCCTCGAGGAGCTCTCCGCTCTCCTGTTTGCGACCCAGGGCATCCGCCGGGTGGTGACCCGCGAGTCTGCGCTGCGGACCGTACCCTCGGCGGGCGCGCGCCATTCCTTCGAGACCTATGTGGCCGCCATCAGGGTACAAGGTCTCCAGTCGGGCATCTACCGCTACCTGCCCCTGGACGGACAACTCGCCCGGCTCTACGTCGATGACCAAGTAGGGCCCAAGGCGGCCGAGGCGTGCCTGCGCCAGCGCTTCGTGGCGGGCTCTGCAGCGACTTTTTTCTGGACAACAATCCCCGCGCGCATGGAATGGCGCTACGACCTGGCGGCTCACAAGGCGATCGCCCTGGACGCAGGGCATGTATGCCAGAACCTTTACCTGGCCTCCACCGCCATGGGAGCGGGCGCCTGCGCCATAGCCGCCTATGACCAGTCCGCCTGCGACCGGCTGCTGGGCGTCGACGGGAGGGAGGAATTCACTGTGTACATAGGGGCGGTCGGCAAGCGTTGATGAATATCGGTTGAAGGGAGCACGGGGTGGCGGGTTATGTCGGGCGGAAAGGTCGGCCGCTGGCGCCCATGGCTTGCAATAGTGGAGCAGGATCACTGCGCCCGGCCCAGGAGCTCCATGAGCCCGGCGGCGTTGGAGAACATGGCGTCGTTGTTGAAGAAGCAGTAGACGGTCTCGCGGGTTCGGGAGAGGCTCCGGAGCATGGCGGAGAGGTCCCGGAGCTCATCTTCCGAGTAGTCGTAGCGGTAGTCGTACTCCTTCGGGTTGAGACCGTGGAGGCGGATATAGGCGGCTTTGTGGCCGGAGACGGGGTCTCTTCGAAGGATATCCACCACGTGGATCAGATCCAGCTCGGTACAGAGCTCTCTTACGATATCGAGATTCAGGTTCCAGCCGCCCCGGGGCTCCCAGGCGAGGAGGAGATCCCCCCGGTCTATGCGGCCGAAGAACTCTCTAACCCTTTGTATGTTCTCCTCGGTGCAATCGAAGCTCGACGGACACTGGAAGACGCAAGTCCCGGCATCCATGGCCTCGGCCGTCTTCTTGGTCTCCTCCCATGCGGCCTCCACCTCCCGGTTCCATCGGAACCAGCCGAAGGACTCCTTCTGGGCCCGGGTGAGCTTATCCGCCCTCTTGCGCCAGGTGGGGCTGCTTACGGGATGGGTTACGGCCTGCCAGGCCTTGAGGGTGAAGACCATGTCCGGGGAGGCCTCCTCCCGCCAGCGGGCGGCGGTCTTTTCCATAGGGAGCTGATAGAAGGTGCTGTTCACCTCCACGGCGTCAAAGGCCTCTGAGTAGGCCTCGAGCTTGCTCCTGCAGCGTTCCTTCCAGCCGGCCGGTGGGCGGTAGCCGCTCCATCCGCAGGTCCCGACCTTTATCCGCCCCTTGAGCACCTCCTCTTTCAACCCCAATCCCTCCGGTTACCCTTGTTCAGCCGTACTCCGGCAGCTTGGCCGCCTTGGGGCGGGGTCTTCGCTCGGGCCGGTCTTGCTTACCCCATCCCATCTCTTCTCCTTCGCATTCTGAGTATGATCGCATAATACAACTACTAAAAAGGCAGCCCCTGTCAAGGGACAATTAGGAGGCACAACATGGCCGGCTTTTTGCATATTTATTGCAAGAATACGCAGCAGACGTGGAACCGCTGTAAGGAGACAATGATCTCATCGCCCAGGTCATGGAGTAAGGGGGCGCACGGTGGATAAGGGAGCTGGCAAATCAGCCAGTAGGAGTTCTGTTGGTTTAACGCTAGCACTCGTACTGATTGCAATAGGGGTCTTAACCTGCACCGCGCCCCTAATTGCATCCGAAAACGGCCCCCCGCGGCGTCAAATCATTGTCGCAGGGGGCGATCATAACTACCCGCCCTTCGAGTTCATGGACGAGGAAGGGAACCCAGGCGGCTTCAACGTGGAGCTCCTAGAGGCTGTGGCCAGGACTGCGGGGCTGGAGGTGGAGTTCAGGCTGGGGCCCTGGGAGGAGGTGCTTGGGGCCTTCAAGAGTGGCGAGATCGACGTCCTCCCAATGTTCCGCTCCGAGGAACGCGCAGCCTTTGCGGCATTTTCAGAGCCCCACGCCGAGCTCAGCCATGAGCTCTTCGTGAGAAAGGGGGGCGGGAAGCTCTCAGGGCTGGAAGAGCTTGTCGGGAAGAAGGTCATCGTCCAGCAAGGGGCTTATGCGCACGATCATTTGCTCCTGGCGGGTTTGGAGGCCGAGCTTATATTGACCCTGACAGAGCCCGAGGCGATCAGGCTGCTTGCCTCGGGAGAGGGCGATTGCGCATTGCTGAGCCGCGTGGGAGGCCGGTTCGCACTGAGGAATCTGGGCATAAGGAATGTGATCGCCGGTAGCCCGGCCCTTCTTACATGTCAATACTCCCTGGCGGTCAGGAAGGGCGAGACCGCACTGCTCGATTCGATCAATCAGGGACTTTCCATAGTCAAGGCGGACGGCCGCTATCACGAGATCTACGACCGCTACCTGGGCGTTTTGGTGCCCCGGAACGGCTCGGCACGTGCCATTTTGAAAAAGGCGCTCTGGGTGGTGGTCCCTTTGATACTGGCGGCCCTATTGGTCTTGGTCTGGTCCCGGCCGTTGAAGAGGGGGGCGGCCCACTATCAGATAGCTGCGGTCTATGTAATCGCAGGGAGTCTGTGGATATTCGTGACGGACGCGCTGGTGGCGTACTATTTGAGAAGCGACCCCGGGGTTACCGCATGGGCCCAGATGATCAAGGGCTGGGTCTACGTGGCCGGCACGGGCCTGATAATGTGGCTGGTGGTCAGGTATTACCTCTCCCGCATGGAGGAGTCCGCCGAGGTGATAGAGACCAGGAACAGCGAGCTCGCCCGGGCCAACAGGGCGATTGAGACCGTGAGCGAGTGCAACCAGGCCATGGTCAGGGCGGGGAGCGAGAAGGAGCTCCTGGACTCGATCTGCCGCAACATGGTGGACCTGGGCGGGCACCTGATGGCCTGGGTGGGGCTGGCCCGGCGCGACCGGGACAAGAGCGTCGAACCGGCCGCCTTTGCAGGCGTGGAAGAAGGGTTCCTGGAGAGGGCTCGGATAACCTGGTCGGAGGAGGCAAGCGGGCAGGGGCCCTCCGGGCGGGCGATTAGAACGGGCAAGACCGTGGTGATAAGGGATCTCCTATCCGATCCCGGCTCAGCCTTGTGGCGGGAGGAGAGCGCCCGGAGGGGGTATGCGTCGGCAATCTCCCTGCCCCTAAGGGAGAACGGGGAGACCTTGGGCTGCCTCACCATATACTCCGGGGAGAAAGACGCCTTCGACGAGCAGGAAGTGCTCCTACTGGAGGACTTGGCAAGAGACCTGAGCTACGGGATTACCGCCATCAGGACGCGGGAGGAGCGCGACCGGGCCCTGGTGGAGATAGCGGAGAGCAAGAGGTGGTTCGAGGCGGTGGTGGAGACCGCGCCCAGCCTTATAACGGTCCTGGACCAGGACGGCGGCATTATTCTTTTCAACAAAGCCTGCGAAGAGGCGACCGGGTACGCCAGGCGGGAAGTCATGGGGAAGAAGATGCAGGACTTCCTCCTGCCCGGGCAGTGGGCGGCCCCGTTTATGGAGCGTTTGATCGATCCGGACTCCTTTGATCCGGATTACCCACACGAGCACCCCTGGATTACCAAGACGGGTGAGAGGCGGATCATAGAGTGGCGCTGCAGCGCGCTTCCCACGCCGGAGACGGGGCCGCGGCACATCCTGGGAACCGGGGTGGACATTACGGAGAGGAAGGAGCTGGAGCAGCAGCTCCGCCAGTCGCAAAAGATGGAGGCGGTGGGTCGCCTGGCAGGGGGGATAGCGCACGACTTCAACAACATGCTCAGTGTGATCAACGGCTACGCGGACCTGGTCCTGAGCGAGATCGGGGAGGAAGCGCCCCTGGCCGACGAAGTCAGGGAGATCCGAACGGCCGGAGACAGGGCGGTCACCCTGACCAGGCAACTACTGGCCTTCAGCCGAAAGCAGGTGCTGAAACCCGAGATCGTCAATCTCAACGAGATCATCAAGGGGCTCGAGAAGATGCTCCACCGGCTGATAGGGGAGGACGTGGAGCTGGTGGCCTCCCTGGCCCCCGACCTGGGATTGGTCAAGGCGGACCCCGGGCAGATGGAGCAGGTGATAATGAACCTGGCCATCAATTCCAGGGAGGCCATGCCGACCGGAGGGAAGCTCACCATAGAGACCAGGAACGTCGAGCTGGAGGAGGACTATGTCAGGCACCACCTGGAGGTGAGGCCCGGGCCCTACGTGATGATGGCGGTGACCGATACCGGCACTGGCATGGATCAGGAGGTCCTGGCCCGGATCTTCGAGCCCTTTTTCACCACCAAGGAGGGAGGAACAGGCCTCGGCCTGGCCACGGTCTACGGGATAGTCAAGCAGAGCAACGGCAACATCTGGGTCTACAGCGAGCCCGGGCAGGACACCAGCTTCAAGATTTA
This sequence comes from uncultured Desulfobacterales bacterium, assembly GCA_964647905.1. Lineage (GTDB taxonomy): Bacteria > Desulfobacterota > DSM-4660 > Desulfatiglandales > HGW-15 > CAZYJR01. The sequence goes on along the minus strand of CAZYJR010000002.1, from coordinate 161,553 downwards.
TCTCCCCAGGGTGAGATCCAAGGGCGAGGTGCTGCCCCGGACCGCGCCGCTTCAACCGCCGGAGCAGGGGGCGGGCACCGTCCTGGTGGTGGAGGACGACCAGCCCGTAAGGAACCTTGCCGAGCGAATCCTCGCGGCGGCCGGCTACCGGGTGCTCGCAGCGGAGGGGGGAGACGAAGCGCTTGACTTGGCCCGGGAGTGCGGGGAGGGCATAGACCTCCTGCTCACCGACGTGGTCATGCCCGGCATGAGCGGAAAGATCCTGGCCGAGAAGATAAGGCTTGTCCGGCCCGAGGCAAAGGTCCTGTATATGTCCGGATATATGGATGACGCCATAGTGCGTCACGGGGTGCTCGAGCGCGGAATTCACTTCATAGGGAAGCCTTTCACCATCAGCGAGCTCACCCGCAAGGTGCGGGAGGTGCTCGAGGAGGGGCTCCCGGATCCGGACTGATTATAAGAATATTTTCAAGGATGAATGATTAGCTGAATGGTGGAAATTTGTTGCGATGTCTGCGTTTAATAGCCACTTACAAAGGTTTGATAAACCCCGATACCGGTATAGAGCTGAATCAACGCCAAAAGTAGCATCACGGTATTGGCAATGCCGTGAACAAGGGGCAGGAGTTTTCGTTTCTTTTTCCTGCGATCCATGTAAAGGCCCGAGCCTATGGCAAAAAGAATGAAAAAAATGATTATGAGACCGAGTTTTCCATGGGGGCCGGTCACAAAAAATGTATGCCAGCTGGTTTTTACAACATACAGCGCCACACCGGTGCCGATCAGCCAGACGGCCGCAGCGAGCAGTCCGAACCGCACGTGCCGCTTCCACTGAAATCGGATTTTTTTGCTCCCCGGCTGCTGCATGCGAAAACGCTGGATTCCCAGGTACCAGACGTAGATTGCGCAAACAAGCCCCACGAACTGTAATATCGGATGGATCAAGAACATTGGAGGTTGCTCCTGGCTGCGGGTGATCTTCAGGCCGGGTATGCCGGGTGACGGAACGAATCTTCCGGCACCCGGCAGCGGATAATTATTCAAATTCGTGGACTAAGATGAAATCATTGGCCTGGCGGGTGCCGTGGCAGCCGATACACCCTTTGGGCTTGCCGTATATGTCGGCATTTCCGTCGGTATCGTACTTCGCCCAGAACCAGTCGCCGTCATCCGGATTGTATCCCCGCACCTTGTACATAACGGTGATGGCCTGGAGTTCTTCGTTCTTGTTGTAATTTTCCTTGACCTGAATACTGCCGTACTGCACCGGGGGCCGGCTGGAGTGGTATGCACGGTCGTTCACATATACTTTGTGGAGAGGACCGTGAGGCGCTCTTCCCGGCTGCATTCCCTGGTGATCCGGCCAAAATTCCCATTGGCCATAGGGCGACGTTTCCGTGATGTGTTCCCATAAGGCATCCGGATCGGGCGCGGGCCCTTCCGCCGAAGCCCACTGGCCGGAAACAAAAGATACGGCTGCTGCTGCCAGAATACAAAACAATGCTTTTTGGGATCTTCTTTTCATGGCCTCCTCCTGTTTGATATTGACGAAAATTGGTGTTGTATTTCATCGCTTTTCATGCAGAGCCCGGGTTGTGAACAGCACGAAGGTGTTATGGACACCCTTTTGCTTTCTAAATCAAATTTTTTTCTGTTTCTTCTGTACATGCCTTTCAACGCTTTCGGCCATGCAGTCTTTGCAGTCAGGGCGGCTTTCCTGCTTTCCCTGGCGGTGTCTGGCAAAGCCTTTCAGCCAGCTGGCATCGGTTCTGGGGCAGGAGTCCATGTAATCGATAAAGGCGACCATCCTGTCCACGGCCGCCCGGTCCATGGCATGTTCCATGCGGCAGGCGTTGTCTTCTGCGGTCCGGGGGGCTAGCTGGAGCACATGGATGAGAAAGTTCTTGATCACCCGGTGGCGGCGGTTGATCTCCCCGGCAACAGCCGTGCCCTTTGGGGTCAGGGTGATAAAGCTGTAGGGCTCGTAATTGATCAGGCCTTTTTCGGCCAGGCTTTTTAATGCACCGGTCACAGAGCCGCGCAATACCCCGCGCATCTCCGCAATATCCTTTACCCGGGCCACCTTCTGGGTTTTTTCCAGCTCCAGGATGGTTTCCAGGTAATCCTCTAGATTTTCAGATAAATCGACTCCTGTCATGACGCCTCCCCGGTCAATGAATCTGGCATACCTATAACCAATTTTTTCGCCGCAGGCAAACAAAAGGGGAAAAAATTGAAAAATGCATTGACAGCCAACAAAGTTTGTTTTACCAAACAAAAAAGGCTTAACCCGTCATTCTTTTCAAGGAGTAGGTTTATGCAGCGAATCAATATGAGGCAGATGAAAGAGCGGCAATGCGGAAAAATCGCTGCCATCCGCGCCCGGGGCGAGCTGGGCCGGCGGATCCGGGACATGGGCCTGGTGCCCGGCGCCGAGTTTGCCCTCAAGGGGCGCGCACCATTAAAAGACCCGGTAGCCCTGCGCATTGCCGGATTCACCCTGACGCTGAGAAACAGTGAAGCCGATTTTATTGAAGTGGAGGTGGAATAAGGACTCATGACACATACGATCGCATTGGCCGGAAATCCCAATTCCGGCAAAAGCACCCTGTTTAACGCATTGACCGGGGCCCGCCAGCAGGTGAGCAATTACCCGGGCGTAACGGTTGAAAAAAAGACCGGGTTCTACCGGATCGACGGCCGGGAATTTCGCCTGGTGGATCTTCCGGGCACCTATTCCATGACCGCCTACTCCCTGGAAGAGGTCATCGCCCGGGATTTCATCGCCACTGAAAAACCCGCCGTGGTGGTCGATATCGTGGATGCCTCCAACCTGGAGCGCAATCTGTATCTGACCCTGCAGATCATCGAGATGGGCGTGCCGGTCTGCATTGCATTAAACATGATGGACGTGGCAAAAAGCCGCGGGGTTCACATTGACGCGCCCAAGCTTTCGGCTCTGCTCGACGTACCCGTGGTGCCTACGGTGGCAAGAAGCGGCAGCGGCAAAAAGGAGCTGATGGCCGCTGCCGCGCAAATGGCGGATACGCGCCCCGGGCCAAAGGATCTCAGAATTTCCTACGGCGAAGACATTGATTCAGCCCTGGCTGAAATGGAGCCCCTGATATCCGAAGGACGGTTTTTAACCGCATATTATCCCGCCCGGTGGGTGGCGCTCAAATACCTGGAGGCGGACGAGCAGATCGTTTCAGCGGGCCGGCGCGCCGATGCGCAGATCTCTGAGAAACTCCGGCAGATCGCAGACCGGGTGGCCAATCACTTGAATCTCACCCTGGACACGGATGCGGAATCCGCTATTGCCGATCATCGTTTCGGGTTTATCAAGAGCATCATCCGCCAGGGGGTGGTGGATACGAAAAATGACCAAAACCGGCTTTACCTGTCCGACCAGATCGACAGGGTGCTCATCAACCGGCTGGCAGGCCCGTTTATCATGGCCGGGGTGGTGCTCTTGCTTTATCATTTCACCTTTGCCTTCAGCGAGCTTCCCGCGGCCTGGATGGAAAGCGGATTTGCCGCGCTCCGGGGCCTGGTCGATGCACACATGGCCGACGGCGTCCTCAAGTCCTTGGTGATTTCCGGGATTATCGACGGGGTAGGCGGTGTCCTGGGCTTTGTGCCCATTATTCTGCTGATGTTTCTGGGCATTACCATCCTGGAGGATTCCGGGTATCTGGCCCGGGTGGCCTTTATGCTCGACCGGGTGTTTAAGGTCTTTGGCCTGCATGGCAGTTCGGTGATGCCGTTTATCCTTTCCGGCGGCATCGCCGGCGGGTGTGCGGTGCCCGGGGTCATGGCCGCCCGGACCCTTAAATCCCCGAAGGAGCGGCTGGCGACTTTGCTCACCGTGCCCTTCATGAACTGCGGGGCCAAGCTGCCGGTCTTTGCCCTGCTCATCGGGGCGTTTTTCGCGGCCTACAAGGCCTGGGTGATGTTTGCCGTGACCCTGATCTCCTGGGGCGGGGCCCTTGTTGTGGCATGGCTGCTCAGAAAAACCGTTATCCGGGGCGCGCCCTCTCCTTTTATCATGGAGCTGCCGCCTTACCGGATGCCCACGGTGCGCGGCGTGCTCATCCATGCCTGGGAGCGGACCTGGCAGTATATCCGCAAGGCCGGCACGGTGATTCTGGCCATCTCCATTCTGCTCTGGGCCCTGATGAGCTTTCCCGGCCTTCCCGAAAAGCAGGCTGAGAATTTCGGTCCCGGTCAGGAAGCCGCCCTTGCACAGGCCCAGCTCCAGCATTCGGTTGCCGGACGCATCGGCACCGCCCTTGAGCCGGTCACCGGCCTGGCCGGTTTTGACTGGCGCACCAACATCGCCCTGGTGGGCGGGTTCGCCGCAAAGGAAGTGATCGTCTCCACCCTCGGCACGGCCTATTCCATGGGCGAGGTAGAGGCGGAGAATCCTGCCGGGCTTTCGGAAAGGCTTTCCAGGTCCCCGGGCTGGGGGCCCCTGACGGCTTTCGCCCTGATCGTTTTCGTGATCTTTTACTCCCCCTGCTTTGTGGCGGTTGTCTGCATTAGCCGGGAGGCGGGATCATGGAAGTGGGCGGCATTTTCCATGGCCTTTAACGCGGTGCTCGCCCTGGCCCTGGCCATACTGGTGTTCCAGGCGGGCACCATGCTGGGATTGGGATAAAATCGGCAAGCGGCTTATCGGGAATGGTCATTTCGATCCATCCGGCATCCAAAGCGGGGACCGGAAGAATAACACGCTGAGGGAAAAGGCTTGTCCGGGCCGAGGCAAAAGTCCTATATATATCGGGATACGTGGATGATGGCATAGTGCGTCACGGGGTGCTGGAGCGCGTAATGCACTTCACAGGAAAGCCTTTCACTATCAGCGAGCTCACCCGCAAGGGGCGGGAGGAGCCCCTCGAGGAGGGGCTCCCGGATCCGGACTGAGGAGGCCGTGGGAACCCAAGACGAAAACCGCTTCATGAGCCCTACCGAGGCCATCCTGGAGAGCATCTCGGACGGGGTGTTCACCGTGGACCTGGACTGGCGGATCACCTCTTTCAACAGGGCCGCGGAAGAGATCACAGGGATCCGGCGGGAGGAGGCCATGGGCAGACAGTGCTCCGAGGTCTTCCGCTCCAGCATGTGCGAGGCCGAGTGCGCCTTGCGCCGCACACTGGATACCGGCAAGCCGATAATAGGGAAGTCCGGATACATCGTAGACGCCGAAGGAGACCGGATACCCATCAGCGTGTCCACAGCGGTGCTAAGAGACGCCGAGGGAAGGATCTCCGGCGGGGCCGAGACCTTCCGGAACCTGAGCGAGCTCGAGGCGCTTAGGCGGGAGCTGGAGGGCAAATCCAGCGTCGGGGACATGGTCAGCAGGAGCCCCCTCATGCAGAGGGTCTTCGAGGTCCTGCCGGCCGTGGCGGCCAGCCCGAGCACTGTTCTGATACTGGGGGAGACCGGTACGGGAAAGGAGCTGGTGGCCCGCACCATCCACTCCCTGAGCCCCAGGGCCAAGGGGCCGTTCGTGGCGGTGAACTGCGGGGCCCTCCCGGACACTCTGCTGGAGTCCGAGGTCTTCGGGTACAAGGCGGGCGCATTTACCGGCGCCGCCAGGGACAAGCCCGGGAGGCTGGCCATGGCCAAGGGAGGCACCCTTTTCCTGGACGAGATAGGCGAGATGAGCCCGGCCCTCCAGGTCAAGCTCCTCCGGGTCCTGCAGGATAGGGTCTACGAGCCCCTGGGGGCCACCAAGCCGGAGAGGGCGGATGTAAGGGTCATGGTGGCCACCAACAAGGACCTGGCCGAGCGGATGCGCCATGGGGCCTTCCGCGAGGACCTCTATTACCGGGTGAACGTGATCCGGGTGGAGCTCCCCCCACTCCGCCGGAGGAAGGAGGATATCCCCCTGCTGGTGGATCAATTCATTGAACGATTCAATCGATTGCAGGAGAAATTCATCAAGGGGATCTCGCCCGAGGCGCTCTCCCTGTTGATGGCGCACGATTGGCCGGGCAATGTGCGGGAGCTTGAAAACAGTATAGAGCGGGCCTTCATACTCCGAAGCCGGGGCCTGATCGAAATGGAGCACCTGCCCGAGGAGCTCACCGCCGGGCGCGGCACCATGACCCCGTCAGCCGACATGAAGGGTGCCAGGGACATGCTGGACGCTCAGGCCATCCGCTCCGCACTGGAGAGGAACCGCTACAACAGGGCGGCTGCGGCAAGGGAGCTCGGCATCCACAAGAGCACCCTTTTCCGAAAGGTAAAGAGGCTCGGGATAGAGCTCCCCGAGCAGGACGGCCGCACCGGGCGCAATAGGGGCTAGGAGGGCTGCTCGAGCTCCTTTATCTTCTTGATGTTCTCTGATTTCCCCAGGATCATCAGTACGTCGCTGTCCTTTATGACGAAGCCCGGGGGCGGTACCAGTACGAAGTTCTCCGGTACCAGCTCCTTGATGGCTATCACGTGGACGTTGTACTGCGCCCTGAGGTTCAGGTCCCTCAGGCTCTTGCCGATGAACTCCTTGGGAGGCCCCACCTGGATCAGGTCGTAGTCTTCAGAGAGGGGTATGAAGTCCAGCATGTTGGGCTGGGAGAGCGCCCTGGAGACCCTCACGGCCATGTCCCTCTCAGGATGGATTATCTCGGTGGCCCCCACCCGCCTCAGGATCTTGGCATGATCGTCATCCACCGCCTTGGCCACGATCTTCTTGACCTTCTCCTCGTAGAGGAACAGGCAGATCAGGATGCTGGTGCTTATCCTCATGCCCGTTGAGACCACCACCGCGTCCATGGCCTCCAGCCCCAGGGCCTGCAAGGACTCCTTGTCGGTCGCGTCCAAGAGCACCGCCTCGGTGGCATGGGCGTCCACCGCCTGGACGCGGGCCCTGTCCATGTCGACGGCCACCACCTCGTTTCCTTCCTCGTAGAGGGCCTTTGTCACATGATAGCCGAAATTTCCCAGGCCTATAACCGCGTATCTTCCCATCTCAGCCCCCGTCTAGCCCACCATCAGGTTCTCCTCGGAGTACTCCAGGCCGCGGGCGGGACCCGCCCCCACTATGATGTAGGCGAACGTCAGGACCCCCACCCTGCCGATTATCATCATCAATATGATCCAGCTCTTGCCCCAGGAAGTCTGAGATGGTATAGTCAGGAGTCCTTCCTTCCAACACCCGGGGCATTGCACTGATAGGAAACCACCTCCCCAGGCAATGCGGAATAGCTACATTCACAGCCGACCTATTGGCCGCCCTGGACGCGGAGGACAGCGAGGCCTGCTGCTGGGCAACCCTGACCAGGCGAGGCTGGCGGATCACCTGGTGGGCATGATAGGATGGATCCAATCCGACGAGCGGTTGGTCATCCACAGGGCCTGCGGATGGAGCTGGGCGGGAAGGCCGGCCCTCCTGGACCTGGAGTTCCAGGAGGGTCCGGCTCGGGAGCCCTCAAGGCGGAGGCGGGGGATATTTCCAGCAAAAGAAAGCAAGGAGGAGACATGAATCCAGGGATCTTCAGGGAGTACGACATAAGGGGCGTGGTGGGAAAGGACTTGGACCAAGGAGACGCGGAGAGCATAGGGCGGGCATACGCCTCCCTGCTCCAGAGAAGCGGTGGACCCAAGACCGTGGTGGTGGGAAGGGACTGCCGGCTGAGCTCCCCGGACATGGCCGGCGCCCTGATGGAGGGGCTGCAGAAGAGCGGGGTCGATGTAATCGATGTGGGGCTTTGCCCGACCCCCGTACTCTACTTCGCCCAACGCCGCTTGGAGGCGGGCGGAGGCCTCATGGTGACCGCCAGCCACAACCCGCCCGAGTACAACGGCTTCAAGGTGTGCCTGGGCCAAGACACCATATTCGGGGAGGGGCTGCAGGATCTCAGCCGAATCGTCGAGTCCGGGGACTTCCCCTCGGGCAAGGGCTCTCTGGAGGAGCGGGAGATCCTGCCGGATTATGTGGATTACCTGGCGGGAAACATCTCCCTGGAACGCCCGGTTCGCTTGGCCCTGGATGCGGGCAACGGCACCGGGGGCCTGGCCGCGATGCCGGTGCTGGAGAAGCTCGGCTGCTCGCCCATCGGGCTTTTCGTGGAGCCGGACGGGCGCTTCCCCAACCACGAACCCGATCCAACGGTGGTGGAGAACATGAAGGACCTCGCCGAAACCGTGGCCCGGGAGGACCTGGAGCTGGGGATCGCCTTTGACGGGGATGCGGACAGGCTCGGCGTGGTGGATGAGAAGGGTAACATAATATACGGGGACATGCTAATGGTGATCTTCGCCCGGGACCTCCTGGAGAGCAACCCCGGGGCAAAGATCATCGGCGAGGTCAAGTGCTCCCAGCTCATGTACGAGGACATCCGGGCCCGAGGCGGCCGGCCCATCATGTGGAAGACGGGGCACTCCCTGATCAAGCAGAAGCTCAAGGAGGAAAACGCCCTGTTGGCCGGCGAGATGAGCGGTCACTTCTTTTTCAAGCACCGCTACTTCGGCTTCGACGACGCGATCTACGCCGGGTGCAGGCTCCTGGAGATCGTCTCCAGGAGGAAGGAGCCGCTCTCCGAGTATCTCGCCGATCTCCCTCCGACCTTCAACACCCCGGAGATCAGGGTCGAGTGCCCGGAAGACCGTAAGTTCCGCGTGGTGGAAGAGGTCAAGAATCTGCTGGGAGACAGATATCAGGTCATAGACACGGACGGGGTCAGGATCGTGTTTCCGGACGGATGGGGCCTGGTGCGCGCATCCAACACCAGCCCGGTGCTGGTGCTGCGCTTCGAGGCCCAAACCCCGGAGCGACTCCGGGAGATACAGGACCTGGTGGAAGGCACGGTCAAAGAGGCCCGGGAGAGACTCTGACCCGAGACTCGGCCTCGGTCCCGGCCCGCTCGTGGTCTCCCTCCTGACCGTAGGCCTGGTGGAGCGGGGCCTGGATGTCACCCTCTTCGCCACCAAGGCCACCCCGACCAAGGCCGAGTTGGTCGGGGTGGTCCTCGCCCTAGCGGACGAGCTGGTGGACCTCTGCCTGAAAAAGCCGCGCCCCCCTTTATGAGAGACCGCAGGGCCCGCCTTGACAGGACCACTGATACCCTTTATTTAAGTCCAGAGTACAGGAAGCCCTTTGCGGAAGCTGGAAGGCGGGACATGAAGCAGACCATCCTGGGCACGGCCGGACACATAGATCACGGCAAGACCTCCCTCATCAGGGCCCTTACGGGCATAGACACCGACAGGCTCAAGGAGGAAAAGGAGAGGGGGATAACAATAGAGCTGGGCTTCGCGCACATAGCCCTGCCGTGCGGTGAGACCCTGGGGATAGTGGACGTCCCCGGGCACGAGAAGTTCGTGAAGAACATGGTGGCGGGCGCCACCGGCATCGACCTAGTGGCCTTGATTATAGCAGCGGACGAGGGGGTAATGCCGCAGACAAGGGAGCACCTGGAGATCTGCCAGCTGCTCGAGGTGCGGCACGGCCTGGTGGTGCTGACCAAGATCGACATGGTGGACTCCGAGTGGCTGGACATGGTCCGCGAGGACACGGCCGAATTCCTGGAGGGGACCTTCCTGGAAGACGCGCCCATGGTGGAGGTGAGCTCGGTCACGGGACAGGGAGTGGAGGAGCTGATCCAGGTCCTGGACCTCCTGGTCCAGGAGGTACCGGAGCGCGAGCCGGGGAACATCTTCCGCCTGCCCATTGACCGGGTCTTCATAATGAAGGGGTTCGGCACCGTGATTACCGGGACCACGGTCTCGGGCGCGGTGAGGACGGGCGACGAGGTCACGGTCTACCCCGGAAAGATCGACACCAAAGTGCGCGGCATACAGGTCCACAACCGGGAGGTGGAAGAGGCCCGCGCAGGCCGGCGCACAGCCGTTAACCTCCAGGGGGTGGAAAAGGCGCAGCTACAGCGGGGGGATGTGGTGGCGGCCAGGCATTCCCTCCGCACCTCGTACATGCTGGACGTGGTCATGGAGCTCCTGCCGAGCGCCCCTCGAAAGCTCAAGAACCGCGCCAAGGTGCGCTTCCACACAGGCACAGCAGAGGTCCTATCCATGGTGGTCCTGCTGGACAGGGACGTGCTGGAGCCTGGGGAGGGATGCTTCGCCCAGATCAGGTTGGACCGTCCGATCGCGGTCCTGGCCGGGGACCGGTTCGTGCTGAGGAGCTACTCCCCGGTGCGGACGATCGGGGGGGGCAGGATCCTGAACCCCTTGCCTCTCAAGAAGAGGCGTTACTCACAGGCCGCAGTGAAGGAGCTGGAGGTCCTGAACCAAGGGGAGCCGGTGGAAAGGGTGGAGCAGTTCGTGAGCAATGCGAGGTTCCGGGGCCTGGAGCAGAGGGATCTCCTGTTCCTTGCCAACACCAGGGAGAGCAGACTGGAGGAGCTCCTTCAGGGGCTTCGATCGGAAAAGCGCATCATCCAATACGACAAGGAGCGCAAGGCCTACATCCACGGCGACTTCTACGAAGAGGCCCGCAGGGAGATCCTCGATACGCTCGAGAAGTACCACCGGGACCAGCCCCTGAAGGCGGGCCTGAGCAAGGAGGAGCTGCGCTCCAGGACCGCCGGGGCGAGGAACCAGAAGCTCTTCAACTACATGATCCAACGACTGCTCCAGGAAGACCGGATCGGCCAGGAGAAAGAGATCGTCCACCTAAAAGAGCACAAGGTCACCCTAGGCCAGGATCAAGAGAGGATCAAGAAGGAGATAGAGGAAGTCTACAAGGAAGGGGGCCTGCAGCCGCCCTACTTCAAGGAGCTGGAGGACCGGTTTCCGGGCAACAGCGCCAGGGACGTCCTTCAGGTCATGGCCAAAGAGGGGGTCCTGGTCAAGGTCAAGGAAGACCTCTACTTCCACCGCGAGGCGGTGGAGGACCTGCAGAGCCGGCTGGTTGAGTTCCTCAAGAGCCACGGGGAGATAACCACCCCGCAGTTCAAGGAGATGACGGGGAGCTCCCGCAAATACACCATTCCCTTGATCGAATACTTCGACCTGAACCAGGTGACGGTCCGCGTGGGTGACAGCCGCGTGCTGAGGAAGAAGTGAGTTGGAAGCGGCGCTGACCCGGGCATGGCTCGCTCTGGGGCTCGGGCCGCGCGAGCTCGTGGCAGTGGTGGGAGGCGGGGGCAAGAGTACCCTGCTGGCCGCTCTCTCCCGGGAGCTGGTTGCGGAGGGCCGCACCGTGTTGGTCGCCACCACCACCAAGGTCCTGTGGGAGCAGGCCCTTTCAGTGGGCGAGCTGATCCTGACCGAGGAGAGGGGATGGCTGGAGCGCCTTCGGGCCGCCCTGGAGCTCGACCGCAGGGCCTTCCTGGGCGGGACCGGAGCGGGACGGAAGGTGGAAGGCATCGAGCCCGGGCTTGCAGGAGAACTCTTTTCTTCAGGCGAGGCGGACTATCTGCTGGTGGAGGCGGACGGGGCCGCGTGCAGGCCCTTAAAGTCTCCTGAAGAACATGAACCCGTGATCCCGGAGGCGGCCACCCTGGTGGCGGCGATGGCCGGAGTCGACGCCCTCGGCCGTCACATGGGACCGGACCTGGTCTTTCGTATGGATCGGTTCGCTGCGGTCACCGGCCTTCGCCCCGGGGACCCTGTCACGCCCGAGTGCCTGGCTGCCGCCTTTGTCCATCCCCGGGGGCTTTTCAAGGGGGCGCCCGCCGGGGCGAAGAAAACCGCCTTTTTGAACCGGCTGGACCTCTCCTCTGACGAGGGGCCGGGCCGGGAAACCGCTCAAAGAATCCTGGCGGAGAGCCGCCCAGGGGAGATCTCCGTGGTACTGGGGTCCCTCCTCCAGGGCAGGTTCATCCGCTTCTCGGGAGAATAGGCATGGATACGCTTTACCCGCTGATAATCGAGTCTTTTAGGCAGGACCACCCGTGCGTCCTGGCCACCATGATAAAGAGCACCGGCTCGGCACCCAGGGAGGCAGGGGCCCGCATGGTGATCCGGGACGACGAATCGGTGCGCGGATCCGTTGGCGGAGGCCTCTTGGAGGCCCGGGTCATGGGCCGGGCAAAGGAGGTGATGGAAACCCGCCGGCCGCTCAGGCTGGTCTTTCGTCTCACCGGGAAGGAGGCGGCCGGGACCGACATGATCTGCGGCGGCGAGGGCGAGGTCTTCCTGGAGCCGGTCTCGCCTGATAATCCGCATCATATTCAGATATTCGAGCGGATATCGGAGGTCATCAAGCGGGGAGGCTCCGGGGTTGTGGCCACCGCCCTTGATCCGGAGAGGTGGACCGGCCCGGGAGTGCCCAAGGTGTTCGTCGAGCGGGACGGAGGGGTAATCGGATCGGTCCTCGGCGAGAGGGAAATGCCACAAGGCATCGTCGAGAGGCTCAAGGAATCGGCGGATTCCAGGGAGGTAGGAATCATCAATCTGGAGGACGGCTCGGGAGGGGCCCTGGAGGTCCTGTTGGAACCTGTGGCGGCCCACCCCGTGCTCTACATCTTCGGGGGAGGGCACGTCTCGGGCGAGATCGTGCCATTGGCCGCCGGGGTGGGATTCAAGGTGGTGGTGATCGACGACCGGCCCGAGTTCGCGTCCAGGGAGCGTTTCCCCCGAGCATCCGAGGTCCACTGCAGGCCCTTCCGGGAAGCCCTGGCCGGATTACCGGTTGACTCGGCCTCCTACCTGGTGATCGTCACCCGCGGGCACGCCCACGACAAGACCGTCCTGGAGCAGGCCCTGGCCACCGAAGCCAAATACATGGGTATGATAGGGAGCCAGCGAAAGATAAGGATGATCTATGACAAGCTCCTGGAGGAGGGTTTTTTCAAGGAGCAACTCGCCCGCGTACACGCCCCAATAGGCATCGACATAGGGGCCGAGACGCCGGAGGAGATCGCGGTCAGCATTGTGGCCGAGCTGATCAAGGTCCGGGCCGGGGGAGGGAAACGTCGAGAGAGAGGGGCCGGCTCGGGATGATCAAGACAATGCTGGTCTGGCTCGCAGTGCTGGGAGCTGTGGCGGCCCTGATCGCAGGCGCTGGTGTGCTCTTCGCCGATGAGATCATCGTGGGTCTCATCAATAGGGGGGGGCACAAGGTATTCCACGTGGAGACCCGCGTGGAGGACTGCGAGCTATCCCTTCTCAAGGGGACCCTGAATCTTCAAGGAGTGGAGCTTGCCAACCCGGAAGGGTTCAAAGCTCCCAGGATGATATACGTGGAAGAGATTTTTGTGTCGGTGGAGCCTCGGACGATCTTCACCGAGTCCATACGCGTGAATAGCCTGGAGATCAGCGGCATGGACTTGTCTTACCAGGCCGCCGGCTTCGGCAGGAGCAACCTCTCGGTCTTTCTGCGCGATGTCCGCGAGCATACGGGCGGGGTCCCTATCCTGGGCGGCGGAGAGGGGAGCGGCAAGAGCGTGGTGATCGATAGAATCCTGCTCCAGGGCGGGCGTATCACCCTCTCCGCGGTGATGACCGACGGGAAAGGGCTGGTCCTTCCCATGCCCCAGATTGAGCTCCACGATATCGGCAAGGACTCGCCCATGGGCTTTTCACAGGCAGCCGGCGAGATCCTGCGCAGGCTGGGCGAGGCGGCCCTCTCCGCCGCCGACCGCCCCGGCAAGACCCTCTAAGGTGGTGCAATATTCCCCTTGCCATGAGCCCGCTTTTTCAGTATTCCTCGAGTACCCTCATCAGGAGGGCTTTTCGATACGAATGGAGTGATTGTAGAGTGCGCCGGAGGGCGAACCAGTCATGGTGAGATGTACGATTTGCGGTATGGAAGCGGATTCCATCGAGCAGGCCATCCAGGAGACTTGGGTATCCGGATTCTGGGAGTACGACCAGGAGCACGGGCCGGCCTGCGCCTCTTGCTCGGAAGGGCTCCTGGTCTTGGCGGAAGACGGAGAATTCGAGCTCAGGCACGAGTACCGCGGCAAGATAGTCTACGTGGAAGAGCCCCAAGGAGAATCCCTGGAATGCGAAGACTGCCAGGTGGAGGACGTCTTTTTGGGCTTCATCCTGAACTAGCTTCCATCATCAGCCCCCCGCCCGCAGGGTGGATTCAAGTAAATCCCGCTGAGTGCCGACTAGGAATCAGAGGCTCGGGCGGCCCCGACCATGGAGGCCCGGGGGCGCACTGCCGGGGAGCGCGAGGCGCAGGTCATGGTGAGCGGAGACGAGATTCTTTCCCAAGACGATGTCGACGCCCTGCTGGAGGGCGCGGGCGGGGAAACAGAAGAAGCGGCACCCGCCGGGGAAAATGACGGCGGGAAAAAGATCGTAACCGCCAACAACGGCCGCAGCGATGAGGAGGCGAGGTATCTACTGGCCTCTCTCTGCAAGAAGGCGATCGTCCCCCGGGAGAAGGGGGTCAGGGTGATCTGGAACGCCCAGGGGCTGTTCCCCTTGACCGCCGGGTACCAGATGGAGATCCAGGGAAGCAAGTACGTGAGCCTGGGCTCACTGGGGGAAGCCCACCTGGTGGTCGGGCAAATCGATGGGGAGCGTCACTGACCGGGCCCTTATTTCGAACCTGCCCCCACCAGATCATTCAACGCCTCCTCGATACGAGGGAAGGTGAAGTGGAAACCCGCTTCCCGGAGCCTCTCGGGAATCACCCGCTGCCCCTCCAGCAACACCGAACCGAATTCCCCCAGCACCATCCTTACCAGGAACCTCGGCACCCCGGGCATGAAGCAGGGTTTTCCCATGGCCCCCGCTAGGGCGCGGGCGAGGTCCTTATTGCGGACCGGATGCGGGGCGGTGCAGTTGAGCGGCCCTCGGAGGTCACGACGGCCCAGGGCAAAGAGGTGCGCAGCCACCAGGTCATGTATGTGGATCCAGGAAAACCACTGCCCGCCGCCGCCCAGCGGCCCGCCCAGCCACCACCTGAAGAGCGGCAGCATCTTGGCCAGAGCGCCTTCCTCCCTGCCCAGGACAATGCCGAAACGCATGCAGGAAACCGCCGCTCCCCGGGCCTCGGCCTCCATTGCGGCCCGCTCCCAGTCCACGGCCAGAGAGGCCAAAAACCCGGCACCGGCCGGGCTCTCTTCGTTCAGGACCTCGTCACCGCGGGAGCCGTAAACCCCTACGGCCGACGTGCTGAGGAAACGGAAGCCGGAGCCGCCCCGGGGCAGGGCCCGGACCAGGTTGCGGGTGGTGCGGATCCGGCTCTCGCGGATCTCCTCCTTGGCCGCCTCGGTCCAGCGCCTGAAGATGGAGGCGCCGACAAGGTTTATGACCGCATCATGCTCGGGGACTTCTTCCTGCCACGACCCCGGCTTGGTGGCGTCGCCCTCTACCAGCCGGACCCCGGAGGGCCCGGATCGGCCCGGCCTCAGGGACCGGGTAAGGACGGTCACTTGATGTCCCTCTCCCACCAGACCGCTGGTGAGGGCCTTTCCCACGAATCCTGTTCCTCCGGTAACAAAGACCTTCATGGCGTCCTCCCGTCCGCTCCTCACGGCGCCTTTCAGTCGGGCCGCTCGAAACCCTTGCAGCCCCCGAGAAAGGCCTCGATGTCTCCGTCCCTCCTGATGCCCAGGCGGGTGAGTGAAAAATCGTACCTGACCGGGTCGTCCGGGACCAGGCGGCGGAACGCCCGGGTGGCCTCCAGAGCGGCCTTCATGTCCGCCTGGCTGCGCCCCGTCCCCCCCAGGCGCAGGCAGATCCGGTGCATGTGGGTGTCCAACGGGACTATGAGCTTGGAGGCGGGGACATCCCCCCACCCGCCCGGGTCCACATCGTCCCGCCTGACCATCCACCGCAGATAGAGATTCAAGCGCTTGCACGCGCTCCCCCGTTCGGGCAGGGGCATCAAGGTGATCCTGGAGCAGTCCCCGGGGCGCAGGGCGCGGGCGAAGGAGGACAGGGCGGGGAGGACCGTCTCATGCTCCCGGCCCAATCCCGCCAGGAAGCATGACTCCAGGGATCCGTACTCCCGGACCACCCGCCGCGCTTCCCAGAGTAGCCGGGCCAACTCCTCCCCGGAGCTGAATCGGTGTCTGAAGCCCGAAAGGGCCTTTGAGAGGGACTCGGGGGTGCCCTCCATTACAAAAGCCGCCGGAGACGGCCCCATGATATCCAGGACGGCGGATACGCTCGCCAGGATTTGCGCCACCCTGCCGTAGGCAAGGCACGACGCCACAAGACCGGCCAGCTCCCGGTCCGCTGGATCCGGGTAATCATACAGGAACTGGAGAGGATCGGGCTCCACGAAGCACCGCTTGTTGAAACGCCGGTACAACACATCCAGGCGGTCCTTCAAGGCGTCTCATCTCCTCCGCTTCTTTACGTCGTACATGGCCCGGTCCGCCCTTTCCAAGAGCACCTCGGGCGTATCCCCTTTGCGTGACAAGGCGATACCGGGGCTCACGCTCACCGTGATGTCCCCTTTGGAATGGGATGTGAAGCGCAGGCGATGGAGGTTCTTCAGAAAGCTGGTGATCTTTTCCCTGGCCAGGTCCCGGCTGAGCTCCTCGATGAGCACTATGAATTCGTCCCCGCCGTAACGGGCTATGAAGTCGTCCTTTCTGAAAGTGTCCTTCAGGCACTGACCGATCTTCTGGAGCACCTTGTCCCCGGCCACATGGCCGAATGCGTCGTTGATCTCCTTGAAGTTGTCCACGTCGAAGAGTATCAGGGCGAAGGCGGTCCCGTCCCTCTCGAACTTCTCCAGGGCCTGCGAAACCCGCTCGTCAAAGGCCTTACGGTTGTAAAGCCCGGTCAGGTCGTCCCGCATGGCCGCCACCTGGAACTCCTCGGCCCTTGCGCTCATCTCTCTCGCGTTGCTCTCCACCTCCTGGATCCGTCTCTTGAGGCTCTCTATACTCTGCTGGAACCTCTCGGACCTGGAGGTCTCCTCCTGCTTGCGGAGCGCCACCAGTTCCTTTATGTTCTCGATCTTGCGGATCACCGCCTGCTTGATCTCGCTCACCGTGGTATGGAGGTCAAAGGAGCGGACGATGTTTCCCACCTCGCTGTTCACCTTCATCTCGAAGTACTCTATCTCCCTGACCCTGGCGCTCTCGGAGCCGAACTCCACGGCGAACGAGCTCTCCAGTTCCTTGACCTGTTCCAGGAGCGTGAACAGGGTGTGATTGATCTCACGGAAGTCCTCGGAGATGTTCTCCTTGAGGCCCTCCACGAATCTCAGAAAAGGCTCGGCCGCACCGGAAAGGTCAATCTCCCTGACGTCTTCGGTGCAGTCCAGGTGAACACCGGCCGCCCTGACTTCCAGCTCGGGCCTGAGCGGATAGAAGTCCTCCAGCAGGGCCGCCATGATCTTCCGCAGGACCCGGCACGCCTCGAGCACCTGTTCGTGGAGCGCTCGCACCTCCGCCGGGCCCATGGAGGGGACCGGTTCGTCCTCCAGGGTGAGGAAGCCCTGCTTGAATGCTTCCATCTCTTCCTGGATCCTGTCCTGGTCCAGGGGCTCCTCGACGCGCAACAAACCTTTCAAGGACTCCACCTGTCCGGTCATCTCCGGGTTGGCCGCAACCACCGCCCCCAAGGTCTGGACCACCCGGATCAGGAGTTCCTTGTCTTCATGGTAACGGCGGTCCAGCTCCAGATAGTCCCGCTTGAGCCGCCTGAGCTCTTCGCCTCCTTCTCCTGACACAGGGGCACCTCCGTTCCCTTACTCGGACTCCGCGGCCCCGGCCAGGGTGAACCGCCATTTGCAGAACATCTCCGGGGGATGGGGGTCGGGCGGGGCGAAGAGGCATTCGACGCGTATGCGCCCGTCCACCTCTCGGGCAAACCCTTCGAACTCCCCCCGGTGCATCTCCTTGCACACGAACTCGCCCAGGCCGCGCCTGAGGCGCGCTTCCTGCGTGGGGCAGGACCGCACCGAGATCAACACCTCGTCCGCCTTTGCATCTATATCATAGCCCACCAGGATGCACCACGGGAAGAAACGCAGGGCCCGCACGAAACCCTCCAGCCCACGCTCCTCTATATGGAATCTCTCCAGTATGCCGCGTGCGGCCATGCCGGAGACCCTTCCCCAGACCTGCTCGTTGAGCCGCTCCGCCGTCGGCTGGTCGAACCGCTCGGCCACGTAAAGGAACCAAAAGGCGTCCATCACCCGGTAGTGCCAGAGCAGGAACTCGATATACTTGCGGAGATCCTCCGCCTCCATATTCTCGAACAGCTCCAGATCCATGATGTCTCTCCCTCCCTGCAGTAAGCCTCATTTCCCGCGTTTGTCCATGGGGACGTAGTCCCTCCGGCCGGGCCCCAGGTAGAGCTGCCTGGGTCTGTGCAGCTTCCAGGCCGGATCGTCTATGCTCTCCTTCCACTGGCTTATCCAACCCGGGAGCCTGCCTATGGCGAACATCACCGTGAACATGTTCAGAGGAATCCCCATGGCGCGCAGCACGATCCCGCTGTAGAAGTCCACGTTGGGATAGAGGTGGTGATCCACGAAGTAGGGGTCCTCCAAGGCCACATCTTCCAGACGGCGGGCTATGTCCAAGAGAGGGTCGTTCAGATCGAGCTTCTTCAGGACCTTGTCCGCGACCTGCTTCATGATCTTGGCTCTGGGGTCGTAGGTCTTGTACACCCGGTGGCCGAAGCCCATCAGGCGGAAAGGGTCGTTCTTGTCCTTGGCCCTTTGGATAAACGGGGCGGGATCGCCCCCGCCCGCCTGGATCTCGTTCAACATCTCCACTACCGCCTGGTTCGCCCCGCCGTGGAGAGGCCCCCACAACGCGCAGATCCCTGCTGAGATCGCGGCGTATAGGTTCACCCTGGCGCTTCCCACCAGGCGGACCGCAGCGGTGGAGCAGTTCTGCTCGTGGTCGGCGTGGAGGATCCAGAAGACATTGAGTGCCCGGGCGATGTCTTCGTCCACCTCGTAGGGCCGGACCGGGGAGTCGAACATCATGTTGAGGAAGTTGGCCGCATATGTGAGATCCGGCCTGGGATATACGATCTCGTGCCCTCTGGAGAGTTTGTAGGAGATGGCGGCCATGGTCCTGATCTTGGAAATCAGCCTGGTGAAGGTTACGTTTATCTCCTCCTCCTCAGTGCGCTCCGGGAGTTCGGGATAGAAGGCGCGCAGGGCGTTGACCATGGAGGAGAGGATCCCCATGGGATGGGCCCGCCGCGGGAAGTTGTCGAAGAAGTGAAGCATGTCGCGGTGAATCAGGCTGTGGTCATTGAGGAGCACGGAGAACCGCGTAAGGTCCCTCCGGGTGGGGAGATCGCCGTTTATCAGGAGATAGGCCGTCTCCACGAACGTGGAGTGCTCGGCCAATTGCTCCACCGGATAGCCCCTGTAGCGGAGTATGCCTTCCTCTCCGTCCATGTATGTGATGCTGCTGCTGCAGGCCCCGGTGTTGGCGTAGCCCGGGTCCAGGGTAATGAGTCCGGTCCTCTCGCGCAGGGCGGAGATGTCCAGGGCGCGTTCTCCCTCGGTGCCCCTGAGTATGGGTATCTCGAATGTCTTTCCGTCCACTATCAGCCTTGCACTGTGTTCCATGTCTCGTCTCCAAGAATGACTTTGTTCATCATATACCGGCGGGGGGGTCTCATGCCTCCCGCACCCGGATCATATTGGTGGTCCCTGGGACCCAAAAGGGAAAACCCGCCGTTAGCACCAGGAGGTCTCCACGCGACACCCGGCCGCTTTCAACAGCGCTCTCCACCGCTTCCTCGATCATGTCCTCGCTCCGCCTCGATGAGGACGTGGGCACAGGGATGCACCCCCAATGGAGCAAGACTCTCCTCAGGGCCTTGTCGTTCGGGGAGAGTGCCAGGATCGGCTGCCTGGGCCTGAACCGGGACACATGCGCCGCCGTCTTTCCAGAACTGGTGGTGGCGATCAAGGCCTTGGCCTTGAGGTGCTCGGCCAGCACACAAGCGGCGTGGGCGACGGACTCGGCCACTTCCTCCTTGGGAACGAAGGCCAGGTACTTCTTGTGGGGGAAATTATCCTCGGCCCTCTCCACTATGCGGCACATGAACCGGAGCGCCTCCACAGGGTAGCCCCCGCTGGCCGTCTCCTCGGAGAGCATCACCGCGTCGGTCCCGTCCAAGACCGCATTAGCAATATCAGCGGCCTCAGCCCTGCTGGGCCTGGGGGAGTCCACCATGGAGCGGAGCATCTGGGTGGCGGTTATTACGGGCTTTCCCAGCATGTTCGCGGTCCTGATCAAAGTCTTCTGTATCCCCGGGACCTGCTCGAGGGGTATCTCCACGCCCAGGTCCCCCCTGGCCACCATGACTCCGCCCGAGGCCTGGATTATTGCATCCGCCGATCCCAGGGCCTCGTGCTTCTCCATCTTCGCTATGACCGGAGTGTCCAGCCCCCTATCCTCGAT
Source organism: uncultured Desulfobacterales bacterium (assembly GCA_964647905.1). Taxonomy (GTDB): domain Bacteria; phylum Desulfobacterota; class DSM-4660; order Desulfatiglandales; family HGW-15; genus CAZYJR01. The sequence continues at coordinate 141,286 of CAZYJR010000002.1, read as the reverse complement.
AATCCGCTTCACTCGAAGGACATCGTCCGGGCCTCTCACAAAGGAAAGGGCCACGTAATCCACACCGTTCTCGAGCCCGAAGTCCAGATCACCCCGGTCCTTTTCGGTCAGGGAAGGGAGCCGGAGACTGCCGGAAGGGAGGTTGATCCCCTTGTGAGAGGTGAGTATACCCCCGGTTACCACCTCGCAGCGGATCTCGGTCCCAGCCACGCCGACCACCACCAGCTCCATGAATCCATCGGCAAGCAGGATTCTGTCGCCCGGCTTGACCTCCCCGGGCAGGTCGGGATAATTGACCGATACTGCCTCTGCAGAGCCGGGCACCCGGCGGCTGGTCAAGGTAAAGGCCTTTCCCGTCTCCAGCCTTATACCGGGATCCGGAACCGATCCCACTCGGATCTTCGGCCCTGCCAGGTCCTGGAGGATGGCAACCGGCCTCCCTAGCTCCCCGGACGCCGCCCTTATCCTTCTGATCTTCTCCAGATGCCCTTCATGGGTCCCGTGGCTGAAGTTCAGGCGGGCCACATTCATTCCGTTCTCCACCAGGGACCTTATTACAGCATGGGACTCGCTGGCAGGCCCTATGGTGCATATGATCTTGGTCCCAGGCATGCAATCCCCTTGGTAACCGTCTTTCTTTGGATATAAGGCGGCACGGGGCTCGGGAGCAGCTCACCCCGGCGACCGGTGCGCCCGAGCCCCGGCCTGCTGAATGATCAGTCCGCCCGTGATCAGAACCAGACCCGCCAGGGTGGAACCAAGGATCTCCTCCCCGACCACGATGCTTATGAAAACCAGGGAGATGAAAGGAGAGATGAATATCAGGTTCCCTATCCTCGCGGCGCTGGCCGACAACCTGAGGGCCGAGAGCCAAAGCACGAAGGTCAACCCCATTTCAAAGAGCCCAACGTACGCGGCCCCGGCAAGCCCCTTGGGATCCCAAACCAGCGGGCCTGAAAAGCACATATTGTATGCCAGCACCAGCGGCAAGGCAAAGAGGAAGTTGAGGAGCAGCCCCGCGACCGGGTCCCTTTGATCCCGCGTGTTCCAGATCCAGTAAAGGGCCCAGATCACCGTGCTCCCCAGGGCCAGGCCCACGCCGAGGGGATCCGAGAACCGCATGGCCAGGATGTCACCCCTGGTGGAGATGACCACCACTCCGGCGTAGCTCACCAAGGTGCCGGCCATGTCGGTCAGGAGGAGCCGCTGGCCCAGCAGGGGGACCGAGAGCAGGGCCAGGGCCACCGCCCACGTGTAGTTCAAAGGCTGCGCCTCCTGGGCCGGGAGCAGGTCGTAGGCCTTGAAGAGCACCAGATAGTACAGGAACGGGTTCAAGACACCCATCCCCAGGCTCCTTAGGTAGGCCTCCCTCGGATAGGAGAACAAGAGACCCAGCCGGCCCTTGACCCCCAGGACCAGGGCGAGGACGGCCGTTGAAGCCACGCTGGAGTAAAGGACCAGCTGCTCCGGAGGCAGGTATCTCAGGGAGAGCTTGAACGCCGAGGCGACGGTGGACCAGAGGAGCACAGCGGACACGCCGCAGAGGTAGGCCTTGTTCTGCCTCTCCATGCCCTCCCCCGGATCAAAGGTCGACCGGCGACGGGTTCCGCACCACCCGACTCGCCCTACTGTTTTTTGGGTTGGATGTAACCCCAGTCCACCAGCCTCTTGTACGCATAGGCGGCCTGATCCCCGCTGGAGACGGACTGGAGGTAACGATAGTACTCACGGGCCGCATCCGGTATTCGGTTCATCCCTTCCAGGGAAAGCCCTTTGAGAAAGAAGACTGCGGGGTTGCCGGGCAGGATTTTCTCGTATGCGGAGAACTCTCCGAGGGCCCCGCGGTAGTCCCGGGCCATGATTCGGGCGATGCCGCTGACCGAGTAGCTCTTGGCCTCCCCGGGATAGACCCCTTGAGCGGACTCTGCATAGCGCCGGGCCTCGTCATAGCGCTTGAGTGCGAGTTTGCACTCGGCCATCTTGACCAGTGCGGCGTAGTCTTCCGGGGCCGCATCCAGGGACCGCCTGTAGTGGGCCTCCGCACCGGCGAGGTCCTGCTCGGCCATGGCCCGATCCCCTTCCTGCATGGCCTCGATGGCCGGCTTGAGCGCCCTCAGCCCGGCGGTATTGTCCATGAAGCGCTCCCTGAACAGGGGAAGGGATCGTTCGCCACGGTACCGGGTCTCAACCGCCTCCTTGGCCGTCCGGTAGCGTTCGTCGCTCATGGGGTGGGTGGAGAACATCAGCTCCAGGGCCCCGGGCTTCCGCTTGGAGCTCTTCCTGAGCATCTCCATCAGTCCCACGAGCCCGTGGGGGTTGTACCCTGAACGGACCATGTACTCGAGGGCCAGGGAATCGGCCTCCCTTTCGTTGTCCCGGCTGTACCCGGCAAGGAGCGCCCCTGCCCCGAGCCCCGCAAGCCCGGACACGATGCCGCCCAGGGCGCGGTCCCCGCCGGAGACCGCCATGCCGAGGCCTCCCACCGCCAGGGACGCGAGCATGCCCTTGGACATCTGCTGCGCCGTATGCCTGGCGTTCACGTGGCCCAGCTCATGACCCAACAGGGCGGCCAGCTCGGCCTCGTTTTCCAGCTCCAAGAGTATTCCCCGGGTGCAGGCGATGCTCCCTCCCGGGAAGGCATAGGCGTTTACATACGGGGCGTTTACGCATCTGAACGAGTAAGGCATGCCCGGCCTGTGGGTCCGGGATGCCAAAGCGCGTCCGGTCCGGTCCAGGTACTTGTTGAGTCTCTCGTCTTGGACCGTACCGTAGTCCGCGGAAAACTGGTGAGGGGAATTGCTCCGATCCAGCCGGATCTCATCCCTCTCGGAGAGGAGCATCAACTGGGACTCCCCGGAAACCGGGTTCACGGCACATCCGGCGGCCAGGCCGGCCGCGGCGAGCCCGGCCACCCGCAGAAACTCCCTGCGGCTCAAGGCCTTCATTGCCGCTGATCCTCTCGATGCAGCAAAATCGCCCGTCATGACCTCATCCCGCATACAGGACCGAAACTCGTCCGTGTCAAAGGCCGGCCTTCCGATAACGCCGGATCAGCTCGTCGTACTCCTTGTAGGCCTCGCGGACCCACCAGAGCTGTTCCTCGGTGGGCTCGCCCTTCACTTTGCCGGGGACGCCCATGACCAGGGAGCGGTCCGGGACCTTCATGCCCTGGGTGATCAGGCATCCGGCCACTATGATGCATTGATCTCCGATCTCGGAATCATGGAGTATGGTGGCGCTCATCCCTATAAGAACGCCGTTCCCGATTCGGCGTCCGTTCAGGACCGCGCCGTGCCCCATGATGACACGGTCCCCGATCACCACATCCCCCCTGGGACCGGCGGGCGAGCCGGAGTGTATTACGCAGTTGTCCTCAACCGCGACATTACGCCCTATCCGGATACTCCCGAAATCCCCCCTGATCACCGCCCCCGGCCATATGCTGGAGCCTTCTCCTATCTCCACGTCCCCGACCACATAGGCCGCCTCGTTGACGTAGGCCGATTCCGCAATACGCGGCATCTTGCCGTCCAGGCCCCTTATCATCCCGCATCTCCACCGTGTTTAATCGGTGTCATTCCGGCCCCGGGCCGATATTCAGTGGACCTTGCCAAGAAAAGCCGCCGTACGCGGGCTTTGCGGGTTGGAGAATATCTCCGAGGGCGTATTCTGCTCCACTATCACCCCCTCGTCCATGAAGATCACGCGGTCGGCCGCCTCCCTGGCAAAGGCCATCTCGTGGGTCACCACCACCATGGTCATCCCTTCCTTTACCACCTGCCGCATGACCTCCAGGACCTCGCCCACCAGTTCGGGGTCCAGCGCGCTGGTGGGCTCGTCAAAGAGCATCACCTTGGGCTTGAGGGCAAGGGCCCTGGCTATGGCCACGCGCTGCTTCTGCCCCCCGCTCAGTTGATCAGGGTAACCGTGCGCCTTGTCACTGAGCCCCACCTTTTCCAGCAGCTCTATTCCCAAGGTCTCCGCCTCCTTGCGCGTGAGCCTCCGCACCTTCAACGGCCCCAGGGTCACGTTCTTCAGGGCGGTCATGTGAGGGAAAAGGTTGAACTGCTGGAAGACCATCCCGGCCTCTGTACGGATCAGGTTGATGTTGGTATCCGCGGCATAAAGATCATGGCCGTCCACCACCACCCTGCCCGAAGTGATCTCCTCCAGGCGGTTGATGCATCTGAGCAGCGTGCTCTTTCCCGAGCCGCTGGGGCCGATTATCACGACCACCTCGCCCGGCCGGATATGGAGGTCTATCCCCTTTAGGACTTCCAGCTCCCCGAAGTTCTTGTAAAGCTTTTCGATCTTGATCACGACTCGCCACCCGGTCCGGGCGCGGCGGTAAGAACCCCGCGCCGCCGCTCCCATGATAGGTTGCTAGGACCTTATCAGCCTGCGCTCCGTGTAGTTCAACAATCGAGACAGGGTCAAGGTCATGGTCAGGTACATCAGGGCCACTGTCAGCCAGACCTCGAAGGCCCTGAAGTTCACGGCGATTATCTCCTGGCCCGTCCTGGTCAGCTCTCCCACGCCTATCACCACCAGGAGGGAGGTGTCCTTGAGGCTGATTATGAACTGGTTCCCCAGGGGCGGAATCATCCGCTTGAAGGCCTGGGGCCAGACTATGTAAAGCATGCACTGGGCATGGGAAAGACCGATCGAGCGCCCCGCCTCGGTCTGCCCCCTGTCAATGGATTGAATGGCCCCCCGCACGATCTCCGCTATATAGGCGCCCGAATTGATGGCGATGGCCGAGACCCCGGCGGCCATGGGAGGGATCCGCATCCCCAGGATCATGGGCAACCCGAAATAGAGAAACATGACCTGGACCATCAGTGGAGTACCCCTGATGCTCTCCACGTACATGGCTGATACGCCATAGAGGAACCTGTTGCGCGAGGCCTTTCCCAACCCGAACGCGGTCCCCAGGAAGAACCCTATCAACAGCCCGAAAAAGGTGATCAGGATGGTAAGCTCCACGCCCTTCAGGAGAACCGGGACGGACTCCCATATGACGCTGTACTTGAAGTCAAAACCCATCAGTCTGCCTGATCCTCTCTAGTTCCGATCCAGAAAGCCCTCCATTGCAAGAGGAGGGCGCATTTCTGGATCGGAAACCTGCGAGTGCCCGGAAGCCGTTTCATACGGGCTTTATGCATGGAATCAGCCGGCGGCGCGAAACAAAGGCCCGGCCGATCCCGCGCTATCGAGCCGCGTTACTTGGGGGCCTCCCCGAACCACTTCTTGTAGATCTCGGCGTAGGTCCCGTCCTCCATGAACTTGAGGAGGGTGATGGAGACCTTCTCTCTGAGAGGGCTTCCCTGGGGGAAGGCGATCCCGTAGGGCTGGCCTTCATACAGCGGGCCCACGGTCTTGACCGCACCTTTGCCCGTGGTCTTGATGTAATAGAGTATGGCCGGCTTGTCGAAGATAACCGCGTCGGCCCCGCCGGTTCGGAGCTCCATATAGGCCCCGTCGATGTTGGGGAAGAGGTTTATGTCCTTGGTATCGATCTTCTTGGCGAAATCCGCGCTGGTGGTTCCAAGCTTGGTGGCCACCACTTTGTCCCCCAGGTCCTCGATCCCGGCGATCTCCTTCTCGTCCGCCCGAACCATCAGGAGCAAGCCGGAGTCATAGTAGGGGAAGGCGAAGTCCACCACCTCCTCGCGCTTGCTCTTTATGGTCATCCCGGCGATGGCCACGTCTATATTCGCGCTCTGAAGAGCCGGAATCAGCCCGTTGAAGTCCATGGGCTGGAGCTCGTATTCCAGGCCCAAGTCCTTGGCTATGGCGTCCCACAGGTCGATGTCGAACCCTACGTACTTGCCGTCCGGCCCCTTGAACTCAAAGGGCATGAAGTTGGTGTCGCAGCCCACCACCAGCTTGTCCGCCAGAGCAGGGCCGCTTGCCATGAAAAAGATGAACGAAAAGGCCAGCAGGATACCCATTAATTTCTTCATTTCCGCCTCCTTGAAAGTTGATTTCACGTTCGTTCCCCTTGACTTCCACTCCCAGAGCGCCCCGGGCCGGGGCCGGACCCGGCAGAAAGATAGCGTATACCCGCCGGCCTGTCAAACGCGGGGCCGGGGCCTCCTGCCGCCGGTCTCGAAAAAATGTCTTGACAGGGTGGACCCAATAGAATACATTTCAACTCAAAATATTTCAGTTGAGATTGTTTTAGTTTAACTAATTTCCCTGCGCCCAGGTAAGCAGGGCTTACCTTCCGGAGCTTTGCTTCACCCGCTCAGCGAGACCTGAACCTGCGCGGCGGGCCGCATACGGGTGCCCGAGGGGCATCGGGCGGAGCGGCCGCGCGAGAGGAAGAGAGAGGATGCGGCGCAGCGGGCATCGGTCCGATCAGGACCGGAAAGGAGAACAACCATGTGTGGCATAGCCGGTTGCATCGGGGTCCGAGATACCAAGACCATAAACAGGATGCTGGACGCACTGCCCCACCGCGGCCCGAATGACCGGGGAATCTACGAGTACGGAAAGTTCGTCTTCGGGCACACCCGTCTGTCCATAGTGGACGTAGCAACCGGGCGGCAGCCCATAGTGGCCAACGGCGGCAGCCTGGGAATCATCTGCAACGGCGAGATCTACAACTTCCGCAGACTGAGGACGCACCTCTCCCCCAAGTACCGCTTCAGGACAAAGTCGGACTCGGAGGTCATACTGCACCTCTACCAGGAGAAAGGGCCCGAGTGCGTGAGGGATCTGAACGGCATGTTCGCCTTCGCTATTTTCAACGGCGACGACTTTATGCTGGCCAGGGACTCAATAGGCATAAAACCGCTTTACTACGGCTACCATAACGACCACCTGTACTTCTCATCCGAGCTCGGGGCCATGAGCCTGGCGGGCGTGGAAGAGGCCTATGAGTTCCCTGCAGGGCACTACTACACACCGGCCGAGGGGTTCGTGCGGTACTATGACGTGCCTGAGGTGCAGGACGACCAGCTGACCGACATCAAAGAGACCTGCGAGATCATACGGAAGACCTTTATCCACTGCGTCAAAGAGCGACTGCTGGCGGATCCGGAGGTCCCGGTGGGCTCCTTTTGCAGCGGCGGGCTGGACAGCAGCCTGGTGGCCGCGATCGCGGCGGATGAAATTCCCCGGCTGCACACCTTTGTCGTGGGCATGCAGGACGGAGGAGGAGAAGTAAGCGACGACGTCAAGGCGGCCCGTATTGCCGCCGGGCATATAGGCTCCACGCACCACGAGTTGATCTTCACCGAAGGCGACTATTACGAGGCCCTCCCTCACGTGATCAGGAAGCTGGAGACATACGATCCTTCCCTGGTCCGATGCGCCGTGCCCTGCTACTTCACCTGCAAGCTGGCCTCGGAGTATGTCACAGTGGTCCTGACGGGCGAGGGGGCGGACGAGGTCTTCACCGGGTACCACTACATGAAGAACTTCCCGTTTGACAAGCTGAACGCGGAGGCCCGCCGCCTGATCCAGAACGTCCACAACATCAACCTCCAGCGGGCGGACCGCATGGGGATGGCCTTCAGCCTGGAGCTCCGGGTGCCGTTCTTTGACGTCGACATGGTGGAGCTGGGCATGAAGATCCCCCCTGAGCTGAAGATCCGGGAGCACAACGGGGCCAAGATAGAGAAGTGGATTCTTCGCAAGGCCTTCGAAGGAACCGGGTATCTGCCCGACGACATACTGTGGCGTTACAAAGTGCAGTACACGCAAGGGGCGGGCTGCGAGAGCCTGGGAGAACGACTGGCCGAGCAGGAGATCAGCGACTCCGAGTACGAGCGCTTGAAGGAGGAGAACCCGGGCGCGGTCCTGAACAGCAAGGAGGCGGCATACTATTTCAAGATCTTCCGCCGGTACCATCCACAGGACTCCATCCTGCGGTCCATCGGAATCTGGACCGGTTTCGACTTCGCCGAAGAAAGAGAGCAGGTCAGGGGCACCGTGGACGGGGACCTAAAGCACGACCACAGCGAGGAAGAGGACGAGGAAGAAAGGGCCACGGCCTAGCAGGGCACCGTGAGGAGGCCTGACCGCGGGATCGTTTCAAGAAATCCTGCAATCCTATGACATTCTTGCGACGCGAAGGGACGAAGCGGGGTGCGGAAGCGCCCCGCTTCGCTTTTGTGTGCCGGATCTTCTCGGGGCGGCCGCTTTTTTTTCAAGCCTTTATTTACATTCCAGGCGAATTTATCTATTCTATTCTATATAACTAAAAATCGCCGGACAAGCACCCGGTACAATAAGTCAGGAGAATAAGAGCACGCGATGCCCGAAGATTCAGAACCCCGACTCCAGGAGGCGGCCAAGAGGGCGGACAGGCCGCGATTTCTCACCCGCACCCGCTTCGATCAGTTCAAGATCCCCCCGGAAGCCCTCCGAGGACTGGAGGACGCCGGGTTTGGATACTGCACCCCCATACAATCCCAGGTCCTCCCTCTCTCGCTAAGCGGGCGCGATGTGGCTGGCCAGGCCCAGACCGGCACGGGGAAGACCGCCGCCTTTCTGGTCACCATTTTCACCCGCCTGCTCTCCGAGGAGCAAAGGCCCAAGGGGACGCCCTCGGCGCTGATCGTGGCCCCCACCCGCGAGCTGGCCCTGCAGATCTATGAGGACGCCGCGCTGCTGGGCGCACACACCGGCCTGAGCCTGGCGCAGGTGGTGGGCGGCATTGATTACAGGAAGCAGGCCGACATCCTCCGCCAGGGACCTGACATAGTGATATGCACCCCGGGCAGGATCATCGACTATCTCAAGCAGGGGATCTTCAAGCCCTCGGCGATAAGGATGTTGGTGATAGACGAGGCGGACCGCCTCTTCGACCTCGGCTTCACCCGGGACATGCGCTACATCCTGCGGAGGCTCCCTCATTACGAGAAACGCCAGTCCATGCTGTTTTCCGCCACCCTGAGCTACAGGGTGCTGGAGCTCACCTACGAGTACATGAACCTCCCGGAGGTGATCTCGGTGACACCCGAGGAGGTGGTGGTGGAAGGCATCGAGCAGAAGCTCTTCCACGTGGGAAGCGATGAAAAGCTTTCCCTGCTCCTGGGGCTCCTCCAGCGCGAGCAGTGGGAGCGAATACTGCTCTTTGCAAACACCAAGGCCACCGTGGAATGGCTCACCGAGAAGCTCAAGGGCAACGACTACCCGGCTGAAGGCATTACAGGCGATCTCCCGCAGCCCAAGCGCCTGGCCCTGATGAACCGCTTCAAGGCCGGCAAGGTCAAGATCCTTGCGGCGACCGACGTGGCATCCAGAGGAATACACGTGGAGGACATCTCCCACGTAATCAACTACGACCTCCCACAGGACTCGGAGAACTACATCCACCGAATCGGCCGTACGGCCCGAGCCGGCAAGAAGGGATGCGCACTGACCTTCGCCTGCGAGCGCTACGTATACCACCTGGAGCCCTTGGAAAAGATGCTCGGATACAAGATCCCCGTGGTATGGCCGGAGGAGGACTGGTTCGTGAGTGATCGGGCCGGATCGGTCAAGAGGCGGGGGAGCAAGGGTCGCGGGGCGCCTCCCAGGCCGCGCAGGCCCAAGCGCGGGCAAGCCGGCGGAGACGCCGGCAGGAAGAGCAGGCAACCGAGGGCCGAGGACAAGGACAAGCGCGGTGCCGGAGACCGGCGGGCCGGCGAAGAAGCCCAAGAAGGACAAACGGCCGCTGCCGCCGGGCCGAGCGAAGCCGGACAGGCGGCCCCAAAGCAGGAGAAAAACGGCAGGGACAAGGAAGCGGACAAACCCAAACGCCCCAAGAAGGAAGGCCGGCCGAGGGGCTCGGGCAAGAAAGTGGTCACAAGCTCGCAGCCCGGAGGGATATTCGGCCTGGCACCCCGGTCCAAGTCCTCCGAGGAGACAAAGCCGAAGAGGAAGCGCAGAAGCAAGAAGAAAAAGACTCAGCAGACGGACACCCAGGGGGCCTGACATGCATTTCCCGCCCACGGTTGAGATCATCCGCCGTCCTGATCCAGGCATGGGGGCCGGGACATGAGCGCCGGGGACGCCCTCGGTCTGGTGGACTCGGCCCTTGCCTCCGGTCGGCAAGCCCTGTCCGAGCATGAATCCAAACGGCTTCTCTCAGCTTACGGGATCCCGGTCACCCGGGAAGCCCTGGCCCGGGATCCGGAAGAGGCGGTATCCATTGCAAAAGACCTGGGGTATCCGGTCGCCCTCAAGGCCTGTTCCCACACCCTGCTTCACAAGAGCGAGATCGGCGCGGTGGAGCTCGGACTGGGAGACGCCGCCGCCGTGCGACGCGCCTGCGGGCGCCTCTTGAATCTCAGGGACGGCTCATTGGACGGGGTGCTGGTCCAGGAATTGGTCCCGGGGAACCGAGAGCTGGCACTGGGCCTGCTGCGCGACCCCCGGTTCGGACCGTGCGTGATGCTCGGCCTGGGCGGTGCAATGGCTGAGTTGCTCCGGGACGCCGTATTCAGGATAGCCCCGATCGACCGGGCCGAGGCCGCGGCAATGACCGGGGAGCTGCGGCATGCAGGCATCTTGGGGCCTTTCAGGGGGCAGGCACCGGCCGACGTGGAGGCTGTTTGCCGTTCACTGGCGGCCCTGTCCCGGCTGGGCGCGGAACTGGACCGGGTGGCTGAGGTGGACGTAAATCCGCTGATCATCACCCCGGAGGGACGGGTGGTTGCTGCCGACGCCCTGGTGGCCCTGGCCGCCCCGGAGACGCCTTCCCCACCGAACCCCGACCTCACCGGCTAGAGGGTCTTTGCGTAGCGCAGGAGATTGCGGTTGATCCGAAGCCTCAAGGAAGGATAGGTCAACTCGTTTCCCCGCAAGACGAACGGGAAATAGACCAAGAGAAAGCCCTCGGGCTGGATATGCCTTTCCTCCATGAGCGGGTGGATCTTGCCGGGCGGCTTTGCGAACGAGGCAAGGCAGGTCTTGAGGCTCTCGGCCGCCTCTGTGAGGGAGAGGGTCACCGGATAGAGCTCGCCCCCAGGCAGGGAGCGCTCCCAGTCCCCCCCGGGCTGGGCCAGGGTCATGCGCAAAGAAAACCGCAGGAAGTCCTTCGGGCGCACCTTGAAGGCCGGGGACCAGAAATGGAATCGCCGCTCCTCCATGCCCGGCTTGACCACCCTCGGGAGATTGGCCACCCTCACCAGATCCGCTTCGGAATCAAGGTCCATGCCTGAGACGGCCGCCCTGATCCGCCAGAATGGCAGGTAAACGAGACCGGCATCCGGAGAGGCCGGGACATAGGCGAATTTGAGCCTGAGGAAGCGCTCTTTGCCAGCGTGCCAGAGCGAATGGCAGTTTCGGCAGTCCAGGGCCAGGCTGTCCCGCTCGCCTTCCAGGTCCCACCCGCAGTCCGGGCACTGGGCCGGGACGAATTCGAGCCGCCACCGAGGCGGGCCTCCGGGAAGAGCGGCCGGGTCGAAATCCCCGGGCGGGGACCCGGTGACGGGGCGGTCCAAGACCGCATCAAAGAGCTTCCCGTCCAAGTAAAAGGGGGAGTACAGCAACGCCAGGCTCTCCCCTATGAACTGCTGCAGAAAGACCGGGGGAGGAAGAGCCTTTCGGTAACGCTCTCCCACTTTCCCCATCATCTCATTGAACGAGACATCGGGGTGCAAGAACCTTCCCCGCGTCGCCGGGGTCAGGAAGCGAAGCCTCAAGGCCTGGCTCCTCAGCCCTAATGAGACCGGGAAGCGGCTGCTCCTGAGCCCCTGGTAGCTCACGTCCACTATCCGGTGCCTGATACCGTCACCAAGGCAGGAAAAGAGCATCCCCTTGAAACGCCAGTAGGGGATATAGAATAGGTCCCGCCCCGGGGCGGCGCGGTGGGGCAGCACATAGCGGTAGACGCGGCTCAGCAGGAAGGACTTGACACGGCAGTAATCACAGGTGAAGAGGCGGTCGGTCTCTTCCAGCGTAGCCGGTGCGCCGCACTGCGGGCATTGATGATCGATGAGTTGAAGCACGGGCTAGAGCTTCTCGCCGCAGTGGTTGCAGAAGACCGCTTCGGGCATGTTTTCCCGGCCGCACTCGGGGCAAAACTTCTCGTCCGGCTTCCTGTCCGCCGGGGCTCCGCAGCGGGAACAAAACTTGGCGTTGGGAGGAAGATTCTTGCCGCACCCGCCGCACCGGCTGAACACCACCTGCTGGTGCCCGCAAAAGGGACAGAACTTGGCGTCCACCGGGACCGGGCTCCCGCACTCCCCGCAGACGGCCTCGGCGGCCCGCCCGCCCCCCGAGCCGGGGCCTTGAGGGCTATCGCTCCCGGCGAAATACCGGGCGAACATTGCGGGCATCATGACGCCCATTCCCATGCCCATGCCCTCGCCGGCGCCCCCTTCGGCCGAGGCGGCCTTTTCCATGGCCATTGCGGCCTTCATCTGCATGAGTTTGTTCATGTCGTCGAGGACACCCATGCGGCTGCGGTCGTCAATGGCCTCCTGGACCTCCGGAGGAGGGGTTATGGAATTGATGTAAAGATGGGTGAGCGCCAGGCCGAAGTGGGAGAAGTCCCGGCTGAGCCGCTCGGCTAGGCCCCCGGAGAGCTCCTCGTAGCGCGCCGGGAGGTTCAGCACGGAGTCCAGGGTCTCTCCCATGAAATCATTGAACCGGGAAACGATGACCCTGTTCAGGTATTCCTCGATCTCTTCAGTGGAGAACATCCCCTGGGTCCCCACCATGCTGTTGATGAACAGGATGGGCTGTACCACCCGGAGGTTGAAGACACCGAAGGCCCTCAGCCGCACCAGCCCGAGCTCGGAGTCCTTGAAGGCGACCGGGTCGCGGGTCCCCCACTTGAGGTTGGTGAAGACCTTCATGTTGACGAAGTAGACCTCGGCACGGAGCGGGCTGGTCATTGCCCAGGGCAGGGCCGCTATCTTGGTCAAGAAAGGAATGTTTGCGGTCTTGAGGGTGTGCCGCCCGGGCCCGAAGGCCTCCACGGCCTTGCCCTGATAAAAGAAGACCCCGGCCTGGCTGTCCCTCACCGTGAGCTGGGCCCCGAACTTGATCTCGCCCGAGCCCTTCCCCGGAATCCGGTGTACCAGCTCCCGCCCGGTCTCGTCGAACCACTCCAGGACCTCCAAGAACACCACGTTGTCCACTCCCATGTTCGCCCCCTCCCTGCTTGCCGCCGGCCCGAGCCCGAATCCGGCTGCTTACGGTTTTTCCCTGTACCGCCATGCTATGGGAAGCCCATCCGGAGGTCAACGGCAAAGGCGGGCCGGTCCGGCCCCCTCGAGGAAGGGCCTTTGGCGTTGTTAACGCTGCCCCTTTTCGGTATCCTGTCTGGAGCGCCTGAATTGATCGATAATCGAGGACGAGATGATGAACGGCAAGAGACGAAACCCAATCGTTGAAATCATAGGGGAGGAAAACTTCGCTTGGCTTTCCGGGAGCTTCACGACTGAGACCTCCCTGGACCAGGTGCCCGAGGGCATACTCGAATCCGTGAGCCGGGTGGACATAACCCGCCGGGATTTCAGACAGGACCCCAGGGGAATAACCGCGATCGCCCTGGTGACATTTGCATACTCCCTGGCCGGTAGAGTGCCGGAGGCAAGACACGGATCCAACGACCTCATGCTGGTCAAGGTCCTGGCCGGGAAGGAGCTTGCAAGGCGGCGGGGAGAATTCAACGACCTGAATCCCATGTGGAAAAGGCCTCTGTTCGAACTGATAACCGGAGAGGTGGGGGAGCGCATCCGGGCCGCACGGTTCATGACCAACCCGGTGGAATAAGGAAAGATTCCGCCAACGATTCCCGCGCCCGGAGTGATTTGGTGAAAAGAATGAGTCGAAAAGGGCTTCGCGCTTTTGCGGCGGCGGCCTTCCTCCTCACCCTCCTGCTGGCCTCGCTGATCCTCTACGCCCATTTCTTGATACAGCGGCCGGCGGTTCACAAGGTGCTGGTGGACTACCTGGCCGGGCCCACCGGCTACAGCATTGAGACGGGCCCCATAGAAATAAGCCTCTGGGGCGGTCTCGGAGTAGAGATACAAGATTTCCAGGCCGTGTCCCCGCAAGGAGGGCAGCGAATCCGCGCTGAATCGGTGCACCTGGTTCTGGAGCCGGCCGAGCTGCTCCGCGGGCGGGTGATCCCGGTCAGCCTGAGCCTGGTCCGCCCCCGCATGGACCTCAGGGTGCCGGAGCGGACCCCGGGGACGGCCCTGGAAGATCCGCTGCCTGTCCCATGGCTCTCCGGGCTCCAAAGGCTCTCAGTGGAGCAGGGGAAAGTCTCCCTGCGAGACCGGCCCTTCTCCCTGGAGGACCTCAACCTCCAAATCCGTTCAGGCGAGGGCGTTGGTTTGAAACTCTCCCTGAGCTCCACCGGCAGCCTGCTCCACGAGGGCCTGGAGGCCCCTTTCAGGGTCAGGGGGACGGTGGTTCCGCCCGGGGACGGCGGCGCATACGGCCCCTTTGACCTGTTCGTGCAGGCGGGTATCCCGGCCGCGTGGATCCCCTGGCCGGACGAATTGTCCTTTGAGGCCGGACACCTGGATGCGGCTTTGACCCTGAGAGGAAGCCCGGGGGACCCCTTGGCAGCCGGCGGCCGAATCACCTTCTCCGGAGCCAGGTTTACACTCCTCCAGCCGGAGCGGCAAAAGGCTTACGCACCGCCCGCCCTCAACCTCGCCTTCACGGTGCAGGCGGACGAGGAGTACCTCAGGGCGCGGGATATGACCCTCAACACCGGGGATATCTCCCTCAGGCTGGACCTGGAGATGAAAAAGAGGGGAGGTCGCGATCCGCTGATCAGCCTGGCAGTGGAAAGCGATCCCATGGACATTCGAACCTTTGAGCGCTATTTCCCCACACCCCTGATCGCTCCCTGGGTGGAGCATGAGCTCTTTCCCTTGCTCGCGAGCGGTGAGACCCGCCTGGAGTCCTTGACCCTCCAGGGTACGCCCGGAGAGCTCAGGGAGCTGGACGAGCCCGAGAATGCCGGCGCATTCTCCATGGCGGTCAAGTGCGGGGATTTCGAGCTGGCCGGAGGAGCGATACCCCTGCCGTTCAAGGAGGTTGATGCCCTGGTCACCTACCGGGGAGGGGACCTCTTGGTCACCGGGCTCAGGGCGGGCTTCGAGGGATGCACCATACGGGAAGGCAGGCTCGAGGTGAGGGGATTACTCGAGGAGCACACCACCTGGGATGCCTTGGTGGACGGAGACTTCAGCCTCCAGCCCCTTATGAAGCAAAAGGCAATGGACTTCATCCCGCCGGATGCGCTCCAAGAGCTCAACCGGTTGGGGCCGGTCGAAGGCCTGCTCTCATGCAGCGCCTGGTTTCGCTATGAGAAGGGCTGGGACTTCCCCAGAACCAGGAAGGGGCTCTTCGTGGTGAGGGACGGCAGAATACACCAGCCTGAGTTACTGCTTCCCATGTATCTGGACCAAGCCGAGATACGAGTGCGCGAGGAGGAACAAAACACCTTCAAGGCGGAAGGGGCCTGGGGAGAGACCAGCTTCCAAGCAGAGGGGGCCTTCGGCAAAGGGGCCAGGGCCTTTCCCCTTCACACTGCGGAAGTTTCCGCCTGGGTGGATATGAACCAGACACTGCCTTTATTCCTTGGCGGGTTCCGGCTTCCTTTGGCCTTTGAGGATAAGGTCTTCACCAGGTTCTCAGTGGATAGGGCCGGCCCGCGATGGTCATGCAAAGGATCCATGGACCTGGAGGGGGTCACCCTAAGGAATGAAGCGGTTTCCATGAGACCTCCGGGGCCCGAGGACAGGATTCGGTTCCATCTGCTGGCCGGCCCGGGGGGTGAGCTGGAGGGAGAGATCAGCTGCCGCCTGCGCGGATCCGTCCTGGAGGGTTCCGGCGGTTATGACCCGGAGCGCAAGGATTCCCTTTCATTCCGCATCGCTTCATCCGGGCTGGACCTGGAGGACCTGGGCCTTCGTTTCGGCGACGGAGCGCGACCCACCAGGGGGCGCATAACGGGTGATCTCAAGGTGATGGGCTCGCGTAAAGATCCCTTCTCCACCCTTGTCTTGGGGCGGCTGGAGGGTGAAGGCATATACGTGGACCTCGACGCCCTGCCTTCGGAGGTCAAAGAGGCCTCGTTTGACCTCGATTTTTCCGGAAAGACGGTTACGGTGAACCACTGCCGAATGAGGGTCGGAGAAAGCGACCTCGAGGTGGAAGGCGAGTTGAAAGGCTGGCGGCGGGTCAGGGGCAGGCTGTCGGTGGGGGCGGATTTCTTGGATCCCAAGGACTTTCTTCCCCGGAATGACCTTGAGGCCTCGGATAAGGGGCTTCCAAGAAATCTGCACCTCCGTTTGGATATCTCCGCCCGCGAGACAAGGTTGAAGGAGCTCAAGTTCGGGCCCCTTCGGGCGGAGGCGCGTCTTAGCGACGGAGACTTCGAACTGGCACGAGCCCGCGTTCGGTTGGAGCACGGGGTGCTCACTTCCAGCGGCCGGATCCGGACCGGTCCGGATCCGGAGATCTCCTTGGCCAATCACATCCGTTTGACCGAGCAGCCCGTTGCCGGGCTTCTCGAGGACCTGGGGATCGAGACCTCGCTGGAGCAAGGCATCCTCAATCTGGAGGCCTACCTGACCATGAACGGGGAGAAGCTCTCCGAGCTGCTACCCAGCCTCGGCGGGAATGCGGATGTGTCGATACGGGAGGGGGTGATCAGGAACTCCAGCGTCTTCGTCCGAATTCTGGACATGTTGAGCCTCAGGAAGGTTTTCAAGCGCAAGCCCGCAGGCCTGCCTGAAGACGCCTTTTACTTCGAGCGGATGGAAGGCTTTGCTGTAATTCAGCGGGGCACCCTGGAAACAGAGAATTTCACCATGAAGAGCCCGGTGTACAATGCAGTGGCAGCGGGCAAGGCACACCTTGCGGAACGGCAAGTGAACTTCACGCTTGGCATACAGCCCATGGAGACCCTGGACACCCTGGTCAGCAAGATCCCCATCGTCGGTTACGCCCTTACCGGCAAGGACCGCTCGTTTATTACATACTACTTTGAGGTGGAAGGGCCCATGTCGGAGCCCTCGGTCAGACACGTCCCCTTCAAGCACCTGGGCGGCGGTGTGGCAGGCGCGCTCAAGCGCCTTTTTCTCTCTCCCCTGCGCCTCTATAACGGCCTCCCCGGGAATTCCGGGGTCAGCCGCGAAAAGAGCGATCCCGGCGCCGGCCGGGGACCGCCCTAAGCCCGCCCCGGATCTCCGGATTCCTCCTCGGCCGTCTCCTCATCCGTGAGGGTCCTTCCCGGACCCACAGACGCCAGATACTCCCTCAACCCGGGCCGAAGGTAGACCCCGGATAGATCAAAGCGATTCAAGGCGGAGGCCAAGACCTCCACCTGCTCGGAGACGGGGGCCTTGCGGTTTACGATGACCACAGGCTCTCCGCGGACTCTGCAGAGCCCCCCCGGATTGAAACTGCTCTCCTTTCTCATGGTCTCGTAACGGACCTCTATGCCCAGGCCCCCGGCTATTTGCTCCAATTGCTCCAGCATGAGATGCTCGTCCATGCCTTGCTCCCCCTAAGACGCCTTTCAATCCCGCCCCGGCGGAGAAACCAGGGAGACCAAGAACCCGGCAAAGGCCAGGAGGCCGGTCGCGTAAAACAGCCCGTCTATTCCCGCCCGCTCCGCTATCCAACCCGATATGACCGCCCCGGTAATGAACCCCGAGTCGTAGACCGCGGTGAAAAGGGCCATGACCCTTGATTTCTCGCCGGCCGCGCCGTAGCCCCCGGCCAGGGCGTTGTGGGTCGGAAACAGGAACCCGATCCCCGCCCCGAAGAGAAGAGCGGGCCTCCAGCCGCCCACCCTGCCCAACAGAGGTGGGACGAGAAGAATCCCCAACGCCAGAGAAGGGTAGAAAGACCGCAGGAAGCGGCGCTTCCCGAGGCGGTCCATGACCCCGCCCATGCCCAGCAGTATTCCTATCGCCAAGGCGAAGGAGACGAAAAAGAACCACCCGGCCGAGGCCCTCTTGCTCTTGGCGGCCAGTGCGAGGAAATTGAAGACCGTGGACTGGCAGTGGGCGAAGATCAGGGTGGAGGCCAAGAGGAAGAGGAAGCTCGGGTCGGTGAGATAAGGCCTGTACCTGCCCCTTCCGCCTTTCCTCGACCCGGCCCGGATCCCGGCGAGATTCCCCGCCAGGCGCACCGAGGCCCAGGAGACCGCCGACACCCCGCACGCAGCCGCGAAAAGGGCCCCGAACCCCCGAGCCTCGATCAAGGCCTCCCCGAATAAGGGGGCCAATGCGACCGCCCCCATGAGCGAGGCCCCCACCATGCTGTATGCACGAGCCCTTCCCTCCCCGGGGAAAAAGCGGGCCACGGCAGAGAAACTTCCCGTCACGAAGGCCGAGAAACCCAGGCCGTGAAACACCCTGACCAGGAACATGGGAACGCCCACCCCCTCGAGAAGCGGGTAGCAGGCCGAGGCGATGAGCATGCCCGCAGTCCCCCAGGACATCAGCCGGAATTCGCCGTGTCTTGCCCCGGCGGCGCCCATTACCGGCCTGGATACGACAGCGGCCAGGGAAAAGAGCCCCATCACCCACCCGATCTCCCGGCTCCCGCCCGCCTGTTCACTGGGTGGCTTCTACCGGGGCACAAGTGTAGCCGGAGCAAAGGACGTGTTCAAGCAGAAACCGGGCGGCGGGCCGATCCCGCTTCCCATCGGCTCCGGTTTGTGATAATATTAGAAAATAAAACATGATACAATTCAACGGCGGATTCCTTTCATGTCTCCCACGGGAATTCTTAGGCACCGGCGATTCCTGGACCACACCATGGGCTCCTACCACCCGGAGAACTCGCAAAGGCTTCGTGTCCTCTATGAGATGGTGGACTCCCTGGACCCGGAGGGGGGGTTCGTCGAACTCCAGGCCCGCCGGGCCACCAGAGAGGAGCTGCTGGCGGTGCATGAGGCGGGTTACCTGGACCGGCTGGCGGCATCAAGCGGGCGGTCGTCCACATACCTTGATCCTGATACCATGGCCTGCGCCCACTCCTGGGACGCCGCTCTCATGGCGGCCGGAGGGCTGTGCGAGGCCGCGAGGGCCGTGTGCTCGGGAGTGGTCCGGAATGCATTCGCCCTGGTGAGGCCCCCGGGGCATCACGCGGAGTGGGACCACGCCATGGGCTTCTGCCTCCTCAACAATGTCGCGGTGGCCGCCCGGTACGCCCAGTCAGCCCTGGGCCTGGAAAGGATCCTGATCGTGGACTGGGACCTTCACCATGGAAACGGGACCCAGCACATATTCGAGCAGGATCCCTCCGTACTCTACTTCTCTACTCACCAGTACCCGTACTACCCGGGCACGGGGGGGTTCAATGAAATCGGGAGAGGGCGGGGCAAGGGGTTCACGGTGAATGTGCCGCTCCCCCCCGGCTGCCGTGATGAGGAGTATGCAGCTGTGTTCCAGGACATACTCCGACCGGTCGCCCTTTCTTTCCGGCCGGAACTGATCCTCGTCTCCGCGGGCATGGATACCCACGCGGCCGACCCCCTGGGCGGCATGGCCTTGACCGAAGAGGGTTTCGCCTGCATGACCAGGATCCTGATAGGCATCGCCGAGGACTGCTGCAGCGGCCGCCTGCTCCTCTCCCTGGAAGGCGGTTACGACCTGGAGGGGCTGAGGGATTCGGTCCGCGCGGTGCTGGAGGAGCTGGCCGGCCAGCGCATGACGCGGCCTGCGGATATCGCCTCACGTGCACGTCGTAGCGGCCTGGAGCGCATCCTGGAAAGGGTCAGGGAGATGCACGCGCAGCGCCTGCAAGACCGGGGTAAACAGCCCAACCTAGATCGAGAGAGACGGCCCGAACCATGAGCAGCGGGCGTTACGGTAAATACGGGGAGACCAAGCGCCTGGACCGCCTTCGCCGGGCCCGGACGGCGAATGAAAACCCGGGCGGAGTCCCACACTCCCACAAGACCTTTCCGGGGGCCCGTCGGCCTGGGGGCGATCGCTTCGGCATCCGAAGCGCCCGCCGGTCGGACGCCGGGTTCATCGGGGAGCTGAGCGCCAGGGCCTTCCTTGCATACGGCTCTTACAGAGAGGTCATTAGGGGCTGGTTCGAGACCGGGCGTACGACCACGGTGGTGGCAGAGGCCGTGGCCCGACCGGCCGGATTCGCCATGGCCGCCCCGCTGACACCGGGGCCCCGACCGGGCACCGAGCTCCTGGCAATAGCCGTGGAGCCGGCGAGCAGGCGTTCGGGCATCGGCCGTTCGCTCCTGGAGCGATTGGAGGCCGAGGTCTCCAGGCTAGGAGCCCGAAGCCTGTGGCTCCATACAGCGGTGGTGAACAACCCGGCAAGAAGGCTTTTCGAGGCGGCCGGGTTCGCTCCGGCTGAGCTCAGGGAATCCTTCTATCCCTCGGGCCATGACGCCGTCCTCATGATCAAGGTCTTGGGCGCTCCATGAAGACAGGCACCCCCAGGCTTTTTTGGCTTTGAATCCTCTCCCCTTATAATCTATAATCCATCCCCGTTCCGGTTTTCGGCCTGATTCGGGCGATTGCGGCTCTTTCCTGAAGACGCAACGCTCATTTCAGGATTGGAAGAGGGGCGCCCCCGGA
Organism: uncultured Desulfobacterales bacterium; assembly: GCA_964647905.1. Taxonomy (GTDB): domain Bacteria; phylum Desulfobacterota; class DSM-4660; order Desulfatiglandales; family HGW-15; genus CAZYJR01. Next base: position 120,752 of record CAZYJR010000002.1, on the reverse strand, counting down.
GGAATCCCATGGCCCAGATCGATGCCTTTTTCAAGCTGATGAACGACCAGGGAGCCAGCGACCTCCACCTGGTCTCGGGCCAGCAGCCCGTGCTACGCATCCAGGGCGAGCTGGAGCGGGTCAAATTCAAGGCCCTTGACGACGACGCCCTCAAGGCGATGCTCTACGAGATAGCCCCTGAGGACAAGATCAAGGTCTTCGAAGAGGGCGGGGATGTTGACTTCGCCTACGAGATCCCCGGCCTGGCCCGTTACCGCGCGAACTTTTTCCAGCAGAAGTACGGTGTTGGCGCGGTGTTCCGCGAGATCCCGTCGACCATACTCACGTGCGAACAGCTCGGGCTCCCGCCGGTGGTCCGGCGCTTGGCCACCCTGCCCAGGGGCTTGGTGCTGGTAACAGGTCCAACAGGCAGCGGCAAGTCCACCACCCTGGCGGCCATCATCGACGAGGCCAACCGGACGCGCAAGGACCACATACTGACGGTGGAGGACCCCATCGAGTTCGTCCACCAGAGCATAAAGGCCGTGGTGAACCACCGCGAAGTGGGCCTTCACACCAGGTCATTCGCCGCGGCCCTCAGGGGGGCGCTGCGCGAAGACCCTGACATCATCCTGGTGGGCGAGATGCGCGACCTGGAGACCATCTCCCTGGCCATAGAGGCGTCCGCCACCGGGCACCTGGTCTTCGGGACCCTGCACACCACGAGTGCGGCCAAGACCGTGGACCGCGTAATAGAGGTCTTCCCGGTGAGCCAGCAGGAGCAGATCCGCAACACCTTGGCCGACGGCCTCAGGGCGGTGGTGGCCCAGAGCCTTTTCAGGCGGGTGGACAAGAAGGGAAGGGTGGCCGCACTGGAGATAATGATAGCCAACCCTGCGGTGAGAAATCTTATAAGGGAAGGCAAAACCTACCAGATTCCATCCATGATACAAACCGGCAAGAAGTACGGAATGCAATCCCTGGATGACGCCATAATGCAGCATCTCCAAGCTAAGAGGATAAGCGCGGACGACGCTTACAACAAAGCAAACGACAAGGGAAAGTTTCGGCCTTTCCTCAAGAACCCGCCCTCGGACTTCACAGAGGTATAACGAGGAAGGCGGGACCTTGAAGCACCCCGGGGGAGCGGCATGCGACGCCAACAGATCGATCACATCCTGACGGCCATGCTGGAGTCCCACGACAACGTGTCCGACCTGAACGTCACGGTGGACAAACCCTTCCAGGTGGAGACCGCGGGCGAGCTCAAGCCGGTGAACCTCAACCCGCCCATAAACCGGCTCACGCCCTTCCAGGCCGAGATCTTCGCTTTAAACCTCATAAACGGCGACCGCCGGCTGACCAAGATGCTCCTGAACTCCGGCTCATGCGACCTCTCCTACCAGTTGGCCGGGAAGGCCCGGTTCAGGGTCAATGTGTTCAGCCAGAAGGGCTATTACTCCACTGTCATGCGGCAGCTGGCCACTCGGGTTCCCACCCTGGAGGAGGTGAAGCTGCCTTCCGCCTTCAGGAAGATGGCCGAGGAGCGAAACGGCATAATCTTCGTAACCGGTGCGACAGGGAGCGGCAAAAGCACGTCTCTTGCAGCGGTCCTCAACGAGATAAACGAGAACAAGTCGGTGCACGTGGTCACCCTGGAAGACCCGGTGGAGTTCCTCCACACCCAGAAGAACTCCACCTTCAATCAGCGGGAGCTGGGTGTGGATTTCGACTCATTCGCATCGGGGCTGCGGGCGGCCCTGCGGCAGGCGCCCAAGGTGATCCTGGTAGGGGAGATGCGGGACAGGGAGACCGTGGAGATCGGCCTTTCCGCGGCCGAGACCGGGCACCTGGTCTTGACCACCCTCCACACGGTGGACGCGGGCCAGACCATCAACCGGATAGTGGGCATGTTCGACCAGGAGGAAGAGAAGCAGATCCGCATCAGATTGGCGGACACGGTCAGGTGGATCGCCTGCCAGCGCCTCCTCCCCAAGGCGGGCGGCGGCCGGGTGGCCGCATTCGAGATAATGGGCGCGAACCTGCGGGTCAAGGACAGCATCCTTAACGGCGAGAGCGAGGGCAAGACGTTCTACGAGATCATAGAAGGGAGCAGGACGTTCGGCATGATGACCTTTGACCAGTGCATAGCCGAGCTCTACGAGCAGGGCCTGATCTCCGAAGACACAGCCCTGAGCTACGCCTCCCGGAGGGCCGTGGTGGGTCGGGCCGTAGACTCGATCAAATCGGCCAGGGGAGAGAAGACCACCTCCATCGAAGACCTGACCCTGGACGAGTCCTACGCAAAGGATGTGGAAAAGGGGCGCAACCGACCCTGAACCGGGCTCAAAAGGAGATCGGCACATGGAAGTCACATGCGATCACTGCCGGAAGAAGCTCAAGATTCCGGATGATAAGCTTCCCAAAGGTCAAGCCGTTGCCGTAACCTGCCCCGGCTGCAGGAACAAGATCACCATAGACACCAGGGAGCAAGCCCCCGCCCGGCCGCCTGCGGCCGCAGGCGAGGAAAGAGGGTTCGACGACTTCGACGCCTCGGACTACGGGGAGGACACCTCACTGGGCTTCTACGAGGAGGGGACCAAGCTCGCCCTGGTCCTGGACAGTGGTGATCCCGGCAGGAGGGAGACAATAAGGAGTGCGGTGGAATCCCTGGGCTACCGGTTCGTGGAGACCGACGGGACCAGGGACGCCATCGGGAAGATGCGCTTTCACGTGTTCGACCTTGTGCTGCTGGCCGAGGGCTTTGACGGGCAACCCCTGGCCCACAGCCCTATCATCAACTCCCTTAATCACGCACCCATGTCGGTGCGCCGCAGGATCTTTCTGGCGCTCCTAGGCGACCAGTTCAAGACCATGGACAACATGATGGCCTTTGCCATGAGCGCCAATCTGGTCATCGGCACCGCCGACCTGGACAAGCTGTCTAAGGTCCTCCAAAAGGCGGTCTCGGAGAACGAGCGCTTCTACAAGGTCTACAATGACTGCCTGAAGGAGACCGGCAGGATCTGACGCCCTCCCGGCTAATCGACCCCGGCGCCGTCTACCGAGCAATCCAGGATCCGCCCGCCTTCCGCCCGTGAGACCATCCCGGACCAGCGCTCCTCGAGCGCCCGGATTCCGGCGCGCGGGCCCACGGCCCAAACCGAGCCTCCTCCGCCGGCACCGGCGAAACGGGCCCCGCACCCCTCCTCCTCCGCCGCATGTATCAGCGCCGCAGTGGCCGGGACGAACGCATCCGGGGTGATATCCCTGCGAATGGAGACTTCCCGCCTGACGCACTCAGCCGCCCCGCTCCAGTCCCCCCTGCGGACCGCACCTGCAAGGTCGTGCACGGCGCGGTTGGCCTCCAGCCATCCATCCCTGTTACCGCCCGCAAGGAAGGACTCCACCCACCCGCGGTTGATTCTCCCGGAGTCGTGGGGGATCCCGCTGTGGGCCACCAAAATCCTCTCCGAGAGCGCCCGCCGCCCGGCCGCGTCCAAAAGCCGCTCCCGCAGGAACGGCGCTCCGCTCCTACCGTGCCTCCACCGCCAGAGGTTGACCCCGCCGTATACCGCTGCGGCCTGGTCCTGTAGACCACAGAATCCTCCGGACAGCCCCTCCTCCAGGCGGTAGCCGAGAAGCAGGATCTCTTTGCGGGACAAGGGCTTGCGGCCGAGGATTCCCGCCACCTCTCCCAGTGCCTTTATCAGGGCGGTAAGGGCCGTGCTGGACCCCCCCAGGGCGGAGCGCACAGGCGAGCCCGAGCGGATGCGCACTTCCAGCCCGTGGAAGGCGAAGCAGGAGACCGCAGCGAAGAACATCCCCAGCGGCGGGGAAAACGGCATGGACTCCACTCTGCAGGACTCCCCGTCCGGCCGGATGCCGGGGGAGGAGACCCTTACCCAGCCCTCCTCGAAAGGACCGAGCTCCACCACGGTCCTCATGTCCAGGGCGATGTTGAAGGTGGCCGGATCAGCGGCCTCCAGGGGGAGAGACAAGGCCTTTATGTCCCAGGTCCCTCCGGAGTCCACCCTGCAGGGTGCCGATGCACTCACCGGTTTTCTCTCCAATATCTCGGCTGCCGATTGGGAATCCAAGGGGAAGAATTCTCCTTTTGGGGTCGCCCGCATTCGATGCGCAGGCTCGGTTTAACGGGCGGAATCCCCGGCAGGGGGCCGTTCAGAGGGGGGGCACCCAGCGGTTGGTGTACCCGTCATAGGACCAGCAGTCCAGCAAGGCCTTCCTGGAGGTGAACTGGGGATTTTCGGCCCATACCAGCATCTGCTGGTGCGCCTCGGCCAGCCTGCGGAAGTCTTCGGCCCTCCCCCCCACGTCCGGGTGATGGACCTTGGCCATCCGCTTGAATGCGGTCTTTATCCTCTGGATGCTGGACTCTGAGAGGAGATCGTTGACCCCCAGCCGGAGGGCCTTCATGGACTCCTTTTCCTCCCTGGTGAACCTCGGTCTGACCCTACAATCGGGCTTGAGCGATTCCGGGGGAAGGCTTTGGTCATGGTTTTGCTTGAGCAGGAACATGGACGCGAAGCTCCTGGAGGTATGGTTGTTCACCATATCGTGCCACTCCTCCCCGTAATGGAGGATCATTCGCTTCAGGTCCTCGGCCGGCTTGCACCCCCTGGTCCTACGGCCTGCGAAGCGTGATATGTCTCGGGATCTCAAAGGAAGGATATCCAGGACCACGTGGTCCCGGTCGAAGTAAAAGGCCGCATAACGGGCGTTGAACGCCCGGAGCAGGCCCTTGGAAAGGGAGAGCACCCATTGCATCTGCTCTCTGCATTCCTTGGAGCAGTACCTCCGGCCGCCGTTCATCCGATTGGTCCCGCATGACAGGCATGATCGCTTGGTTCGCGGCCCCTTGCGGTTGCCGGCCGCCTTGGTGACCTGGGTTGTCCGGGTATTGTACAAGGGCCTCTCTCACTCCGCGCTCATGAAATTCCGAATGCTTGCATCTCCAAGCACGGAACAAGAATATAACTCCAATTACAGCGGTTAGCAAGACCAGCGCCTATACGGGCGCCCAAGGATCATCTCGGTCGGGAGTCCATGGCAAGCAGGATAGGCTTTTTCCCGGAGGACGGCTGAGGATTCGGGCCCGGGAGCCCAGGCCCGAGGTATGAGCTCTTGCCGCCGGGCCCTACAGGACCTCCACCAGTATCTCGGAGAGATCCCTTACAGGGAGGTCTTTCTCGGTCGCCGGGTCCTCCAGGGTCATTACGCAGAAAGGGCAGGCCGTTGCCAATACGTCTGCCCCCTTGTCCACGGCCTCTTGCACTCGTTTTTCGCTGTTTCTCTGGTACGAGGCTTCCGCTTCGAAGAACATCCGCCCGCCGCCGCCTTCGCAGCAGAGGGAGTTCTCCCTGGACCACATGAACTCCATGAGCTCCACTCCGTCCAAGGCCCTGAATATTTCTCGCGGCGCCTCGTAGACCTTGTTCTGTTTGCCCAGGAAGCACGGGTCATGATAGATGACCTTTTTGTCGTAGGAGGATTTGGGGACCAGCTTCCCCTCCTTCAGCAGGGAGGCCACCACCTCGGTGTAGTGTGAGACCCGGATGCCCAGATCTCCGTACTCGTTCTTAAGGGCGTTCATACAATGGGGCGAGAGCGCGATTATCTCCTTGACACCGTGTTTTTCAAAGGTGGCCGCGTTCTCCTCCTGGAGTTCCTCGAACAAACCGGACTCCCCCATCCTCCGGATCTCATTGCCGCAGCATGCCTCCTCCTTGCCCAAAACACCGAACTCCAATCCCCCCTTCCGGAGGATCCCGGCCACATTCGCCGGCATCACCATACAGCGCGGGTCGTAGGCCTGAATACAGCAGGTGAAAAGGAGTCTCTTGGACTCGGTCTCGGAGACGTGAGGGACCTCCAGACCGGCCTCCTCCAACCAGCCGTCCCTCTTTGTGCGCGGCCGGCCCCAGGGGTTTTTCTGGACGAATGTATACTCGAGGGCCTTTTGAATGGAGACAGGGATCTGGCCCTCCTCCACCAGTGCTGAGCGCAAATCGATTATGGCCTCCGAGGGTTTCACATCTCTCGGGCACTTGATGGTACATTCCCCGCAGGCGGTGCAATACCACGGGACGGCCTTGTCGATGTCCCTCTTGAGCAGGCTCTTCCTTACCAGTTGTCGGATGTTGAAGGGAGTCACCCCGGACTCCGGGCAGCTCCCCGTACACATACCGCACTGCATGCACATCCATATTCTGCTTTTGGTCTCGGCTTCCATGGCTATCACTCCCAGTCTCCAGCTGTTTCAGACGGCGAAAAGGCCGGCGGCGCCTTGCTTGCCCGAGTCTTTCATATCTCCGCCGGGGCTATATCGGCGCTCCCTGAATAGAATAATCCCCCGGCCTTGTCAAGAAATTGGGGCAGGCGCGACGCTCGAGCCGCCCGAAAGCCGGCCCGAGAATGTCCTTGACTTCTTTGATCAAAAGTCGTAGCAAAGGGGTTTACAATTAACACGTTAACCATCATGTCGGTTCCTGCCCTCATGAATGCATCGGGAACGGCACGGTCTTTGAGAACGGTTTGTTCCGGGGTGTGAAGGGAGGTGATAACAAGCCGGTCGGCTTTTTCGGGCAGGAGGCCCTATCTACGACCTTTGGGTCAAGGATGTCAACGCGGATGGCGGGATATATGTAAAAGAGTACGGAAAGAAGCTGCCTGTAAAGTTGATCCGCTACGATGACAAGTCCGATGTGGGGACCATGACCAAGCTCCTGGAAAAGCTGATCCTGGAGGACAAGGTCGATTTTGTGCTCCCGCCCTGGAGCACCGGCATGCTCTATGCCGCGGCGCCCATCTGTCAGAAGCACGCCTATATCCTGATCGGCGGTCCGGGTGGGGCTGAAAAGCTCAAGGAATTGAAACTTCCCTATTTCTTCCAAGTCTTGAATTTCGCCGAAACCCAGATGCCCGCACTGGCGGAGATCTTTGCCGAAGTGGGCGTGAAGAGCGCTGCGGTCATCTCCCGCGGAGATCTGCACGGGATCGAGTATTCGGAGAGGTCGGTCCCTGAGATGGAGAAGAGGGGCATCGAAGTCAAAATGAAGGAGAGCTATCCTCCCACCACCAAAGACCTGTCCTCCTTGTTGAAACAGGCCAAGTCCCTTGATGTTGACGCCTTTGTGGTCCACGGCTACCCGGACGAGACCATGCTGGGCACGAGCCAGGCCATGGAGCTCGGCATCAACTTCAAAGCCCTTCGTTTCAACGTCGGACCCTGCTTTACTTTTTACCGGGACGCTTTCGGGGTCAAGGCCGTGGAAGGCGTGATCGGCTGCGGGGCCTGGAACGCAAAGACATCTCCGGGGGCGGCGGAGCTCTGCGAGCACTACAAAGAGGTCATGGGCCACGAGATGACCGACTATTGGGGAGGACTCTACTACTATTCCTCGCTCCAGCACTTCAGACAAGCCATTGAGGAGGCCGGCACCCTGGGTCAGTCCAAGATCAGGGAGCTGATCGTCTTTCGCCTATCTGGAAGAAATACTGACAACCCGATTCCCTTATCACTACATGTTGATCTTGGGGCTGATACTGGTCCTGGCCATAGTTTACCTCCCAAGAGGCCTGGCGTGGGTGGCCGACGAGTTGAGGAACAGGGTACGGGGAGAGCGGCATGCCCATACTTGAAGGACAAAGGCTGACCAAGTTCTTCGGCGGTCTGGCCGCGGTTTTGGAGGTGGATTTCGCCGTGGACCAGGGGGAGATCCTGGGCTTGATCGGCCCAAACGGCGCCGGCAAGACCACCCTGCTGAACACCCTTTCCGGGCTCCATCCCAGGGCGTCGGGCACGGAGACCTTTATGGGGCGAAGGATCGATGAACTCTCTCCTCACTTGGTGGTGGACCTGGGCCTCTCCCACATCCCCGCGGGCAGGAGGCTCTTCCCGGACATGTCGGTACACGAGAACCTGGAGATGGGGGCCTACCCGGAAAGGGCCTGGAGCAGGAGGGCCGAGACCCTGAAACAGGTCTACAGCCTCTTCCCCCGCCTAAGGGAGCGGCGGGGACAGCTGGCCGGAACCCTGAGCGGCGGAGAGCAGCAGATGCTGGCCATGGGCAGGGGCTTGATGTCCAGGCCCAGTCTTTGCGCCATAGACGAGCCCTCCAACGGCCTGGCGCCCATTGCCGTGTCCGAGTTCTTCAAGATCATGGGCTCGCTCCACCGGCAGGGAATCACTATTTTCTTGATCGAGCAGAACATAAAGCACGCCCTTGAGATCGCAGACAGGGCGTATGTGTTGGAGAACGGCAGGATCGTACTGGAGGGGCCCTCGAGAGAGCTCCTCGAAACCGATCATATCCGAAAGGCCTATTTGGGCCTCTAACCTTCCTGGAGAAAGGAGAAGGTAAGCAAAGCATTCCTTCGGGGAGGGGCCGGGCGATCAGGCGAGGCGGAAGACCTCCACCTCGCCGCTCTTCCCCCGGAGGGGCGTCTTTCCCAGGCTCTCAAACCTGAAGCCGCTCCCGCTTACCCTGTTCCTGGTGGTTCCGCTCACCAGGATGTCGGTGCCGTGCTGTTTGTTGAGGTCCTGGATCCTGGAGGCCACGTTGACCGTGTCCCCGACCAGGGCATAGACCAGCCGGTCCGGGCTTCCCACGCTTCCCGCCATGACCTCCCCGCTGTGGACGCCGACTCCGTGGATTACCGGGTCCTCGCCGCGGGCCGCGCGTTCCTTGTTCATCGCGGCCAGGAGCTCCCTCATGCGCAGGGCCGCGCGCACAGCCATCTCTGGATGATTCGAGACCTCCTCGGGCGCGCCGAATACCGCCTCTATCTCGTCTCCTATATACTGAAGAACAACCCCTGAGAACTCCTTGACGGCCTGCTCCATTCGGGTGAAGTACTCGTTCAGGAAGCGGACCACCCGCTCCGGCTCGGTGCGCTCGACAAACGGCGTATACCCGCGGAGATCGCAAAAGAGCACCGTGACGTCCCGCACCTCGCCCTGGAGCGAAAACTCGCCTCTGAGGATCTTCTCGCTGATCTCAGGGGAGACATAGCGGCCGAAGCTGACCTGGCAGAAATCCCTTTGTTCAAGCCCCTGGATCATCTCGTTGGTCTCGGCCGCTATTAGTCCGAACTCGTCGCTGCCGACCACGGGGACGCGGGCGGTATAGTCCCCCCGGCCCACCCGGGCCATTGCGCTGAGCTGCAGGTCCAGCACCGCCCGGAGGTTTTGCGAGTACCTGGCGATTATCAGGGAGCTGAGGGCCAGGAGTACACCGAATGCAAAGACTATTTCCACAAAGACCCTTTGGTAGACATCGGCGCCCGGGACTTCCGGCCGCTGCAGTAGATAGCGGATGTCCATGAAGACCATGAGCAGCATGACGCTCACCATCAGGCCCAGCACCGTCACCATGAAAAAGAGCATCTTCTTGGAAACTGATATTACACGGCCCGGCCGGAGATCGGATCGGGCTCCCTCCTTGGAGGCCTGGTCGATGATGTGCCTCTCCAGCGAGAGATAACAGAGCATACCCCCGAGCAGGCCGAAGGACAAGCAGCCCAGCATCACCTTGACCGCGGTCTCCATGGGGGAGTGGAATAACCCCACATAGATCGAGGCTATGGCCATGCCGATCAGCAGCCAAAAGACAAGGTCTGTCACGAATTCCAGCCAAGGCAGGCCGTGCCCGGACCCAGCGCCGCGGGCCCGGGCCGCCAGTGACCGCGTCCGCCTGAAGAGACCCAGCCTGAGGGGCAGCGCGACCAGGATGGGAGAGTATGTGCTTATAAAGGCCTTTGAATACCCGAGGCCTTCCAAAAAAGGTCAAACATGGGCGCCATAAACCACCAGTATTAGGCCGAAAACAACGTGGCATAGAATGATCTGGGCCATAATGGGCAAACGCCTCCGTCATAGGCTCGCATGGGAACCGGGACCGCCGCCTCGGCCGGAACGCCAGCGCCCGCTGGGTCAGGCGGTGGTTCGAGCCCTCCCGCCGCCTTCAACCCCTGAGACCAACCGCTCGTAGGCCTCAACCACCGGCCCGCCGTCACCGGCAAGTAGCGACCCCATTAGGCCCTGGTCGCCCAATTCCACCAGCCGCGGGTCCAGGGGGATCTCTGCGAGCAGGGGCACCTGCATCTGCTCGGCGATCCTCCGGCCGCCGCCGGCCCCGAACAAGGAAACGGCCTCCCCGCAATGGGGGCATACCAGGCCCGACATGTTCTCCACCAGCCCGAGTATGTGGAGCCCGACCTGGCGGCAGAAGTTGATCGACTTCCTCACGTCCGCAAGGCTGATCTCCTGTGGGGTGGTCACTACCAGGGCCTCGGCCTCGGGTATGGTCTGGGCCACTGTGAGAGGCTCGTCTCCGGTGCCGGGAGGAGAATCCACGATCAGGTAGTCAAGGTCCCCCCACTGGATGTCTGAGATGAACTGCCTTATGGCGCTTATTTTCAGAGGGCCCCGCCATATTACGGCCGCGTCCTTGTCGCCCAGCACCATCTCAATGGAGACCAACCCCAGGTTATCGGTAACCGAAAAGGGCCTGACCACACCTTTCTCGGGCATATCCAGGCCTCCCGCGGCCCCCATGAGCCGCGGCAGACTGGGTCCGTGGAGGTCCACGTCCATGAGGCCCACCCGCGCCCCGCGGGAGCTCAAGAAAAGCGCAAGGCAGGCGGCGACCGTGCTCTTTCCAACACCGCCCTTGCCGCTCATAACCATGATCTTGCGGTCTATGCGCTTGAGTCCCGCCTGTATCAGGGAGTCCTGCTCCGACCTTTCCACATCACCGGGATTCATTGTGGGCAGGGTCTTTTCTTTGTCCTTGGTCATAGTTCCTATCCTTTCCCTCCGAAAAAACAACGGAGACCCCCCTGCCGGCCTGATTTCCGGCACCGGGAGGTCTCCGCAGACGATATGGCCTTTCCGCCTCCTCCGCTCAGAGCTCCAACCAGGAGTCTGAATAGAGCGTGTATCCCAGTATCACCCTGGCGGTCTTGGCGTAATCCAACAGCTCCTTGGACAGCGAGCCCATGTCGATCTGCTCTCCGTCCATGACCTTGTGGATGACCTCCACTATGTCCGGTCTCTCGCCCCTGGCTATGGCGATGAGTTGGTCGTCATAGGCGTCCGCTATGCAGGAGTACATGCCCTTGCGCTCCAGCATCACCATGTAGGTCTGGTTGAGTATGGGGCGCAGGTGATCGGGGGGGCCGTTGGAGATATTGGACAGCCCGCACGTGGACTTGGCCCCGGGGGCGATGTCCTGGAGCATCTCCTGGAATGCCAGCAGACTCATGAGCTGGGGCTGCTGGATGTTTACCGGGGTCACGATCCCGTCCACAAAGATGTCCTCGTTGGGAACACCGGCCTCGTTGGCCGCGTAAAGGAGCTCCACGCAGAGGGCGGCCCGTTCGTTCTCGTCCCGAGGCAGACCCTCGGGCCCCCACATCAAGGCTATCATGTTGGCCTTGTACTTGACCGCAAGCGGGATCATCTTCTCGTACCGCTCGGGCCTGGCCATTATTGAGTTTATTATGGCCTTTCCCTTGTGAGCGGCCAGCCCGGCCTCCATGGCGTCTATGTTGGAGGTATCCAGGCAAAGGGGAGGGGTGTCCCCGATCTCTTCCTGGACGGTCTTGACCACCCATTCCATGAGCTCCGCGCCCCCCTTGCGGGCCGGACCCAGGTTGATGTCGATCCAGTCCATCCCCTTTTCCTTCTGCCTCTTGGCCTCCTCGACGATAGGGTTGGGGTCCTTCTCCTTGAAGGCCTTCCCGATCTGGCGGTTGATTACGTTCAGGTTTTCTCCGATCAGTAGCATAAGCTCTCTCCATCGCAAGCTGAAATGAGGGTCGTGCCGAAGCCGGCGCCTACTTCTTCGTGTCCCTCAGATACTTGGGTATCAAGGAAGCATCCCTGGGCCCGATCATTATCTCCCAGTCCGGGAGCTCTTCCTCCATGTCGCCGCTGATGGCCGCGGCATACCCGGGGATGATGATCCTCCGGTGCTTGACCTTGTCGGTTATTCCGCTCTTCTTCACGAACGTGCCCACCGCATCGCCCACGAACTTCCCGGCGGCCCAGGCGGTCATCACCGACAGTCCTTCGGTGTCCATGATCAGCAGCCAGCTCGGTATCCGGCTGGCCTCGATCTCCCCGCTGACGATGAAGAATGTCAGGGAGAAGTTCGTGGTGATCAAGACCGGCGAGTTCTCGTCCGGGGACCCGATCTCGTAGATTCCCTGGGTCACGGTCATCGGCCTCTGCGGGTCGGTATAGATGTTCAACCGCTCCAAGAGCAGCGGGAAAAGGCTCTCGCCGGTAAAGTCGGACAAGACCACTATACCGCCGTACTTGGCGATGAACATGGCGGCCAGCATGGTCTCCATGTCCAGATTCCCGGCCATCTCGCACGGGAACGTTATGGTGGGGAAGCCCACTGTGCGGTTGCCCTCCTTGAGGGCCGCTCTGCGGATAGCCACCTGGTCTTGAAAGGCCTGCTTGGGCTCGCGCGATCCGGGGTCCAGCACCACGTCCTTTAGACCCATGCCGGTGAGCTTGTCGGTCAGCTCCACCAGGCCGTCGATGTCATCGGCCTTGACCGCCAGGGGGAGGCCTTTTTCCTTGGCCAGATTCCCCATCTCCTCGGCGTTGTCCTTGGTGGCGGCGTAGAGCAGGGGCCTCTTGAACCCGGCAGCCTCCACGCCCTTGTTCAGGACGTCCACGCGCTCGCTCATGAGAACCAGGTTGAACTCACTCTCCTTGGCGATCTTGGCGGCTGCGGCGGCAAAGGCCTCTCCGTCGCCTCCCGCGTCCTTGAGCGCCACCAGCTCGGGCCTCAGGTTCAAGCCCACGCGTTCGAACTGGAGTGCGTTCCATTCCTTGAGCTTCTTGTCCAGGGCGTCCGGGTCGGTGTCCGAGGTCAACAGGGCGCCTATCCCGGTCGGATTGTAAAACGTCTTTTCGTGGCGGAACATGACGGTCTCGCCACCTGTCTTGAAGGCCCGCACGCCTGCGCCGACGGCCACGGGCCGGATGGGCGGCGCGGAGGCCTCGGCCAGCTGCTCCCTGGCCTCGTCCGAGACATACGGGCACGCGTCCAACTCAGCCTTGCCCGAGGCCAGGTTCATGGCGAACGCCAGACAGGTGGGGACACCGCACTCTCCGCAGTTGGTCTTGGGCAGCATCTTGAAGATCTGTATACCGGTCAATCCCATTGTTCTCTCCTCATTGCGAAGAATTTTCAGTGTTTATATTACGGTTCACCCTTCGACGATGGGTTCCATCTTCAGAGCCGGGTGGTCTTTTTCCTTGAGGAAGGGCATGATCTCGTCCTCGGTGATCCCCACGGTCTCATCGGCGATCCTGTCCAGGAGGTCGGGCACTCCTTCCTCCTCGGCGCGTCTCTGGAAGCGTTCCTTGACCTCTTCCTTGAGCGACTTGGGCATCCATACCAGACGGAGGAGGCCTCCGTCGCCCTTTATGAACTTGCGCTGGGTTATGTTGAACTTGGAGTGTCCCACAAACCCGGGGGAGGACTGACCTCCGCCCATTACACCGGCGAGGGTGGTGAACTTCATGCCCGAGGGGGTCTCGCCCAAGTAGTCGCGGTGGACCGTCATGACCCCGTTGCACCCGGGCAGGACCGCTGCGATACACTCGCAGCACCCGCAGGTGGTCATCGGGTCGTGGACCACACTGTAGAAGTTGACACGGCCTATGGCCTGCCGCGAAGTCTTGTATACGAACTCGTTGACCCCCGTCCACTGGCCGAGTTTGGGATCCAGGCACTCGCCCTTTTCAACCGGCTGATTGGGCCCGGTGGGGTTGATCTCGTAAGAGGCCTTGCAGTCCATCCAGTTGTAGGCCCCGCAAAGCCCGGTCCTCTCCGGGCTGACCACGCAGACGTGGTTCGGAGCAAATGACTGGCAAAGAGTGCAGGAGTAGAAGATCTCCACTCCTTCGTCCGTCATCTGCTCCACCCGTTCGTCGCGGTGCTTGTACTCCCCGCGGGCACGCTCGGTGAGCTTGTCCACGTCCTCCTGCTTGGTGTACATGGTCACCTGGACCTTGTCCAGGATGCTCCCGAAGTCCTGGTGGAACTTGGCGTGGAGGATGGTCCCTATGTCCTTGAAGGAGAAGCCCTTCTCCACGGCCTGCTCGCCCACGCGGACCCAGGAGATGTCCCTCTGCCCTATGTGCATGATGCCCTGGGCGTAGTTTATCAGGTGATGGATCTGCCGCTCCAGGATCGGTTCGAAGTCCTCCTGCATCTGGCGGCCGGCGACCTGGACGTAGATACCGAGGGGCAGGCGGTCTCCTTTCTTGCAGTCCTCGAGATCGGGACCTATCACCTCCACCTTGCCGTCTTCTATCGCGTTCATCTCCGCCATCTTGCAGAGCTCGGTCATCTGGGTCTTGCCGCCGCCCATCTCCAGGAAGAGATCGTCCTTGCGGACGCGCTCGCCCTCGAAGGCCGGGCCGTAGGCAAGCGGGATGTCTATCTCCGTTATGGTCACCTTGAGACCACGGATCTCTATGGACTTGGAGGGCATGTCGTCGTGAGAGACGTTCGCGACCACGTGCTCGTAGGTGCAGACCCCGGTGGGGAGCACCTCCGGGATGTCCGTGTCGGCGATGGTGGGGAATCCCCAGTTGATCGCGCCCGCCGCATTGGCGGCCCACTCCGCGTTTACCTCGCCCAGGGCGTTTACGAATGCGAAGATCCTGTTCTTCTGATAGGCCAGCATCCGCTTGTAGTCGCCGGGCTCGATGCCGCCGAAGGCCATGCCCGCCCGGTTGGCGAATCCCAGTGCGAACACCGCGGCCGAGATGTCCGGGCCGAACGGGACCAGCCTTGTGTTCCAGCCGAGCTGTACGTCCTGCTCCAGCAGCTGCTCGGCAAAGGTGGTGCCGCCCTGGTTTGCTGCCATAAACACATAAATGGTCTTGATCTGGTATTCCTCGGCCATCTTCTTGGCCGTAGCTGAGTCCGGGGCCGCGCCCACTATGGCTGCGAAGCCGGGGGCCGTCCCGTCCACGAACTCCACGCCGCGCTTCCTCATGATGGTGTCGTCCGCGGCGCCCAGCCAGATCTTCCCGTTGTCCACGTCTGGATCCTCAACCGAGGGCTGGTAGAAGTCCGGGTCCTCAACGTAGCGGATGGCTTCCACAATCTCCTCGGCGAAAAGGGCGGCCATGCCCGCGTCCAGTAGGGGCCCGAGGTAGGGGAGATGGCAGTCCTTCTTCACATGCGGCGGCAGGAGCTTTCGGGCGAACTCCAGCGGCCTCCTGGCCGAGTCCAGATCGGTGACCTTGATCCCGGTCAAGGAGTATATGATGGGAAGGTAATAGGCCGTATTGGGGAACTCTATCTTCTGGCTTCCTCCGTAGGTCTCCAGGGCCCTTTTGTATGTCCCTTCGGCCTTGGAGACGATGTTGTAGGCCCCCTGGATGGCTGCAAAAGCTACTAGTTTCGACATATCCTGTTTCCTCCCTTCCTAAGAGGTATTGAGCTATATTTATATGTTCAGGCTAGGCAACGTCTTCCAGCTTCTGCCGGTCGGCCATGTCGAGAAGGACCCTCTCCCGCGCCTTGTCGATGCCCAGCTCCTTTCGTTTCTTATCAATGTGTGCGATCATCTTTGCCGCGTGTTCATAAGGATCCACGGCCAAGTCCCACATTCCGCCGTAGATCTCCTCGAGCTCATTGTAGAGGTAGTTCTCGAAGACCGGGGCCCCGCTCACCGGCATAGTAACCCCGAAGACCGTGTAGACACCGGAGGTCACGAAGTAGTGGCCGATGCTGATGGCCTTTTCGCTCATCCACTCCGGGGCCGACCCGGCGGCGGGCAGATCGCTTATGTCGCTGCCCAGGCCTCCCGCCTTTACCACCTCGGTGGCGGCCATGAGGATCCGGCTGTTGTCCACGCAGGATCCCATGTGAAGGACCGGGGGGATACCTACGGTCTCACAGACCTCGGCCAGCCCGGGGCCGCAGAATACGGCTGCCGACTCAGGGGTCAGCAGGCCGGCCTTGCCGCAGGTAATCGCGTTACACCCGGTGGTAAGCACGATCACGTCGTTCTTGATCAGCTCCTTTACCACGGTCAGGTGCCCGTCGTCATGCAGGGTTCGGGCGTTGTTGCATCCCACCACTCCTGCGACACCTCTGATGCGGCCGTTGATTATGTTATCGTTGAGCGGGGTGTAGGACCCGCGGAAGGTCCCGCCCAGGTGGAAGTTGACCGCCTCGTAGCTGAAGCCGGCCACCAGGTCCGAGTTGTGCCTTGGGATCATCACGTCTTTGTTGCGGTTGGGGAAGTTCTCTATGGCCTCCCGCACGATCCTCTTGGCATCTTCGAATGCACTGTGCTCGTCGAACTCGATGTGTGTGGTCTTGCCCGAGGCTATCTTGGCCCTGGGGTTGGTGGTGATGATCTTGGTGTGGAAGCAGTCGGCCACATTGGCAATGTTCTCCATGATGCACTGGACGTCCACCACCATGGCCTCGACCGCGCCGGTCACTATGGCGAGCTCCTGCTGCAGGTAGTTGCCGGCGAGAGGCACGCCGTGGCGTATGAGGATCTCATTGGCGGTACAGCAGATCCCGCCGAGCTGGATCCCCTTGGCGCCCTTGGACCTGGCCTGCTCCTCCATCTCGGGGAGCTCGGCTGCCTGCACGATCATCTCGCTCAGGAGGGGCTCATGTCCATGGATGATGATATTTACGTGGTCCTCCTTCAAGATGCCTAGATTAGCAGAGCTTTTCAGAGGATAAGGACATCCGAAAAGAACATCCTGAAGATCTGTGGCTATCATGGACCCGCCCCAGCCGTCGGCCAGGGCAGCCCTGGTGCACTGCTCGACCATATTCTCGTAGTCCTGGTCCACGCCCATATGGGTCCTGTGCATGATCTCCACGATCTCCCGGTCTATGCCCCTGGGGATCACGTTCAACTTCTCCCAGAGCTCGTAGCGCGGGGCCGGGGCCCTTTTCACCGTGCAGATCTCGCCTTCCTGCTGTCCCCACTGGGCCAAGGCCTTCTCGGCCAGCTCCAGGGCGATCTCGTCTATGTCCCTGTCCACCTTCTCGCCGTCCTCGCCTTCAACGTATATGTCCACCCCGTAATCAGGGGCGATCTCCAGCAGCTTCTTGGTATCCCGGATCTTGTAGTCCTCGGTCTCCTTTCGCGCGGCGGCCAGAAATGTCTCGGCCACGCCCCGGCCGTGATCCGAGTGGGCGGCCGCACCCGCTGCCACCATGCGGGCGAAGTTCCGCGAGGCTATGGTTTCCGCGGTGGCGCCACAAAGGCCCTTCCTGGTGTCCTCCCCCTCGATCCCCCCCTTGGGCAGGGGCAGGCGGCAGGGGCCTTGGGAGCAGTTCTTGCAGCACGTGCCCTGGATGCCGATATTGCAGGGCTTCATGGTTTGGGCCCTGTCGAAGATGGTCTCGATCTCCATGGCCTTCGAGCGCTTGATCATCTCTTGAGTGGCCACATCCACGCTCTGGTCCCTGGGATCGATCTCCTTTTTCTTGTCCTTTGCTGCGGCCTTTTTCTTGGCTTCTTCTGCAGTCATGGTTGAGGTTCCTCCTCTTTTATGGTTCAGTCGGCTTTAATTCCATTCTCGGGCGCCCTCCCCTCCGTAGGAAGGAAGCGCCGTGGCTCTAGACTCGCCGGTGTATGCGGTCGATATTGCGGATCAACTTGTCCACGAGATCCAATTGCTCTTCAGCCGGCGTCTTGGCGGTGGGCCCGCCGGCTCCAGGGGCCCTCTCCGCGGCTAGTTTCTTTCGTTCCTCGGCCCGTTTTCTCCTGAGCTCCAGGAGCTCTTCCCTGTCTTTTTCCCTCTTCTTGGCTTCTTCTTCGGCTGCCTTCTTCTTGGCCTCTTCTTCCGCCTTTTTCTTTGCTTCTTCCTCTTCTTTCTTCTTAGCCTCTTCCTCGGCAGCCTTCTTCTTAGCTTCTTTTTCCTTCTTTTTCTTTTCTTCCTCTTCTCTCTTCTTTATTTCTTCAGCCTTTTTTTCTTCCTCTTCTTTGGCCGGTTTTTCAGGTTCCTTTGCCGGCTCCGGCTCGGGCTTTTTCTCGGGCTCCTCTTCAGGCTTCTTCTCCGGCGCCTTGGCCGCAGGCTTCTTTTCCTCAGGCTTTTCTTCCTTCTTGGCAGGCGCCGCCTTCTTTGCGGCCGGCTTTTCCTCTTCAATGGTCAGCTCGGGCTCCGGTGCCAGGGAAGCCAGGTCGATTTCAGGGGCCTCCAGGTTCTTGGCGATACCTTCCACGTCCGTTGCCATACCGCCGTTGATCATCAGTTCTATAAAGGCCCGGGTGAAGCGCACCGTCTCGGGATGGCGCAGTATAACGACATCGGTTCCGGCCAGGAGATAGCAGGTGGCGGATACCGCTTCCATCAGGATCGGTCTGTTTTCGGGATCGCCCAATAAAGGCGCCTCGTCCACGCCTTGGCCGGCCTCCTTGCACTTCCAGACCTCGTTGCCGATATTATTGATCATGGGGAACTGGAGCTTGTCGTCCTCCTGGGTCAGCGCCGCCATGCGGATGCGTTCCATTACCGAGTAGCTGTACTCCATGCCGTAGCCCAGGCCTCCTGTGGTGGGGTCGATCAGGATGCTGGTCGGCTTCACACCCAGGTTGGTAAGGAGGATGTTGAGCTGCTTGGCCAGGTTGACATCGATGGGGGTGGATGCCACCACGGTCTGGTTGTAGCCCAGGGCCGTAGCCCCCACACCCTTGTGATTGCCTTCCTCGACCGGTGCCAGGCCAACGTTCTTTCCGTCGCAGACCTCGGCAATCTTCCTGAGGACTTCTTCGTCCTTCTGGTTGTTTGCGGTGCCCCAAGCTATCACAGGCACCTTGACCGCATCGCTGACCTTCTTGAAGACCTCGGCGGCCTCGTCCGCGCTACGGTCCATTCCGTTGGGATCTGTGCTCTTGAGCTGGACCACGATCAGATCGGCGCCGTACTCCTCGACGCATTTCTTGGCCCAGGCCTCGGGGGACCCGATCACGTCCTTGAACGGAGCGACCGCCGCTTCGGGCCACTCCTCGGAAGGATCAAAGTCCCAGATCTCCATGGCGATCTTCGGAGGGTGGGGCATGGTTCCTTCAAATACATGAAACGGGTAGCAGTCCTCGCCGCCCACTGTAGCGGCTGCATCACCCGTTCCCACCGTCACCTCCCCTATCTTACCGGAATAGGGCTGTTGGGGAATTTGAAAGGCCAATTTCATTACCTCCTTCTTGGAATATTATAGCATCCAACTTGCTATGATTGGTTTAGAAACAACCAGGTGAATTTATTAAAATTATACTATGTGAAAAATAGAACAAAAACACTCAAAAAAAATATCCACTCAACGAGGATTCGTAAGATTAATGAAGCTCTTCGTCCTTGTCAAGATTTTTCATCAGTAAATTAGAAAGTTTATCAGGCCCAACTCCGGCCATCTTGTACCCGGGTACCAGCTAAGGCACAATATATAGTACAAAAGCAATATTAGGCATCCAGCAGAATCCTATCGAACACACTATAGGCGGCGCTCACCACCGGAGAATCCGCACCCAGCTCCATGGTAGGCCTCCCTGTGAGATCGAACTCCGAAACCGCCGGGTCCTCCGGGATTATTCCGGCGAGTTCCAGGCGGTTGTCTCTTGCCGCCTTTTCCAGTACCTCCTCCTGGTTGTCCTTGGCCATATTGATGATCAGGGACTTCTTATCGATATTCAATGACAATTCTTCTGTCAATTCCTGGATCCTAGCGGCGGAGAGTAGCCCGCGGCGTGAGGGGTCCGAAACTATCAGAAGAAGGTCAAAATTGTTCGTCGTAAGGCGGCTTATATGCTCCATTCCTGCTTCGTTGTCGATTACCACATAAGGATAATTGGTGACAAGCCTGTCCAGATACTGCGTCAAGAGTGTATTGGCCGCACAGTAGCACCCTGAACCCTCGGGACGGCCCATGACTATCAAGTCGAAGTCGTCGGCCTCCACCACGGCCTGCTCCAGCTTCATCTGCATGAAGACATCCTTGGTAATCCCGGTCGCAACGCCCTTCTTCATTTCCTCTCTCGCCCCGCCCAGGGTCTCTTGAACCTCCAGCCCCAGGACCTCGTTCAGATTTGCGTTCGAGTCAGCGTCAACTGCCAGCACCGGCTTTTTCCCCCGCTCCACGAGGTATCTGACCAGCAGGGCCGCAATAGTCGTCTTCCCGGTCCCTCCCTTTCCGGCCAGACCGATCGAGTAACCCATCAGCTAGTCCTCCATAACCACTTTTCTATTGATATTTTGCTTTGATTTATCTAACATTTAGAGGTTTTACAAGACAGGAAAAGAGTATCACGCATGGCTGCGATGTCAAAAGAAAAAGAGATCTGGCAGCGGATTACCTCACACTTCGCGTCCATCCTGCCCGCAGAGGACTTCAGTACCTGGTTCTGCAAACTGAGGCCCTTGACCCTTGACCCGGACCTCGCTGTCATCCGAGTACCCAACAAGTTCTTCGCCGACTGGGCCGAGGAACACTACCTTCCGGATATCCAGGACGTGCTGGAGCAGGCCCTGCGCGGGCGCCCCAGAATCAGGTTCGAGTGCGAGCCCGGGGGCCACAGGGTCGACCAAGTCCCCCACCCAGGCCCCGCAGCTTCAGTTGCCTCACATGTGGATCCTGAGATGACTTTTGAGCGCTTCTTTTGTACTTACTCTAATCTTTTCGCCTATTCATGCTGCAGAGAAATAGTGGAAAAGCCTGCTTGCAATTACAGCCCCTTGTACCTTTTCTCCTCCCAACCAGCGGGAAAGACCCACCTCCTCCAGGCGGTGGGAAACCTCTCTTTACAGAGACTCCAAGGCCCTCGCATAGGTTACGTCCACGCGGACGGCTTCACCTTCGCCTTCTCGCAGGCGGCCCGCTACAGGAGAGTTCATGAGTTCCGGGAGGATTTCCTGGATCTGGATCTATTGCTCGTGGACGACGTACACTTCCTCGCCGGCCGCTCCAGGACACAAGAGGAATTAACCGTTATCCTCCATGCCCTGCTCAGGAAGGGGAGGACCTTGGTGGTATCATCCGGCGATGTCCCGTTTCGACTCCCTGATGCTCCGGCCCGCCTCAAGTCGATCCTCGGCTGGGGTCTCCTGGCTCAGCTCCATCCTCCGGAGCCCGAGCTTCGGGCCAAGGTCTTGAGCCGCAAGGCCGCTGAAGAGGGATTGGGTTTGCCCGAGGACGTAATATGTTACCTGGCCGAATCGACAGCCGACCTGAAGGACCTGATGCGGCGTCTGGCCAGGGTGCAGTCGCTTGTATCCCTAAGAAACGGCCCACCAGTCACCCTTCCTGCAGTCAAGTCCGTCATAGGAGGCAGAGGCCTGTCTCCACCTCGGGTGACCGGAATAAAGGCGGTAACCGCCTCCTACTTCAATGTTTCCGTGGACGACCTGGTCTCGGGCAAGCGCCAGAGGGCTTACTCTTATCCCAGGCAGATCGCCATGTATCTTTGCCGGAAGCACACCGGGATGTCCTACAAGAAGATCGGGGAGGCCTTCGCCAACAAGGATCACTCCACGGTTCTTCACGCCGTCCGCAGGATCGAGAAGGACCGTGACCGAAACGAACAACTGGACCTGGACCTCAAAAACCTTGAGAATCTCCTCGCCTGAGGCCATAAAGGAGACCGACTATGATTCAACCCGCTCTTCCATTTCCATCCACCGGAGGGATTCAGGAACCAGGAGACCTTCCTGACAAAAACTATACAGGACCTCCCTCATCGAGGCCGGAAGCCTCATCGTCCACTCAGGCTTGGTCAGGTCGTCGGTGAAATGTAGAAGCTCTCCTTCGGTATTTATCTTGTAATTTTGGTTGCTTATAGTTTTTTTATACAAATCAACCACTACTTGTTATTTATGATTGTTTATGAATATATCCCTTAAAAACCGTCTTTCGGAGGGGGGAGCCCAATGGAACTGAAGATTGACAGAGACGAACTCTACAGGGCCGTGTCGCGGGTACAGAGCATAATAGAAAAACGCAGTAATATGCCTATCTTATCCGCGGTATTGCTTTCGGCCGAGGACTCAGGCATAGTGATCTCCGCCACTGATCTCGAAATCAGCTTCCAGCAAAGGCTCCAGGCACAAGTACTGGACCCGGGAAGTCTCGCCATATCCGGGCGCAAGCTCTTCGAGATCCTCAAGGAGAGCAAGAGCCAGACCATTTACATAAAGGAAAAAGAGAACAACTGGGTATTCATTACCGATGAACGCGCTCGGTTCAATATGGCGTGCCTGTCCGCTGACGAATACCCCATGTTCGTGGAGCCGGCCGATGTAAAGTTTGTGGAAATGGAAGGGGCGGTTTTGAGGGAGATGATATCGAAGACCATTTACGCGGTCACCATGGAGGACGCGGGGTTCAAGCTCTCAGGCATATTTACCGAGAAGAGGACCCATGGCGGCAAGACGTTCTTGAGAATGGTGGCCACCGATGGTCACAGGCTTTCCATGATCGACAGGGAGGTCCCAAACATTGAAGAACTCGACCTGGATATAGGCGTTCTTGTACCTAAGAAGGGTATGTCAGAGGTAGGTAAACTGGCAGGTGAAGAAGGAAAGATACAGTTAGGGTTTAGGCAAAATAACTGTGTGGCTAGAAAGAAGGGGTCACTTATAGTCATCCGGCTGCTGGAGAGCAAGTTTCCTGATTATACTGCTGTAATTCCTGACAAGCCAAAGCATACGGTAAGGATATCCAGAATGGAAATACTGGATGGGATGCGAAAAATGACAATTTTAAGCGATGAAAGCTATAAAGGAGTAAAAATAAAGCTCGAAAATAATTGTCTGGAACTTATTTCCACTAATCCGGATATAGGTGAAGTTCAGGAGAACATTGGTGTCGAATATAGCGAGGAAACTCTGGAATTAGGTTTTAATGCAAGATATTTTATAGATATTCTACAAAACATGGAAAGTGAGGAAGTATCCTTGGGCTTTGTTGATAGTTCAAGCCCGTGTATTATAAAAGGGGAAAGCGATTTAGGGTTTCTAGGGCTTGTAATGCCTATGAGACTCTGAAAAAAGACACTGGGTGTTAGATAATGAAAGAAATGAATGACAAAGAATTTAGTTATGCTGCCTCAGATATAAAAGTACTTGAAGGTCTTTTGGCGGTACGTAAACGGCCGGCTATGTATATTGGCAATACCGGACTGGAAGGCCTGCACCATCTTGTTTATGAAGTTGTTGACAATAGTATTGACGAGGCCCTTGCCGATTATTGTGATAATGTTGAAGTTCGAATATTGACCGACAAGAGCGTTATAGTTACGGATAACGGGCGGGGGATACCCGTGGATATGCATGAGACGGAAGGCATGCCTGCTTTGGAAGTGGTCATGACCAAGCTGCATGCAGGAGGGAAGTTCGATAACAAGACATACAGGGTCTCAGGCGGACTGCACGGGGTCGGGGTATCGGTCGTAAACGCATTGTCCGAGTATCTGGAGGTCGAAGTCTACCGGGACGGGAGGATCTACCACCAGCGTTACGAGCGGGGAAGAACCGCGTCCGAGTTGATGCCGGGAGGCGAGACCGAGAAATGGGGGACACGGATTCACTTCAGGCCCGATCCGGAGATATTCCAGGAGATGGGTTTCGACTTCGAGATCCTGGCCAAGCGGATGCGCGAGCTCGCATTCCTGACCAAGGGCTTGAGGATCAAGGTATCGGACGAGAGAAGCGGTCAGAAGAAAGACTTTCTCTATGAAGGAGGCATAGTATCCTTCGTCGAGTACCTGAACAAGAACAAGGAGGTGCTCCATCCAAGGCCGATATACCTAGCAGGAGAAAAAAACGGTGTCTTGATGGAGGTGGCACTTCAATACAACAGCACCTACAAGGAGAATACCTTTACGTTTGCCAACAACATCAACACCAGGGAAGGAGGTACGCACCTGAGCGGATTCAAGGCCGCGTTGACCCGGAGCGTCAACATATACCTCCACGCCTCTCCCATGGGCAAGAACTTCAAAGAAAAGCTTAGTGGAGACGATGTAAGGGAGGGATTGACGGCCATCGTGAGCGTCAAGCTGCCCGATCCGCAGTTTGAGGGGCAAACCAAGACCAAGCTGGGCAACGGTGAGGTCAAGGGACTTGTTGAAAATCTGGTCAACGAGGGTTTGAGCAGGTACTTTGAAGAAAACCCCAAGGACATCAAGGCGATTCTATCCAAGGTTGTGGAGGCGGCCCGGGCGAGAGAGGCGGCCCGAAAGGCGAGAGATCTCGCAAGGCGTAAAGGCGTTCTCTCCGATCACTCGCTTCCAGGCAAGTTGGCGGACTGCCAGGAGCGGGATCCGGGCAGGAGCGAGATTTTCATAGTGGAGGGCGACTCGGCGGGGGGCTCGGCCAAGCAGGGCCGAGACCGCCGGAACCAGGCGGTCCTGCCGCTCAAAGGGAAGATCCTCAACGTCGAGAAAGCTCGTTTCGACAAGATGATCTCCAGTGAAGAGATCCGGACCATGATCGCCGCCCTGGGGACGGGAATCGGTGAAAAAGATTATGATATTAAGGCTTTAAGGTATTATACAGTAATAATAATGACCGATGCGGATGTTGACGGATCCCACATACGCACCCTTCTGCTCACTTTCTTTTTCCGCCAAATGCCGGAGCTCATAGAGAACGGGCATCTCTATGTGGCACAGCCCCCGCTCTATAGACTGGTGTCCGGCAACAAGGAATTCTATATCAAGGAGGAGGAGGGGCTGAACCGGTACCTGCTGGAACGGATTGCGGAAAAGGAGAAGGTGGTACTGGAAAACGGCGAAGAGCTCGAGGGGCGCAAGCTGGTCAGGATACTGGGAGGACTGATCAAGTTTTATGAAAGCTTGAATCGGCTGTCACGCAGGGGTCACAGCCCGCGGTTCATAGAATTTTTGGTCATGCAGGACGTGCGTGACAAGGACCTCTTCAGAAGCAAGGAGTTCATGGACCAATTCTTTCGAAAATTGGAGCAAAACGGCTTTCAGGTGGCCGATATCCGTTGGGACGAAGAAGAAGGGTTCTACGAGTTCCTGGTTACCGAGACCAGCAACGGGGGCCAGTCCTCGGCGGTGAACTGGGAGTTCCTGTCTTCGCCCGAGCTTCGGCAGTTGATGAGCATTTCCGAGGAGTACAGACTGCTCAAGCAGGGAAGCTATACAATGGGGGCGGACGGGGATAAGAAGAAGATCGACGATCCGCACGAGCTTCTGCAAAGGCTCATGGATAAGGCCAAGAAGGGGCTGAGCGTTCAGAGGTACAAAGGGCTCGGCGAGATGAATCCGGAGCAGCTATGGGCCACCACCATGGATCCTGCGAGGCGCACCCTGCTGCGGGTGGAGGTAAAGGACGCAGTCGAGGCCGATGCCATATTCAATGTACTTATGGGGGACAAGGTGGATCCGAGGAGGGAGTTCATACAGGCAAATGCCTTGGAGGTGACCGACCTGGATATCTAGTTTCCGTGACCTTGGAAGAAATTGCTCATTTCTGCCCTGGAAACTCCTTAGTGCCGAGAACCCATTTATGGATGGGCACTATCTTGTCCCGGTAGCAAGGCCGGGGCAGCGAGGTCTTTCCCGGCCCCGGTTCAATTGGAGAGAGTCGAGATGGCGCTGGATGCACTGACAAAGACGGTGAACATTGAAGACGAGATGCGAAGATCGTATCTCGAGTACTCCATGAGCGTAATAGTCGGGCGGGCCTTGCCGGACATCCGTGACGGCCTCAAGCCTGTGCACCGGAGAGTTCTCTTCGGAATGCATGAACTCAAGAACTTCCACGACCGCCCGTATAAGAAGTCCGCACGAGTGGTGGGCGACGTCATAGGAAAGTATCACCCGCACGGGGATGCCGCGGTGTATGACACCATAGTGCGGCTGGCCCAGGACTTTTCCATGCGCTATCCCCTGGTGGACGGGCAGGGGAACTTCGGCTCGGTGGACGGGGACCCCCCGGCCGCCATGCGCTACACAGAGGTGCGGATGACCCGGCTGGCCCAGGATTTCCTCTCGGACATCGAAAAAGAGACCGTGGATTTCATGCAGAACTACGACGGCTCTCTGTCCGAGCCGGTGGTCCTTCCGACCACCGTACCGAACCTCCTCGTAAACGGCTCATCCGGGATAGCCGTAGGTATGGCCACCAACATCCCCCCGCACAACCTCCGCGAGGTTTGCGACGCAATCGAGCATCTGATAGACCACCCCGGGGCCGGGGTGGACGAGCTGGCCGACTTTGTAAAGGCGCCCGACTTCCCCACCGCCGGGTTCATCCTCGGCCGGGCGGGAGCACTGGAGGCGTACAGGACGGGCAGAGGGATAATCAAGGTCAGGGCCAGGGCCTTTGTTGAACAGACCGCAAAGAATCGCGAAAAAATAATCATTTCGGAGATTCCATATCTGGTCAACAAGAACAAGTTGCTCGAGAGAATAGCCGAACTGGTAAAAGAAAGGAAGATAGAGGGAATATCAGACATAAGGGATGAATCCGACAGGGACGGAATGCGCGTGGTGGTCGAGGTCAAGAGGGAGGCCGCGGCTCTGGTGGTCCTCAATCGCCTGTACAAGTACACCCAGATGGAGACCTCCTTCGGCATGATCATGCTGGCCATTGTGAACGGCAAGCCCCAGATCCTGAACCTGCGGGAGATCCTGGAGCAGTTCATAGCGCACAGGCGCGAGATAGTGATCCGCCGGACCCTATACGACCTGAGGAGGGCCGAAGAGCGCGCCCACATCCTGGAAGGGCTGAAAAAGGCACTGGACTTCCTTGACGAAGTGATCGAGCTCATCCGGTCCTCAGCCGATTCCAAGGAGGCCAAGACGCGGCTGATGGCCGATTTCGACCTCTCGGACGTCCAGGCGCAGGCCATCCTGGACCTGCGGCTCCACCGCCTGACCGGGCTGGAGCGCGAGAAGATAGACTCGGAGTACCGCCAAGTAATCCAGGACATAGAACGGTTCCGGTCCATCCTGGGCAGCCCGGCCATGGTGTTGGACGTCATAAAGAAGGAGACCCGAGAGATACGAGACAAGTACGGGGATGAGAGGAGAACGGAGATACTGAAAGAGACGGGCGATATCGAGATCGAGGACCTGATCGCGGAAGAGGACATGGTGGTGACCATAAGCCACCATGGATATATCAAGCGCAATCCGATAAGCCTTTACAGGGCCCAGCGCAGAGGGGGCAAGGGGACCACCGGTGTGCGCCCCACGGGAGAGGACTTTGTGGAGCTCCTCTTCGTGGCCTCCTCTCACGACTACCTGTTGTTCTTTACCAACAAGGGGCGGGTCTACTGGAAAAAGGTCCATGAGCTCCCAGAGGCGGGACGCACCTCCAGGGGTAAGGCAATCGTCAACCTCCTGGAGCTCCAGCGGGGGGAGCGTGTGGCCACCACCCTGGCCGTGCGGGACTTCGAGGACGCATCGTTCGTGGTGATGGCCACCAGAAGGGGCCTGGTCAAGAAGACCGAGCTCAGCGCCTACAGCCGACCAACGGCAAAGGGCATCGCAGCCATCAGGATCAACCCTGGAGACGAACTGATAAGCGTGAGGGTATCAAAACGGGAGGATGATATCTTTTTGACCACTAGACAAGGGAAGGCCATCAGGTTTCCGGAGGCGGACCTCCGGCCCATGGGGCGGGTGGCTGTCGGAAACATCGGGATACGCATGGATCCGGACGACGAAGTGGTGGCCATGGAGATGATAAAGGAAGGCGAGACCATACTTACGGTAACCGCGAACGGCTTCGGCAAGAGGACCCGCACCGAGGAATATCGCGCCCAGAGTAGAGGGGGTAAAGGCATCCTTACCATAAAGACCACGGAGAGGAACGGACCCGTTGTTTACGCCTATCAGGTGAACGACTCGGATCAGTTGATGATAATTACCGGTCAGGGAAAGATAATTCGCTTGAGAGTCGCCGACATCTCGGTTCGCGGCAGAAACACCCAGGGCGTCAAACTGATCGACCTCGGCGAAGGAGAACAGGTGGTTGCAGTGGCAAAGGTGATGGAGGACGAGCAGTGAACGGATCCGGGGAGGGGAGGAGGCGTCGGCGGATAGCGGTGATCGGCGCCGGCGGGTGGGGAACGGCCCTGGCCCACCTCCTGGCCGGAAAGGGCCATGCCGTGACTATTTGGGCCAGGGAAAGGGAGGTCCGGGACAACATCCGGGAGGGCCGCTCCAACCCGGTGTTCCTGCCGGGCGTGGAGCTTAATCAGTCGATCCTGCCCGTCTCGACCTATGAAGAGGCGCTCAGCGGATGCGAACTGGTGGTCCTGGCCGCGCCTTCCCACGTGGTCCGGGAGGTGGTTGAAGGCCTCAAAGCTTATTTGGCTCCAGGGGTGCCCGTGGTCAGTGCGGCAAAAGGGATCGAGAACCAGACCCTCATGACAGTGTCCGAGGTGGTGGCCGAGGTACTGCCCGAGCTGGATTCCTCGGCCTTTGCCTGCCTCGCCGGCCCGAGCTTTGCCAGGGAGGTGGCCCTGGGTTACCCGACGGCCGTGACCGTGGCCAGCCGCGACCACGGCCTGGCCCGGTCCCTCCAAGGCATTTTCTATACCGAGTATTTCCGCGTCTATACCAGTCAGGATATAGTGGGGACGGAGCTCGGCGGTGCGCTTAAGAACGTGATAGCCATAGGAGCCGGCGTGGCGGACGGCCTTGGATTCGGCCACAACGCCCGGGCGGCCTTGATCACCAGGGGCCTTGCGGAGATAACCCGGCTCGCGGTGGCCATGGGCGCGGTCCCGCTGACACTGGCCGGATTGGCCGGTATGGGGGACCTTGTTCTCACCTGTACCGGGGAGCTCAGCCGCAACCGCACCGTGGGTTTGAAGATCGGTCAAGGCCTTTCCCTGGATGAGATCCAATCCGGGATGAGCATGGTGGCCGAAGGCGTCCGCACGGCCCTATCGGCACATGAACTGGGAAAGAGAGAGGCCGCGGAGCTCCCGATCACCGATCAGGTGTACGAGATCCTATACAGGGGTAAGGAGCCCAGGGTGGCGGTCAGGCAGCTCATGACCAGGGAGCTCAAGGTGGAGCTGGAACACTGACCGCGTCTCACAGTGCGCCTCGGCGCTCCTTCGTCCGGGGGGGGAAGAGGTCCAGAAACCTCCTGGGCAGGGAAAACGAAGCCCGGTGGATGGAAGGGGTGTAATAGCGCAGCTCGCCCAGGGCCTCCAGCCTGGATGGGTCTGGTGTGGCCGTTACCGGGTCCGGGCCCAGGGAGCAAAAAGCGAATCCTATGATCCCGGTGGTGTAGGTGGGGACCATGGTGTTGTAATAGGCCGCTACCGGGAAGATTCTAGGAATGAAGGAGAAGAGCTCCCGAACCAGGCCCTCGAACAGAAAACAGGACTCGGCCTGGGTCACGGCTATACCCCCGGGGCGGAGCGCGTCTTTGAGATCCCTGTAAAAAGGACGCCCGAAGATCTCCGCAGCCGGGCCCACCGGATCAGAGCTGTCTACGAGGATCACGTCCCAGGAGGCCGGGGAGGCTTGGACAAAACCCACCCCGTCGGCTACCCGAACCGAGGCCCTCGGGTGCTCAAAGGCCCGTGGGGCCCAGGGGAAGTGCTCCCTGGCCGCCTCGATGACCTCGGCGTCGATCTCGCAGAGCACCGCTTGCTCCACGCCGGGGTGGCGGAGCACCTCCCTCAGGGTCGCACCGTCGCCCCCGCCGATGATCAAGACCCGGCGGGGGTCGGGATGGGTGAGCAGGGGGACATGGACAAGCATTTCATGGTAACCGGTCTCGTCATATTCGGTTAATTGAATATTTCCGTCCAGGAAGAGGACCTTTCCCAAGGGACCGGCTTCCGCAACCACCAAGTGCTGGTAGGGGGTGGTCTTTTCGAGCAGGACGCGGTCCACGCCCACGGCGAGGGCGTAGTAGCCCCCCATCTCGGGATCTTCCACAAAGAGGCTCCCGGAACGTATCTCATAGGACGTGGGGCGCTCCGGCACAGTGCTCCCCCCGAATCCACGGCGGCCTGTGGGTAATGGAATCTCCCAGGCCTTTGGTGTGTGGCGGCCCGCCTAGGCCGCGCAGCGGTACCGGATGTA
The DNA here is from genome assembly GCA_964647905.1 of uncultured Desulfobacterales bacterium. GTDB lineage: Bacteria > Desulfobacterota > DSM-4660 > Desulfatiglandales > HGW-15 > CAZYJR01. Next base: position 90,653 of record CAZYJR010000002.1, on the reverse strand, counting down.
TCAGGTCTCCGGGACCTTGCTGCAGGGCCCGGGCTTGTGGTGTATCATCTCGTCCGGGAGGTCGAGCATGCCCCTGGTCAGCATCATCTTCTGAACGGACCCGGCCCCGAATCCACGCCGGAGTATGCGTACCGCCTCTTCCATGTCGATCTGGTCGCCGCAGGTGAAGACATCCACCGCCGCGTAGCCGTACTCCGGCCATGTGTGTATCGAGAAATGGGACTCCGAGATGATGACAACGCCGCTTACCCCTTGTGGCGCAAACTGGTGGAAGAAGGTTTGGACCTTAGTGGCCCCCGAGGCCTCCACCGCTTGGCTCATTACGCGGCTGACCGTGTCCCGGTCGTCCAGGACCGCTGCGGGGCATCCTTCCAGTTCCAAAATCAGGTGCTGTCCGAGTGACTTCATGACCGCCCCCTATATGCTCGGCTTCCCGCGCACCGGCAGCCCTGGAATGGATGTGCCCGCCCGCACTTTTACCCTGGTCACCCGGATGAGGAGGCGAAAAGAAGCCCCCGCCTCCGGTTTCGTCGAAGGAAGCGCTGCGGCTCATATACGCCGCGGGCCGGGTTTTTCCGTTGTCCTGGCCGGGTTCCCGCAGGCCTTGGGCCCGGCGGGAAGCCACTGCATGGCAAACCCCCTTGAGACAGGGTCTTTTGTTCTAAGGCTTCGGGAATACTAGCTTAAAATTTCCCAGCATGAAATCCGAAAGGAGAAGTATAGGCGAATTGACAGGGCGTGTCAATAGCATCAATATAGCTGTAGTAAGCACGTGAAATGTCCGGTTGCGATAGCAAATGAAATGTCCGGTCCGGCGGAGTGAGGTACAAAGAGGCCCCTTCCTCGGGGCGAACCCTTTAGCCAATAGCTGATCGGGCATTTCACTTGCCAAAATGACAGGACATCTTGACGTGCTAAATCTATCCCAGGAAGCGGGGCCGGAAGGCAACACGTCGGCAAACCGTACTGACCAAGACATCTGAGCCGCAGGATCGGATCTTGGAGATCCTGGGACTCAGAAAAGAGGAAATCGAAGTTTTAGGGTAAGGCCAGGCATGAGCTATCCTATTGATTATTCATGCGATATACGCATGCCTCGCCGTAACTAGGAAACTCGGGCTAGATGATAGAATATAAAAAGGCCTATACTATTTGTGTGTCTTGGCGAGAGACCAATTTGAATCCTGAATATCCTTTTCCACTGTGTTTGGTGACCTTGAAGTCCAGGTTCGAGAGGTTGAGTGTTTAAAATGCGGAGCTAGATACTCTCCGGTCTTGAATGCCTTAGAAATCGAGGCCTATTCACATAGGGAGGCTAATTTCGAAAGAGAAGTTATTGAGGCGGTGAGTGATACGAATTATCGAAGGTTGATTGATGGAAGATCGATCGATATTTCTCTTGGAGGAATTCACAATATTGTAGCTGGTATTGGCCTTGACCCTTCTTTTCAAGATTCCGTAGCCACAAATGGTTTGTCTGGTCTTATGGCTGATGGTACAGGAGTCAAACAACAAGGTGGTCGCAAGGGTGAATTGAGAGCAGTCATCTGGGTTACAAAAGCTGGGGCTGTGAAGCCTCTTGGTTGTTTTGTTAACACAAATTGGGAAGTGGTAGAGAAGGTTGTTAAAGAGCGAATCAAGAAAGTATCAAACTATGGTATTCCGTGTATATATGATGGAATCCCAGGTCTCGACAATTTGTTGGCTCATGTTGCTGAATCTCAGCGGTGTACATGGCATGGCCCAAGGGGATTGTATCATGCACTTTGGGAAGATGGTTTGAAAAAGAAGGATAGCGAACCTCAAACCAATAAAATAAAGGAGCTAATAGCAATTGAGCTTCCAAAATATGATTATGCTCTATCAGCTGATGAGGATATTGAATTAGTTGAAGCCAAATATGAAGAAAGCAAATCACCAATAAAGGCATTAATAAGCCTTTTTAAAGAAAGAGATTATGTACATGGTGCCTCTTATCTGGAATCCTTGTCAGAGAGGTTGTTTACAAATATCGCAATCTGGCTAAAGGCTGGCGTTATCGCCCCTAAAACAACATCTCTTCTTGAAAGAATGTTTCAAGAAATTGGTCGCAGGATCAAAAAAATTGCATGGGGCTGGTCCGATAAGGTCGTGACCAACCTGTCGAAAATGATCGTGATCAGGCAGTACGCCAGGGAGCAATGGGAGCAATACTGGAAAAACAAACTTGGGATCCGGGACGGCTTCCGGATTCAAATCGTCGCCATCGAGTCCCGATGCCGAACCTTTTGAACGTTACCAAAAGTTTACACACCACATATAGACGACGGCGTTCTCATCAACGCCGCATCTCTCTGGGAGCTTCTGGCCCCTGGGCGGACACGAAAAAGGCCTGGGAGGACCTGGAAGAGGGCAAATACGACTGGGCCCACCAGGCCATGGAGTACTGGCCCGATCGAGTGAAGGAAAAATGCGAGACCAACAAATCTTTTGCCATCGCCCACGGACTTTCGTGAGAAAGGCAGCATATGGACAAATTACGACAAATCAGCATCGAGGGCTTCAAATCCATTAAGAGCCTCGATCACTTGGAGCTAGGAGCTATCAATGTGTTGATAGGGCCGAATGGTTCTGGTAAATCCAATTTCGTCAGTTTTTTCCAGATGCTGAACTATGCAATGACCGAGGCGATGCAAGAATATGTAAGGACTCGCGGCTTTGCGGAAAGCTTTTTGTACCTAGGCTCAAAGGTGACACCGAGAATACGGGGCGAATTGGACTTTGAAACACCAAGGGGCTCGAATCGCTATCGTTTTACCGCTGTTCCGGCTGCAGGCGACATTCTCATATTTTCAAAAGAAACGATTTTCTTTTTGGCAGATGACCGCTCGACCCCGATAGAAAAGGAACTAGAACCGGGTGGAAAGGAAAGCGCCCTGCCAAAAGCGACAAGCCCTCCTCTGAATAATGCAGAAATGGCAACGGCTAATGCCATAAAGAACCAATTGTGGCGAAAACGTGTCTATCAATTCCATGATACCTCACTTGAATCAAGACTTCGGAAGGCAACGCCGCTGACCGATAACCGCTATCTGCGTTCCGATGGGGGGAATTTGTCTGCAGTCCTTTTCCGCCTGCAGCAGGAAAAGTCGGATTTTTACCGGAGAATTGTCTTGCAGTTGAGGCGTATGATTCCCGGTTTCCGCGATTTTGTTCTGGAGCCGGAAGGGGAGCATATCCTGCTTCGATGGCAAGGGCATAATCCCGAATATGTTTTCGGTCTCCACCAGCTCTCAGACGGGAGCCTCCGTTTGATGGCGCTGGCCACTTTGTTTTTGCAGCCTCCCGAGGATTTGCCGGACATGATTATCGTGGATGAGCCCGAACTCGGCCTGCACCCGGAAGCCGAAGCCTTGCTGGCCGGGCTGGTCCGCTCTATTTCTTCCCGCTGCCAAGTGGTTTTGTCCACCCAGTCCGCAAGCCTCGTGGACAATTTCGAGCCTGAGGACGTCATTGTTTGCGAAATGGAGGAGTCGGAGAGCAAGTTTCGCAGGTTGTCCCAATCCGAATTGGCCAGTTGGCTGGAAGACTACACGCTGGGCGAAGTCTGGCGGAAAAACGTTATTGGAGGCCAGCCTTGAGCCGTCAGATCATATTCTATGTTGAGGGTTATGCAGAAGCCGAATTCATAAATGAAATCATTGGCCCTCACTTGAACGGCTTCGGGATTGTCTGGCACAAACCCATTTTGGTCGCCAACAGTGTTCGAAAGGATCGCATCGCCCGAGGCGGTGTCCGAAAATACGGTCCGATCAAAAGAGATTTGCAGCGTCTTTTGGTGCAATACGGCAGGGCCGATTTCATTTTTACAACCCTTTTGGATTATTATGGCCTTCCCGAAGATTTTCCGGGCGGCAAAGAGCCGAGGCCGGACATTCTTACACCGCTGGAAAAGGCCCAGGCAATTGAGCGAGCCTGGCAGCAGGACCTCGGCGACCACCGGTTTATACCGAACCTTTTGGTCCATGAATATGAGACGCTTATTTTGTCGAGACCGAGATCCCTTCTAGCCGGATATCCGGGTATGGAGCAGGCAATCGAGGAGTTGATGCAGGACATCTCTGGATTTCAGAACCCCGAGGAGATAAACGACAACCCAGTTTCGGCTCCTTCGAAAAGAATCGAGAGAATATTCAGGGCGCATCAAATGCGCTACGACAAAGTTACCGGCGGGGCCTTGGCTTTACTCGGGTTGTGATTGGATACCATTCGCGAAAGATGCCCCAAGTTCGATGACTGGTTAAAGAAGCTGGAATCCGGCGCTGAGGATTGAGGTTTCTTCCATGGCAAAACTCTCCGACAGAATTCGCGATATGGTCTCCCGCCAGTAAAAGACCGGGGCATTGTTGTCTGGTACGATCCTGAAAAATCTTACACGCGGTTGGTCCAGAATCTGGACGTCCCTGAAACCCCGGGGCTGCAATACTCGGATTCATTTTTCCGCCTTCGATACGAACTGAAACCCTACTTGAATTTGTCACACCGGAAGGAAAGCCCAAGGATGGATGCGGCGTTCCCCCGAATGTTGTCGTATACGTTCCCATGGAGCGGGCGAAAACCTCCTTTGCCCTGATCGAGGCCGAAACGGCTGGCGTTGTGCTCGAACCGGGGGCAGAATCTCTGGAAAGAAACAGCCGGCTTCGGGTTCAGGCCGAACAGTTCTTTTTAGAGGTTGCCCCGGAAAAGGCCGAACACCTGGCCAGGCAGGTGGAGGAAGGGCTGCTTACGCTGGAAGACCTCGACCGCATCTCCGAGGAGTTGGGAAGCATTGCCTCGGGCGCTCTCAAGCTGGTTTTCGGAGCGGCATCTCCAATCGAATCCATCATCGAATTTGCCTCGGGATCTGGTAAGGACGATCAGATGTTGCAAAAGAAGGCATTGGGAGAGTTGAGAAGCCTGGTGCAGTCGGAACTGGGTCTGGATTTCGGCGACACTTCGTCTCCCGAGGAAGCCCGAGGTGTCCTGCGAAGAATACTGCTACTGGCAGAGTTTGCAAACGGTATACCCGAGTCGAAAAGGCCGTCTGCGATAACCACCGTCGCCCTGCCTGAGAAGCCGGTTCATCGAGTTCCAGCTCATCCATGCCGCGCAAACCTTTTTGCTTGAAGACAAAGTAGAAGATGCGCTGAACCTGGCCGAGCAGCGGAAAAAGTCTTTCTGGAGCCGCGAGCAGCCGGAACTTCTCTTGAGATGGTCAAGGCATATACGCTTTACTCCGAACCCTGGATGACCATCGATCGCTTGAATCGCCAATGGGAAAGCCGCCTTCTCAATCGCGTTCCCGATGAAACAGGAGAAGAGGATTTTGAAAAACTTACGGCCAGGATTCGAACGAAATATGCGATCAAGGGCCAGGAAAAGGTTTGAAAAAACCTCTTGACCGTATGGGAGGAGGCCATCTGTTTGGTGGGTGTCTCGATGGCCCCTGCATAACCCTCGTCTTTTTGAAGAGTGTCGAAGTAGGTCAGATGGCGGGAGGTGCCGTTTGCATGCCCGGGGGGTGGCTGGAGGCCAGCCGCATTTGCCCCGTGCAGAGAGGTAATCATGAAGGATCTGGATATCCCGGCGGTGGAGGCCGCGCTCGAGGGAACAATATTTTCAGGCAAGCTCCGGCATTTACAGTCCCTGGATTCCACGAACCGCCTGGCCAAGGACCTCGCGGCGGGCGGCGCGCCTGAAGGAACGGTCGTGCTGGCCGAGAAACAGACCTCGGGCAGGGGGCGGATGGGCCGCAGTTGGCTGTCCGCCAAAGGATCCAGCCTGACTTTTTCGGTGCTCCTCCGCCCCGGGCTTACCCCCGACCGGGTCTTCACCCTGACCATGACCCTGGCCCTTGCCGCTGCGAGCGGGATTCAGGAGACCGCCGGGGTTTCGCCCGGGCTCAAATGGCCCAATGATTTGTACCTTGGGGGCGGGAAGATCGGCGGGATCCTCACCGAGTTCTCCGTGCGGGAAGACCTGGTGGCGTATGCGATTCTGGGCCTGGGCCTCAATGTGAGCTGGCATCCGTGGGAAGGATCATCGGCGAGGGAGGCCACGAGCATAAGCGCCGAGGCGGGGCGGAGGGTGAATAGGGCGGATCTCCTCGTCTCCCTGTTGCGAAACCTTCATGCCTATTACGAAGACATCATGAATGGGCGGGTTTCGCGCTACGTAGCCCGGTGGAACGAGCTTTCCATAGTGTTGGGTCGGAGCGTCAGGGTGGAGACCGACTCCGGTATAGTCAACGGTATCGCGGAGGGTATAGACGCTTGCGGTGCCCTGGTGGTCAGAGACGAAACCGGTGCAGAACGACTGATCCTTTGCGGAGACGTCTCCCTCAGGATGTGAAAGAACCGGCCCGGAGACAGGCCTGGTCCTCAGCCGAACGTCCGCTCCACCCACGCGCGTATCTCGTCTCTCAGAGCGCGGTATGTCTCCAGCCGCTCATCGGTGGTGCCCGGCGAGGCCGGTGGCTCCTGGAAACCCTTGTGAAAGGAGATGCTCGCATTTGGAAACAGCGGGCACACCTTGACGGCCCGGTCGCAAAGGGTGACCACGAAATCCACCGGGAGGCGGCTTACCTCCCCGACCCCCCGGGGGGCGCTGGATGAGGGCTCCAGGCCGGCCTCCCTGAGGACTTGCTCGACCAGGGGGTCCGGGTCCGCCGGGTCGGTGCCGGCGCTCACCGCCTGGTAACGCTCCGGGAAGAGCGAGTTCACCGCCGCCTCGGCCATGGGCGAGCGGACAGCGTTCCTGCTGGAAACAAAGAGGATTCGCCTGATACTCGTCGATTGATCCATAATAAGGTCTCCTGATCCGGCCCCGGCCCTATTCACACTGGGTGAAGCCGCAGAAATGGCAGGTCGTGCAGCCCTCTTGGAATCTTACCTTTTGACCGCAGTCCGGGCACGTATCGCCGGGAGAGGCGCCCTGTTTGCCCGCCGGGTGCCGGGGGTCCATGCCCGAGTGACTGAGGACCTGATTGTCCTTGCTCCCGTCGCGGTAGATGGTTACCCCCTTGCATCCGAGGTCGTAGGCCAGCCCGAAGACCCCGGCCACGTCGTCCCTGGAGGCCTCGCGCGGGAGATTCACCGTCTTTGATACCGCATTGTCTGTGTGTTTCTGAAATGCCGCCTGCATGCGTACGTGCCACTCCGGAGCAATATCATGGGCCGTGGCGAAGACATTGCGTACGTCGCCGGGTATCTCCTCCATCCGCCGGATACCGCCTAGCCGGGCGACCCGGTCCATAAGCTCCCTGCTGAAAAAACCCTTTTCCCGCGCGACCCGTTCGAAGTGGGGGTTTACCTCCACGAACTCTTCCCCTTCCATGACCCGCCGGACGAAGCTCAGGGCGAATAGCGGCTCTATGCCGTTCGAGCAACCCGCGATGATACTGAGCGTACCGGTGGGGGCTATGGTGGTGGTGGCGGCGTTCCTGAACCGGGCGTTTTCCATGTCTCGATAGATGCTCAGCTCGAAATTGCCGAACACCCCGCGCTCCTCGGCAAGGCTGCTTGAGGCCTCCTTGGACCGCCTCTGGACAAAGCCCATCACCTCTTCGGCCACCTGCAGGGCCTCTTGAGAGTCGTAAGGGACCCAGAGCTGCAGGAGCATGTCTGCAAACCCCATGACCCCCAGCCCTATCTTTCGGTTGCCCAGCACCATTTCCCGGATCTCGGGCAGGGGGTAGCGTGAGACGTCTATGACGTCGTCCAGGAATCTCACGGCCAGCCTGACCGTCTCCCCCAAGGCGTCATACGCCACCGCGGGGCGGCCCTTTTCCAGCCTGACGAATTTTGCAAGGTTTATGGATCCGAGGTTACAAGCCTCCATGGGCAGCAGGGGTTGCTCCCCGCAGGGGTTGACGCCCTCGATCTCGCCGAGCCGCGGGGTGGGGTTGTCTTGGTTTATCCTGTCCAGGAACAGCACTCCTGGGTCCCCATGCTCCCATGCTTGCTCCACAAGGGTCCGGTAGACCTCCCGGGCCCTCAGGGTGCCTGCGGGGAGGCGGGTCCTGGGATCAAGCAGAGCATAGTCCCTGTCCTCCCTTACCGCTGCCATGAACTCGGTGGTGGCGGCCACGGAGAGATTGAAGTTGTTCATCTCCCGGTTCCTCTTGCAGGAAATAAACTCCATGATATCCGGGTGATCCACGCGCAGGACCGCCATGTTGGCTCCCCGGCGGGTTCCTCCCTGCTTGATTTGCTCGGTCGCGGTGTTAAATATCTTCATGAAGGATACCGGACCCGAGGCCACACCCCCGGTGGTGCCCACACGGCTGTTCTTCGGGCGCAGCCTGGAGAAGCTGAAACCGGTTCCGCCGCCTGACTTATGGATCAGGGCGGCGTTCTTCAGGGCGCCGAAAATCCCCTCCAGGCTGTCCTCCACCGGGAGGACGAAGCAGGCCGCCAGCTGCCCCAGGCTTCTCCCCGCGTTCATCAGGGTGGGGGAATTGGGCAGGAACCGGAGCTCGGTCATCATTCGGTAGAACGCCTCCTCCATCTCCCGGCCGCAACCCACACCGCCGTAGTTGTCCTCGGCCGCGGCCACATGTCGAGCCACCCGTGCGAACATCTCCGCCGGGGTCTCCACCGCTCGGCCGCTCTCGTCCTTCCTCAGATACCGCTTCTCAAGGACTCTCCCGGCATTGGGGCCGAGTACGGGTTGTTCCAAGAAATTCAACAGGGCTTCTCCTGGTCCGGGTGAATCGGCCCGTAGGTTACCCGAGGCTCCCATCCATACAGGCATCAATCATAGGGTCCGCTCTTTCCGGTGTCAACGACCCTGCATCGGGACGGGTGCGCAGAGAAAATTGGGTTTTACATTTCAGGCGGGAATGATATACGCTCACAAAGGCCATTCTGAGCTACAGGGAAACATGAGGGCCCTCTAGAGCCGGGCTTGATGGGCCCGTATTCATGGTTGGAGAGCTGGATACGGAGAGAAATATGAGCGCATTCGAAGTCACCTTTCTCCCTTTTGAAAAGAGCATTCGGGTGGAAGAAGGCAAGACCCTGGCCGAAGCGGCACAGGCGGCGGGGGTATATATTGACAACCTGTGCGGCGGGGAGGGAGTCTGCGGCAAGTGCCGGGTGCGTGTCGTGAAGGGAGACGTCACTCAGGAAGAGGGCGCGGCGAGCTTCTTTTCCGAGGAGGAGCTCCGAAAGGGGATGGTGCTTGCCTGTCAGACAGAGGTGCACGACGACCTGAGCGTGGAGGTCCCCCCCGAGTCACTGCTCGAAGAGGAGCAGATAATGACCGGAGAGGGCCGGGGTGGAGTTGCAGAGGGCGAGGATGTGGTGGTCCGGATGGAGACGGGGCTTGCCGTCTATCCCTTAAAGCCTCTATCCCGAAAGATATTCCTGGAGCTGCCCAAGCCCACCATAGAGGACAACATCCCGGATATCGAGCGTGTCAGCCGGGAGCTCAGGCGGAAGATCGGATGGCACTCATACGAGATCTTGTTCCGGTGCCTCCTCGGGCTCTCGGACATGCTGAGGGACAATGACTGGAAGGTGACCGCCACGGTGGTCAGGGACAACAAGGGGTACCGGATTCAGCAGATAGAGCCGGGCGACACCACTGCGTCCAGTTACGGGGCGGCGGTGGACGTGGGCACGACCACCGTGGTGGCCCAACTCCTGGATCTGCGCACCGGCCGGGTGTTGGGGGTGGACGGCACCCACAATACCCAAGCCCAGTACGGCGAAGACGTGATCTCCCGGATGATTTACGCATGCCGCAAGGACCGCAGCGGACTCGCACCCCTCCAGGAGGCCGTGGTCAAGAACATAAACGATATCATCCAGGGGCTGGCGGAGAAGCAAGGCATAAGCCGGGAGGATATCCGGGCCGTGGTGGCGGCCGGCAACACTACTATGAGCCACCTGCTGCTCGGTCTGACCCCTTGCTCCATCCGGCTGGAGCCTTATGTCCCCACAGCGGACATCTATCCACAGGTATGGGCCTCCGAGATCGGCATTCACATACACCCTCGGGGCATCCTCGAGGTCCTGCCCAGTGTGGCCTCGTATGTGGGCGGGGACATAGTGGCCGGTGTGGTCTCCTCCGGGATAGCGGAGCAGGAGGAGATCCAAGGCTTGATGGACATAGGCACCAACGGGGAGATCGCCATAGGCAACAGTGACTGGCTGGTCTGCTGTTCAGCCTCGGCAGGCCCCTCTTTTGAGGGCGGGGGTACCCGCTGCGGCATGCGCGCGACGCGGGGGGCGGTGGAAAAGGTCGAGATTCGGGACGGCGATGTGACTTACCAGACCATCGGAAAGGCCCCTGCCAGGGGCATATGCGGTTCCGGACTGATCGACACCATCTACGAACTGGTCAAGAACGGCATAATAGGTTACGATGGCAAATTCCACCGGGACAGAAACGACCCCCGACTGGGGTTCGAGGATGACGTGCCCCAATACACCATCGTGCCCGGAGAAGAATCCGAGAGCGGCGAGCCCATAGTGATCACGGAGTCCGATATAGACAACCTGATGAAGTCCAAGGGTTCGGTGTTCGCAGCCATCAAGTCCCTGGTGGACTATATCGGGCTGAGCCTGGACATGTTGGAGCGCTTCTACGTGGCAGGGGGCTTCGGGAGCTATCTGAACATCCGAAAGGCCATATCCATCGGTCTTCTGCCGGATATCCCCGAGGAGAAGATCCGCTTCATCGGCAACAGCTCGCTCACGGGCGCCCGGATGGCCCTGATCCACGAAGAGGCCTTCGAGAAGTGCAGGGCCGTGGCCAAGTCCATGACCAACATCGAGTTGTCCAATTACCAGCCGTATATGGATCAGTACGTGGCTTCACTGTTCCTGCCCCACACGGAGCGAAAGCTCTTCCCGTCGGTGGATTACTGATCCGCCCGCCAAGGGAGCGAGGGAGCGGGTCCTTCAAGCTCATGCTGACTATCGGGACCATCAGGTTGAAAAGCCCCTTCATAATGGCCCCTATGGCCGGGGTGACCAATCTGCCCTTCCGCCTGATCGCCAAGCGCTTGGGGGCGGCGATGGTCACCACTGAGATGGTGAGCGCCGTCGGCCTGACCCTGAAAAACGAAAAGACGCTTGCATACCTGGAGACACGTGCCGAGGAGAGACCCCTGGCCGTCCAGCTCTTTGGCGCCGCCCCCGAGAGCATGGCCGAGGCTGCAGGCATGGCCGTGGAAGCCGGGGCGGATTTGATCGACATCAATCTGGGCTGCCCGGTGAGGAAGCTCGCCAAGACCGGGGCCGGCGCCGCCCTCCTGGACCGGCCGGACCAGGTGGCCCGCATAGCCGAAGCGGTCAGGAGAGCAAGCCCGCTCCCCCTGACCGCCAAGATGAGGGCCGGGTGGTGCCCGGAGAGGCCGGCGGCGGAACACACTGCACGGGTCCTGGAAGACTGCGGTGCGGACGGCCTGACCGTTCACCCCCGCTTCGCCACCCAGGGCTACTCAGGCCGCGCCGATTGGGGCCTCATAGGCCGGGTGAAGGAGGCGGTCCGGATCCCGGTGGTGGGCAGCGGTGACGTCTTCAGGCCGGAAGACGCCGTCAGGATGCTGCGGGATACGGGATGTGACGGGGTGATGATCGCCCGCGGGGCCCTGGGCAATCCCTGGATATTCAGGCAGATCCTGGACCTGACCGAGGGCCGGAGCCCCCGCCCGCCGGAGCTCTCGGAGCGGCGCGCCGTCATTCTGGAGCACTATGGGCTGCTCGCAGAGACCATGGGAGAGGCCCGTGCCCCGTACATGATGAGGGGGCTCCTTTTGGCTTACACCAAGGGCCTCCCTCACAGCACGTGGTTCAGGGGAAGGATAACCCGCATGCGGGACAAGGAGTCGCTGCTGTCTTTGCTGGACGAGTACTTCATGTTCCTGGAGGAGGAGGCGCCGGTGTGAGGGTCAAGCTCGCCAAGACGGCCGGGTTTTGCATGGGGGTCAGGCTGGCGATGGAAAAGGTGCTGGCCCAGGCCAACAAGTCCAAGGAGCCCATATACACCTACGGTCCTCTCATACACAACCGCCAGGTGCTGGAGCTGCTGGAATCAAAGGGCGTGCAGGCGGTGGACGAACTCGAGGGGATCTCAGATGGGACCGTGGTGATCCGGGCCCACGGCATCCCCCCGGAGAAGAGGAGGCTCCTCCGGTCCACCGGCCTCAGGGTGATCGACGCCACCTGCCCCAAGGTAGCTCGGGTCCAAGCCATCATCCGCTCCCGGACCAGGAAGGGATATACGGCCTTGATAGTCGGGGAGAAGGATCACCCCGAGGTGATCGGCCTGCAGGGCTATGCCGAGGGCAAGGCCCATGTGATCGATCGGCCGGAGCAGGTGACCGGGCTGCCCCTGGAGGGCCCGCTTTTCGTTGTCGCCCAGACCACCCAGGACGCGGGCCTCTACGGAGAGATCGTGGAAGCGGTGCGCCGAACCAACCTCGAGGCCGAGGTCTTCGACACCATTTGCGACGCCACCCACAACCGCCAGGCCGAGGTGGCCTCATTCGCCGGCCAGGTCGAGGCCATGGTGGTGGTCGGCGGATACCATAGCGGCAACACCCGCCGTCTCGCCCAGGTCTCCAAGGCCGCTGGTATGCCCACGTTTCACGTGGAAACCGAGAAGGAGCTGGACCGGGGGGTGTTGACCGGCATAGGCTCCGTTGGGGTGACGGCCGGGGCCTCCACGCCCAACTGGATGATCAAGAACGTGGTCCGGGAGCTCGAGGATATCAGGAGCAGGCGGGATTCGCGCGCGATCCGGAGCTTGAGGCGCGCGGTCAAGTTCATGGCGTTCACCAATATCCTGGCGGCCCTGGGTGCCTTTTCCCTGGCACACGCAGCGGCGCTGCTATCGGGGCGGGCCACGGACCCCGCCCATTACACCCTTGCGGCGGTCTATATCTGGGCCATGCATATCCTGAACCGGTTCCTGGATCGCGGGGCCAGCACCTATAACGAGCCGGACCGGGCGAGGTTTTATAAGAGACACCGCACGGCTCTGGTGTTCTTGGGCGCCGCGGCCCAGGCAGCGGCGCTGTTGCTGGCCTGGCGGCAGGGGGCCTCGGTCTTTGCCGCCGTTATCGCCCTGAGCGCGCTCGGCATGGTCTACAGCCTCCCGGTGGTGCCGCTGCGGAGCGAGTCCCGGTGGCGATACGGCAGGATAAAGGACATTCCCGGCTCCAAGACCCTTTCCGAATCCTTGGCCTGGTCCGTGGTCATTTGCCTGGTCCCGCTGCTCGGGCTGGACGCCTCCGCCTCACCGGCGGCATTTACGGCCTTCGTGTTCGTTCTGGCCATGGTCTACGTCCGGTCCGCCTTGTTCGACATCTTCCGAGTACAAGGCGACCTGGTGGCAGGGGTGGAGACGTTGCCCATCACCATTGGGGAGAGGCGGACCCTGCGGCTGCTCGGGTATGTCCTTGCGGGCGGGGCGCTTGTCCTTGTCCTGGCGGGGGCCTTGCATGCGGCGAACTCTCTTGCCTTCGCCCTCACGCTGGCCTTTTTTTCCTCGGCCTTGACCCTGATTGCCTATGAAAAGCGCTGGCTTTATCCCGGTCTGCGCCTCGAGGCGATGGTGGAGGGAAACTTGCTGGTTGCAGGTCCTCTGGCCTCCCTGTGGCGGGTGATTTCATGACCGCTGATGTGAGCGTGGTAATACCCACCTTCAATCGGGCGGAGAAGGTGGTAACGGCCGTTGCCTCGGTATTGGGCCAGACCGTGCCGGCCCGGGAGATCCTGGTGGTGGATGACGGCTCCGAAGACCATACAAGGGAAGTCCTTGAGCCTTTCCTGGGACGCATAACCCTGATCAGGCACCCCCTTAACCTGGGGGTCTCTGCGGCCCGGAACACCGGGATCCGGTCCGGTAAAGCCCCCTTGGTCGCCTTTCTGGACAGCGACGACCGCTGGCTGCCCGGAAAGCTGGAGGTGCAGGAGGCCTTTTTCAGGGAGAACCCTGGAGCGGTGGCCTGCCAGACACAGGAGATCTGGTTCCGCCACGGCCGCAGGGTCAACCCGGCCAGGAGGCACCTGAAGCCCTCCGGAGACATATTCCTTGCCTCCCTGGAGCGCTGCCTGGTGAGCCCGAGTTCCGTGATGCTGCGACGGTCTTTGTTGGCCGAGGTGGGGATCTTCGACGAGTCCTTGCCGGTCTGCGAGGACTACGACCTGTGGCTGCGGATCTCCCGCCGCCACCAGATTCACCTGATCGAGTCGTTTCACGTGGTCCGCGAAGGCGGGCACGCGGATCAACTCTCGGCCTCCGGCCCGGGTATGGACCGTTACAGGATCAGGGCGCTCGTGAATCTTCTCCGAGGCCCACTGACCGCGGCCCAGCGCCTTTCAGTGGAGAGGGAATTGGAGCGCAAATGCCGCATATACGGGAGGGGCTGCATCAAGAGAGGCCGTGTCAGGGAGGGGCTGGAATACCTCCGCCTGGGTGCCTGCCCGGCTCAATCCGCCCTCGCCTCGTCCTGATTCAATTTTTCTGCGGCATAGCCCCTCCGGCCGGAGGAAAAAACCCTTTGACAAAGTGCGCGAGGCAGGGCTAGGGTCAGACCTTAGCCCTGCTTTTTATCGGGTCAACCAGCATGGACCGAAATTCAACCGGAAAAGGGGGAATGGCTCCTATGGAAGCCGGAACGGATTCCTTTCAGGCGGTTGCGGACGGCCGCCAGGCCCATGAAAAGATAGTGGCACAGATAAAGGAGGCGATCTTCCAGCGCAGGCTCCCGCCGGGGGAGCGTCTGCCTCCGGAGCGGGAGCTTGCCGGGATCTTCAACACCAGCCGGGTGACGGTGCGCTCCGCCATTTTGACCCTCAGGAACAGCGGCCTGCTCAATGTTCGCAAGGGTACTGGCGGAGGAACCTTTGTGACGGAGGAGCTCGGGGAGGCCGAGGTCGCGGAGATCCTGCGGGACGTGATCAAGTGGAACAACATCCGCATACGCCATGTATTGGAGGTAAGGGGCATCCTCGAGCCGCAGATCGCTTACCTGGCCGCGGTGAACCCTTCAGAGGAACAGGTGGGGGCGATATGGAAGAGCATAGAAGAGCTGGAAGCCTCCTTTGCGGCAAAGAGCAAGTTCCAGAGCGGAGACGAAAACTTTCACAAGGCCCTGGCTGCGGCGGCCAACAATCCTCTCCTCAGTCTTTTCCAGGCCTCCCTGGTGGAGCTCTTGTTCAGGTTCATCTCCCGGATCCACTGGAGTGAGAAGGACAAAAAAAGCATCAAATGTCACCACCGTAAAATTGCCGAAAAGGTGAAGCAAAGGGATCCAAAGGCCGCTAGAAAAGCCATGATAGAGCACATACAGGATATGCGTGCCATCCTTTCGGGGTATCCCGAGGGGGATGTTTGGAGCCCGCAGGCCGATGAGGCCCGTGAGGCGGCCCTGAAAGGAGATCAAACGAAAGGGGGTGATGAGCCGTGAAGTAATGATAGTGGAGGGGAATGACCGTTGATCCGTGCAATATGTCTGCTCACTCAGTGAATCAAGGGAGGGGAAAATGAGACGTACCATCTTTGCTCTGGCAATGGCCGTGGGCCTGGTTCTGTGTCTTTCTCCGGTTCAGGCCAAGGATACCATAACCTTGAAAATGGTTACTTTTCTGCCCAAAGGCGACAAGAATATGACCGCCTTTATGGCGCTGGTCGATGAAATCAACAAGCGGGCGGCAGGCGAGCTGGAGATAAAGTATGTGGGCGGTCCCGAGGCCATGCCCGGGTTCAAGCAGTTCGAGGCCCTTCGGACCGGGGTGGTGGACATGATATTCGGATGCGAGTCCTACTATGGGAGGCAGGTGACCGGGGCCGCCTACACCCACCTCACCAGGCTGGATCCCATGAAGGAGCGCGAAGTGGGGTATTACGACCTCCGCGTGGAGCTCCTGAAACCGCACAACGTCTTCTACCTGGGCCGGGCCGAGTTCGGGACCTGGTTCCATGTGTTCACGAACAAGCCGGTGGAGCGGCCCCAGGAGCTGAAGGGGCAGAAGATCAGGGTTTCGGCCACTTACGAGGCCTTTATCAAAGAGATAGGGGCCGTTCCTATGACCATCCCGGGCTCGGACATCTATACCGCCCTGGAGCGGGGGACCATAGACGGGTATGCATGGTCGGTTCTCGGGAATGTGCAGATGGGCTGGGTGGACGTCTGCGACTATATCCTGGAGCCGCGTATCTATGAGATGAATATAGAGGCCCTTGTGAATCTCAAGACTTGGGAGAGCCTGCCTCAACACCTCAAGGACCTGATGATGGAGTGCATGATTGAAAATGAGAAGCAGTATACTAGGACTATGGCTCAAATAGGTGAAGAAGAATACCAAGAGATGCAGGAAAGAGGAATGGAAGTCATATCTTTTTCCCCTGAAGACACTAAGTATTATGTAGATCTCGCCTATAAGGCAGGTTGGGATAGTGTGGTGAAGGAAAACCCCGACCTGGGCCCGAAGCTGAGAGAGATGTTGACACCCTAGGAAATGCTCCATGGGATCAATGCTGCAGCCCATAGGGAAGGCGTTTGACAGGGTGATTGCGGGGCTCGCCTGGTTGGCCGGAGCGCTGATGCTCTTCGCGCTGGTCGCCGTATGTGTGGATGTGATCATGCGGTACTTCTTCAACCGGCCTGTTGCATGGGTGCTCCAGTTCAGCGAGTATATTCTCCTCTACATCCCGTTCCTTGCCGCCGCCTATGTCCTGCGCGATGACAGCCACATCAAAATTGACATAGTCTTGAACCGGCTCTCCAAGCGGACCCAAGACACGATCAACATAATCACCTCCACTGTCGGGTGCGGGGTGCTCCTGGTGCTGGCCTACTACGGCACTCTCATCACGCTGGACTACCACCAGCGGCAAGTGCCCACATTGAAGTACCTGAAGATTCCCGAGTACCTGGTGATTGGGGTGATACCGATAGGTTGCTTCTTCTTCGCCGTTCAGTTCCTGCGAAAGGCCGCGGGCCACTGGCGAGCCGTCAAGCGCAGCACCCCGGACGCCGGGGATAGTCTCTGACCCGGGCGGCCCCTGTGCGGGGCCGCCCCTTTCCCCGCCCCGGGGGCTTGCCGTTCGGGGCGTGACGGAGCCGTCTCACAGGATTTCCTTATGGCTTGGTGGCTGGCCCTGACAATACTGCTGGGCACCATGGTCCTCCTCATGGTCTCCGGCATCCCTGTAGCTGTGGCGTTCCTGTTCATAGATCTGATCGGGGCGGTCTTGTTCCTGGGCGGCGAGCCCGGGATAAACCAGTTGATCCTGAACATGGCCGAGAGCCTGACCTCTTTCAGCCTCCTCCCGGTGCCTTTGTTCGTGCTGATGGGAGAGGTCATGTTCCACTCCAAGTTGGGGTTTCGGGCGATTGATGTAGTGGACCAGTGGATCGGGCGGATCCCGGGGAGGCTGTCTCTGCTAGCCATTTTGGGCGGGGCGCTGTTTTCCACCATGAGCGGCTCGACCCTGGCCACCACTGCGATCCTTGGCTCCATGCTGGTCCCGGACATGGAGCGGCGCGGCTACAAGAAGCCCATGGCCATCGGGCCGATCATGGGCAGCGGCGGGCTGTCCATGCTGATCCCTCCCAGCGCCCTCGCCATCCTGCTGGCCGCACTGAACCAGATCTCAGTGGGCGGGCTCCTTATAGCGGGAATACTGCCGGGGTGCGTGATGGCCCTTTTCTACGGTGGTTACGTGGTGATCAGGTGCCTGCTCCAGCCCCACCTGGCCCCTTCCTATGAAGTGGTTCGAGTCCCTTTACGGGTGAAGCTGAAGGGGACCTTGATCCATGTCCTGCCCTTGGGTCTGATTCTCTTCCTAGTGATCGGGCTGATCTTCCTGGGCGTGGCCACCCCTTCGGAGGCGGCCGCTCTCGGGGCCATGGGGACCATACTCCTGGCGGTCGCCTACGGGAGGATGAGCTGGAAGATATTCAAGGATAGCGTGATAGGATCCATCCGGATCACTTCCATGATGTTCATGATCATTGTGGGCTCCATGACTTTCAGCCAAATAATGGCGTTTTCAGGGGCAAGCGCAGGGCTTATAAATGTTGTAACCGATCTCGATCTTTCGCCCATAATGATATTGATATGTATGCAGATTATCCTGATATTCCTTGGCTGCTTCATGGATAATCTTTCGATGGTGATGATCGCCATCCCAATTTTCCTTCCCATTGTCCAGGCCCTTCATTTTGATACCCTGTGGTTCGCCCTGATAATGCTGATCAACATGGAGATGGCCAATACTACGCCGCCTTTCGGGCTGCTCCTCTTCGTAATGAAGGGCGTGGCCCCCAAAGACACGACCATGGCGGATATTTACAAGGCAGGGGTGCCGTTTCTTCTTTGCGACGCCGCTGTCATGGCTCTGGTGATGATATTTCCGCAGCTCGCTCTCTATCTGCCCGGGCTTATCAAGTAGAAGCGGCTTCCGGAGGAGGTACTATGGGACTCAGGGTCGGCGTTGACGTGGGGGGCACCTTCACGGACTTTCTGTTGATGGACGAAAAGGGGACCCCGGGGGTGTTCAAGGTGCTGTCCACCCCGGAGGATCCGTCCGTGGCGGTGATCCGCGGGCTGGAGGAGATGGCCGCATCCAAAGCCCTGGGCCTGGAGGAATTCCTCGAGAGAGTGGAGATCATCGTCCACGGGACAACTGTGACCACCAACGCCGTTCTCACCGGAAACATCTCGAAGACCGGGCTGTTGACCACCCAAGGGTTCAGGGACGCCCTGCAAATGAGGCGTGGAATTCGGGAGGAGCTTTACAACAACCGCTATTTGCCCCCGCCCCCTCCCGTACCCCGGTACCTCCGCTACCCGGTTGACGAGCGCACAGACTATGCAGGCCGAGTCCTGCGGGAGCTGGAAAGCACCGACGTGCTCGAGGGAGTGGAGCGCTTCCGTGCACACGGGGTGGAGGCCGTGGCGGTCTGCTTCATGCATTCGTACGCAAACGCGGAGAACGAAAGACATGCCGAAGAGAAGGTGCGGGAAGCCATGCCCGACGCCTATCTCTCGGTCTCCAGCCGAGTCCTGCCCCAGGTGAGGTTCTACGACAGGGTGAGCACCACGGTGCTGAACGCCGCAGTAGGCCCCATACTGGAGCGCTACCTCTCCCGGCTCACCCAACGCTTGGAAAAGGGCGGCTTTCAGGGCGTCCTCTTGATAATGCAGTCAAACGGCGGTGTGACCACGCCGGAGGCGGTTACCGAGCTCGCAGCGAGCACCCTCCTGTCCGGTCCGGCCGCGGCCCCTGTGGCCGGCGTGGCATATACCCGCCCTCACGGCTACGAGAGCTTCATCACCGTGGACATGGGGGGTACCAGCTTCGACGCCGCCCTGATCAAGGACGGAGAGCCCATAGTGACAACCGACGGGAAGGTGAATAGATACGCTCTCGCACTGCCCATGATGGAGATAAACACCATAGGCGCAGGAGGCGGAAGCGTTGCGTGGATCGACGAGGGCGGGCTCTTGAAGATGGGTCCCAAGAGCGCCGGTGCTTATCCCGGCCCGGCCTGTTACAGGCTCGGCGGGACCGAGCCCACGTGCAGCGACGCCAACCTGGTGCTGGGCTACTTGAGCGAGGAGTACTTCGCAGGCGGTCGAATGAAGCTCGACAGGAAGGCCGCTGAGTGTGCGGTGAAAGAGATGGTGGCCGTACCAATGGGCCTGGACTTGGTGGAGGCGGCCCACGGGATGTACCACATCATGAATGTAAACATGGCCTCGGCGATCCGTGAGATATCGGTCCAGCGGGGGTATGACCCCAGGGACTTCCTGCTGGTCTGCGCAGGGGGTGCCGGACCGATCCACGCCGCCATGATAGCCGCCGAGCTGGAGATCAGCAGGATACTGATCCCCAAGGAGTCCTCCATATTCTGCGCCGCGGGCATGCTCCTTTCCGATCTCAAGCACGATTTCGTGAGGAGCTACCACTGCCCCTTCGACAGGGAAGTCATCGATGTCCCCTGGTTCCGGGAACTTGTCCGGGGCTTGGAGGCCGAGGGTGAGGGAGTGCTCTCGGCCGAAGGCATCGGACCCGGGCAGAGGCGGTTCAGGTTCAGCCTGGACCTGAGGTACGTGGGCCAGTACCACGAGGTGAACGTGGAGGCGGAGGCCGAGGATCTTCACGGATTCAACGACCAGGCGATACGGGCGGCTTTCCACCGGGAGCACAATAGGCTCTACGGCTATGACCTCCGAGAGGAAGGCACCCAGGTGGAGCTTGTCAATATAAGGATGTCGGCCATTGGAATCACCCAGAAGCCCGAGTTTCGGGAGGAGCCTCACCGGGGAGCGGACCCGGCCGGGTGCCTCAAGGGAACCCGGCCGGTGTTCATACCCCGGGACCGCGGGTACAGGGACGTGAAGGTCTATGACGGCAATCGCAT
The DNA here is from genome assembly GCA_964647905.1 of uncultured Desulfobacterales bacterium. Taxonomy (GTDB): domain Bacteria; phylum Desulfobacterota; class DSM-4660; order Desulfatiglandales; family HGW-15; genus CAZYJR01. The sequence goes on along the minus strand of CAZYJR010000002.1, from coordinate 70,243 downwards.
GGGGCACGGCAACAGGCTCGAAGGGCCGGCGGTCATCGAACAGATCAATACCACCATTCTCGTTCCTCCGGGCTACTCAGTGTCCTGCGATCAGTACGGGAGCTACCTGATGGCCGCACTCTGAGGGGCGGACCACACGGGGATGGCACCAATGGCGGTGTATCGGAAAGATCAGAGGAGGATCAAATGAAAAGGGAAATCGACCCGATCTTGGCGTCGGTGCTCCAGCGGCGCTTCAAGTCCATAACCGAGGAAATGGGTCTTACGCTGCTTCGCACCACCAGGTCCCCCATTCTGAACGAGGCGAGGGATTTCGTAACCGGCCTCTACGACAAGAACGGACGGATGCTGGAGCAGACCGAGTACATCCCGGTGCTGGCCTTCGCCATCCAGCCGGCCTGCCGCTACATAGTGGAGTACTTCGGCGAAGACATCCGCCCGGGGGATGTGATCCTTCACAACGACGTCTTCACCGGAGGCAACCAGAACGCGGACGTGGCCGTATTCAAGCCCGTGTTCCACCAGGGAGAGCTCGTGGCATGGGCCGCGTGCAAGGGACACCAGGCGGATATCGGGGGCGCGGTGGCCGGGGGATACAACCCCGAGGCCAGGGAAGTCTGGCAGGAGGCCCTGCGGATCACTCCGGTCAAGATATACGAGGAGGGGCGGTTTCGCAGGGACGTCTGGGATCTGATATTCGCCAATATCCGCTATGACATAGTGGAGGAGGACATCAAGGCGGAGATCGGGGGATGCGTCGTGGGGGAGAGGGGCGTTTCGGCCCTTCTGGATCGTTACGGGGTGGAGCGGTTCAACGACCACGTGGAGTATCTGTTTGATGTCACCGAGAAGATGGTTAGACGGGAGATCGGCCAGATCCCTGACGGGAGCTATCAAGGAGAGAGCTGGGTCTACTACGATGGAATCCGCGAAGGCTCCAAGATGAAGATCAACCTCGAGGTCACGGTCAAGGGCGATGAAATCACCTTTGATTTCACGGGATCCTCCCCTCAGACCGAGGGCTTTGTCAATGCTCCCTATGCAGCGACCGCCTCTGCCGTTCTTTTGACTTTTCTGATGCATATAAACCCTGATATTCCCCATAATGATGGAATTTTAAGGCCTGTTCATATCGTCAATCCAAAAGGTTCATTCTTGAACGCGGCCTATCCGGCGGCCACCACCTTTGGCAACAGCATCACCGGCCCCATCTCGGACGCCATATTCAAGGCCATGGCCCCGGCCCTGCCCCGCAGGGTCACCGCAGGGTGGAACCGCTTCCTGGGCTTCACGGTCACCGGGTGGGATCCCCGCAAGGACCGCTCATACGTGGACATACTCTTTCTGGCGCTCAAAGGGGGGTCAGGGGCTACATGGATGGCCGACGGTTATGACCACATCGGGCTGATCAACTGCGCAGGAGGCATACTGGCCCAGGACTACGAGATGTTCGAAATCCAGGACCCTCATTTCTTGATCAAGCACGAGTACTTGCAGGATTCCGCCGGCCCGGGCAGGTGGCGGGGTGGCCTGGGAGTGGAGACCGAGTTCGAGATATACGGCAAGAACGTAACCGGCATCGCGTTCGGGGACGGGATCGAGGAAGATGCGCGGGCATTCGGGTTTTTCGGGGGCGGAAAGGGGGCGGCGAACCGGGTGGAGCTTCGGTTTCCCGACGGCCGGGTGCAAGCGGCAAAGAGCAAGGAAATAATCCGAGATATACCCGAGCATACCGTTTTCAACGAGCGAGCGGGCGGAGGCGGTGGCTACGGCGATCCGCTGGAGCGGCCGGTCTCCAAGGTGGTGGAGGACGTCCGAAACGAGGTGGTCTCAGTGAGGTCGGCGCGCGAGGACTATGGTGTGGCAATCGACCCGGCCACCTTGGAGGTGGACCAGGACGCCACCCGGCGGAAACGGAGGGGGCGGTGATGAGAAGGCCCAGGGTGGAGCACGTGGGGGTGATCGTCCGGGACCTGGAGCGTAACCTGAGGCTCCTGGAGGGCGGGTTCGGGTTCCGGTCCGGAGGGATAAAGGAGATGCCCGAGGTGGGGCTCAGGGTGGCCCGCTTGGAGGCGGCCAACGTGACCGTCGAGCTTATCCAGTACCTGTCCGAGGAGCCTAGCTTGGGAAGAGATGTCATGGGAGGGGCCGAAGGATACAACCATATTGCCATGGAGGTCCCCGCCATTGAGGAGGCCGTCGCAGGGCTTTCCCGAGAGGGCTGCAAGGTCATGGAAGGGTTTCCCAGGCCCGGGAGCCATGGGAGAGTGGCCTTCCTCGACCCGTGGACCACTGAGGGGCTCCTGCTGGAGCTTTGTGAGGGCCCGGGCAAGGATGGTTCCGTTGATCAGGGCTGAGAAGGAGAGAAGAGCTGATGAAGCACCAAGGGGATAGACGCCTCTGGAACGAGTTCATAGAGACCCTGTCCAGGGAGGAGATGAGGGCTCTCCAGTGGGAGAAGCTGAAGAAGCAGGTGGCGTACAACTACGAGCATTCCGAATTCCATCGGGCCAAGTTCCGGACCGCGGGGGCGGAGCCGGGAGACATCCGGAGCTTCGCTGATTTCGCCGGGCTCCCCTTGATGACCAAGGACGAGCACCGCAGGGCCCAGGAGGAATCCCTTGAACGCTACGGAGACCCCTACTCCCTGCTGGCCTGCGCGCCCAGGGACAAATTGGTGCGTATCAATTCCACCTCGGGTACCACCGGAACACCGACACTCTACACCTTGACCAAGCACGATGTGGGCGTGGTCAATGAGATGCACGCACGCAAGTACTGGCGCGCCGGGATCCGGCCCGGTCACGTGATGATACAGGCCCTCTCCCTGAGCATGTTCACCGGCGGGCTTCCTCTGTCCCAAGGCATACAGCACATGGGAGCCTGTGTGGTCCCGGTGGGGATAGAAGGGGGCACCCAGAGGGTCTTGGATTTCATCCGCCTGACCGCTCCTGACGCCATAATCGCCACCCCCTCCTTCGGACTGTATCTTCTGGAGAGGAGCAGGGAGCTCACCGGCAAGGAGGCCCGGGACCTGGGGCTCAGGTGGTTCTTCTGCGCGGGGGAGCCGGGAGGCGGGAACCCTGAGGTCAGGACCCTATTGGCCCAAGGCTTCGGGGCCAAGGTCTTCGATCACACCGGGGGAGGGCATGCCTTCCACGGTATATCATGCGATGAGCCTCCGGAGCAGTACAGCGGGATGCATTTCGTGAGCGAGGATCACTGCTTGCTGGAGCTGGTGGACCCTGAGAACAAGGAGCCGGTGGAGCTGCGGCAAGGCGCCAGGGGAGAGATGGTGTTTACGTTTCTCGACTGGGAAGGGGGGCCGTTCATGCGCTATGCGCTGGGGGACATACTGGAGGTCTCCACAAAACCCTGCCCGTGCGGCATGCCGGGAATGACATTCCGCATCGTGGGCAGGGCCGACGACATGCTGATCGTAAAGGGGGTGAATGTGTATCCCACCGCCATTCAAGAGGCCCTCTTCAAGTTCAGGCCCGAGGTGACCGGTCACTTCAGGGTCGTCCTGGATGGACCGGGCCCGGTGGTCCCCCCGCCCCTCGGGCTGAAGGTGGAGTACGGTGCGGGGACGGCGGAGCAGGAGCTCAATGGGCTGGAAGAGAGAATCATGGATCTCTTCCGGCGCGAGCTGCGTGTAGCGCCGAAGATAGAATGGGTCCCGGCCGGGACACTACCCCGGGAGAAGAAAAAGACCAAATTCATAGAGACAAGAAACTCCGGGCGCTAAGGCGGCTGTGGGGGTTTCGGAGAGAACCATGGATACCGAGGGGCATTTGGGGGTCCACCTTGCCGGGATTCGGTTCAGGAGCCCGGTGGTGGCCTCGTCGTCTGAATGGGGGGCCGTGCCTGCGGCGGTTGAAGGATTGTGTGTGGCCGGTGCCGGCGGTGTGGTGACCAAGACGTTCACGTCCAAACCGGAGTACAAGGTGCGCGTGCGGCCGTACCAGTTTCCGCTGGGAGGGCTGGGGAAGGGCTTCCGGGAAGGAAAGTGCCTTTATTCGCTCGCCGCCCCTCACGTCGAGCCCATCGGTCCCTGGTGCCGCCGGGTCTCCAAAATGTCAGAGATCTGCCAAAGGTATTCGGTGGGGCTGGTGGCGAGCTTTTTCGAGGAGCCCTCGGATCTCTCGGGGTGGCGCGAGACCGCTCGAGCCATGGCTGATTCCGGGGCCTGTCTCTTGGAATTGAACTTTTCATGCCCGCATGTGGGTCGGGTCTTTGAGGCTGACTTCACCGTGGCGGGGCGGATACTGGAGGCGGTGAAGTCAAGCGCGCAGAGGGTGCCCATAGGGGTGAAGATCGGACCTATGCTCGAGCCCCTGGAGGAGGCCGCTCAATGCCTGGAGAGGAGCGGGGCCGACTTTATAACGGCCCACAATGCACCCGGGGGTTTGGTGATCGACGTCGAGGCCGAGGAGCCCTTTGGCGCGCCCGCCATAGGGGGGTACGCCATGGGCCGGGCTTTTCTGCCCTTTTCGCTTGCCAGGGCGGTGCGCCTCCTGAGGGCTTCCAGCTTACCGGTCATAGGGGTGGGGGGCGTTTCCGGGCATAGCGATGTGCTCCAGTATCTGCTCGCCGGCTGCCGCCTGGTCGGGGTGGGCTCCGGGCTGTATTTCGAGGGGCCCGGGCTTTTCGAACGGATTAATTCAGGCCTCGAGGAGTGGATGGAGGTCCGGGGTTACAGGGCTCCGGATGAGTTCATGGGCAAGGTTCTGCCATTGGTGTGCGACGCCGGGACCCTGGCTGCAAGGGAAGCGTTCCCCTATGCCCTGCCCCCGGAGGGGCCGTATTTGCCGGCAGCTGATCCGGAAAGCTGCTCGGGTTGCGGGGCCTGCACCAGGGTGTGCGTTTACGGCGCGCTTCGGGTGGATGAGGAATTCGGCAGGGTTGTGGCGGATCCAGGGCTCTGCTGGAGTTGCGGGTTCTGTGTGGGGGTGTGCCCGGAAGGGGCACTCTCCCTCAAGGACCGGCGGGATCCCAAGCGGTTGATTTGGGACGGTCATGGCACCGCTTCGCCGTTCAAGAATAATAGAGAGAAAAAAGGCCCTTCCGGTTGAAAAATCCTCGGTAGGCGTTAAAATGAGGGATCGGCGGCAAGAGGCGGTAGGCGGCCGTTTTCAATTACCACCGTTACCGGGGCGCCTGAGTCGGGTTGCGGGCGGGTGTGCGCTCCAGTGGGAGGAGAGAGTTATGACCGGTGAGAGAGAAGAGCTGCTTCGAGGGAAGAGGGTACTGATCGTGGACGACGAGCCGGATATCCTTGGGTCGTTGGAAGATCTCCTGGACATGTGCGAGTTGGACAAGGCGTCGGATTACGAGGGAGCCAAGAAGTTCTTGGAGAGCAAGGAGTATGATGCCGCTATCCTGGATATCATGGGTGTCAGGGGTTATGACCTCCTGGAGGAGACGGCCAAGCGAGGGATCCCAACGCTGATGTTGACCGCTCATGCCCTGAGCGCTGACAATTTCGTAAAGTCCATCCGGTCCGGGGCTCATGCGTATGTGCCCAAGGACAAGATTTCCGAGATCGGGACTTTTCTGCTGGATGTGCTGGAGGAGGCAGCTGGAAAGGCCGAGAAGCGGAAAAGGTGGTTCGAACGTTTGGAGGATTTCTTCGAGCAAAAGTTCGGAGACTACTGGAAGGACAAGGAAGACCCCGAGTTCTGGAAGAAGTACTTCTATATGTAATCTCGGTTTGGAGATGCGCACTCCACGTGCGAGGCGACCGGATCCAACCGATTCACCGCAACGCCCGGGCCCTGCGGCCCGGGCGGCTGTCATGGAAAGCTCCCCCGTTTGTCCCGGCATTTCTAACACAGGCTCGACAAGCTTTTTGAACAGATATAGATATGCGAGCTATGCGGGGCTCCGGTTCGGACAAGGGGGCTTGCCGGCCCCCTCCGGGGGCTTGGAGACGATTTGGTGGACGGATGACATGGCTGTTTGGGGCCTATTGATAGTCCTTTCTTATCTTGTGGGCGGAGTGCCGTTCGGTCGGCTGATCGGACAGGGTGTCGCGCGGGTTGACGTGCGGGAAGGGGGTAGCGGGAATATAGGTGCGACCAATGTGGCCCGCCAAGTGGGTGCGGGGTGGGGTGTGGTGACCCTCCTGCTGGATGCGATGAAAGGGGTGCTGCCCGTGGCGGCGTCAAGAGCCGCCTTTCCAGAGGCAAGCGGGCTCCCAGAGGCCGCGGGTGTTGCTGCTGTGGTCGGGCATCAGTTTTCCGTATTCCTGCGGTTCAATGGGGGCAAGGGCGTGGCGACCGCTCTGGGGATGTTCGCAGCGCTCGCACCCATTGCCAGCCTTCTGGCGGTCTTGGTCTTCCTGGCGGCTGCCCGGTTGACGAGGTATGTGTCGTTGGGATCCATGGTCGCCGCGTGTTCCATGCCGGTTTTTTTGGCTTGCACGGGCTATGCTTGGTGGACCGTGGTTGCGGCGCTGGGAGTGGCCGGCCTCGTTGTCCTCAGGCACCGCGGAAACATTGGCAGGCTCGTGAGAGGGGAGGAGCCCCGGTTCCGCCGTGGGGGGAGGGATTAGGTCAGTCGATCCAGGAGGCGTTCCAGTTCCTCGTCCGAGTGGAAGTGAATCGTTATCCGGCCCCGGCGGCCTCGGCGGGATATCTCCACCTTGGTCCCCAGGGAGCGCTTGAGGTCCTCGCTCAGGGACTGCAAGTGCGGGTCCGGGGCATGCGGAGTGGAGGCGGCGCTGCGGAAGAGCTTGCGGGCCTCTGCTTCGGCCTGGCGGACCGACAGGCCTTTGCGGAGTATTCGGTCCCTGAGAGCGGTGTGGTCTTCCGCGCTCTTGAGTCCCGCCAATACCCGCGCGTGTCCCATGGTGAGCCGCTCCTCGAGGAGGTCTTCCTGGATGGAGCGGGGCAGGGCCAAGAGGCGAAGCATGTTGGTGATGGTGGTGCGGTCCCGTCCCAGGCGGTGGGCCAGGGCCTCCTGGGTCAGGCCGGCCTCCTCGATGCACCGGCGATAGGCCAGAGCCTCTTCGATGGGGTTCAGGTCCCTCCTATGGATGTTTTCGATCAGGGCGAGCTCCAGCGCCTCCGCCTCCGAGCCCTCGCGGACCACGACCGGTACGGTGTGCAGCCCCGCCTTTTGGGCGGCCCTCCAGCGCCTTTCGCCGGCTATGAGGCGGTATCCGCCTTCGGTCCTGCTGACCAGGAGGGGCGTCACGACCCCCTTTTCCCTGACCGAGTCTACGAGTTCCTGGAAGTCCGAATGCTCGAAGGTCCTCCTGGGCTGATTGGGGTTGGGTTCTATGGCGTGTACCGGGCATTGGAAGAAGGCCGGGTGCTTTTCATCCGCCCCCCCCGCCTCGGGGATGAGGGCGGAGAGGCCTTTACCTAGGGCTTTTCGCTTGGGCATTTGGTCGGACTCCACGGCTTATGAACTCGCGGGCCAGGGCGAGGTAGCTCTGGGCCCCCTTGGACCTGATGTCGTAGAGGAGGACCGGCAGCCCGTGGCTGGGGGCCTCGCTCAGCCTGACGTTCCTGGGGATGACCACCTGAAAGACCATTTCCTTGAAGTGATCCCTGACTTCCTGCTCCACCTGTATGGAGAGGTTGTTTCGCGCGTCGTACATGGTAAGGAGTATGCCTGTGAGGCCTATGGCCGGGTTGAGGCCTCGCCTGACCGCATGGAGGGTCTCCATAAGCTTGCTCAGCCCCTCCAGGGCGTAGTACTCGCACTGGAGGGGCACAAGGAGGGAGTCGGCTGCGGTTAGCGCGTTAAGCGTGAGAAATCCGAGCGAGGGGGGGCAGTCCAGGAATATGAAATCGAAGCGCTCTTTGAGCGGCAGTAGGGCGGCCCTCAACCTGAACTCGCGGTCGGGGCTGCCGGCGATCTCCACCTCTGCTCCGATGAGGTTGGGATCGGCGCCTATAAGGGAAAGACCGGGGAGATTGGTGTCGATGACGGCCCTCTCGGCAGGGGTGGCCGCCAGGAGGAGGTCGTAGAGCCCGGCCGGAAGCTCCTTGGGGTCCAGGCCGAGGCCGGTGGTCGCGTTGCCCTGGGGGTCGCAGTCGACCACCAGGCAGGCCTTTTCCGCAGCGGCGAGGGACGCGGCGAGGTTGAGGGCGGAGGTCGTCTTGCCTACGCCCCCCTTCTGATTGGAAATGGATACTATTTCAGCCATGGACTCCAAGGGCCTTGACAGAGATGTTTCACGTGAAACATGAACTCAGCAGGCAACGTCGAATGGGATAGCACAACAGGCGGGCTTTGGAAAGGCTAAAAGCCGAGGGGGGGTGGAAATGGCGAGATATGTGGAGCTGGATCACGGCGGAGGGGGCGGGGCCGCCAGGGCCCTGGTGGAGGAACTCATCCTGGGCCGGCTGGAAAACGAGTTTCTGCGCCCGCTCGACGACAGCGCAGTGGTCCCTTCCGGGCGGGGCCGAATGGCGATCACCACGGATTCCTATGTCGTGGACCCTATTTTCTTCCCGGGCGGCGATATAGGGAGGCTTGCTGTAAACGGGACGGTCAACGACTTGGCCATGCAGGGAGCAAACCCCGCATTCCTGACCCTGGCCCTGATCTTGGAGGAAGGGCTCTCTTTTCACGACCTGGAGACCGTCTTGGACGGAGTGGCGCGGGCCGCTGGAGAGGCCGGCGTCCTGGTGGCGGCGGGAGATACCAAGGTGGTTCCGCGGGGCCATGCCGACAAGATCTTCATTAACACCTCCGGGGTGGGCTGGATCCGGGGGGATGTGTCTGTGGGTGCGGGCAATGCGAGGCCGGGCGACCTGATAATACTAAGCGGCGGGGTGGGTGACCACGGGATAGCCGTCTTGGCCCAACGTGAAGGCCTCGACTTCCAGGTGGAGGTCGTCAGCGACACTGCGCCGCTGAACGGGCTGGTGGCCTCCTTCCTGAAGCCCGGCGTGGATGTACATGTGCTTCGCGACCCAACGCGGGGTGGTGTTGCGACTGCGTTGAACGAGATCGCGTCTTGTTCAGGGGTCGGGGTTCGCATCAAGGAGAAAGAAATCCCGGTTCACCCTGCGGTGGCCTCTGCCTGCGAGATGCTGGGCCTGGACCCCCTCTATGTGGCCAATGAAGGCAAGTGCCTGGCCGTAGTCCCCCGGGCCTCTGCGGGCAAGGTTCTCGCCAAGATGCGGGCCCACCCGCTGGGCAGGGAGGCGGCTGTCATAGGCCAGGTGACCGAAAGCGGATCTCCAGCCAGAGTCACAATGGAAACCAGTGTAGGGGGGCGAAGGGTCCTCTCAACCCTTTCCGGGGAGCTTTTGCCTCGTATCTGCTGATTAAGATGGCGTTAAAAAGAAGTTTTGAGTCATTTTAAGGCCTGTTTCACTCTTTTTTGGGGCAATGAAGGGAGGGGTGTTCCCGGCGGATTCCGGGAAGGCAAGAGGATACAGGCCCCCATGCCGGGGGGGTGCGATCCGAAATCCCAGGTGAAAAACTTGAAAATGCCCGAAATTGGAAGCTAGAGCCAGAAAACGAAAGAATTGGGGGTGTGAATATCTTTTCGGGCGGCGGGGGATAACTCGATGAAGCTTTTGAATTCAGGTGGAAAAGGGAACGGCCTGGAATATCGTTGCGTAGTCGCATGTTATGGTGGGCCGGCTCGATAAGGTCGTCATTTCAGCGGGTTGTTTTTTGTTGAAAATTCGGCGGCGGGTAAGTGAAACCCGCTTCCCATCAGCTTTGACAGGCCCTCTGGTTTTTGAATAATAGGCCCGAAACATCGACGGGCAAGACCCTGTTCCACCGAAAATCAGCGTAATCTGCCCATTTTCTGGTTTCACTGGATCCGAGCTGAGCGAGCAAACCCTACGGAGCTGCTTAAGGTCTTTGAACAGCTCCTGCGGGTCGACCGGAGACCGACCTCGACCAAGCTTTGCGGGCTCCTTATGGCCCTCGGAAGCGCCCCTCTTTTGCTGGAGTTTGTCTATGAACAGCCTATGGGAAGAAGCCAAAAATCGAGTTCGATCCGAGGTAACCGAGCAGGGGTTCTCCCTCTGGATCAAGCCGCTGGCCCTGGTGGAGAGCAACGGCGACACCGTGGTCTTGGAGTGCCCCAACAAGTTCTCCAAGAACTGGGTCCAGGAGAACTACGGGTCCCTCCTGCAGGGCAAGCTCCAGGAGGTGGGAGGCAGGACCTTTAATCTTGTTTTTCGGGCGAGCCAGCAGGAAAGGAAGGATCTGGGGCCGGACATCGAGCAGGAGTCCAGACAGCTAGCCTTCCCCAACATGCGCAGGCGGCGGGGGGTAATGACCGGCTCGTGGCTCAACAACGCCTTGACGTTCGATCGTTTCGTGGTGGGCAAGTGCAACGAATTCGCCTATTCGGTCTCCCAGTCCGTGGCCTCGGGCTCGGAGATGCTCTACACCCCGCTCCTCATGCTGGCCAACACCGGTCTCGGCAAGAGCCATCTAACCCAGGCCATAGGCCATGCAATACTGAGTCGGAATCCCAATTCCCGCGTCTGCTACATTACGGCCGAGGACTTTGTCAACGAGATGATCTTCGCCCTCAAGAACAACAGTATTGAGGAGTTCAAGGGCAAGTACCGACGGGCGTGCGACGTATTGCTCCTGGAAGAGGTCCATTTCCTGAGCGGCAAGGAGAAGACGCAGCGGGAGCTGGAGTATACCCTGGATGCGCTGGCAAATGACCGGAAGAAGATAATCTTCACCAGCTCTCTCCTCCCCAAGGACATCCCCCACATGCGCAAGGGGATCGAATCGAGGCTGACCAGCGGGATCATAACACGGATGAATCCGCCGGACTACGAGACCAGGCTCAAGATACTCCAGAGAAAGGCCGCCGAGCAGGAAATCCATCTATCAGAAGAGGCGACGAATCTGCTGGCAAAGCACCTTTGTCAAGACGTGCGACAAATCGAAAGCGCCTTGACCTGCCTCAAGGCCAAGACCGAGCTGCTGCACGAGAAGATTTCCAAGGACTTGGTAATGGAGGTGATCAAGTGCCACGTGAGCGATTCAGGCACCACCAGCCTGGAGGAAATCAAGACGCTTCTATGCCGCTATTTCAATGTGGAGTCGGATCTCCTGTCATCGCGTTCCAGGAAGAAGATCTATGCTTATCCACGGAATGTTTACGCCTACCTTTGCCGCCAGCACACCGACGCCACCCTGGAGGAGATCGGGAGCTCGATCAACCGGAAGCATTCCACCGTGCTTTACGCGGCAGAGGTGATCGCCAGCAGGATGAGGGTTGACCGCAGCGTTCGCAAGCAGGTGGAATTCCTCAGCCAGAGGATCGAGGAAGGGAAGAAATGATAGACCGCGAACCGTCCGCCCCCAAAAGGGCTGCGAGGGTTGTTGCGATTCTGACAGCCCTTTTGCTGGCTGCCTATGCGGTCTTTGTCGGTGTCTTGAGCATGGGGGTGGGAATCCGGAGCAGGGATTCGGATGGATACTGGATGCCGATCCTGGTCGGGGGCTTGATCATCACCTTGGTGTTATCGGTCTTCGTAGCAGCAGTGATGCGTGCCGGGCGGCGGGCCAAGGAAAGGGCAGGTCATCATCCGGCCGGCAGGGGGTTCTAGCCCGACTCCCCGGCGCAGTTACGGCTCGTCACACCCCCGGTAAAACGACTCCAGATAAGCCTCGTCCTTGGGGGACAGGTTGAACCGTTCGCCGGCCTCCTGGATCAGCAAGGAGAAGGTCTTTTGAGGATGATCCAGGCGCTGATCTGAGATCCAGCGAACCGCCTGCCTTAGTTTTTCGCCCTTGGGTTGAATGGTGGCCATTTTGTGCCGAAGGGACCTCCTGCCTCGGAAACCGGGTTTCCAGCCTGAAAAGGCTATGCTCTTGAATCTCAGCGCTTTGGGTGTTAACCCTAGCACAAGGCCGCTTTCCAAGCAAAGCCTTTCCACCCGGAAAGGCGTGGCGGAGGAAGAATGGGACGGCATTGGGTAAGGTTGCCTGTCACGGTGGTCATGCTCGTGGGCCTGCCTGCGGCCGGGATAGTGGCGAGCGGGAGGCCTTTGGATCTTTACCTGGAGTTCCCTCCGCGGACGCGCTACGTCGAACACGAGCCCTTCTCCTGGGGCGTATTCGCCGCCCTGGGGCTCTTCCTGGCCTTGGTTCTCGGGCCCTTGCTGGTCAGGGCCTTGAAAAGCATGCGGCTGCGGGACTCCGGCTCCTTGCCGCCGAGGCGTTCGCTTCCGTGGTGGGGATGGGCAGGGGCCGCCCTCGCCGCCGTCTCCTGGGTGTTCGCCTGGAGCGACACCCTTTCTCTGGCGTGGCTCCAAGGCTGGACATTTACGCCGCTCTGGGTGGGATACATACTGGTGGTCAACGCCCTGGCCTTTAGGAGGAGCGGCAGGAGCCCCCTGACGGACCGCACCCGGTCCTATCTTCTGCTCTTCCCGTCAAGCGCCGCTTTCTGGTGGTTTTTCGAGTACCTCAACCGCTTTGTGCAGAACTGGTATTACGCAGGCAGCGACCTGGATTCATGGTCCTACTTCTGGTCCGCCACTCTGCCCTTCTCCACCGTGCTGCCGGCGGTACTGGGTACCAAGGCCCTAATAGAGACCTTTTCATTGCCTGAGAGAGGATTTAAGGATTTCATCGCCATCAGGGCGCCCGCACCAAGGGCCCTCTCGTGGTTCTGCCTGATCGTGGCGGGTGCGGGCCTGGCCGCCATTGGGGTATGGCCCAATTACACCTATCCCCTGCTGTGGGTCTCTCCACTGATCATACTGGTCGCACTGGACGGCGCGGCGTCCAGGCCCCATATCTTGTCACCGGTGACCAATGGGGATTGGCGGGAAATCGTCACCGCATCGAGCGCCGCCCTTGTATGCGGGTTTTTTTGGGAGATGTGGAATATCTACAGTTATCCGAAATGGATATATTCCATCCCCTACGTCCATGGATTCCAGCTCTTCGAGATGCCGCTCTTAGGCTATGCGGGATACCTACCCTTCGGGCTGGAGTGCGTGGTGGTGGCCGACCTCCTGGTCGGGTGGCGCGAGCCCTACAGCCCGAACCAAGCCGGCGCGCATCCATGATGAGTTCTCGGCACCAGCGGGTTTCCAGGGGGCGGAAAGGGCCGTTTCCGGACGGAAACCAGACTAATTGAGACCCTAGGACCTGGTCCCGGGGTCCTGGTGGTCCCACCTGCCGTGTCGTATGATTTCTCCCTCCACCATGTAGATCACTTCCTCGGCGATGTTAGTGGCGTGGTCCGCGATCCTCTCCAGGTAACGGGAAATCAGGAGCAGGTTTATCAAGTATTCCACCCGCTCCGGCTCGCCGCGGATCGCCTCTTTGCCCTTGTCGTAGATCCTGCTGTATATGACGTCCACCTCGTCGTCCAGGGTGAGGACTTTGAAGGCCGTATCCAGGTCCATGTTGACCAGCGCGTCCAGGCTCATCTTGAGCATGGACTGGGTCTTTTCGGCCATGGGGGCGAAGTCCACCGGAAAGGCCACCGGTTCCTGCCGGCCGATTATTCTAACGCATCTTGCTATGTTGACAGCCTCGTCTCCGATCCGTTCCAGGTCGTTGTTGATCTTGATGACCGCGGTGAGGAATCGCAGGTCGCCGGCCACCGGCTGATGCAGGGCGATTATCTTGAGGCACTCCTCCTCGACTTCCACCTCCAGGTCGTCTATCTCATAGTCGGTGGATATGACCCTCTCTGCAAGGGGAGTGTCGCGGAGCGCCATGGCCCGGTTGGCCATCCTGACCCTCTCTTCCACCATACCCCCCAGAGATAATATCCGGATCTTCAATCGTTGGAGGGCCTTTACCAAGTGCTTGGGCATACGCTTTTCCTCTCATCGCCCACTTCTACCCGAACCTGCCTGTTATGTAATCGGATGTCTGCTTCAAATGCGGCCGGGTGAAGAGGGTGTCCGTGGGCCCCACCTCTATCAGCCGGCCCATGTAGAGAAAGGCTGTGATGTCCGAGACTCGGGCGGCCTGCTGCATGTTGTGGGTTACGATAATGATGGTGTAGGAGTCTTTGAGTTCGTGGATCAACTCCTCTATCTTCTGGGTGGCTATCGGGTCCAGGGCTGAGGCCGGCTCGTCCATAAGCAGGACGTCCGGTTCCACGGCCAAGGCCCTTGCGATGCAGAGCCTCTGCTGCTGCCCTCCGGAAAGGCCCAAGGCCGACTGCCTCAGGCGGTCCTTGACCTCGTCCCAAAGGGCGGCCCTCCTGAGGCTGGTTTCCACCTGTTCCTCGATTTTTCCCCGGTCCCTGATCCCGTTGACCCGCAAGCCGTAGGCGATGTTGTCGAATACTGTCTTGGGAAAGGGGTTGGGCTTTTGGAAGACCATGCCGATACGGCGCCTGAGTGTGACCACGTCAACAGCAGGATCGTATATGTCCCGCCCCGCATAAATCACTTCCCCGCCTACGCGTGTTCCGGGGATGAGGTCGTTCATCCGGTTGAGGCATCTCAGCAGGGTGCTCTTGCCGCAACCCGAAGGGCCGATGAGCGCGGTAACCCCTTCGGCCTGAAACTCCAGAGAGATTCCTTGAAGAGCCCTAAAGTCCCGGTAATAGAAGTTCAGGTCCTTGGTCACGATCTTTGCCGAGACAGCTTGATCCATGGTATGAAAAACGAACCTCCCGTGAGTCTTTTTTTCTCAGCGCCGCTTCTGGAGGCGTGAGCGGTAGAGCACCGCTATGAGGTTGAGCCCCAAGACAAGGACAATCAATACCAGAGCGGTCCCGTATTGGAGATGCCTGGTGGCCTCTATCTCTGTGCCGGCCGTGGCCAGGACATAGATATGATAAGGAAGGGCCATTATCTCATCAAAAACTGAAGAGGGAAGTCCCGGGGTGTAGAAGACCGCGGCCGTGAACATTATTGGGGCCGTCTCTCCGGCGGCCCTGCTGATTCCCAGTATGGCCCCGGTCAAAATCCCGGGCAGGGCGGCGGGCAGGACCACGCGGTATATGGTCTGCCACTTGGTTGCGCCCAGACCGAGGGAGGCCTCCCTGTACGTATCGGGCACCGATTTCAAGGCCTCTTCAGCCGAGCCTATTATCACCGGCAGCGTCATTGCCCCCAGGGTGAGCGCCCCTGCCAGGACGCTCACCCCCATATCCAGATAGACCACGAAAAAGGCCAGCCCGAAGAGCCCGAAGACCACAGAAGGAACGCCGGCCAGATTGTTGATCCCCAGCCTGATGATCCGAACCGCTCTGCCGGGCCCGGCGTATTCGTGGAGGTAGATGGCCGACGCCACCCCGACCGGCAGGGCCACAAGAATCGCTCCCAGGCTTAGACAAAGGGTGCCCACGATGCAGGGGAATATTCCCCCCTGGGTCATGGACTCCCTGGGGGCCTGGGTGAGGAAGGTCCAGTTTATGGCCCGCCACCCCCGGCTCACCAGGAAGAAAAGAATCAGCGCCAATGCGAGACCGTTGATTCCAGCGGCGATCCGAAAGAGCCAGAACATCACCGCCTGTGTCATCCTTCGCCCGGGCTTGACCCCGAGCGCCCCTTGTCCTTCATCCGGATACCAGTGTGCCCGGTTTTCCTGCTCTTGGTGCATACCGATCATTGTCTCACGGCCCGATTGCTATAGGGTCGACGCGCCCACCTGCTTGTAGCGGTGGCTCACCTGTTCGGCCACCAGGTTGAATGCCAGGGTGAACAAAAAAAGGACCACGGCAGTTGCGAAAAGCGCATGATAATGGTCTCCACGGAAAGGCGCTTCGGCCATCTCAGCGGCGATGGACGCCGGCATGGGTCTTACCGGGTCGAACAGGGATCCCGGTACCATGGCCGCCCCGCCTGCCACCATCAATACCACCATGGTCTCTCCCATGGCCCGGCTCATGCCCAGGATTACCGCAGTGGTGATTCCCGACAGAGACGCGGGCAGGACCACCCTCCAGATGGTCTCCCACCGGGTTGCGCCAAGGGCCAAGGAGGCCTCCTTGAGCTCCGTGGGCACGCTGTAGACGGCGTCCTCCGAGATGCTGCAAATCGTGGGAACGGACATGAAGGCCAGCATCAGGGAGGCGTTGAACAGATTGAGGCCGGTGGCGACCCCGAAGGTCTCCTGGAGAACGGGGGCTACCACCACCATACCGAAGAAGCCCAGGACTACCGAGGGTAGGGCGGCCAGGAGCTCCACCAGGGGCTTTATGAAATTCCTAACCCGGCTGGACGCGGCTTCGGCCAAATAGAGCGCGGTCAGCACGCCCAGGGGGACGGCCATTGCCGAAGAGACCGCGGTAACGGCAGCCGATGCCGCTATCAAGGGAAAGATCCCGAAATCCGGTGGCTCATGGGTGGGATACCAGTACTCTCCCAGGATGAAATCCCGGACCGAGACCTCTTTCAGTATGGGGAGGCCCTCCATGAAAAGAAAGAGGGCGATCATACCCAAGGTGATGATGGAGGCCAAGCCGACCGTGAGGAATCCCACACGGACGGCCGCCTCCTTTCTCTTGCGGCCGAGGCCGCTCCTGTCTCTCGAGTGGATCATGGAGTCGAAAGATCTCCCCCGCCTAGTAGAGCGGGACGTAGCCCGCTTCACTCACATACCTCTGCCCCTTTTCAGGGTGGATAAGGAAGTTGATGAACTTGGCCACATCCCCCTTGGGCCACCCTTGGGTGAACATGAACAGGGGGCGGCTCACCGGGTAGGTCCCGTTTAGGGTGGTCTCCTCGGAACCATGTATGCCGTTAACAGTCAAAGCCTTGACCTCCGCGTCCATGTATCCTATGCCGATATAGCCGATTGCGTTCTTGTTCTTGGCCACCGCCTGGACCACCGCACCGTTGGAGGCCTGGAGAAGCGCACCCGGATAAACCCGTTCCTTTTCCATTACCTTCTTCGCCCAAACCTCGTAGGTGCCGCTGGAGGTATCCCGGGAGATGACCACCACCGGGCGATCCGGTCCGCCCAGTTCCTTCCAGTTCTTGATCCCGCCCTCGTAGAGCGCCTTCAACTGCGCGAGGGACAAATCCTGAATCGTATTGGAGGCGTGGACCACCGGGATGATACAATCATAGGCCACGGCGAATGGGACGGGGTATCTGCCCGCTTGCACGGCCATCTTGACTTCCTTGTCCTTGATGAACCTGGAGCTGTCCGCAATGTCGGTGGATCCGTCTATCAAGGCCTTTATGCCGTTACCCGAGCCACCGCCGGAAATGGATATTCTGACATCCGGATTCTCCTTCATGTAAACCTCGGCCACTTTCTGGGCTATGGGGAGGACGGTGGTGGATCCCTTTATGACGATATTCCCGGCCCAGGCCGGCCCCCAAGCCATAAGGAGCACTGCAACAGATACCATACAAGACCAGACTCTCTTTCCTCTCATGTTTCTTCCTCCTCTCTTGGTTAATTGGAACATACGGAGCCCTTGTTAGGGTTCCATTAGGGTTTGATGAAAACTCCGTGAACAGGCCGCCCCGGACGGAAGAATCGGGGCGGTTCGCCCTTGCCTATGTTGGAAAGCTAGGCCCGGCTCATTAGCGGAGTGTGAACCGCGCATTAGAAGTCTATGAGACCGTCTTTTCCTTGGTCACCCCACTGGAGGGCGGGGATCGGAATAATGCCTTGACAGGTAAGCCCCCCCGGGTTAAGGACTTTGCTGAATAACTCCTTATCACCGGTCTTTTCCTTTTTTCTCATTACGGTTCGGGGAGGCTGATGACCCGGCTCCTGGGCAGGTGGCTCAAGATCTACGAAGACGAGATACGTCTTTTCCTTTGGTCCACGGCCCTTCTTTTCCTGATCCGCTCAGCAGACGTCATTTTCAACAACTTCGCCGAAACCGCCTTTCTCAAGAGATTCGGTGTGGAGTATCTCCCCCTGGTCTACGTGGCGACTTCCGTGACCACGTTTGTTGTCATGGGGCTGGTCTCGGGATTCATGGCCAGGCTGCCGGGGAGCAGGCTCCTGGGCTACATGCTTGTCTTCTGCGGCGGAACAGTGGCCGGCTTCAGGCTCCTGATACCGTTTGGAATCGATCTCCTCTACCCGCTGCTCTTTATTCTCAAGTCTCTGTACGAGGTCCTCCTGGGGCTGCTCTTCTGGAACCTGGCCAACGACCTCTTCGACACCCGGCAGTCCAAACGACTTTTTCCCCTGATTACCGCCGGCGGGGTTATAGGCGGCATACTGGGCAGTTTCGGGACCCCTGTCGCAGCAAGGCTCTTTCGAATCGACAACCTGTTGTGGGCCTACTTGATCGTGGCCCTGGCAGGGGCGGTGGTGGTAAGGCGCATGGACTCCCTCTTCCCCACCCTCATGCTCCCCGAGGGCAGGGTAAAGAAGGTCAAGAAGAGGAAGTCCCTCAAGCAGGAAATCAGGGAGGTCCTGCCGCTGATTCGTGACTCCGCGTTGGTCAAAATCCTGGTCCTCCTTACCCTGGTTCCCAATCTGGTGATTCCGATACTCAACTACCAGTTCAATTTCGCTGTGGATCGGTCCTTTGCCACCGAAGGGGGAATGATAGAGTTCTTCGGCTACTTCAGAGGTACACTGAACATCGTGAGCTTCGTGATCCTCCTGTTTGTGGGCCGGGTATACGGCCGCTGGGGCGTCCCGGTGGCCCTGATGTTCCACCCGTTCAACTACGTGGTGGCCTTCCTGGCCTTCCTGCTCCGCTTCGACCTGTTCTCGGCCATGTATGCGAGGCTTTCCACCAACATCCTGAGGACAACGATCAACAACCCGGCGCGCGCCGTCCTGATGGGACTCTTCCCCCCGGAGCACCGCGCACTGATACGCCCCTTTCTGAGAGGAACCGTGGTGCGGGTTGGAATCCTCGCGGGATCAGGAGTGATCATGCTGAGCGAGGGATTGCTTCATCCTAGGTATCTCTCGGTGGTGGGGCTCGTCTTCATGAGCGTGTGGGTCGGGACCACGATCGTGTTCAAGCGGAAGTACTCCCAGATCCTACTGGATTTGGTCTCCCGAAATCTCCTGGACATCAGATCCCTCGAGCAAGCCGATGTCACACAAATTTTCAACGACAAGGAGATCAAGGGCCGGTTGGTGGAGTCCTTCAGGAAAGCCAAAGGAACGAGCTCGTTGTGGTACGCTCGGCTGCTCAGGTCGCTGGGCGTGGAAGAGCTTGATTCCTACATCCTCGAGGTCTTGCCCTCGCAGGAGGAAGCCACCAAGATCGAGCTCCTGGGCCTGATTTCCCCCGACGCAGGCCCGGCGGCGGTCGAAGGGTTCCGGGAGCTGCTGGACGCGGGAACGCCCGATCTGAACACCGCGGTCCTCAGGGCCGCCGCCCGGCTGCCGGTGAATATATCCAAGGATTTCATGCATGAGGTCTATACCGAGCGGCGGGACCCGATCATTCGGGCCTACGCCTTGGCCGGGCTCTACCGGGAAGACCCAGAGACTTATCGGGAGGAGGTTGAGCAATGGCTGGACTCGAATGATGAGCGCGAACGCCGGGCCGGAATAGTGGCGGCAGGGGTATCCGGGGACAAGACGTTTCTCAGCCGCCTTCACTCGCTTCTGGAGGCGGGCTTACCCGCCGAGCAGGTTTCCTTGGCCTTGCAGGCCATGGAGCGATTGGACGAACCCGAATTGAACGAATGGGCATCGCCCTATCTCGCCCATGAAGACCCCCGGGTCCGCCGGGCCGCCCTGGAGGCGGTGAGACTGGACGGGGACGGGGCGGTGCGGGCGGTTGCCCCATTGCTGGGCGATCGTGAGCCGGAGTTACAGGATCTGGCCCGGGAAAGGCTGCAGGCGGCCGATTACCAGCGCCCTGAAATCCTCGTAGAGTTCCTGGGCCAACCCAATCCGGGCCTCAGAAAAAACCTCTTCGAGCTCCTTGAATCACTGGAAATGAGGGATGTGGAGGTCATGCGGTTTGCTCGCGGCCAGTTGGAGCGGGCATACAGGAACGCAATAGAGGCGGAGGCGGTCAAGGGGTTGAGCCTGAGCCCCCACCGGGATCTCTTGGTGGACCACCTGCTGCAGAAAAAGCGGGAGCGCGTGGACACGGTGCTCAGGGTATTGGCCGCACAGGACCATACCGGCAGAATACGCCTGATTTGGCGCGGGGTTTTTTCCTCGGATTCCCGGCAGAGGTCCAATGCTGTGGAAGCCCTGGACGACTTCGTGGGCAAGGGGCTTTCCAGGCTCATGGCCACCTTGCTGGAAAACCTATCGCCGGACGAGATCGAGTCAAGGGGCCGGAAAGAGTTCAAGATACCGGCCTTGGAGCCGGGGGACGGTCTCTGCAGGCATCTCCTGGCCAAACATGACTGGGTCACAGTGGTTCTCACACTCAAGCTGGTGGAGAAGGGGGCGTTCGACGGAAAGGCTTCCGACGTCTGCTCCTCGTTCCTCCAAGCGGACAACCCGCACGTGCGCTTCGTAGCCCGGCAGGCTGCCGCGAGCATCGACACTGAAAGACCTCCCAGGGAGATGGACATGGAATCCAGTATAAGTATCCCGGACAAGATCCTGCTGCTCCGAGGGATCCAGATATTCGAAGGCCTATCCGTGGGAGAGATGGCCGCCATCGCATCTGTCACCGAGGAGCTGGTGGTCCCATCGGGTGAGGACGTGATACGGGAAGGCGAACAAGGGGAGACCATGTACATGGTCATCTCCGGCCGAGTCTCGGTGTTAAAGAAGGGAGGCTCCGGGGAGGAAATAGAGCTCGACCAAATAAGCGCGGGCGACTATTTCGGCGAGATGGCCCTGTTCGAGGACCAGGTGCGCTCCGCCACCATCCGGACCGAGGAGGAGACCCGGCTCTTGGTCCTGCATAAAAAGGAGTTCGAGGAGATAGTCAGGGAGTACCCTCAGATAGCGCTCCACATATGCAAAGTCCTGAGCCACAGGCTCAGAAAGCTCCACCACCGCGTCCAGGACTACCAGAAGAAGCAGGGAGAGGAGGAGGCCGGCGGTTGACGAAAAGCCCCAGCAAGCGGCCCGTGCGGGGGTTGCGGAAGCGGGCCGCCGGCTGCATGCCGTTCTTCTCGGTGAGCCTGAGGGCGGGCCCGTTGTCCATCCGGATGGTGACATAGACGCTGTATTCCGAGGAGCGCCGGATCAGGCCTCTGATAAGGGCGTCCGCTATGCCGCGTCCCCGGAACTCCTCCGAGACCGCTGTGTAGCCCCGCTCCAGGTAACCGGAGAGGTCAAGGCCGGTTGCCGCCTCTATCTTTTTTCTATAGTCTTCTTTGGGTCGCTTGAGTATGGTACAGCCCACCACCCGGCCTTCGCGGGCGGCGTATGCGACCAGTACAGCCCCCCTGAGGTTTTCCTCGGTCCAGGATGTACCCACCGCCCCGCCGGCCTCCACCAGGTCCCGGACTGCCTCCAGGGTGGGGGAGTCGATTTCACGCGGGGGCTTGAAGTAATAGGAAACACGGTCTTGCGGGGGGCGGGCCGGGTTCAATAGCGATCCTCCTGGCCGGGATCCGGGTGAAGAGACCTATGATAATGATCCATATCAGGATGCCGGGTTGCGGGCAACCCTGTTCGGCTTGAAATTCCGCGGTGGGAGAATGTATGTGGAAATAGGCGTATTGAGCTTCAGGAATCATAACTACCACCCGAACCGTAGGCTGATGGAGGCGGCGAGGTCCATGGGGCACGAGGTGAGGCTCCTGCATCCGGCCAAGCTGTACCTGGACGTCACGGCTGAAGGACTGCTGCTGCGGCACCTGAGAGCGACACTGGACCTGGACGCGGTTCTCCCCAGGGTGGGGTCCACCATAAGGGAGTTTCCTTTGACCGTGGTCCGCCACGTGGAGATGATGGGGATCAGGACGATCAACCGGGCCTCGGCGATATCGATTGCCAGGAACAAGTTCAGGACCATTCAAGCCCTTGCAGCCCGGCGGATCCCGGTCCCCGGCTCTCTTTACGCCGGCAATCCGGAGAACTTGTCAGCAGCGGTCCGCCGGCTCGGGGGCGGTCCTGTGGTGCTCAAGCCCCCCCAAGGCAGGCAGGGCACGGGGGTCTTCCTGGTCCAAGGGGTGGGCCAGGCGGTTGATTTGCTCAAGGAGCGCCCGGAATTGGGGGCGGGGATGGTGGTCCAGGAATTCATACCGCCCGAAGGCCGGAGGGATCTGAGGGTCCTGGTGGTAGGTGGGCGCGTGGCCGGGGCCATGGAGCTGACCCCAAAGAAGGGTGAGTTCAGGGCGAACTATCATCTGGGGGGACGTGCCTCGCCCATGGTCCAGGGAGGCGAGGCGGGGCGATGGGCGGTGGAGGCTTCAACCGCCCTTGGGCTTGATATCTCCGGAGTGGATATGGTAGTAGGAAAGAATGGGAAGCTCCTGGTGGTGGACGTGAACTACAGCCCGGGTTTCAGGGGCCTGGAGAAAAGCACGGGGTTGGATATCGCTGCCCAGATCATCCGATACGCCGTCTCACCGGAAGGGTCCACCGGATGAGAATCGCATTCGTCATGGATCGGCTGGATTCCATTGATCCGGTCAACGAGACCACCAGCCACCTGATGTACGAGTGCAACCAGCGCGGCCACAACGTATACTTCCTGGAACCGCACGACATCTATATCCGCAAGAACGAAGTGGTGGCGCGCATGCGGAACATCACCGTGCCGCCCGACCTGACCATGAAGCGCTACTGGCGCTCCTTGATCAGGTGCCTGAAGAGGGACGAGCTGATCTTCGAGACGGTCACCGACCTGGACGCCCTTTTCCTCCGCAAGAACCCGCCTCTCAACTACCAGAGCCTGGAGTTCCTGGATCCGGTGAACGACCAGGTCTTCATGATCAACAGCACGCGGGGACAGCTCTTTGCCAACAGCAAGCTCTACACCCTCAACTTCCCGGAGATAATTCCGGAGACCCATATTTCCCGGGATCCGGGCAGGCTGAAGAAGATCATCGACGAGTTCGGCGGGTCAATGGTGGTAAAGCCGCTTCAACGCTACGGCGGAGAGGGTGTGATCAAGGTCAGCATACGAGACAGGGAAAATCTCCACTCCTTGATCAACTATTACGTCAGGGCGTATCGGGCCTACCCGGACCGCGAGCCCATCATGGTCCAGGAGTGCCTGGAGCAGGTTCAGACCGAGGGGGACGTACGTATCCTGTTGTTGAACGGAGAGATCCTGGGGGCCATGAGGCGCAGGCCGCGGGACGGGGACTTCAGGACAAACATCCATGCGGGGGCAAGGGCCTTCAGGCACCGGGTCACCCCGGAGGAGCGGCGGATCTGCGGGATCCTAAAGGACCGCTTGGTTCAGGACGGTTTGTTCTTCGTGGGGATCGACCTCATAGGAAACAAGCTGGTGGAGATAAACTGCGTGAGCCCCGGGGGCATACCCAGGATCAACCGCCTGGACAATACGCGCCTGGAGGTGAAGGTTATAGATTTTATAGAGAAGAAGGTCCTGGAGATGAAGCAGGGGCAAGAGTCCAAGGCGATCTCAAGGGAATGCTGAAAGGAGAAAAAGGGTATGGGTTCACTGAGTTGCAGGGTGAAGGGGGTCATTCTAGCTGTCTTGACGGCGGTTATCTCTTACGGCGGGTCGGTCGGTGCAGCCGACTTTCTCAAGGTGGGCCTCCTGGAGGAGCCCAAGACCTTGAACTTCTGGCTGGCGAGCGATACCTGGTCCCGCAAGGTGCTGGGACTGGTGTATTATCCCCTGTATGTGCACGAACCGGACAAGCTCGAGCTGGTGCCGTGGCTGGCCGAAGGCCTGCCCGTATTGGACAAAGAGAAGCTCGCCTACACGGTCAAGCTCAGGGATGCCAAGTGGTCGGACGGCACTCCGTTCACGGCCGAGGACGTCGCCTTTACGGCCCGGACCATCAAGGAGGTCCGGGACTCCCGCAGGTACAGCAATTGGGAGTTCGTAAGGGAGGTGGAGGTGGTGGACGAGCGCACGGTCCGCTTCCACCTGGCCGAACCCATGGCCACTTTCAGGGAGCGGACTCTGACAACGCCCATCGTCCAGAAGAGGCAATGGGAACCCGTGGTCAAGGCTGCGCTGGAAACAGAGAAGCCCCTGGCCGCGCTCCGCAACCACAAGGTCAGAGATCCGGTTGGGACGGGACCTTTCGCTCTCAAGGAGTGGAAGCAGGGCGCCTACATCTTTATGGAAAGGAACAAGCATTTTTTCGGCACCGGCAAAGAGATGGCGGGACACCTCCTGGGGCCCTATATAGACGGCCTGATCTTCAAGACCTACGGCACATCAGATGCCGCCGTCATGGCCCTCAAGAAGGGGGACATCGATTATTTCTGGTGGAGCATTCAACCGGGGTACATTCAGGAGCTGGAGGAGCATCCCGACATCAATCTCTTTACCAATGAAAGGAGCGCACTCTACTACCTCGGGTTCAATCTGCGTAAGAAACCGTTTTCCGATCCCGCCTTCAGGAGGGCGGTGGCCTGCCTGGTTGACAGGGATTTCATCATGCTAAGGGTCCTCCAGGGATACGGGGCGGAGATGCACTCAATAGTGCCTCCGGGGAACAAGTTCTGGCATTGTCCGGAAGAGCCGGATTACGCCGGAACGGCCGTACTCCGTGGAGAACGCATCCGAAAGGCGTACGAGCTCCTGAAGGAGGCGGGGTATGCGTGGGAGAGGCCGCCGGTGAACCGAGAAGGCGAGCTGGTTGAGGGGGAGGGCATAAGGGTCCCGGGCGGGGAACCCATGGAGACCTTTACAATACTTACTCCGCCGGCGGACTATGATCCTGCACGGGCCATGGCGGGCCTCATGATACAGGAGTGGCTCAGGGCGGCCGGAATTCCGGCGTCCGCCAAGCCCATGGCGTTCGGGTCCTTGCTGGACAAGGTTAAGCGCTCCCATGACTTTGACATGTTTGTCCTGGGCTACGGGCGCCTCTCCCTGGACCCGGACTACCTCCGGAGCTTTTTCCACTCCGAGAACGACCAGAAGGGCGGGTGGAACATGAGCGGCTACTCCAATCCGGAGTATGACCGCCTGGCCGATGAATCCGCACGCACCATGGATCCGGAAAAACGCCGTGAGCTGATCTTTGAGATGCAGCGGATCCTGATGCATGATGTCCCGTATCTGCCCCTTTACAGCCCGCACCTGATAGAGGCGGTCAGGGCGGACCGTTACAAGGGTTGGGTCCCCATGCTCGAAGGGATCGGAAACGCTTGGTCGTTCTGCACAATCAAACCCAGATAGACAGGCGGTCGTGGAGCTAAGAAACTTCGTCCTGAGAAGACTGATGCAGGTTGCGGTCATATTCTTCGTGATCCTGACTGCGCTTTTTCTGCTCTTCCGTCTCGCCCCCGGCGATCCCGTATCCCGCATGGTGGATCCCACCATGACCCCGGAGGCCGCAGAGCACCTGGTGGAGCAATTGGGGCTGGATGAGGGCCTGTGGACCCAGTACTGGGTCTATCTGGGCAACTTCATCAAAGGTGAGTTCGGCGTATCGTTTCACTACGGCCGGCCGGTGGAGGAGGTGATCTGGGACCGCCTCCCCAACACTATACTCCTGTTTACCACCTCGATCATCCTCTCGGCCCTGGTGGGCATCGCCCTGGGTAAGATCGCCGCTTGGCGCAAGGGCTCGGGGACCGACACCTGGCTGACCATCGGATCATTGCTGACACACACGCTGTTCCTGCCGTGGCTGGCACTCCTCATGATCTGGGTCTTCTCCTACAAGCTGGGCTGGTTCCCGATTACAGGGATGATTTCAGAGGACGTATGGCTCGACCCCGGGGCCGGGGTTTGGAGAAAAATCCTTGATGTGGGCCACCACCTGGTGCTCCCCCTTGCCACCCTTTTCCTGATCCATTTCGGCTCCTCCCTCCTGGTAATGAGGAGCAGCATGCTGGATACCCTCAAGGAGGACTATATACTGACCGCCAGGGCCAAGGGCCTGAGCGACAAAGACATAAGGAGCCACCACGCGGCCCCGAACGCCGCGCTCCCGGTGGTCACCGGGGTCGGCCTCAGCCTCGCCTTCTCAATTAACGGCGGCGCGCTTACAGAGACGGTTTTCACTTGGCCGGGGATCGGGAGGGAGTTAGTGTTTGCCGTGAGCCACAGCGACTATCCCCTCGCCCAGGCGGCCTTTCTGTTGATCGCTTTGGTGGTGCTGGTTTCAAACGTTATCGTGGACGTGCTTTACGCCTATCTGGATCCCAGAATCAGGTACTGAGGAGAGAAGCCCTTGGGGGTGACGGCTTGACAGACCCGAGCCGGGAAAGACGCGCGGTACCGAGGTCGCAGCGGCGGTCCCGCTGGGGCGAGGCTTGGTCCGTTTTCATCCGGAACCCTTTGGGCAGGGCGGGGCTGGGCATGTTGGTCCTTTTCGGCCTGATGGCCGTTGCCAGCTATATACCGCCGCTTGTCGACCCCATGTACAAGCCGATGACCGGGGTGGACCCGGAGATATCAAACTCAGTGGGCCCGAGCCTGAAGCACTGGCTGGGGACCGACTTCATGGGGCGGGATATCTTCAGCCAACTCCTGGCAGGGGCAAGGGTGGCCTTCATGGTCGGAGTCTCGGCCGCCTTCATGACCGTAGTCCTGGGTACGGCGGTGGGTCTGACGGCAGGGTACATGGGGCGGGCGGTGGACACCCTCCTGATGCGGCTCGCCGACATCGTGATGGTCATGCCCACTCTGCTCTTTGTGCTGATGCTCTCGGCGCTTTTCGGCCAGCTCAACATCTGGACCATAGTGCTGATAATCGGGCTGTTCCGCTGGCCCGGGGTAAGCCGGGTGATACGTGCGCAGACCCTGTCTCTCAAGGAGCGCCCGTTCGTGGAGGCGGCGCGGGTTGCGGGCGCGGGCCATGCCAGGGTCATCTTCAGGCACATCATGCCCAATGTGCTCCCACTGGCCTTCCTGTACATGACCTTCCGCGTCACCTCGGCGATCACCATAGAAGCGGCCCTGGCCTTTCTGGGATTCGGGGACCCGGGGACGGTGAGCTGGGGCATGATGCTCCAATGGGTGTGGAAGACCGGGCACATGTTCAAGGCCCCCTACTGGCTGCTGCCGCCGGGCATGTGCATCTCGCTGATTACGCTCTCGTTCTACATGCTGGGAAGGGCCATGGACGAGGTCCTGGATCCGCGGCTTCGCAAGGAGGAGGAGACGGAGTGACCGCCGGCGTCGCAAGAGGGGGTCGGGACTCTGGGAGTGAGCCTCTCCTGGAGGTGGCGGACCTGAGCATCGGGTACAAGACCAAGCGGGGGGTCATGCGCGCCGTCGAAGGAGTCTCCTTTTCCTTGGCCAAGGGACGCTCCCTGGGCTTGGTGGGCGAGTCCGGGTGCGGCAAGACCACCATCGGCATGGCCGTAATGAAGCTCCTTCCTCCCAATGCGCGCGTATCCGGGGGGAGGATCCTCTTTGACCGGGAAGACCTGCTCCTCAAGGACGAGGATGAGATGCGCAGGGTGAGGTGGAACCGCATAGCCATGATATTCCAGGCCGCCATGAACGCGCTGAACCCGGTCAAGCGCGTTCAGGACCAGATCGTGGAGGCCATCAGGGTGCACCGCCCTGAAGTAACCGAGGAGGAGGCCCTGGTTGAGGTGGAGAGGTTGTTCGGTCTGGTGAACTTATCAACTCAGCGCATGCGGGACTATCCACACCAGTACAGCGGGGGCATGAAGCAGCGGGCCGTCATTGCAATGGCCCTGGCCTGCAGCCCGGACTTGGTGATAGCCGATGAGCCTACAACGGCCCTGGACGTGATCGTCCAGCACCAGATCCTGGAAGAGATAAAGGTGCTCCAGGAGGATTTGGGGATCAGCATCATCTTCATTTCCCACGACATCTCGGTGGTGGCCGAGATCTCCCACGAGATCGGCGTGATGTACGCGGGCAAGCTGGTGGAGTATGGGAGCAGGGAGGAGGTCCTTGAAAGTCCGCGCCATTTCTATACCCGGGCCCTGCTCGCTTCCTACCCCACGCTCACCGGGGAGATGAAGGACCTGGTCCCCATCCCGGGGGAGACCCCGAGCCTGTTGGACCCGCCGCCCGGGTGTCGTTTCTGCGACAGGTGCCCGGCTTCGGGCAGGGAATGCGCTCTCAGGCCGCCGGAGTGGCTGGAGGTCTCGCCCACGCACCGGGTCCTGTGCGGGCATTGCGGCCCTTGAGACGCGCCGCCCGTTCCTGAAAGAAGGTTGGAGAAAACGTTTGGAACCCGACACCCCTATACTCGAACTGGAGGCCGTGTCCAAGTCCTACCGCACCAAGGGGGCCCTATTCGGCTGGCGGCCGGAGAGGAGGGTCACCGCGCTCCATGGGGTCAGCCTCGGAGTCCGGCAAAAGGAGATCTTCGGCTTGGTGGGCGAGAGCGGGAGCGGAAAGACTACGGCGGGCAGGCTCATCGTCAAGCTGGAAACCGCGGGATCAGGTTCCATCCGCCTGGGAGGGAGGGATATCACAGAGCTCAGGGGCAGTGAGATGAAGTCATACCGCCGGAGGGTCCAGATGATCTTCCAGGACCCTTACCAAGCGGTCAATCCCCAGCTCTCGATTTACGAAAGCGTGGCAGAGCCGCTCTTGATCCACGGTCTGGCCAAGGGGGAGGAGCGGCAGGATCGGGTTATGGACATGCTGGAGACCGTGGGCCTCTCCCCGGCCGAGGCCCATATGAACCGCTACCCCCATCAACTGAGCGGGGGGCAGAGACAGCGGGTGGCCATTGCCAGGGCCATGGTGCTGGAGCCCGATTTCCTGGTCGCCGACGAACCCACCTCCATGCTGGATGCCTCGTATTCGGCAAAGATATTCAACATACTCCTGGAGATGAGGAAGCGGTTCGGTGTCAGCATGCTGTTCATCACCCACAGCCTTGCCGCGGCCCGCTACCTCTGCGACCGAATAGGCGTGATCTACCGGGGGGTGCTGATGGAGGTGGGCCCCACAACGGCCGTAATAGGCAGCCCGATTCACCCTTACACCCAGGCCCTTATAGACGCCTTGCCCAGGTTCGGGCGGTCCGGCTCAAGGAAGCAGTACGGTACCCTTTTGGAAAAGGAGCGGGAAGCTCCCGGCCAGGTCGGGTGCCCCTTCTTCGAACGCTGCGCCAAGGCCGGGAGCCCCAGGTGCAGCCTGGATATCCCCGGCCTGGCAAGCGTGTCTCCGGAGCGAAGGGTGGCTTGCTTCCAGATGGAAGGGGCGGCCTCAGGCGAAGGGAGCTGACATCGTGTTCGTGAGGGTCCCTGGGGACGCCCGAAGACGCCTGGACGCCCTTAAGGGGTCGTTGGTGGGGGTGGGCCTCTCGGGGTTCGGGAGGTCGTCCCTGGCCGGCGCGGTGCCCGGCTACAGGGTGGTCTGCCTCAGGAAGACGGACGATCTCCCGGCCCTGCGGGAGAAAATGGAGGTCTTCTGCCTAGAAGAGGAAGGCGTGGCCGTGGAGGGGATCCGCGATTCCCTGGGGCTCCTTTCCCACCCAAGGGTGCGCGAATATCTGGCGGAGCCCCCTTCGCCCGTACACCTGCTCCTCTACCAATCCTACTCCGCCTTGGAGTCCCT
The DNA here is from genome assembly GCA_964647905.1 of uncultured Desulfobacterales bacterium. GTDB lineage: Bacteria > Desulfobacterota > DSM-4660 > Desulfatiglandales > HGW-15 > CAZYJR01. The sequence goes on along the minus strand of CAZYJR010000002.1, from coordinate 40,791 downwards.
GGCGAAGAAAGAGGGGTGGAGGCTACTGGCCAACCCGGCGGCTCTGAGACACAGGGCCTCTGATAGGGCCTTCTTTCAAGCAATGCTGAGAGACCTGGGGCTCCCCCGAATACCCGGCCGGATAGTGAGCCTGGCGGGTTTTTTGGGGCTCTCGTATGATTCCTGGCGCAAGGGTCTGGGCCCGAGCCTGGTTGTCCAGCTCCCGGACGTGATCCAAGGCGGCGGTCGTTCGACTTTTTTTGTCAACTCCGGGGAAGAGTACGCCCGTGTATCCGGGATGCTGAGAGACCGCTCCAGGCGGGGGGACCGGATACGGCGTGTCTCGGTCCGCAGATTCATGAAAGGAGACCCGGCCAGCCTGGCCCTCTGCGTGACCGGGAGCGGCGTTCTAATGGCCGGCCCGCAGCGACAGCTCATAGATTTCCCCCTTTCCGGGGTTTTCCCGTCCGAAGGGGTTTTTTGCGGGCACTCGTGGGAGGCGGGCCTCTGGGAGGAAGAGCTGATTCGGGAGGGGCAGGCCCAGGGTCTCGCAGTGGCTCGATACTTGGCTTCGATGGGGTACAAGGGAATCCTGGGGCTGGATTTGCTGCTCAATAGGCAGGAGGACAGGGTTTACCCCGTGGAGCTCAACCCCAGATATACCGGCGCCTTCCCTCTCCTCAGCCAGCTCCATTCCAGGCGCGGTCTGGTAACCTTGGAGCTCGCCCACGTCCTTGCCTTCCTGGGTTTGGACCGCGGGCTCACGGTGGAAGATCTGAACGTAAGTTATCTTTCCCCGGGCCTCGGGAGCCACGTCATCCTATTCCGGGGGCTGGAAGGGCTTTCTCCGGACCGGCCCGGGCTGAGGGCGGGGCTCTACGAGATGGGCGGAGCTGGTCCGCGCTTCCTCGGCGAGGGATTCGACCTGGCTGATATCGCTTCCGGCACTCAATTCATTGTGACCGATGGGCCGGCGGTGGGACCCGCCTCTGAGCGGTATGCGTCCGACCCGTTCGACCGTATCTGCAGGATCCTCCTGCCCGTGCCGGCCGCCGGCACGGGAGGCGCGCCGGATTCGGAAGCGCTGGCCCCGGTGGATTGGGTACGGGGCATGCTTCGAGCCCCTCGATCCCCGGAGCGGAGGGGATGACTCCATCGCCCCTCTTATCTCCGGGCCATGTAATAGGCCTCCATCTCCGAGAGCTTTTCCAGGTAGGCCTCCTTGAAGTGCAACCCCTGATGGGAGGCGATTTCTTCCTTTGTGCGCTTCACAAAGGGGTAGATGTCTATGCCTTCCTGGTTTCGCCCTTCCTTGTCCGCCTCGTAGAGTATCAGCAGGGAATAGTAGGTCACCAGGAGCCTGGCCTCAGTGGCCCGGCGGAAGAGATACGAGCGACCGCCTATGGTGTTCAGGAAGAATCCGGCGTATCGATACATCACTTCTCTCGAGGGCCTGATCTCTTCGGGATCCGCGCACCGGTCTTCTTGTGTCAGCCACTGGTAGAACATCTCCAGGTTGAACTCGAGCGTGTCTGACTCGTGGCGAAGTACGTCCTTGGCCAGTTGGATCTCCCGTCCGCTCAGTACCCTGAAAAAGTGATAGACGTTCCTTGTGAGCACCACCGGGTCCAGGCCTTCGCCGGCCGGAATCGGAGGGCGGGCGGAGAGTTTGGACAAGGCGCTCTTGAAGACCTCCCAGGTGTCTTTCTCCAGCAGGACCTGGTCCACGTATTCCTTGCGATCCAGGTAATCAAAGAAGTCCCTTACCCGGGCCTGGATTTCCTCGCATGGGACCTCCTCTTCTCCGGGCGCAGGCGCCTGTTTCTCTTCTTCATCACCACCCGCCTCCTCCTCCACAGGTTCGTCGGGCCCAGTGAACGGCGTCTCGCCGCTCTTCTCCGCCCCGGGCGCGGCTGTGGAGGGAGGAGGCAGGTCCTTTCTTTCCACGGCTCCGGTCTCGGTCCTTTCCTGCGCCGGCCGGGCCGTCTCCTCGGGGGAAGGGGTCTCCTGGTCCTCCTGCCGCATCACCAGGTAGCCGGTGAGTGCAGCAGCCAATAGGACCAATATGGAGACCCAGATCCACCAGGTGGTCTTGCTTTTGCCTTTTCGCTCCATGAAACCCTCCGCTCCAGGGGGTGATTTCCTGCCCTGCTTGCTGCAGCGGTCTCGTTACTGCTCTTCTAATCCCCGGCGTTCGGATCCGGGGCTTCGCTCGGGGGCCGGGGCGGCACCGGAATCAGTATGGTCACTGTGGTGCCTTCATTCTCCTTGCTCCGGATTCGGATCTCGCCCTGGTGGTTGGTTACGATCTGGTGCGCCATTGTAAGCCCCAGGCCGGTCCCCCTGGTCTTGGAAGTGACAAAGGGGTTGTAGACCGACTCCATCTGTTCCTCGGGTATCCCCCGGCCCGTGTCGGCAACGGTGATCTCCACAAAGCTCTCGTCCGGGCGGGTGACCCGGATCTCCATCTTCCCGCCCCCGGGCATGGCCTCCAGGGCGTTCCTGCAGATATTGTACAAGGCCTTGGCCATCTGGGGACAGTCTATGTTGAGGAGCGGTATGTCATCGTCCATTGAGAGGAGGACCTCGACTCCCTGGACCCGGGCTTCCTTGAGTATCACGTGGTAGGTCTCCTCTATGACCGCCTCGATCCGGTTGAGCCCTGGGTTGGCGCTCTGCACCTCGGAAAACTCGTGCACCCTCCTGACCAGGTTCTCCAGCCGGGATGTCTCTTCCAGGATGATATCGGTATAACGCGAGAGGCTCTCGTCCTCCCGGGCACGGTCCTTGATCCTCCTGGCAAAGCCGCCGATGGTCATAATCGGGTTTCTTATTTCATGCGCCACGCCCCTTACCAAGTGCCCCATGGCGTTCAGGCGCCCTATCCGGAGAAGCTTTGCCTGGGTCTTCTGGAGTTCCTTTTCGGTCAGCTCGAACTTTTCCTGAAGCCTCAGGTAGAACTTTGCGTTTTCAAGGGCCACCGCCGCCTGATGGCCCATGGCGGTGAGCAGCTTGAGGTCTTCCCGTGTAAAGGGCCCTCCCGAGTTCTTGTTTATCACCTGGAGGGCCCCCACTGGACGGTCGCGCACGATCAACGGCACACAAAGCATGGACTCGGTCTTGAAGCCGGTGAGTCGATCCACTTTGTCGCTGAAACGCGCATCACTTGAAGTGTCTTCCACCATCACGGCCTTGCCCGTGGCTACAACATGTCCTGCAACCCCTTCGCCCACCTTGATCCGCATCCCCTGGACCGGCCCCTTCTTGTCTCCGCGCGCGAGCCGCACAAAGAGCTCGCCCTTGTCCTCGTCCAGCTCGTAGACCGAGCTCGCCGCTGCATTCATGAACTCCTCGGCCCATTTCATTGCGTGGTCCAGCACCTCTTGTATGTCGAGGCTGGAGTTCACCATGGCCCCGAAGCGGAGTATGGTCTCGAGCTCCCGCTGATAGAGGTCTTGCCGGGTTTGGAGATCTTCGCTCAATTCGCTATCCCCGGGGCCGCGCGGATCATCCGAAGGGCGCTTGCTGGGAAGGATTTCGGTCCTCTTATACAAGAGAACTCCATCGGATGCAACGAGGAAACCCGTGCGGCGGCGGCTGCTGGCAGGGGTTTGGGCTTCATTTCGCTCGAGTTGCGTGCTATACAAAGAGCGTCTATCGGAGGCTGGTGCCGCCATGCGAGTCCTGCTCACAAACGACGACGGGATACACGCCCCCGGCTTGATCGCCTTATACGAGGCCCTGGCCGAGGAGCACGAGATACATGTGGTGGCCCCGGAGGTGGAGATGAGCGCCGTTGGTCACGCCATAACGCTCAGCTCGCCGCTTCGGGTGCGAAGCGTCACCAGGGGGGGGAGGTTCTTCGGCCACGGCGTATCGGGCACTCCCGCCGACTGCGTGAAGATTGCGGTCCAAGAACTCTTGGACTCCCCGCCCGAGGCCGTACTTTCCGGGATCAATCCGGGGGCCAATGTGGGCGTGAACGTGCTCTACTCCGGGACCGTGTCGGCGGCCACCGAGGGTGCGTTCCTGGGAATACGCTCCGCGGCTATCTCCCTGGACACCATCCGGGACCCGGATTTCCGTTTTGCAGCCGCCTTTTCCCGGGAGCTGCTCGGGTACCTGACTGAGAACGGCCTCCGGCAGGGCACCGCCCTCAACGTGAACATCCCGGCCCTCCCCCCCTCCAGGATCTCCGGGGTGGTCTTGACCAGGCAGGGGGTGGGCCGGTTCCAGGAGAGCTTCGACCGCAGGATCGACCCCAGGGGAAACGCCTATTACTGGCTCACCGGGGAGACGCCCCTGGAGGAGGACGCACCCGACACGGACGCGGCCGCACTCAGGCAGGGCAAGATCACCATTACGCCGATCCATTTCGACCTGACCAGCGAAGAAGACCTGGAGCGCCTCAAGAGAGGCCCCCTCCCTGAGATCGGGCGACTGGGAGTCGGTGCCGCCTGATGGTGCGGCTAGTCCCCGCCTGCAGTCCCGGTTTCCTTCTCTTCTCCGCCTCCGGCCATCTTCTTGTAGGTTTCGTAGCGCTCCTGGGCGTCCTCTTGGGCCTTCTTGAAAAGGGCATCTGCGTTCTCCGGGAACGTTCGGGTCAGACTGGAGTAACGCACCTCGCCCATTAGGAATTCCTTGAAGTCGCCCTTGGGCTCCTTGGAGTCCAGGATAAACGGGTTCTTCCCCTGTTCCTTCAGGCGGGGGTCAAACCTGTAAAGCGGCCAGTATCCTGTTTCTACGGCCTTTTTCTCCTCTTCCTGGCTGAGGCCCATGTTTATGCCGTGATTAATACAGGGCGAATAGGCGATGATCAAAGATGGTCCGGGGTAGCTCTCAGCCTCCAGCAGGGCCTTCAGGTACTGGTTCTTGTTAGCGCCCATGGCCACCGAGGCCACATATATATACCCGTAAGTAATGGCCATGAGGCCCAGGTCCTTTTTGCGGGTGGGCTTGCCTCCCGCGGCGAATTTGGCCACGGCCCCGGTGGGCGTGGATTTGGAGGACTGCCCGCCCGTGTTTGAATAGACCTCGGTATCCAGGACCAAAACATTGACGTCACGCCCCATGGCCAGGACGTGGTCCAGACCGCCGTAGCCGATGTCATATGCCCAGCCGTCCCCGCCGAATACCCAAACGGACTTCTTGGTGAGATAGTCGCTGTTGTCCAGGATCTCCAGGAGGACCTCATCCGCGTCCGCCTCGCCCTCCAGCATCTCGGCCTCGATGAGCTCTACGATTCGGTCCCCGAGCTCCCGGGATCGCTCGGCGTTGTCCCGCTCTTCCAGCCAGCCCTCCAAGGCCTCCCTGAGCTTCTCCGAGATCCCGCCTTGAAGGGCGCTGCGGACCTTGTCCGCCAGGTAGTCCCTCCTCTGGGACACGCCGAGCTCCATGCCGAACCCGTACTCGGCATTGTCTTCGAAAAGGGAGTTGGCCCATGCCGGACCGTGACCGCGTTCGTTCACCGTGTAGGGGCAGCTGGGGGCCGAACCGCCGTAAATGGAGGAGCACCCTGTGGCGTTGGCTATCAGCATGCGGTCGCCGAAGAGCTGGGAGACCACCTTTATGTACGGGGTCTCCCCGCAGCCTGCGCATGCCCCGGAAAACTCGAACAGGGGCCGCCGGAACTGGCTGCCCTTGACCGAGGTGACCGGCATGAGGTCCCCGAGGTCGGGTAGAGCCGCGGCAAAGGCGTGGTTGGGAACCTCGGTCCCCACCTGAGTCTTGAGCGGCTTCATTACCAGGGCCTTGTTCTTGGCCGGGCAGACCTGGGCGCAGTTGCCGCACCCGGTGCAGTCCAGGGGGCTTATCTGTATGCGGTACTTGAGCCCCTTTAGCTCCTTTCCCAGGGCGTCCACGGTTAAGAAGTCCTTGGGGGCTTCTTGCAGGTCCTCCTCTCTAGCCAGGACCGGGCGGATGACCGCGTGGGGGCAGACAAAAGAGCATTGATTGCACTGGATGCAGTTGTCCGGCTGCCACTCGGGCACGGTGATGGCAATACCCCGCTTCTCGTACTGGGTCGTGCCGGTGGGGAAGACCCCGTCCGGCGGCATCTTGCTCACCGGCAGCTCGTCGCCCTTCTGGGCCAGCATGGGGCGCATCACCTCCTTTACGAAGTCGGGTTCGTCCTGCTCCGGGTATGCCTCGTGACCGGCCCGGGCCCAGTGCTCGGGGACCGGGATCTCCTCCAGCGCCTCCACCGCCCGGTCCACGGCGTCGATATTCATCTTTACCACCTTCTCGCCCTTCTTGCCGTAAGTCTTTTCAATGGCGTCCTTTATGAGGTCAAAGGCCTGCTCGGGCGGGATCACGTTGGCTATCTTAAAGAACGCGGCCTGCATGATCATGTTTATCCTGCCTCCCAGGCCCAGCTCGGTCGCGATCTTCACCGCGTCTATGTTGTAGAACTTGATGTCCCACTGGGCCAGGGTGCGCTTCATGCGGTCAGGCAGCGTCTCCTCCATCTGCTCCGGCGTCCAGGGGGAATTGAGCAGGAAGGTCCCGCCGTTGCGGATCCCCTCCAGTACGTCGTACTGGTCCACAAATGCCGGATTGTGGCACGCGATGAAGTCGGACTTGGTCAGAAGATAGGGGGACTGGATGCGCTCGGGCGAGAAGCGCAGGTGGCTCATGGTTATGCCTCCCGACTTCTTGGCGTCGTAGGCGAAGTAGGCCTGGGCGAACATGTCGGTGTTCTCGCCGATAATCTTGATGGCGTTCTTGTTGGCCCCCACGGTCCCGTCCGAGCCCAGGCCCCAGAACTTGCATCGCACGGTTCCTTCGGGGGAGGGGTCTATCTCGTCTCTCAAATCCAGCGAGGTATGGGTGACGTCGTCGTGTATGCCCGCGGTGAAGTGATTCTTGGGGCGGGCAGAGCGGAGGTTGTCGAAGACGGCCTTGACCATGGTCGGGGTGAAGTCCTTGCTCCCCAGGCCGTAGCGGCCGCCCACCACCACCGGTCTGTCGGCCGCATCCTGGAACACGGTGGAGACGTCCTGGTACAGCGGCTCGCCGATGCCTCCGGGGCATTTGGTCCGGTCCAGGACCGCAATGGCGTCCGCCGTGGCGGGCAGGGCTCTCAGAAAGTGCTCTGTGGAAAATGGATAGTAGAGGCGCACCTTGATCAGTCCCACGCCTTCGCCCCGGTCGTTGAGATAGTTGACAGTCTCTTCGATCACATCGCAGCTCGAGGCCATGGATACGATGATGCGGTCCGCCTCGGGGTCTCCGACATAGTCGAAGAGGTGGTACCGCCTGCCCACCAGATCCCCCACCTTGTCCATCTCTTCCTGTACTATGTGAGGTATCCGCTCATAGAACGGGTTGCATGCCTCCCGGTTTTGGAAGAATATGTCCGGGTTCTGGGCGGTTCCTCGCAACTGGGGGTACTCGGGGTTCATGCACCGGCCCCTGAAGCGCTCGATGGCCTCCCAGTCCACCAGCTTGGCCATGTCGTCGTAGTCTATGAGCTCGATCTTCTGGATCTCCATGGAGGTGCGGAACCCGTCGAAGAAGTGTACAAAGGGCAGGCTGGAGCGGATGCTGGCCAGGTGCGAGACAAGGGCCAGGTCCATGACCTCCTGGACCGAAGCCGAGGCCAGGAGCAAAAACCCGGTCTGCTTGACCGCGTTGACATCCGAGTGGTCCCCGAATATGGAAAGGGCGTGCGTGGCCACGGCCCGGGCCGATACGTGGAAGACCGAGGGCATGATCTCTCCCGCGATTTTGTACATGTTCGGTATCATGAGGAGGAGGCCCTGGGAGGCGGTGAACGTGGTGGGAAGAGCCCCTGCGGAGGCCGCACCGTGGACCGCTCCCGCAGCCCCGGCCTCCGACTGCATTTCCACCACCCGGAGCACTTGGCCGAAGATGTTCTTGCGGCCGTGAGCGGCCCATTCATCGCAATATTCCCCCATGCTGCTCGAGGGGGTGATGGGATAGATGGCCGCCACGTCGCTCATGGCATAGGCTACATGGGCCGCGGCCTCGTTTCCTTCCAACGTCTTGGTCTCTGGGGTCATGTTCTTAGTCCTCCATAATCGACCTGATTGATTCATTCGAACGGAAAAATTGAACTCTATAAACTATCAGAAGACAACCGGGGTTACAAGGCCCAAAAAAAGCGGGGGCGCTATGGATGACCGGGAATACCCGCCAAGGCCGGTATTGGCCGTGGCCGGGGTGATCTTCGAGGGTGACAGAGTGCTCCTGGCGCGCAGGGCCCGGGAACCGGCTGTGGGCGAATGGAGCCTGCCCGGGGGAGTGGTGGAGCTGGGCGAAAGCCTTTCCGGGGCCTTGGCGCGGGAGTTGGTCGAAGAGGCCGGGGTCGGGATCGAAGTTGGCGGGCTGGTGCACATCGCCGAGCGCATAATGAGGGACGAGTCGGGCAGGATTCGTTTCCACTACGTCATAGCCGATTACTGGGGTGTGATCGTCTCCGGCAGCCCGACCGCCGGGTCCGATGCAAGCGAGGTGCGACTGGTGCCCGTGGAAGAGGTGCAGAGGTTCCCCCTGGCATCCGAGGTGCGGAGGACCGTTCGGAAGGGGGCGCGCCTAAGGGGCCGGCCTAGACAAGGAGCTAGTCTATGAACCGGAAGGTCCTCTCCCAGTGGGGCCAGGACCAGTAGATCATGAAGGCCTCACCCTTTATGGAGGACTCGGGCACGAAACCCCAGAACCGGCTGTCATAGCTGTGGTCGCGGTTGTCCCCCATTACGAAGTATTGATCCTCGGGTACGGTGACCGGACCGAAATCGTACTTGCCGCCCGGGTTGTCCAACCCCGGGGCCCGCGGGGTGTAGGTGCCGTGCTCATCCCGGTAGGGTTTCCCGTTTATATAGAGCTTTTCATCGATTATCTCCACGGTGTCCCCGGGCAGGCCGATCACCCTCTTGATGAAGTCCTTGCTCGGGTCCACCGGATAGACGAACACGATCACGTCCCCCCTCTCGGGCTCGCTTACCGGGATGATCTCCTTGCGCACCAAGGGCAGCTTCACCCCGTAGATGAACTTGTTCACCAGGATGTGATCGCCTATCAGGAGGGTCGGCTCCATGGACCCCGAGGGGATCTTGAAGGCCTGAACCACGAAGGTGCGGATGAAAAGCGCCAGCAGAACGGCTATTGCCGCTGCCTCGGCATACTCCCGCAGGGTGCTCTTCTTCTTGAGGGTCCTTTTGCTTCTGGTCTCCCCGGTCGGGTTCGATTCCAACCCTGTCTCCTCGCCGCGATATTCCACCTGAAACGCCCGGGTTCAGGTACCAATTAATCGCCGCCTCCGTCGTCGCCTGAAGCGGAACGGGGCGGCCGAAAGGCAACATGCCGGTATTTGGCACATCCCTATATTTTAGTCAAGGCGGAATCTCCGGCCCGCAGCTGGCCCCGGACAAATCCAGGCAGGTTCAGGTCACGGCCCCTTGTCCACCGGTATGGCTGTGCCTTCGAGCGCTCTTACCAGCTTCACGCTTATGTCGCCCCGCACGAACTCCTCGGCCTTCGACATACGCTTGCGCCCGATCACCACCATGTCGAATAGGCAGGGTTCTTATCGCCCAATGCTGGAGGCAACAGAGGTCCGGCAGCCTGCCATTGTCCTCTGCACCTCCAGGCAGCCGTTCAATCTTTTCACCACCCTTAGCGCAAGGGAAGTGGAAGGGAGGTAATGACCTCCTGACTATTGACACATAAACAGTGGACACTTATAATGTGCAAATAGCGGATCGACATACCGTAAACAGGTGAAACTCCCTCTTAGATGGAGGTGTAAAATGCCCAATATAACCATTTCCTTAGACGAGGATCTCCTAAAGGCGGGGAGAAAGTATGCACAGATGCATGATACCTCGATGAATGCCCTCATACGAAGGCTACTTGAACAAACCGTAAGATCCGAATCCAAAGATTGGTTAGATGAATGCTTTAGGCTGATGGATCAAACAGAAGCGAACTCTGAAGGCAAAAGGTGGAAGCGAGAGGACCTATACGATGCCTAAAGTCTTCATCGACACCAATATTCTCGTATATTCTATGGATAGATTCGATCCGGCAAAACGAGAAAGATGCCGCTCCCTATTGAAATCAGTAGTGAATGATTCTCACGGTGTCGTTTCCACGCAGGTCATGCAAGAATTTTACGTAACCGCAACAAAAAAGCTTGGTGCAGATCCGTTACTGGTGAAAGATGTTTTGCATGCTTTTGAACAATTCGAGGTCGTAGTCATTGATCCCACGATCATTTATAGTGCTATCGACTGCGGCGTTATCAATCGAATATCCTTCTGGGATTCACTCATTGTGGCGGCGGCCGAAAGTGCCCATTGTGAAATTCTTTGGAGCGAGGACTTAAACGATGGACAGGTCATCAGGGGCGTGCGGGTGGAGAATCCGCTAACAGCTCCATGATAATAAGCGAACATCTATTTGTTTGGGTCGGCTGCTGGATGAGGCGTGAGAACTTTGGACTCGCAAGTTAGAGAGCGATGCAATGAAATGTGCAAACTGCCAGTTTGAGAACCGGCAAGGCGTCAAGTTCTGCAAAGAATACGGGAAGAAATTGGGGTTGGTCCGCCCCCAGTGGGGAAACCCCTATGCTCCCGGCACGAAATCTTGTGATGAATGCGGGCAATCCCTGGTAGAGCCCCAATTCTTTTGAGCCTCCTCATCCTCTCGGTCCGGATTTTTCCAGCCCGTCCCGACATTTCAAGATTGCCCTGAGCTCGGCCGATTGGGTATCATGACTCGTCTCCAGGAGGACGACCACGGATCCCCGGGCGGGTCGCTCCCCGAAGAGCGGAGATCAATGAAAGATTACGAAAGGAGCTTGAGTATGGACGAGACCATGAGGAAGAAGGACCTGGTGGAAGAGGTGGCCAAGGTGTTGCCCACCAAAAAGGAGGCCCAGGCGGCGGTGGAGGCGGTCTTTGACAGCATCAGGGACGCGCTGTCAAAGGGTGAGTCGGTGACCGTGGTGGGCTTCGGCACCTTCAAGCCGGAGCTCAGGCGGGAGCGCAAGGCCCGGAAGATCACCACCGGCGAGGAAATCATTATCGAAGCCAGAAACGTGCCCAAATTCGTTCCGGGAAAGAACCTCAAGGAGGAGGTGGCGGGCAGCTGACCTCCGGCGGTATGCTTCAGCCGGCGCCTCTCAGGGAGGTCGCGCCCGGCGTCGAGGTCCGGAGCCTCCGCCTGCCGGAGGTGCGGTCCAGGCCCTATCTTCCCTTGAATCGGGGCCTTCGCTTTTCCAGGAAGGCCCGCCTGGCCTCCTCCATGTCCTCGCTTTGAAGGGATTTTATGAAGAGCGAGCGCAAGGCCTCTTCGTCCTCCTGGTCCAGGACCGGCCGGCAGGCTATCCGGTAGAGGGCGGCCTTCATCCCCTTGAGCGAGAGGGGGGCGTTGCCCGCGATTTCCAGGGCAAGCTCACGGGTGTGCCCCGCCAGAGAGGAATCGTCCACCACCTCGTTTACAAGTCCCAGCCTGAGGCAGGAGGCGCTGTCGTATTGACGGGCTGTCAGGAAGATCTCCAGGGCGGGGCTCAGTCCGAGCGCCTGCACGAACCGCTGCAGCCCCTGGTGCGGGTATACCAACCCCAATCTCGCCGGGGGCATGCCCATCCGGGCCTTGTTAGAGGCCACCCTGAGGTCGCAGGCCACGGCCAGCTCGCACCCGCCCCCGTAAGCGATCCCGTTTATCATGGCTATCACGGGGTATGGAAACTCTCGAATGGCCCGAAAAGCTCGCTCGAGAGGCGGGCCCCGCCTCAGCCTCTCTTGCTCCTCGCCCTTTGGTTGAACCGGCAGGGCCGAGATGTCGTAGCCTGCGGAAAAGGCCCGGTCTCCGGCACCCCTTATCACCACCACCCTGACATCGTCCTCCCCTGCAATCTCCTCCAGGCATCGGGCCAAGTCCTCGAGGAGGCCCAGGGTGAGTAGGTTGTGCTTTTCCGGGCGGTTGATCGTGAGGGTGGAGACAGGGCCTTCCCGCTCCACCAGCAAATCCTTGCGCGCAGTCACGTATCAGCTCCTTGTATCGCTTCGATTTCGCAGAGATACACGACTACCACAAAGCGCCGCCATCCACAAGCCGTGAAGGAGGAGTTCGTTTTCGCTAATGACCTGAAATACTGAGAGAATCAGCTGGCTTTGCAGAGCCCGGCTCTCTTTTCCATGTGCTCCAGCCGGATATCCACGGGTTTCGCGCCCTTCCCCTTCCATAGCTCTTCCATGCCGGTGGCCTGGAGAACGACGCGCGCCACTTTGAGGATATCCTTGAGATCCTGTGAATCGACCTGCACCGCGCCTTCCCCGGATGACCCCGCCGGATCATCCGGTTGTGGGCAAAAGGTTGCCGTAAGCCGGAACCCTATTTACGGCCGCTTCTCTATGGACTGAGCAACCGCTGGATCGAAATCTTTATCCAGGCTCTCTTGAGCCTGTCCGTTTAGGGTTTGCGGATGTTGAGCTTGCGCATGCGGGCGCGCAACGTGCTGCGATCCAGTCCAAGGATTTCAGCGGCACTGTTCTTGCCGCTCACTTTCCATTGTACCTGCTCGAGCACACGCGTTATATATTCACGTCCTACATTTTCCAAGGTTTTTTCAGCTTTTGAGGCATCTTTTTGAGGCATTTTCAATTCATCAACCAGCCTCAACTTGGGCCCGGAAGAGTTGATAACCGCCCGTTCAAGGACGTTTTCCAGCTCGCGCACATTGCCGGGCCAATGGTATCGCCGCAGCGCGTCCATGACATTCACCGGGACCACCTTGATGTATTTGCCTAGTCTCCTTGAAATCCTGTCAACATAAAAATTGACCAGCAGCGGGATGTCATCCAGGCGGTCCCGGAGGGGCGGGACGGTGACGGGAAACACACTCAGCCGGAACCAAAGGTCTTCCCGGAAAACGCCCTTGCTGACTTCCTCCTCCAGATTGCGGTTGGTGGCGGCAATGATGCGAACGTCGGCTCTCCTGGTCTCGGAGCTGCCCAGGCGTTCAAACTCGCCGGAATCGATTACCTGGAGCAGCTTGGGCTGCAGTTCCAAGGGCAGCTCGCCGATCTCATCCAAGAACAGGGTGGCCCCGTCGGCGACTTCAAAGCGCCCCAACCGCCTGGAATCGGCGCCTGTGAAAGCACCCTTTTCATGGCCGAAGAGTTCGCTCTCGATCAGGTTGGAAGGCAGTGCGGCGCAATTCATTTTGACCAGGGCGCGATCCTTGCGCAGGCTCAAGCCGTGAATGGCGCGCGCCACCAACTCTTTGCCGGTTCCGGTCTCTCCCAGAATCAAGACGTTCGTGTCGGTGGCGGCTATTTGTTCAATCTTATAAAAGACATAATTGATTGCGTCGCTCTGGCCGACAATGTTCTCATGGTTGTACTGCAGCTTGATTTCTTCCTGAAGATAAGCCCTCTCGGCTTCGAGCTGGCTTTTCAGCTTCTTGACTTCGAGGAGCGCAGCCTCGGCCGTTTGTTTCGCCTCTTCGAGCTCGGCGGTTCGCTCTTTAACAAGCTCCTCAAGGTGTCTTTTGTAATACTCACGCTCGGTCACATCCTCGATGGCCAATAAAATCAGCTGTGTTTGATCCGCTTCCTTGTAGATGCGCCTGGCGTTCAAATGCATGATCTTCGGGCCGAGGCCCTCGAAGTCGTGTTCCACCTCAAAATCATGAAACTCGGTGTTTTGAGGAAGGATTTCTTCCAGTAACTCCCTGAGCTTGGGGATGTCCCATTGCCGGTTGCCCAGGTCGTATATAAGGGCTCCCTCAGTTTCATCGGGTTTGACGCCGAAGGTATGATAAAAAGCATGGTTAGCTGCTAAAACTCTCAGGTCGGAATCAAGCACGAGCAAGGGTTCGCGAATCGAACTCAGGGCGCTTTTGAATATTTCCAAAAAAGTCTTTTGCATGAAGTTTCCCCCCGGAGTCGAGGCAGCAGCAAATCGCAAGGCTTGGGCTCGAAACGGCGGGCTGACCGAGCTGAGCGCCGCAGGGGCTCCGGCCCCAATGCTATCAAAGTGCTCAGATTCATTACGGATGATTTCGATTATACCGCGTCTGTCTTGAGGGCGCAACCGGCAGGCAAAGGGTGGAACCATCAGCGGGTCCGAACCGGCCCATCCGCCGGCTATCACTCCCTTGTCTTTGCACTCAAGCCGCTTCCCCTCGTATGAAAAAACCCGAATACTCCAGCGCCCCATCGAGCGGAAATGTGGGACACCTCCTCAGCGTTTGGCAATGACCCAGACCGCGTGCACGATTCCGGGGATGTATCCCAAGAGGGTCAGTAGGATATTCAACCAGAAGGCTCCGCCAAAGCCCACCTGAAGAAAGACGCCTAAAGGGGGAAGGAGTATCGCAATAATTATTCTTACCAGGTCCATAACTCATATCCTCATAATTTTGTTCCATGTTATTGTTTGCCGCGCCAGAGCGCATGAACCAGCAGGTAGGCGAGCAGGCTGAAAAATATGATGAGTCTCCGGCAGCCTAATGGAACTGTCCAGATACCGGGCCAGCGGGTCCAATCGGTCCCTTGGTCACGCAGGTATCAAATGATAGGTCCCCCCGGAGATAGTCGGTGTGTCAATCACTCTGTAACCCCAGAGACCGGAGCGTGGAGCGCAGATCCCTGAATCCAAAGGGCTTGAAAAGCCACCCGTCCACCCACTCCGCGGTCATCATCTCAAGACACTCGTCCTTGAGGCGTCCCGTCATGATGACCACTTTGGTGTCATACACATCCTTTTGAACCATTTGGGTCAGGTGGAAGCCATTCATGTCCGGCATCTCCAGGTCGGTTAGAAACAAATCGTAGGGATTTTCGGTCAACTTTCTAATAACCTCGGATTTTCTCTTGACGGTTTCCACCTCTTTGAAACCGAATAGGGTGAGCATTTTTGCAACATATTCAAGAATACTAGGTTCATCGTCGATCACAAGGCTCCGGCTATGACCAGTGGCTTCCTCATATTGCTTGAAATGATGCTTCTCCATTCCGCTGCTGAGTAAAAATGGCCGTCTTTCGATAGTGACTTTGGTGTTATAAGTCATCTCTTTCCTCCCCTAATATGGAGGCTTACTGGGCTCGATCAAAGCTTTTGTGTGAGCTTGAACTAGATATTATTCACTATACATCCCTGATTCGGGGTTATACGTGTTGATTTTAGGAGCACAGCTCCTTTACCATATAAGGACCCTATGGTGTCTTTGCTTGGCTTGGAGTGGCCTGTTTGATGTATTGGTAAAAGTCGCTGTCCGTGGTGAGGATCATCACGGAGTTCATGTTTGTTTTTTCCTTGTAGCTTTCAAGGGTGCGCAAAAAGGCGTAGAATTCGGGGTTCTGATTGTAGGCTTTACCGTATATCCGCGTGGCGTCCGCGTCGGCCTTGCCCTGGACCTCCTGGACCCGGCGGTAGGCGGTCGAGCGGATCCGGCGCAGCTCCTTTTCCATCGTCCCTAGGATCTCGGCGCTGCGTCCCTCGCCTTCGGAGCGGAACTGAGCGGCGATTCGTTTGCGCTCCGAGATCATGCGCTCATAGACCTTCTCACGGACGCTTTCCACATAATCCAGGCGTTTGATGCGCACATCCACGAGCTCTATGCCGTACTGCGGGATGATCTTCCGTGCTTCAGCCAGTATCGTCCGGGTGATCTCCTCCCTCCCGCGGGCGATCTCTCTCTTGAGCTCCTCCTCCCTCTCCTTCGGGACTTCCTTCAGCACCTCGTCTTCAGGGACCTGCCAGGATGCGCTGCGTACGAGCTCTACGAGCTCGCTGCTCGATACCTGGTCCCGCACCACGGAGTCGAGAATATCGTTCAAGCGGGACTGGGCGCCCGCTTCGCTTGCCACGTTCTCCAGGAACTTTTTCGCGTCCGCAATCCGCCATCTGGCGGTGGTGTCCACCCAGATGAACTCGCGCCCTTTGGTGGGGACCTGGTTGGGGTCACCGTCCCAGGCGATCAGACGCTTTTCGAATCGCCGGACCTCTTGTATCAAGGGCAGCTTCATGTGCAGACCCGCCTCTGTCACCGTTTCCCCCACGGGCCTGCCGAACTGTACGACAATGGCTTGGCGGCCTTCTTCCAAAGTGTAGAGCCCACTATAGAGAGCAATGAAGATTATCACCGATATTGCTATCATCGCCGTTTTCAAGGTGCGCCTCATGGCTGCCTCCCTTCCGCTGATAGTTGCGCGCCGGACTCCATGGAGATCCAGGGCACCATGGCGTTCTGATCCTTATCCACGATATAGAGCCCCTTCATGTCCGCCAGTAAACCCGTCATGGCCTCCAGATACAGGCGCCGGCGCGTGACCTGCGGCGCCTCTTGGTACTCTCCCAGGATGGCGGAAAAGCGAGTGGCCTCTCCTTCGGCCCGGTTCACGCGCTCCAGGGCATACCCTTCGGCCTCGCTGATACTTTGGGTGGCCACTCCGCGAGCCTTGGGGATTTCCCGGTTGGCCTGCTCCTGGGCCTTGTTGATCGTCCGCTCCTTGTCCTGGCGCGACTCGTTGACTTCATTGAAGGCGGGCTTTACGGTGTCCGGCGGGGTAACATCCTGAAGCTCCACTGTAACCAAACGCACGCCGGACTCATAGGCCGTAAGGACTTTCTGGATCTCTTCTTTCGCTTCACTGGCAACCGCGACGCGGCCGGTGGTCAGGACATCGCTGCCGATACGGTTGCCCACCGCCCTGCGCATGATCGCCTCGCAGGTGTCGCGGATCGTCTTTGGCGTGTCGCGAACATGAAACAGGTAGCGGATCGGGTCTTCGATGCGGTATTGGACGATCCACTGAACGTCAATGACGTTCAGGTCGCCGGTGAGCATCAGGGATTCGTCCTTGTAGGAGCCGCTTGGATCATACCGGGTCTTTTCGCCTGGAACGGCGGCCAGCGTCCGGAAACCGAACTCCTCTTTGAGTACGCGGGCCGTGGGTACCATACGGGCCTTTTCGACACCGAGAGGCACTTTGAAGTGCAGTCCCGGACCGGCCGTGCGCACGACTTTTCCAAAGCGCTGCACAATCCCGGTCTCTTCCGGCTGGACTGTGAACCATGCGGTCCAGAAGACGACCACCAATACTATAATGGCGAGGATAAGGCCCGGACCGCCTTTGACCCGCTTGAGCTGCTGCCGAATCTTGTCCTTTACTTCCTCCAAACTCGGCGGTGATCCCCCCCCTGGGGGTTGATTCCATTCAGTCATGGCTTATCTCCTTGATTCATCAGCTGGAATGCATAGTCGATGCTTGCCTTTCCGAGGCGAACGCGGCCGGGTTTCAAATGGTCGTTTGCTGCCCCGCCCGAAAAAGATGAGCCTCGAACAACCTCCGGTAATTGTGGCCGTAGATGGCCAGGGTGATCGCCAACGGAAGCAGCCTGGGCCTTCGCGCAAGAGTCCATGTCAACAAACGCCAGTATTGAAATCTTTCCTTTCCCAAGACGCCCAGGTGCAGGCAGGCGCGCCAAAACGCAAGGATCCTCTGCCGATCGTAGGCCGGTGTCGCCGCCGCCGGCTTGAGCTCCCCTAAAATGCACCTGACCCGCTGGTAGTATTTGCGGGGAGAGTAGATTTGTTTCATGATTTTTCGATAACCATTGGTCAGCTTTTCCAGGCCCATGGCTGGAATAATATTGGTCCGTCCATCTACATTGTCGCCTGAGAACTCCGTGCATACTCGTTGTTTTCGCGCAAGGCGTTCAAACAATCGGGTTCCCGGAGGGGCCTGAAGCAGACCCACCATGGCTGTTACAATCCCGCTTCTCTGTATGAAATCAATTTGCTGTTGAAAGATCGTGGGTGTATCGCTATCAAAGCCTACGATGAAGCCGCCCATCACCTGCAACCCGAAGCGATGTATTTTTTTGACATCTTGAATTAGATCTCTATTTTTGTTGTGTTCCTTGCAGCACTCGGTAAGGCTTTTCTCGTCCGGCGTCTCGATGCCGATGAAGACGGAATCGAATCCGGCTTCGACCATCATGCTCATGAGTTCGGGGTCATCGGCGAGATTGATCGAGGCTTCGGTAAAGAACACGTATCCTTTCTTACCCTTGCGCCATTCGATCAGGGCCGGAAGCAATTGCTCCTTGAGAGAACGCTTGTTGCCGATGAAGTTGTCGTCCACAAAAAAGATATTGCCCCGCCAACCAGCCTGATAAATGGCTTCCAGCTCAGCCACGATCTGTTGCGGGGCCTTGATGCGGGGCTTATGGCCGAAGAGCGCAGTAATATTGCAGAAATCGCAATTGAAGGGACAACCCCTGGAATACTGAATGTTCAGCGATGCATAGCGATTCATGGGGATCAAATCCCATAAGGGAACCGGGGTCTCGTGAATGTCGGGATATCCCTCGGCGCTGTAAGCCCTTTTCGCACACCCGTTCTTCAGATCCGAGACAAGGGCCGGCAGAATCGCTTCGGCCTCGCCCAAGACCAGGTGATCCACCTGCTCGAAGGCGTCCGGTTCAGCGGTAAAGAGCGGTCCGCCGGCAACGACTTTCAATCCCACGGCCTTGCAACGGTCGATGATCCCGGCAGCCGCCTTGCGCTGAAGGGCCATTGCGCTTATAAGGGCCATATCCGCCCAAGCCAGATCCTCATCCAGGAGCTCGTCCGTGTTCTCATCCACCAGGCGCTTGGTCCACTCTTCAGGCAGCATTGCCGCGACGGTAAGGAGGCCGAGCGGCGGGAAGGCCGATTTCTTGCCTATGAATGGAAGAGCATAGGTAAAAGACCAGAACGTTTCCGGAAATTTGGGGTAGATTAGTAGAACGTTCATTTTTTGATCTCCTTTAACATCCGATAGCCTCTCTTCCTGCGTGCAGCTAGAACTGCGCCCATCCCTTCGGCCTGTTGGACAGTATAAATATGAATGCCGTGCGATCGAGACAGCAGGCTCTTTGTCCCTAATAAAACGCCGAATATGTCTGATTTGAGGTGATCGTCCAAATCTTCGCGTTTTTCCCACTCTTCGAATACGCAAAGCTCATCCTTGTCTTTCATGTTGCCGAAAATCGTATAGCTGATACACCCCGTTTCCTTCTCCATGGAAGAGGTCAACGAGAAAAGTGTCTGAACCACTTCTTTCTGCTTTTCAGGTAATACACGCATGGTTATTCTGACTATGATCATGGCAGCCACCTTCCGGCAAAGCCGACTATCCGTGCTCGCCGATCGTTTTGCCCAAGTCTTGGGCTCCAACCACTCAAGACTCGTGCCGGAATTCATGCCCCCGGCGACTTGGCTGTATTTATCTGATTTAATAGGGTTATTTCATTGAAGGGAGGCGGGCGGGGGTGCGGGAAGGATGAAAGCCGCTGGTCACATATGATCACTGATCATATGTGACCAATCTTTCCGGTTCAAAAGGCCTTGCGTTTCCGGCCCGAAAACCTGCCGGTCCCGGAGCCGCGCTTATGACTGCTCCTCTTTCGGTTTGGCCGTCCACCCCATCGCTCTCGAAGACAGCGAGGCCGTTCCCGCTTGGGTCAACACCGATTGCCTTATCAATGCCTGCCGCCCACGATGACATACATCATTGATCTCATCTGGGTTCCGCCGGTCCAAGCAGCATTTCCTTTTTTCAATCCTTTTCTTGACTTCTCCTCTTGAATTATCTATCCGAATGATTAATAATCCGGCACTATACCAAATCAAAAGATGTCAAAGGAGGATCGTGATGGCGAAATCATTGTATGAACTGGCAGGAGAAATCGCTCAGGCACAAGCTAGTGTATCCAAGCTCACCCCTGAGGAAATCAATGAGTTGATCAAGAAGACCTATGAGTCCTTAAAGAGCGTGAAGGCCAATGAAGAAGGCGGTGAAGAAGAGACGGCCTCTCCGGATATGGATCCGAAGAGCTCGATCAAACAGAATTCCGTAACCTGTCTCGAGTGCGGCAAGAAATTTAAAATTCTAACTAAGCGCCATCTCCAGGACCATGGGCTGACTCCAAAGGAATACAAGGCGAAATACGGATTCAAGGCGCGGCAGCCCCTCTCGGCTAAATCCCTCTCAGCAAAGCGCAGGAAAGTCGCGAAGGAGCAGGACCTTGGCCGGAAATTGGCTGAGGCGCGCAAGAAGCAGAGAGAAAACCAGTAGCCCTTGGCCCCGCCGCCCATGGCCCGGGTGCTGCTCGCGCTGCCGGTTAATGCGGAGTAGATGGCCTTTGCCTGTCTTTTTCTAGCTGGCATCACCCGGGGGGCCAGGGGCGGCGGGGCGGCTCCAATTCGTTCAATGCATTCGGTATTCGCAACCAATCCGAAAAAAAGACTGCCAGGATTCTACCAGACCTGTTTGATCCTCCCTTGCGGATTCTTCGCCCACGGGTGGCGGAAAGGAACCAGGTGAATTCGGGGTCAGAATGCATTTGAATGTCTCTATCGGCTTGATATTCTATGGCCGGGTTGTCACAAGCCCTATCGTGAATTTGTCGCAAGCCTCCCTTTTCTACTCGTAGGCATGGTGTCGTAGCCACCGCCGGCACGCGGTAACAGTCCTCCTGCCGTTCGCGAATCACTGTCTCCGCCGGCAGGTAAGCCAGCAGCGGCTTCCAGTTGCGCAGGATCAGGGTTTGCCACAACCGCCCCACTCTCCCGTTGCCGTCGGCAAAGGGGTGAATGAATTCAAACTCGTAGTGAAAGACGCAACTGGCCACCAACGGATGCTCACGGGTAGTTGCAAGCCAATCGAGCAGCTCCGCCATCAGCTTGGGCACCCGGTCGGCAGGAGTAGCCATATGCACCAGCTGCTCACTCTGGAAGATCCCGACGCCGCCGGATCGATATCGACCCGTTTCGTCCACGAGTCCGCGCATGAGCAACTCGTGAGCCGCCAATAAATCCTCTTCGGAACTGGCATCCCAGTCCTCCATGGTCTCGTAGGCAGCAAAGGCATTGCGTACTTCCTGAATCTCGCGGGGGTGTCCCGATCCCTCCAGGTTCGTAACCCTCAACTCCCGGTCGGATCGCTCCGCGATCGAAACACCGAAATGTTCTTTCCCAAGACGGGGAAGCGCTTTACGAAACTTCGTCCCCCGGGAAACGTGAGCACGGAATGTGAAAGGTCCGAGGGGGCGGGATGCCGAACAGGTGAGGGCTGTATGAACCCAGTAAGCCTTTCCGTGAACTCGAGCGCGGTGTGGTGCGACAGTACCGCATCCGGCGTCAACTTCGCGGCTACGAGAAAAGGGTCGATCGGATAGGAATCAGGGTCGGCCCCTGGACAACCCGACCGGCCTTTCGGTGCAACCCGCCTGGCAGAAAAAGATCCCCGAGCTTGACTTCTGTGAGTCTGACAATTATTGTATAACAAAATAAACCAAATTAAGTAAAAATACAAGGCCATTTTCAGAGAACAGGAAAGGATTCCCGAATGGCACGCTTGGAGCGCATGATTGAGCCCATGAGATCGCACCTGGCCAAACTTCCTTGCCCTTCGTTCGCAAACCAGCCCTGGGTGACGGGAAAACCCGTTGCCGGCCGGCGGATTTCGTTGATCTCAACCGCGGGGCTTCAGCGACGAGGCGATCGACCCTTCGACGGGATGACCGGGGATTACCGCGTGATTCCTGGAGAAACCGAGGCGAAGGACCTCGTGATGACCCATATTTCCACCAATTTTGATCGCACCGGCTTCCAGCAGGACTGGAACGTGGTCTTCCCGCTAGACCGGCTCCGTGAGCTCGCGGCGGAAGGAATCATCGGGTCTGTTGCGGCCTATCACTACTCGTTTATGGGCGCCACCGACCCGGTCGAAATGGAACCCGCAGCCCGGAACCTGGCCCTGCTGCTGAAGGGGGACGGGGTGGACGGGGCCCTTTTGGTGCCGGTCTGACCTTTCTGCACGCGCGCCGTGGGTGCGCTAGGACAGTATTTGGAGGAAGAAGGCATCCCCACCACCCAGATCAGCCTGATCCGAGAGCATACCGAGGCCATCCGGCCTCCGAGGGCACTCTGGGTACCCTTTGAGCTCGGGCGTCCCCTGGGAGCCCCCGGAAGTCCTGGTTTTCAGCGCCGAGTGCTCCTGGCGGCGCTGGAGCTCTTGGTTGCGCCGGCGGGTCCTCTGCTCGAGGATTTCCCGGACGAGGCGCCCGAGGATGCAGCCGGAGAGGACGAAGGCCTGAAGGGTTGGTCCTGTCCGGTGGGTTTCGTCCCGGAATGGCGGGAGGGGACCGACCTGGAAAGGCTGAGGGCAGCATTCGAGCGCGAAGTGGCAGAGCTTCGTCCATGGTACGACCTGTACCTCGAGAGGCATGATCGGACGGCCGTGGTGACATTCGGCCCTGAGTCGGCCTCGGGGTTCATCGGTGGCTTCGCAACGGGAGAGAATCCCGTGATCCCAGAGGCCGACCTCTCTTTTGCTGCGGCCCTTCGCCTTGCAGCCCAAGACCTCAAGTCTTTTTACTTCGAGGCCGCGACCGCCCGGCCGGGCTCTGCATCCCCCAATGTCGGGGAGTTCAACGAGTGGTTTTGGAACCATTCGGCAGGAGGGCGGATTCTGAAAGCCGCAAAAGAAAGATGCCTCGAGCAAGACGATGAGTCGATACGGAAGATAGGGGCCTCGCTCCTGATTCCTATGGATCAGACATAGACCGGAAAAGCATGTGTGTTTTTACAAAAGGAGGAAAAACATGCCCCTTATGGAGCACTTATTGGACATAAAGGATGCTGCACAGTTTTTGAACGTCTCTGTAATGACAATAAGAAGATGGACGAATGCCGGAAAATTGAAGTGCTTCAGAGTGGGTCGAAAGCGAGAGAGACGGTTTTACATGAGAGACCTGGAGGACCTCCCTCACGATTCGAAAGGTCATCGATTGAAGCCGTTAGGCCTTGGAGGACGGGAAAGGGTGCCCGGCGGTGCCCACATGACGCATTTTTACGCTGGGAAAGAGGACGCGCACCGGGTGTCCATACCTTACCTGCTCGAAGGCATCGAGCGGGGCGAGGTGTTGCTTGTGGTGATGCCTCCGGAAGGAAGTTCGGACCTCTTCGAGGACATGGAACGAAAGGGGCATCCCGTCGGCAATTGGCTCGAGCGTGGACGGTTGTGTGTGAGCGACGGCATGGGGTCTCCGGAGGAAATGGTGCGATACCTGGGGGATTTTGCAGCGAGAGCCCATGAGTTCAGAGTGCTGGGCGACATGATCTGGACCGTTCGAAAAGGCTGGGAAGCGGATGCCCTTAGCGCTCTGGAGCAGTCGTTCCCGCAGGCGCCCCCTGTGGAAAAAGGTCTCTTCCTCTGCCAGTACAGCCTGGAAGATTTCGCCGGCACAACCATCATGATGGCTGCCGAGTGGCACCGGCAAACGATTTACAAAGAAAGAGTGGAGAAAAGCCCCTTTTACGGCCTCGGGACAAGCAAACAGGGAGATCGGGGCTCGATTCGTTTGTAAGGATTTGTCGGGTGCTACGACCAATCGATTGAAAACAGATCCTCCTTTTGTGACTCGAGGAACAGGTGCTTCGATAGAGGCATTGAGAGGTATTGAAAGGAAAAACAGTTCTCCAACTTGATATGACCTGCTGACATAATCCAAGTCTTGACCCTGGTCCGGTTCTACAAAAGTCGTGCACAGAACCAAAAGTGAAGGGCATGAGCAGGGAAGGGCATGAGCAGGGAGAAACCGGTGAAGCCATGGATGGTCAAAGGAGCTGATGATGAATCATCAAAGATCGATTACGTGGAGCCTTCTACTCGTAGTCTTTTTCTGTGGAGCCGCGGTCCTTGCGGCGCCTGCCGGGGCAAGCGCCTCCGTGGACAATCGCCTCTATGCTGAGCTGCTCGAGAAATATGTCGATAACGGCGTGGTGGACTATCAGGGCTTCAAAAATGAAGAGGCCAAGCTGGATCGATACCTCGAGGTTCTGGAGGATACCGACACGACGGTGCTTCCTCGCAAGGAGCAGCTCGCCTTTTTCATCAATGCGTACAATGCCTGGACCATCAAGCTGATCTTGAGCGCCTATCCCGACATCCGATCGATCAAGGACCTCGGCAGTCTGTTCAAGAGCCCCTGGAAAAAGAAAATCGCCAGGATCGACGGAGAGGTCATCACCCTGGACAACATCGAGCACGACATCCTCCGGCCCCGGTTCCAGGATCCCCGGATTCATTTTGCGGTGAACTGTGCGTCCAAGAGCTGCCCGCCCCTCAGGTCGGAACCCTATGAGGGAGAATTGCTGGACCGGCAGCTCACAGAGATGACCGAGGCTTTCATCAATGACCCCGAGCGCAACCGCCTTCAAGGAAAGACCCTGTATGTGAGCCGCATTTTCAAGTGGTATTCCGAGGATTTCGACGAAGACATCGTCGGGTTCTTCGTGAAATATGCCCAAGGAGAACTGAGGGAAACACTGGTGGAGCATGCTGGAAGCATCGAGGTCGAATACCTTGACTACGACTGGTCTCTGAACGGGGAGTGACCTGCCGCGACGAGAAAAGCCGCCCGGCAATGATCAACGGTCGAGGAGGGAGAAAGGCCGATCTATCCCCATCTTGTTAACAAGGTCCAGAGGAGAGGGACAAGAGCGATGACAACGTATGACTATGACATCGGCATCATCGGCGGGGGAGCGGCGGGTTTGACCGTGGCCTCCGGTGCGGCCCGGTTGGGGGCCAGAACCCTCCTGATCGAGAAGGAGAAGGAACTGGGCGGCGACTGTCTTCATTTCGGGTGCGTGCCGAGCAAGACGCTGATTCGGACCGCTCAGGCCTATCACACCATGAAAAACCCCCAGGCCTTCGGGCTTCCGGCCGTAGAGCTACCCCCGGTGGACTTCGGAGCGGTGAAGGAGAGAATCCGGTCGGTGATCGCGACCATCCAGAAGCACGACTCGGAAGAGAGGTTCTGCCGCCTCGGCGTCAGGGTGGAGTTCGGCGAACCCGCCTTCACAGACGAGCACAGTGTCCGATTGAACGGCGGAACCGTTTCCGCCGAGACGTGGGTCATTGCCTGCGGCTCGTCACCGGGCAGGCCCCCCATCGAGGGTTTGGACGAAACCCCCCACCTCACCAACAAGGAGATGTTCTCCCTGGATCGCCTCCCTGAATCCATGATCATTCTGGGCGCCGGCCCCATTGCCGCGGAGATGGCCCAGGCCTTTTGCCGCCTCGGGACAAGGGTGTCCGTGGTCCAGCGGAGCGGACAGATCCTGAGCAAAGAAGACAAGGACATGGCAGATGAAGTCATGCAGGTCCTGGCCGCCGAGGGGGTCGACTTTCACTTGAATGCCCCGGTTCTCGGGGTCAGGGATCTGGGGCATGGGAAGGAAGTCCGCATCAAGACCAAGGAAGGGGAGGTTGTTCCACTGAAAGCGGAGCAGATCCTCGTGGCCATGGGGCGCAATCCCAACCTGACGGGCCTCGAGCTGGAAGGGATCGGCGTTGACGTCGATCGCAGGGGCATCCGGGTGGACGCGCGGATGCGAACCAGCCGGAAGCACATTTACGCGGCGGGTGACGTGACGGGGAGGTTTCAATTCACCCATGCCGCCGGCTACGAAGGGGGAATCGTGGTGAGCAATGCGATCTTTCATCTCCCCAGGAAGGCCGATTACACGTTCCTGCCCTGGTGCACCTATACCGATCCGGAGCTTGCCGGCATCGGAATGAACGAGAAGACGGCCGAGGAGGCCGGGGTGGAATACACGGTCTTCACGGAGGCCTTCGAAGACAACGACAGGAGCCTTGCCGAAGGCGAAAGGGTCGGGAAGATCAAGATGCTCCTGGACAAGGATGAAAAACCGCTCGGGGTTCAGATTCTGGGGCCCCAGGCGGGGGAGCTGCTGAGCGAGTGGGTCGCCGTCCTGAACGGCAAGGTGAAGCTTTCCACCCTCGCTTCCGCCGTGCATCCCTACCCCACCCTGGGGGAGATCAACAAACGGGTGGCGGGCGCCTACCTTTCGCCGAAAATCTTTTCCGACAAGGTGAGGAAAGGTCTGAGATTCTTCTTCCACCTGAAGGGGAGGGCGTGCGGATCGGAAGAGGGGGAATGAGCCCTCTTTTGGGGAACCCCGATGGAGGCGACCGGCCGTTTGAACGTCTCCGGGGATACCGAACCGGCGGCGATCCTGATAGCGGGGAGAAGAGATGATGAGGAGCGGACAGAACAGGAGGGAGGCTTTCGGGCGGCCCGGGATCGAGCCGAGGTGGTCCTCGAGCACCAAGGAGGCGGTCGGTACAGCCTACTCCAGGTCGAGCCGCATCTGGTTTACCGTAATCGGCCCGTGAACAGCTTTCCAGAAAAGGAGAAGGATCGTGAGAATTGCAATGATCGGACTGGGACGAATGGGGATGAACATGGCAAGACGGCTTCTTCAAGACGGCCATGAGGTTGTGGCTTACAACCGGACCCCCCAAAAGACGGAAGAGATTGCACGGGAAGGTGCGATCGCGGCCTACTCGCTGAATGAGGTTGTTCAAGAACTGAGACCGCCGAGGATGGTCTGGATCATGCTCCCCGCCGGCCCCGCCGTCGACGAGCACGTGCTCGAGCTCAAGAAAATCCTCGCTCCCGGAGACATCGTCATTGACGGTGGGAACACCTACTACAAGGACGATCTCCGGCGTGCCGAATCCCTGGCGGAAAAGGAGATACGCCTCGTGGACGTGGGCGTCAGCGGCGGCATCTGGGGGCTGAAGGAGGGCTACTGCCTGATGATCGGCGGGCCCAGGGAAGCCTGCCAGGCCCTGGAGCCCGTGTTTCGGTCCCTGGCCCCGGAAGAGGGGTATCTCTACTGCGGACCCGCGGGGGCGGGGCACTTCGTCAAGATGGTCCACAACGGCATCGAGTACGGGATGTTGCAGGCCTACGGCGAAGGCTTTCAGATCCTCGAAGCGTCTCCCTATGCCGATGCACTCGACTACAGCGAGGTGTCCCATCTGTGGAATCAGGGGAGCGTGGTGAGGTCCTGGCTGCTGGAGCTCGCCGAGGGGGCGTTTTCCAAAGACGGGAAGCTCACCGACATCCGGGGGGTTGTGGAGGATTCCGGCGAGGGCCGCTGGACCGTCAACCAGGCCATCGAGACCGGGGTCTCGGCCCCGGTCATCACGCTGTCGCTGATGAACCGATTTCGATCCAGGGACAATGATTCCTTTTCGGACCGCGTGATCGCGGCGCTGAGGCGGGAGTTCGGGGGGCATGCCGTGGCCGCATCCGAAAAGACAGAGACCGGGTGAGATTCGAGATGCTCGGACTCTTTGCCACGAAGGGATTCAAGGATTACGTAGGCACGGCCCGGCAGGTGCTGAGGGCGAACTGGACCGGTGCCTACACCAAACCCTCCCCCAGCCTGTACCCCCATCAGTGGAACTGGGACTCCGGATTCATTGCCATGGGATATGCCCACTACGATCGGAAAAAGTCCCGCCGGGAACTGACATCCCTCTTTGCGCAGCAGTGGCCGAACGGCATGCTGCCCCACATCGTCTTCAACCCGGAGGCGCTGGGGCATTACTTTCCCGAACCGGATTTCTGGCGGGTGCCTGATGGAAGACCCACCAGCGGGATCACCATGCCGCCCCTTCACGCCACCGCCTGCCGGCACATCTTCGAGGCCGCCGAGGATGATGATGCGGCCCGGGACTTCCTCCGCTTCATGTATCCCAAGCTCATGGCGCTCCACCGCTACCTCTACCGGGAGAGGGATCCCGACGCATCGGGGCTTGTGTACATCCGGCATC
Organism: uncultured Desulfobacterales bacterium; assembly: GCA_964647905.1. Lineage (GTDB taxonomy): Bacteria > Desulfobacterota > DSM-4660 > Desulfatiglandales > HGW-15 > CAZYJR01. Next base: position 13,129 of record CAZYJR010000002.1, on the reverse strand, counting down.
CCTGGGAATCCGGACTGGACAACTCCCCGGCCTGGGATGAACCCCTGAAAAGGATTCAAGTCCGGAAAGAAAAACTTCCCGCTTACGAGCGAAAAGACCTCGAACACGGCGTCCCCGCCGATCAAAGACCAAGCGACGAAGACTACGACCGCTACGTCTACCTGGTGAATCTCTTCAGGCGGCTGAACTACAGCGAAGAAGAGATTCGGAAGGAATGCCCCTTCCTGATCTGGGATGTGCTCTTCAACTCCATCTTGTGCCGGGCCGACAGGGACCTCTTGATGATCAGCGATGTCTTGAAGCAGGACGGATCTGAGATAAAGGAGTGGGTGGAGGCGACGTCCGGAGCCATCTCCAGGTCTCTCTGGTGTCCCGAGTGTAAACAGTTCGAGTCCTTTGACCTGGTCGGTGGACGACTCATCCACTCCGCCACGGCAGCGGGTTTCTTGCCCCTTTTCGGAAGTGCCGCTTCCGGGGCGCAGGCCCAAAGACTTTTTGAAACGCTCGACTCCATCGCGTTCTGTGCCCTTCACCAGGGGAACTGCTTCACCGTTCCGAACTATGACATGACGAGGGAGGACTTTGATTCCAGGAACTACTGGCGCGGACCGGTCTGGATCAATATCAACTGGATGGTTTCAAAAGGATTGAAAGGCTACGGGTATTCAGAGAAGGCGGATGCCATGAAGAGGGACATGATCCAGCTTCCCATTCGCTTCGGCTTTCACGAGTACTTCGACTCCCGCACGGGAAAAGGCTATGGGTCCGATGGCTTCTCCTGGACTGCGGCCCTGTTTCTCGATCTGGTCCAGGAATACTACAGCGAAGACAAGCACCGCCTCGACTGGCTCAAACCGAATAGGCGTGATCGCCTGAAGGAGATGAGGATCCTGAACGGACCCGGCGGCGATGCAATGGCCCCTCCGGGCTCGTCGGCCTCGGACCTGATGGCCGCCATCGGCAGGCTGAAGGATCGCTTCTATGACCGCCACCGGGGCAGAGTGGACTACACGGCCCTGAGGCGTTCTCCGGATTACCGTCATTACCAGGAGCTGGCTGCAGGGCTTCGGCGTTTCGATCTCGCGAGCCTCAAATCCGACGACGAGAAGCTGGCCTTCTGGATCAACCTGTACAACGCCATTGTGATCCACGGCATCGTGGAGCTGGGAATCGAGAGGTCCGTCAAGGAGATCCCCGACTTTTTCAGCAAGATCGGTTACCGGATCGGGGATCTTTTCTTTAGCCCGGATGCGATGGAGCACGGCCTCCTGAGGGCCAACGCACGCCCCCCGTACAGGCTCCGGCCCTTCTTCCGAAGGAAGGACCCGCGTCTCGGATTCGCCCTCACGAGCGTCGATCCTCGAGTTCACTTTGCCCTGGTGTGCGGATCGCGCTCCTGCGCCCCGATCCGCTTTTACGAGGCGGACAAGATCGACGAGCAGCTGGACACGGCGGCAAAGAGCTTCGTGAACAGCTCCGAGGTCCTGGTCTTGCCCGAAAAGAACAAGGTCGTTCTCTCCCAGATCTTTGACTGGTACGAAAAGGACTTCGGAGGGAAGAGGGGGGTTTGGCAGTTCCTGCTTCGATACCTGGAAGAGGATGAAAAACGGTCTTTTATCGAGCATGGCTGGCGGGAAACCAAGATGGAGTATCTCTTCTACGATTGGGACCTGAATCATTGACGGAGTCGCAACAGGCTCCGATCCTGGAGGCATGCGAGACCTGCGGAAATCGAGCGGAGATGATCTCGCCTTATCAGGCGGGAAGATGGGGTCCCGAGGCGGTGAAGATGGTTTTGATTTCGTCCGGGCAATGAGCAGGCCGGGAGCGGAGGGAGTGGAGGAAAGCCCCATCCTCCGGAGCCTGCTGCATGTCTCTTGGGTTGCGGGTGACAGCCCGCATTAGACTGTCAATACATAGAAAAAAGGAGATACATCATGGAAACGTATTACAAACCGCAAGATTTACCCAAGTTTCCCGACATCGGTCAGCAGGCTCCTGCGCTGGCCGAGAAATTCTTTGACTATTACAACTCGGTATTCGCCGAAGGGGCGCTCACGGAGCGAGAGAAGTCCCTGATTGCCCTCTCGGTTGCCCATGCCGTCCAATGCCCTTACTGCATTGATGCATTCACCCAGGCATGCTTGGAAAAGGGTTCCAACCTGGAAGAAATGACGGAGGCGGTTCATGTCGTGACAGCCATCAGAGGGGGCGCTTCCCTGGTACATGGTGTGCAGATGCGCAATATCGCACAAAAACTCTCGATGTAAAGGAGGTCACGGGCCATGAATACTGAAGAAGCGTTGCGGCAAGGGAGCGGGGCAGAAAGGGCGTTGGAGCCTTTCCGCCAGACCCTTTTCAGGCATGGCCTCAACCTGGAACGGGGGAAAACGACGACCCTTCAAGTCAATGTGGGGCTCCTCTGCAACCAGGCCTGTCGCCATTGTCATCTGAGCGCAGGGCCTGATCGCAAGGAAAACATGGACTCCGAGACGGCGGATGCCGTCATCGCCTACGCCGGGAGGAACGACTTCGAGGCTATCGATATCACCGGTGGCGCCCCTGAGTTGAACCCGAACATCGCCCACCTTATCGAAAGGCTTTCCCCCCATGCATCGAGGCTTATGTTCCGATCCAACTTGAGCGCCTTACATGATGGGAAGAGGGATGATCTGATGAATCTGCTGAAAGCCAAAAGGGTGGCCATCGTGGCCTCTTTTCCATCCGTTAATCAGGCTCAGGCCGATTCCCAGAGAGGGGACGGCATTTTCAGGAAGAGCGTCGACACTCTTCGGAAGCTCAATACGCTGGGTTATGGACAACCAGAGACAGGTTTGGAGCTGGATCTCGTAAGCAATCCTACGGGAGCATTTCTCCCTGCACCGCAGGAGCAAAGCACAAGCAGATTTCGCGAGGTGCTTATGAACAAATGGGGAATTGTGTTCAACCGTCTCTTTGCCTTTGCCAACGCGCCTTTGGGAAGATTCCGGAACTGGCTTGAAGGGACGGGGAATCTTGAGTCCTACCTGAGCCGGCTGGCAGCCGGTTTCAATACCTGTGCCGTTGACGGGCTCATGTGCAGAACGATGGTCTCCGTTTCATGGGATGGATATTTCTACGATTGCGACTTCAACCTGGCCAAGGGATTGCCCATGGGGGACAAGAAGACGCATGTCTCCGAAATGGCCGGCCCACCGCCGATCGGGAGCTCTGTCGCCGTCGCCGATCATTGCTACACTTGCACGGCCGGTGCGGGGTTTACCTGAGGAGGCGCGATCGAGACCTGAGTTCAGGTTTAGGTTTCATTCCTGTTAGAGGACGCGAGCGCCGTGATTCTTGGAAGATTCTCAGGGGTCGCTACGTCGAACAGGCAAACCGGGATAAAAGGGGAATAGTCCTCTGCCCCGCGCGAGAAGGGAAAGGAAATGGAAAGAGCGGTTGAACAAGACTCGAGGAGCCGAAAGAAGGGCCTGATGAAAGCCCTCGCTCTCGGGGTGTTCGTTGTTGCGGCCATTTATCTGATTCGCTTCACCCCGGTGAAGGGATATTTGACGGCTGAATCGCTGAGGGGCTTTCTTGAACAGGTGGGTCTATGGGCGCCCGTGGCTTACATGGTGATTTACGCGGTAGGGGTCTGTTTGTTCTTGCCCGGAACGCTCCTGACCGGTCTGGGGGCCGCGATCTTCGGCGCGTACTGGGGGTTTCTCTATGTGTGGATCGGCGCGATGTTGGGGGCCAGTGCCGCTTTCTGGATAGGCCGAACCCTGGGAAGGGAGTTTGCGGCCTCCCTGAGCGGAGACAGGCTGAAAAAATACGATGACGCCATCGAACGGAACGGTTTTGCAACGGTGCTCTATCTCCGGCTCGTCTACTTTCCGTTCACACCCATGAATTTCGGCATGGGGCTCACCAAGGTGCGCTTCTGGGACTACTTCTTCGGCACGGGCCTGGGCATCGTCGTGGGAACCTTCATCTTTACGTTTTTCGTCGGGACCTTGAAAGAGGTATGGGTCTCAGGAAACTGGGGCGAGCTGATCTCTTTCAAGGTCTTCTTCTCAGTCGGCCTTTTCGTCTTTTCCTTCTTCATTCCGAAGCTCATCAAGAGAATCAAGGGAGAGGAACCTCCTCCGAAAGGGAAAGAACCATGAGGATGGTTGCCATCGGGGCAACGGCGGCGAGCAGACCACCGGGGTGGACCTGGACCATGAATGAGTCTGACAAGATCACCATTTGTCCAACTCGCGAAGCGTTGTCGGAAAGAGTCACCCTGACCCTGCCGGTCATCAACAGCGCCCGCCACGTTGTCTTTGTGGCGGCCGCGACAGGTAAGACGGCCGTCGTCTCCAGAGTATTCGGCCCTGATTCGGGGAAACCGCCACTGCCCGCGTAACGGGTACGGCCCTTTGACGGGGACCTTCAGTGGTTTGTGGATGACGCCGCCGCGGGCGGCCTGAGAACGCATGGGGGGGTGGACTGAGAAAATGACAGAGGAAAAGACAGCAGCCGTGCTGGCCGGCGATATTGGTGGAACCAAGACACACCTGGCCCTCTTCAGTGCGGAGTCCGGGCTCAGCGCCCCCCTGGCGGAGGAAACGTTCCCGAGCGGAGACTATCCGTGCCTCGAAGTCATGGTCCAGGAATTCCTTGCCCGTACCCGGACAGAAGTCGGCGGTGCGAGCTTTGGGGTGGCCGGCCCGGTTGTGAACGGCCAGGCAAAGATCACCAATTTGCCGTGGGTCATGGATGAGGAGAGGCTCTCGAAGGCCCTGGGCATCGCTCCCGTGCATTTGCTCAACGATCTGTTCGCACTGGCCTACGCGGTTCCTTTCTTGATCGACAAGGACCTGCACGTGTTGAACAAAGGACGCGCGGTGTCGGGCGGTACGACGGCCGTTGTTGCTCCGGGCACCGGTCTCGGCGAAGCGTATTTAACATGGGATGGAAGAACGTATCGGCCCCAACCCTCGGAAGGCGGGCACGCTGATTTTGCACCCTCGAACGCCCTGGAAATCGGTTTGCTCCAGTATCTTCTGGATCGGCTCGGGCATGTCAGCTACGAGCGTGTCTGCTCCGGCAGCGGCTTGGTGAATATCTATGCCTATCTTAAAGACAGCGGTCACGCGGAGGAGCCCGAATGGTTGGCCGAGCAGATGGATTCGGCTCACGATCACACACCCGTAATCGTCAAAGCGGCCCTCGATGAGGGCAAACCGTGCAACCTTTGTCAAACCACCCTCGAGATGTTTGTCTCCATTCTAGGGGCCGAGGCGGGGAATATGGCTTTGAAGGTGATGGCATCCGGCGGCGTCTATCTTGGCGGCGGCATCCCGCCTCGCCTTCTTTCGAATCTTGAAAACGGACCCTTCATGGACGCCTTCAGGCGCAAGGGCAGGATGTCGAAGCTCATGGAGGGGATCCCGGTCTACGTGATCCTGAATCCCAAAGCGGCACTGATGGGAGCGGCCTGCCACGGAATAACGACATATCGAGAGATCCACGGGAGTGAAAGATGACTCGAAATGAAGACCTGGACAGTCGGTGTATCAACACGATCCGAGAGAATCGTGAGCATGCCCTCATGGGAGCTGTTTGAACAGGAGTCGGAGGACTACAGGAACCATGTGTTACCGCCCGGGGTGAGCGCGCGTGTGGGAATCGAAGCCGGGATCCGACAGGGGTGGCGGCATTATGTGGGCGACGAGGGCGAGATGATCGGGATCGACCATTGCTGGATGGCCGATAGAGGAAGCTTTAGAGACGTGGTCATTCAGGTATCCGCGAAAAGACGAAACCGCACAGGAGAGAAAAGATGACAAAGCTCGATCAGCTTGCGAGTCTGGGGCAGTCGATTTGGTACGACTACATCCGGAAAGCCTTGATCACCTCCGGCGATCTCAAGGTGTTGATCAATCAGGGGTTGCGTGGGATGACCTCGAATCCGTCCATCTTCGAGAAGGCGATTTCCGGGAGCGCGGACTACGATGCAGATCTGAAGATCCTGGCAGAAGAAGACAAGACGGTGCAGGAGATCTACGAGTCCCTGGCGCTCAAAGACATCGTTATGGCCGCAGATCTTTTCAGGCCGGTCTATGATGAAACACAGGGGTTGGACGGGTACGTGAGTCTCGAGGTGAACCCTGACCTGGCCCACGACACCGAGAAAACGGTTTCAGAGGGCAGGCGTCTTTTCGAAGCGCTTCATCGTCCGAACGTGATGATCAAGGTGCCCGCGACAAAGGCGGGCATTCCGGCGATCGCGGAACTGATCACGTCCGGGGTCAATGTGAACGTGACCCTTCTTTTCAGTGTTGAGATATACAAAGAGGTGGCCGAAGCCTACTTGAACGGCCTGGAAGGGCTTCTCGCTCGTGGTCCCGCCGTGGACGGCGGTCACACCCTCGAGGGCATCGCGTCTGTGGCATCGTTCCCTTTGACCAACCCAACGTGGAATCCGCGAAGGTCCTGGCTCGCCAAATGGTGGATGCTTACAAAAAAGAGGGGCGACTTCCGGAACCCGAGGCGACCTTCACGGTGGACGGTATCAAGGTCTTTGCAGAAGAGGCGGGAGACCGCATCGAGGATGTGATCAGGGCATTCATGTCAACGGCCGACCCCGGAAGGGAGGACTCCTCAGGCCGGAGCTACATTGCAATCCAGGCCTACCTGGAACCTTCCGCGGAGACGACGGAGGCCCTCCGGGAGTTCCGCACGAAACTCCGGAATGCGTATCGCATGGCTACTACCGTGGGATACGGCCCCCGATTTCTCCACTCCACCGGCCAGCTTCACAAGGGGGACGCCGGAAACGGTATGTTTTTCCAACTCACATCGGACACAGGCCAGGATGCTTCCATACCCGATCAGGCGGGTGAGGAGTCGTCCTCGATGACGTTTGGTGTTCTGAAGACCGCCCAGGCACTGGGCGACCGTCAGGCCCTGCTGGATGCCGGCAGGCGCATCATCCGTTTTCACCTGGGGAAGGATGTCGCGAAAGGCCTGAGGCGATTGGTGGAGGCGGTGCCGGAATGAAAGCGATCATTTTCGACCTGGACGGAACATTGGTCCAGACGGAGATCCTCAAGGCGTCTTCCTATGCGAAGGCCGCAACCGCCTTGCGCCCCGGTTCCCTCGAGGAGGACGAGGTGATCGAGGCCTTCAAGGAGGTAGTGGGCCTTTCAAGAAGCGAGGTGGCAAAGGCACTGCTCGAGCGTTTCGGTCTGGATAAGGCGGCGAAGAGCAAGATGAAGGAGTTCAACGTCCCCACACCATGGCAGGCCTTTGTTCAGCTCAGGATGGAGGCGTATGAAGCCATGATCTTCGACCCCGAAATCCTTCGAAGGCACCACGATTATTGGAAATCCAGCGACTGGGTGCTCCCCATGGCTGGGTAGACAACCATGCTCTCGAATCAGGCTGATCGGCGTTTTGGAAACGCCTTCATTTTTCCAAAGAATGCTTGAGGATACGGAATGATACTCATCGGACTCGGCTACAGGGAAAGCGTCCTTGTCGGCGTATTGACCTTTGTACTCACATGGCCCCCGGCAGCTTTCGGCGAACCCGTTTCAGCGCTGGAGCTGGGTCGATTTTCAGGCGAAAAAGTGAGTCATGTGCTCCCTGTCGGCTGGGAGCCCTTTTATTTTCAAGAGATACGACGCCACACCGGCTGCCGGCTCATGGAGGAGGACGGGCAGGTGGTGGTTAAGGCAGTGGCCGACCGATCAGCTTCCGCTTTGATAAGAAAGATTAACGTTGATCTCAAGAAACATCCTATCCTCCAATGGCGCTGGAAGATAGGAAATATATTGAAAAAAGCCGACATATATCGTAGAGAAGGTGATGACTGTTCAGCAAGAATAATGGTTATCTTCCAATATGATTCAAGCAAATTGAGTGCTTCTGAAAAGATTAAATACGAGATTGGAAGAATGCTTTACGGAGAATATCCCCCGTTAGTCACCATCAATTATGTTTGGGCTTCCAAGCCTCAGGTCGGGTCAATCGTTCCCAGCGCTTATACGGAGCGGTCCTTCATGGTTGTGGTTGAAAGCGGTGAAAGGAATTTGAATCAATGGCTAACTGAGGAAAGGAATGTATATAATGACTACCAGACGGCTTTCGATGATGAGCCTCCCTTGATTTCGGGCGTGGCGATCATGACGGATACAGACGACACAGGGGAATCCGCAACTGCCTATTACGGAGAGATCCTGTTCCGAAAGGAATAATCAAAAAAGCAAATATCATGCAAATATCTGAACGATTCTTTGCTCATTTTTGTCTGAATTATCGCTTTGCTGTATTGACACATTCGCAAAAAACCCGCTCACGAGCCGCTGGTAGCGCTATAACCTGTTGAAATGCCACGGTCAGCTCTCGAGGTTTCGGGCTTCTTGCGGCGTCATCGTCTTTCAGGATGCCGCCGAAATCCATTTGTTTAGAACCTCCCTGTCTTTCTGACTCACTGATGTAATCCTCAAGCGGTGGATGGATGATTTGTGCTCGTATTCCTCGGTAGGCAATACTTTGGCGTAGACATCGTCGAAGCAATGGGCCTCCGCACAGAAATCGAATACCAATTTGATATCAGTCATGGGCACAATCGGCTGATTGAGGGAGGCTGTGATTAGATTCTCCTTGAAAAACACGGTTTCGCCCGACCAAGGGCCCCCAACGATTTTCTTGTCCTCCACTGTCCAGAACTGAAAAGGCAGATGAATTTCAGCGCCTTTCTTACTCTCACTGCGTTCTTTCAATGCAACATCATAAGGTGGCCTGATGGATGTGACGGAGTAGTAAACAAGAGGACTTTTCAAGCCTTTCATCATAACCGAGCGAGGCGCATCGACTGTGACGACATCGCGCACGAGGCGGTAAGTCTCTTCGCCTATAAGCAAGTCTCCGCCCACCGTATTCGATTCGATGCGAGAAGCCCTGTTGACAACCGTGCCCACAATTCCGTATTTTGCTCTGACTTCCGACCCGATGTTCCCCACCACCGCGTTTCCGGTATTGATACCGATTCCCATTTCCAGGACAGGATAACCCTCAGCCGTCATTTCGGCATTGAGTTCTTGGAGGGCGTTCTGCATGGTCAAGGCGCAGGCAATTGCGCGTTGTGCATCGTCTTCATGTTTTTCAGGAACACCGAATACAGCGAGAATGGCATCCCCGATGAACTCATCGATCATGCCGTCATACCCGAGAATGATCTCGGACATACGCTCCAAGTATCGATTGAGGAGCCGAACCAAAACCTCCGCATCCTCGGCCTCAGCCAAACCCGTAAAGCCCCGAAGGTCGGACATGAGTACGGTCACGGTTTCCTTGCGGCCTCCTATGCTCCGCCCTGTCGGTTTTTCGATGATTTCGTCAACCACTTTCCGAGACAAGTAGCGACCAAACGTATCCCGAATAAAGCCGGCCAATTGAAGTCGCTCTTCGGAAACTTTCAGGATGGTTTCGAGCATTCGCCTGCGAGTGGAGACAATCCCCTTGATCTCTCTTGGCGCGTCCTCAGGCAGATCGAGATCTTTAGCCTCGTTTTCGTTTTCCTGAAGAAAACGCTCATTGGCTGCTGCAATGGCTTCCAACGGAGCGATTATTTTTTTTGTGAGAAATCGCTGAAGGGTAAACATCATAAAAAGAATGATAATGCAGACCAATCCCAATATTCGGAAGGCATACCATAAAAGATGGTGAATGTCTGCATTTGTCGAGACAGCCTCATAAAGAAGAGTTCCTATGAGCAGTATGGCTTCAATGATCAGTATGCGCCAGAAAACGCCCATCAGCAGGGTTTCCCGAACGCCTTTGTGTCTGTTCCTGGATTGAGCAGGCATTTCTTAAAAAGTCCTCTAATTGATGATTGGATTCGTACTCAAATTACGTAATCTATTAATAAAGAATGGGGGTATGCACTTGACTCCACCTGATGAAGGTTGTAGTCTGACTGGATGGAAGATTACCCTCGGACACTCATGCAATTCAAGGAACGGTTCATTACGGAGGCCGCCTGCATTCAGTACTTGGTTTCTCTCCGCTGGCCTGACGGTTTTTGTTGTCCTGAATGTGATCATAATGAGGCATGGGAGACAAAGCGAGGGCTTTTTCAGTGCAGGAAATGTAGACGTCAGACTTCTGTGACGGCAGGTACTATTTTCTACGACAGTAGAAAGCCGTTGGGATTGTGGTTTGAGGCTATGTGGCATATAACATCCCAGAAATATGGCGCCAATGCCCTGGGCTCCAAAGAATACTTGATCTTGGAAGTTATCATACGGCTTGGAACTGGCTTCACAGGCTGAGGCGAGCCATGGTTCGACCAGATCGTGACAATTTGAATGGGACGGTGGAGGTTGATGAAACATATATAGGCGGCGAGCGGTCCGGCAAACGTGGCCGTGGCGCCAAAAACAAGACTCTTGTAGTAATCGCTGTGGAAGACAAATCCAATGACGAAGATGAGAATAGCAAAGGTATCGGTAGAATCCGGCTTATGCGTGTCCCGGATGCCTCGGCTGAGAGTCTTATTGGTTTCATAAGTACGCATGTTCAGCCTGGCGCTTGCATTCGAACAGACGGTTGGACTGGGTATGAGCCATTGAGTAAAAAGGGTTACCAACATGACGTTGTTGGATCCAAAGAACTCAATATTGCTTTCATTTGGTGACCTCGCTCTTAAAACGCTGGCTTTTAGGGACCTATCAGGGAGCCGTAAAGCCTCAACAGTTGGACTATTACTTGGATGAATACACTTTTCGTTTTAATCGCCGGACTTCAGCGTCTCGCGGCAAACTTTTCTATCGCTTGGTCCAGCAAGCAGTAGTCACAGGACCTGTGCTTGGTCGTGACATAATAGGAGGTAACTCTCTGCGGAGATCCCGCGAGATTCATGATGTCCCGTTTTAGTCGACGTGACCTCTTCGCTTCCCAGTAACAGGTGGAGTCAAGTGCATACCCCCAATATATTTTATCTATTTGTGCCACAATCACTAATCACTCCTATATGCATTCAAACGCGTATAACATTGTGCATAGCTGGAAAACTTTCCATCTATATTTCTCCTATAGATGGCCAAATTTTCTACCCTACCGGATATTAAACAGAAAACCTGGAAAGGTCGACCTTGGCTTTTCACTCTATTTGAAAGCCTGAGTATAACCTCAGAATATCATGTGCCCTTATTGAATTGCACCTGATTCCTTGAATCAAGCCGAATATCATATAGACCCTACAAGCCTTGAAAGTGGCTCGAATCCACATCTAGCCCGGACTACTCCAAGACCTTGGAATATTTTGAACTATTTGGCGGGTACCACGGCGATCACCCGGACGGGAAACCCGGTGGCGTCTTTTCCTTTGGGCACACCGACAAATACGATAAAGTTCTTGGAAGGTAGCCCGTCTTCGGGAATGCGAAGATTTTCAACCTGCCAAATGTCATTTTTTAACACATAATCTTCCAGTGGCCACCCTGTTTCCGGACCGCAGGTGATTCCACTGTCGGTGTCCGGTGTTTCATGAGCGATGGCTCTGACATTTCGTTTTTCAATGAGATGTTCCAGCGCTTCCCTCCCCCACCCCGGATAATGCTTTTGGCCGTTTTCGGCCACATTGAAAAACGCATCGGGATCCGGCCATCTCTTGCTCCAGCCGGTTCTTAACAATACGATGGACCCAGACGGAATTGGGCCGTGGGAGCCTTCCCATTGGATGATATCTTCCAGTTGCAACTGATAATCATGATCTGATTGCGCTTTTTTGGAAATGTCAATGACACATCCCGGTAAAATGAACTCCCTCGCCGGAATGGCATCAACAAGCCGCATTCCCTTATGAAAGTGTCCTGGGGCATCTAGATGTGTTCCGTATTGACCGGCATGGGTAAAAATCTGTACCGCACCGCCGTAAATGGCCTCTCGTTTGGCTTTTGGAAGCCCTTCCGGAATCGGTACAGAAGGAGAAAACGCATGCGTAAGATCGACAAACTCCCCTTGTTCAATAAATGAAAAGACCTTCTGCAAGCTTAGGGAAGATTTGTGTTCCCCCCATACTGCAGGCGACACTATGAGCAACACCATTAACCCGATCAGTACATGCCATAGCTTCATTTTTATCCTCCTTTTGATGTATAAACTAAATTCATGACAATAAAACAATAAAATAGAATCTTGGGAAAGATGATGAAAATTTTGATTGACTACAAAACAATTAAAACTAATTAGTTATACAGCAAAAGTGACTTTTGGAAATTATAGTTGGATTTACTCTAAAGGAGCTCCTTTGAGGTAGTCATCAGACAGGAATGAATATTCCATTCTTTATGATATTCATGGCAACGATTCACACGCCACCCCATCCCCGTTCAGCTTCCTTCTCAAGACCCCAGACGGCTTGAACGTAACTACCCGCCTCGCACCGAGAGTAAGGTCATCACCGGTATAAGGATTCCGCCCTCTCCTGGACTTCTTCTCAAGCACATAAAACTTCCCGAACCGGCTGATCACCAAATCTTCGCCAGCCGCCAACGTGGATTTCATCAACTCAAGGAGTTTTTCTATCAGGTCCGCTGATTCACTCTTGGTCAGCCGAAGATTCTTGGCAACGTCTTGAATGAGGTCTTGCTTGGTAAGGGTCATGCGCCCGCTCCTGCGGAAAAGGAGGCGTTGTCTGAAAGGGGGGTGCCCCTTAAACCGACCCTGCAACAGGAGGCAATAGGAGGGACCGAGGGACGGCCAGGGGCCGGGCGGTTAGCAAACAGGGACACGAATATGGATACGCCTAACCGACCGAAATGAATTCTACTCGAAAAACCCGGTCAGGTCAAACGAGATAGCAACTACCTAAAACTCCGATATAAGGAATGAGGCGAATATAGGCCTGGCGGAAAGGAGACCGCCGGAAAATTTTCAGGTTTTTTTGTCCTCCAGCGGTTGGGTGTACTTGGCGTAGACTTGATCGCGCGTGATATTGAGTTCCTTTTCCGTGTCTCGGACCGGAACGTCAGCGAGCATGAAAACCTCGTGAGAAGGGAAGATGCCGAAGTAGTCGGTTGCAAAGACAATCAGTTTAGGCTCCTCACAAGAATCTGTGCTGGGTCTGTGGCAACGGGAGCCTTCCCAAGCC
>CAZYJR010000001.1:458-353194 GCA_964647905.1 uncultured Desulfobacterales bacterium | reverse complement strand
AGTCTACGCCAAGTACACCCAACCGCTGGAGGACAAAAAAACCTGAAAATTTTCCCGCGGTCTCCTCTCCGCCAGGCCTATATTCGCCTCATTCCTTATATCGGAGTTTTAGGGGTTTTAGGCCGCCCTGGCCGCCTCGGCCGCCTCCCGCATATCCCGGATGGCCCGGGCGTAGTCGTCGCTCAGGAAGACCGCGGAGCCCGCCACGAATACGTCCGCCCCGGCTGCCGCCGCACTGCCTATGGTAGCAGGGCCGATGCCGCCGTCCACCTCGATCTCCACTTGGAGGCCCTGTGCCTTTATCATCCGGCGGAGCTCCCGGATCTTGGGGAGGACAGAGGGGATGAAGGACTGGCCGCCGAAGCCCGGGTTCACCGTCATCAGGAGGACCATGTCCACGTCTCCCAGTATGTATTCCAGGGCCCCCAGGGGGGTCGCGGGGTTGAGGGAGACGCCGGCGCGGGCGCCGGCGCCCTTGACCACCTGGATGGACCTGTGGAGGTGGTATACCGCTTCGGCGTGGACCGTGATGCTGTCCGCCCCGGCCTTGGCAAAGTCTTCCACGTAAACATCAGGGTCGGTGATCATCAGGTGTACGTCCAGGGGGAGCTCGGTGGCCCTTCTGGCCGCCTCCACTATGAAGGGGCCGATGGTTATATTGGGGACAAAGTGGCCGTCCATCACGTCCACGTGGATGCAATCGGCCCCAGCCTCAGCCACGCTCCTTATCTCTTCCCCGAGGCGAGTGAAATCAGCGGAGAGGATGGAGGGTGAGATCTTCACCATGTAAGGATTCCTCCGGGAGAAAAAGGGTCCACATTCGCCTACACCTTGAGGAACCCGGCCCCGAAAAAACCTCCGGTCCCGTGAACATGGGGGAGCGCCCGGTAAAAGCCCCGTGAGTCCAAGAACGGCCCGGCCCATCGGGGGGCGTCTTTCCTGAGGTCCTTGAGGACCAAGTCCTTGCGGGCCCTCAGGACCGCCTCCACCACTCCCTCGTTTTCCTCCGGTGTCAAGGTGCAGGTCACATACAGGAGCACCCCTTGCCTTTCCAGCACATCGGCCGCAGCGGCCAAGAGCTTCTCTTGGAGCCCGGCCAGCCTGGCCGGATCCCCCTTGTTGCGGTTCCATTTGCCGTCCGGGTGGCGCGAGAGGACGCCCAGTCCGGAGCACGGTGCATCCACTAGTATCCGGTGGAAGCGGGCGCGGAAAAGAGAGCTCAGGGCCCGGGTTCCGTCCGCCGCCGCTGGATGTATGCTCTTGAGCCCCAGCCTGGCCGCTGTCCGGCGGAGATGTACCAGCCGGCCGTGATGGATGTCAAGCGCGACGATCCTGGAACGGTCCCCTGAGAGCTCGGCCAGGTGGGTGGCCTTTCCGCCGTATCCGGCGCAGAGGTCAAGGATCCGCTCGCCGGGCCGGGCCCCCAGGAGATGGGCGGACGCCTGGGCCCCGGCGTCCTGGACTGTGAAAAGGCCTTCCCGAAACGATGCAAGCTGATCCACCCTCCCCCTCAAGCCCTTCAATTCCAAGCCCATGGGTACGGCCAGGGGCTTTGTCTCCAAGCCTTCGGCTTCCAGGTCTTTGACCAGATCCTCGCGAGTGGTCCTCAGGGGGTTCCCGCGCACATGCAGGGGCGGGATCCGGTTCATGGCGTCCATCAGCTCCCCGGCCTCCTCGATCCCGTAGGCCGAGACCCACTTGGCGGCCAGCCAGCGGGGGTAGGAGTACTCTACTGCAAGGGAGCCGGCAGGGTCCCCGGCCGGATCCGGCAGCGGGATGCCGCGGGCCTCACGGCTGAGGCTGCGGAGGACGCCGTTTACGAACGAGGCTGCACGCCCCTTGCCCGAGGCCTTTGCCTGCTCCACCGCCTCATTGACCGCAGCCGAGTCCGGGACCCGGTCCATGAACAGGATCTGATAGAGGGCCAGGCGCAGGATATTCAAGACATCCGGGGAGATATCCTCAATGGGGCGGGCCGAAGCCCGGCCTATGGTCCAATCCAGCCTGCCCTGCCACCGCCATACACCTTGGACCAGGTGGCTCACAAAGGCCCTGTCCCGCCGGTCAAGGTATGGGTTGAGCCTGAAGGCCTCGTCCAGGAGGTCCTCAGCCCAGGGCCCGCTCCTTGCCGACCGGCGATTGATCAGGGACAGGGCCAGGTCCCTCGGTTTCTTCGCCTTCATTGTCCAGAAACATGAGAAGCCCCTCCTCCACCATGTCCAGGTCCACGTCTGTGTCGAAACAGGGGCCGTTGGGCCTCTTGTTCAAGACTCCGTACACCGGGATGGGATAGGTGTCCTGTATGCCGCTTGTCAGGTCCCGCTCGCACGCCACCCCTATTATCAGGTCGGGCTTCTTGTCCACGACGATCTTTCTGGCCAGGGTCCCGCCGGTCGCCACCGCCATGGATACGCCGTGCCGCTTCCCCAGCTCCACCAGGTCCCGTATTTTGCACCTGCCGCAGCCCTTGCAGTTTTCCACGTCTCCGGTAATCCGGACCGAGCACTCATGGTACTGGAGGCAGTGGGGCAGGAGGATCAGGAGCCGAGCCGGCGGCACCCGCCGGGCCTCGGCCAGGACCAGTTGATTGTTTATGGCCACAAAGGAGCGCCTGACCTGGTCCTTTCGCACGCCCACGATCTTGCCCACCA
The DNA here is from genome assembly GCA_964647905.1 of uncultured Desulfobacterales bacterium. Classification (GTDB taxonomy): domain Bacteria; phylum Desulfobacterota; class DSM-4660; order Desulfatiglandales; family HGW-15; genus CAZYJR01. The sequence goes on along the minus strand of CAZYJR010000001.1, from coordinate 350,543 downwards.
TCACCAGCATGGGGAAGAGCCACCTGATGACCACCCCGCGGATGCGCCTGTTGAAGAAGAGGTTCTTGCCCCTGATGATGGTAAAGACCAGGGTGAGGCCTCCGCCCAGGAGGAAGAGCACCGCTGCTGCAAACAGGACCGCCATGACGGCGGGAAGCCTGGGGTGTATATAGGTGAAGCCCACATAGGGCACCCACCAGAGCAGTGCGGCCAATCCCACCAGCGCCGCGCAGGTGAGAAGGAGGAGAAAGATGAATCTTCGTTTCTCTGGTCCTGGATCGTGTTTCAAGTTGCCGCCGCTCCGCGTTATCAAGGGCCTCGACCGCCGCCCTCGGGGAAGCGCTCTTCCTCGAGAATCAGATCCCCAAGAGCACGCCCGCTTCCAAGCCCGCGCCCCTTAGGAACTCGGCCACGCCCATCCTTTTCCGCCCAGGGGCCTGGACCGAGCTTACCGCCACCATTCCCCGGCCTGTCTCCACCAGCAGCCGCTCACCGACCTCAAGCACCCGGCCGGGCGTTCCTCCCGCGTCCGCTTCCTCGGTCGCGCCGAAGAGCTTGAGAGGCCGCCCATTCCAGGTGGTTCTCGCACCGGGAGCCGGATCCAGGGCCCGTATCAGCGCCGCAACCCGGGAGGCGGGCTGCCTCCAATCCACCACGGTCATGGCGCTGGTGATCTTGGGGGCGTAGGTGGCCCCGGATTCATCCTGGGGGGTCTCGGTCAACCTCCCCGCGGACATCCGCTCAAGGGCCTCCAAGAGGAAGGGCCCGCTCATGGCCGCCAGCCTGTCGTGGAGATCCCCGGCCGAGTCCTTCTCCCGGATCCCACTCTCCTCTTGAAAAAGGACCGGTCCGGTGTCCAGGCCTTCATCCATGCGCATCAAGCTCAGGCCGGTAAGCGACTCGCCGTTCAGGATCGCCCACTGGATAGGAGCGGCCCCTCGATACCGGGGCAGGAGGGAGGCATGTACATTGAAAGCGCCCCAGCACGGGACCTCCAGGATCTCACGGGGAATGATCAGCCCGAAGGCCACCACCACTATGAGGTCGGGTGCGAGACCCCGGACCTGCTCCTGGAAGGCCCTATCCTTGACCGATGCCGGCTGAAACACGGGCAGGTCTCTTTCCAGGGCCAGCCGTTTGACCGGCGAGGCTGATCTCTTGAGGCCCCGCCCGCTCCTCCGGTCCGGTTGGGTGACCACACCCACCAGTTGATGCCCGCCGTCGGCCAATGCCCTCAAGGCGGGCACGGCGAACTCAGGCGTGCCCATATACAGGATGGCCGGCCGGGCCGGGAGGCTGTCTGGCATGGGACGAGGCATCGGCTACTCGGGTGGCGGGTTCTTCTTGAGGAGCTTCTTGAGCTTCTTCTTGTAGAGCGCCCGCTTCAGGTTGCTGATATGGTCGATATACAGGGTGCCGTCCAGATGGTCGATCTCGTGCTGCAGGCACACGGCCAGCAGCCCCTCGGCCTCCAGCTCCACCGGGCGGCCCTCCCGGTCCGCTCCCCTGACCAGGACCCGGGCGCTCCTGGCGACCTCCGCTGAGTAATCGATCACGCTGAGGCACGACTCCTCGTGGATGATCTCCCCTTCGGCATCAATTATCTCCGGGTTGATCAGGACATTGAGCCTCGGGCCCTCCTCCCGGGGAGAGAGGTCGAAGACTACGATCCTTTGGAGCGAGCCCACCTGGTTGGCCGCCAGGCCGATCCCGGGTGCGGCGTACATGGTCTCGGCCATCCGGTCGATGAGGCCCTGCGTCTCGCCCGTTATATCATTGACCTGTCGCGCCCTGCTCCGGAGCACCTCCGCCGGATAGGTGTATATGCGCATGGGGCCGTTGGCCCCTTCGGTATTTTCCGCTTCGTATTCCATGAACCCGAGCCTTCGTCTCGGCAGGGTCGATGAGCCCGGCCCTGTTGACGCACCAAGTTCAAATCATTCGCTGCCGTTGGTTTGACACTCGTATGGGATATTAATTATGATGAAATCATAAATCAAGCGGTCTTGTCACCGCACGGAGCTTGACTTTTCCGGGTCTTGGCCTTATTGAGTGGCCCCATGAAGTCTATTACCAACTTTCTTTTCGAAGTGGGCATGCTGAAACGGACGCCCAGGACCGGCTACCAGTTCCTGGGTTCGGGGCGCGAGTCGGTGGCCGAGCATTCGTTCAGGACCGCTGTGATCGGGTATGTCCTGTCGCTCAGGGAAGACGGCGCCGACCCGCACAAGACCGTGCTCATGTGCCTCCTCCACGACCTCCACGAGGCCAGGACAGGGGATCACAATTACGTAAACAAGCGCTACGTCCGAATAGACGAAGACCGGGCGATCGAGGACCTCTCGGGCGGCCTGCCTTTCAGGGACGAGATCCTGGAGCTGACCAGGGAATTCAACGCCGGGGAGACCATGGAGGCCTCGCTGGCCCGGGACGCCGATCAGTTGGACCTCATCCTCGAACTCAAGGAACAGCAGGATCTGGGGAACAAGTATGCATCGGAATGGATCCGATATGCGGTCAAGCGCCTACAGTCGGACTTTGCCAGGGAGATGGCAGCGGAGATCCTGGAGACGGACAGCACCGAGTGGTGGTTCGAGAGGAGGACCGAGCTGTGGGTGAAGGCGCTCGGCGATGAGCACACAAAGGGCGGCTGAGGGAAAAAGATTTCGGAACCTGTCCGTGATGAAAACCGCACTTGCGGCCTCGGCGGTGGTGCATTGCGTGGCCCTGCTGGCCTTCCAGGAGGCCTTTCCATCATTTTGGCAAGCCCCTGTAATGCGCCTCTACGAAGTGGACCTGATCCGCCCGCCTGTGGAGGACCTCCCGGATCAAGACGATCCCTCCCTGGAAGAGTCGGACTTCAGCAAGGAAAAGGCCCCTGAAGAAGAGGCGCCCCTGGAAGACACCATCAGCCTGGACACCAAGGACCGCAGGTACGTGGATTATGCCGCTGCGGTCAAGGAAAGGCTCCTGAGGCAGTGGATGTACCCCGAGGAGGCCCGGGAACTGCTGCTCGAAGGACGGCTCCTGTTGGTATTCACTCTCACCAGGAACGGGGAAGCGGCGAGGATGGACGTCCTCGAATCATCCGGGCACGAGGTCTTGGATCAGGAGGCGTGCCGGGCGGTCAGGGCCGCATCGCCGTTTCCGCCCTTCCCGGACCATGTCCGGGCACAAAGGCTGAACATACGGACCTGGTTCGATTACCGCCTGACTCAGCGGTGAGGACCGGCCGTGACAAGACGGGGGAAAGGAAAATGGGTTTGGTGAGCGGTTTCATGTATAACCTGAGGGGCCTGGCATTGGCCCTCAGGACCGGCAAACTCCTCTTCTGGGGTATTTTAAGGTTCGTTTTCGTACTGCTGATAACGCTCCTCTCAGTGGGCCTCATCCTGGTCTTCCATCAGGACATAATGGGGGCGCTCTGGGCCAAGCCCGAGAGCATCTGGCTGGTATGGCTGTGGCACCTGCTCTCCTGGATCATCTCTCTGATCCTGGTGGCCCTCTCAGCCCTGTTTTCCTTCTTGCTCTCACAAGTGCTCTTCAGCGTGCTGGTCATGGACCTCATGTCCAGGTACACGGAGCGCATGATGAGCGGGAAAGTGGTGGAGGGCGAGTCCATGTCCCTGCCAAGGCTCTTCCTGTTCCTGGTGAAGCAGGAGATCCCCCGCACCATAACCCCGGTGGCGATTTCTCTGGTCCTAATGCTCCTGGGCTGGTTCACGCCCTTGGGCCCGGTTCTGGTGCCCCTTACCACGGCCTCGGCCGCCGTGTTCCTGGCCTGGGACAATACAGATCTCACACTCGCAAGAAGGGGGCTGGGCTTCAAAGAGAGGTTCAGGATCCTGCTAAAATCCCTGCCGTTTCACTTGGGCTTCGGCCTGCCCTTCCTGATCCCCGGTCTCAACCTGGTCTTCCTGTCCTTCGCCCCGGTCGGAGGCACCCTCTATTACCTGCAGGAGGCGGGAGGCCCGGAGAAGGAGGCAGCCTCGAGCGGCCGGACCGGATGAAAAGGCCGCCGGAGCACCTCGGCCCAGGGGGTCGCGGGCGGCGCCCGGCTTGACTCCGGGGATATGGTGATTATTTTTCCCGAATAGTAATCGTTTTGACTCCCGCGACTTTGCCGGGTCGGGCAGAGGGCTTATATGGCTCAGAAAGACTACTACAGTATACTGGGGCTCTCCAAGTCCGCCTCACAGGAGGAAATCAAGAAGGCCTACAGAAGGCTGGCCATGAAGTATCACCCGGATCATAATCCTGGAGACAAGGATGCAGAGGCCCGATTCAAGAATATCAGCGAGGCCTACGCGGTATTGAGCGACCCTGAAAAACGCCGGCAGTACGACACGTTCGGCTCCGAAGGATTCCAACACAGGTACTCCCAGGAAGACATTTTCCGGGACTTTGATTTCGGGAGCATATTCAGGGAGTTCGGCTTCGGAACAGGCGGCAGGGGAGAGAGCATATTCACGCAGTTCTTCGGCGGCGCCGGCTCGGACTATTTCAGGGGCAGAGGCCCCACCAGGCGGCAGAGGCCGGGGGCTTACGGCGGCCCGTCAGGCGGGATGAAGGGCCAGGACCTGGTCTACGAGCTCGCCATTACCCTTGAAGAGGCGGCGACAGGGGCGGAGAAGAGCGTCACTTACCATACCCAGGGCACCCCGCAGAGCGTGCAAGTCAGAGTGCCGCCGGGAGTGGCCACAGGCAAGAGGCTCCGAATAGCGGGCAAGGGTGGATCAGGGGCCCTGGGAGGGGCGGCCGGAGATCTATACATACAGGTGCGGGTGCTGGATCACCCCGTGTTCAGCCGCCAGGGGGACGACCTCTACATGACAAAGGAGGTACGGTACTCAGAGGCCGTTCTGGGGACGGAAATCGAGGTGCCCACCATATACGGAAGCACTCTCCGCATGAAGGTCCCAGCGGGCTCCCAGCCCAACGCCAAGCTCAGGCTCAAGGGCTACGGGATGCCCCGCATGAACGGCGCCGGCCGGGGCGATGCCTATGTCCGGATATCGGTGTCGGTAGCAAAGAAGCTCAACCGGAAGCAAAAAGAGGCCGTGAAAAAGCTCTCAGAAGTAGGACTCTAGCCCGGTCCGGGCGTTGGGGCCGCCACGGAGGGGATGCGATCCCGCGTCCCCGGAGGACCGATGGACTCATGAAAGCCGTTTCCGTCTTTTCAGGAGGTTTGGACAGCCTGCTGGCGACAGAGCTCGTCAGGGCCCAAGGCATAGAGGTCTTGGCCGTCTTTTTCCAGACTCCGTTTTTCGGCCCGGAAAAGGCCCGCGGTTACGCCGGCCAGGCCGGGATTCCCTTGAAAGTGGTCGATTTGGGACGCCGGCACCTGGAGGTGGTCAAGAACCCCGCGCACGGTTACGGCGGCGGAATGAACCCCTGCATAGACTGCCATGCATTGATGATCCGCGCGGCAAGCGAGATGCTCCCTGAGGAAGGGGCCTCCTTCATCATTACCGGTGAAGTCCTGGGCCAGCGGCCCATGTCCCAGAACAGGAAGGCCCTCTCGATTGTGGAGAATGAGAGCGGGTATGCCGGGCTGCTGCTCAGACCTCTGAGTGCAAAGAAGCTCCCCCCCACCCTGCCGGAAGAAAGGGGCTGGGTGGATCGCGAGGCCCTGAAGGGGATCTCGGGGAGGTCAAGGAAGCCTCAAATGGCGCTGGCCCGGGAGCTGGGAATAACCGGGTACCCTGCACCCGCGGGAGGATGTCTCCTCACCGACCAGGGATTCTCGAGCCGGCTCAGGGATCTCCTGCTCAGGGATCCGGACCCCTCGATGAGAGACATAGAGCTCCTGAAGCTCGGCCGCCACTTCAGGCTGGATGACCGAACCAGGCTGATAGTGGGAAGGAACCAAAGAGAGAACGAGTTGCTGCAATCCCTGGCCGGGGAGAAGGACACTCTTATCCGGCCGGTGGGGATCCCCGGACCCACTGTCTTGTCTCCCGGATCAGTGGCCGGCACCCAGTCACTGCAGGCCGCCTGCATAGCGGCCTCATACAGCGATGCAGGACAAGGGCAAGAGACTGAACTACGGTTACAGGAAAAAGGCGGGGAACGACTTGTTAGGGCCACGGCCCGGGACAAGAACGAGTTCAGGGCCTTGATGGTATAAGCCGCCGGTGAAGTCCGTTGTTTTCACCGCCTGAGTAGCCGCTCCAGGAAATCCTTCTCCTCTAGGCGCTCCAGCCTCTGTTCAAGGGCCCCGGCCCTCTGCTCCTGCCTGGCGAGCTCTCCCTCCAGGGCCTGCTGCTCCTTTTCCATCCTGTCCAGCCCCACGCCGAGCTCCATGGCCGCGAGCTTATCCCGGCGTGTGGCGGCAGTGCTTTGAGCCTCCTCCAGACGGACCAGGAGCTTCCTCTTCTCGGCCTCCAAGCCCTCCAGATCCCGCCTGAGCGATTGGATCCGCGCCTCCGCCCCGGCCAGATCCTCCCGGATCTCTCCGGGCCGATCCATGGTGGCGAACAGATACCCGAAGAAGACCAAGCCGGCCAATACCAACACACCGGCGAGCTTGGCGACCAGGCCGAGCCAGGTGCGGAGAGCCCCGCCAGCTGAGCCCAGAAATCCGCTCACAGCTTCGCGGCCGGAGTAAACGGCAGGAGGCCCCTCCACCCGCATCCGGAAATCCCCAAGCTCATCGGCAAGGGACTTCAGGCGGGCCTCCATTTCGCGGCCGAGCTCCCCAAGCGCGCATTGCTCTTTGAGGGAGGGATCAGGGGACCCCATCCGCCGGGCCAGCTCTCCTACCGCTTCAAGGAGCCCGTCAATCCGGTTCTCCCGGTTCGGCCTTCCGGGGAACTTGCTCTCCAGGGATCGGATCTCCCCGGACAGTGAAGCCAGAAGACCCTCGATCTCCAGGCCGAGCTTTGACAGGATCCGGGCCTCGCAAAGATACTCGTAGCCGAGGCTCAGCATGAGGGCGCGGTCCCTGATCAGGTCCAGGGAGGCGAAAGAGCTTTCAGTGCCGGAGGCCATGGCTTTCGCTCTCCTCGTCGACGCCGCTCCGGCCCTAGATCTCGATCCTGACCGCGCACACCTTGTACTCGGGGATCTTGGCGGTGGGATCCAGGGCGGCGTTGGTCAAGACGTTGGCCGCCGCCGAGGCCCAGTGAAACGGGATGAACAGCGTACCGTCCACCGCCTTGTCAGACACCTGGGCCTTGGCCTCGATGCTCCCGCGCCTGGAGCTCACCTTCAGTCGATCCCCGTCACTCAACCCGTAGCGCCCGGCGTCGGCGGCCGACATCTCCACAAAGCACCCGGGAGACTTTTGGTTCAGTCCCTCGCTCTTCATGGTCATGGTGCCCGTATGGTACTGGTAGAGCACCCGCCCTGTAGTGAGAAACAAGGGGTAATCCTGGTCAGGGACCTCGGCCGGCGGCACGTAGTCTATGGCATGAAACACCCCCAGACCGCACGTGAACTCATCCATGTGGAGGCAGGGCGTGCCGGGATGATCCGTGCCGGTGCACGGCCAATGGATGCCGTCGTACACCAGCCGATCATAATTTATGCCGCAGTAACTGGGAGTCACCTCTGCTATCTCCTCCATGATCTGCTCGGGCGAGCGGTAATTCATGGAGTGGCCCATGCGCCCTGCCAGGTCGCAGAGGATTCGCCAATCCTCCCTGGCCTCTCCCGGCGGCTCGACCGCCTTGCGCACCCGCTGCACCTTGCGCTCTGTGTTTGTAAAGGTCCCGTCCTTCTCTGCAAAGCATGCCGAAGGGAGCACCACGTCCGCCAGCTCCGCGGTCTCTGTCATGAAGATATCCTGGACCACCAGGAAATCCAGCTTTTCCAGGGCCTTTCTGGCGTGGTTGAGGTCGGGATCCGATACCATGGGATTCTCGCCTATTACATAGAATGCCTTCAGCCCGCCCTCATGGGCGGCCGCCATCATCTCGGTCACGGTCAGTCCGGCCCTGTCCGGCACACTGTCGATTCCCCAGGCCCGGGCCATCCTTTCCCTCACCGCCATGTCCGCCACCTTCTGGTAGCCGGTGTAGACGTTGGGAAGCCCCCCCATGTCGCATGCGCCCTGGACGTTGTTCTGGCCCCGAAGTGGATTGACACCGCCGCCCCTCACGCCCACGTAGCCGCAGAGCATTGCCAGGTTGGCCAATGACTTGACGTTGTCCGTACCGGTTATGTGCTGGGTGATCCCCATGGCATAGAGAATGGACCCGGGACCGTTGGCGGCGAAGAGGCGGGCCGCGGCCGCCAGGTCCTCCCCGGGTATTCCGGTGATCCCTTCAACATACTCGGGGGTGTACTTCTCCAGGGTCTTTTTCATCTCCTCGAGGCCGACGGTCCTGGAATCCACGTAAGAGGAGTCATATAGTCCTTCCTGGATAATCACGTGCATCATCCCGTTTATCCAGGCCACATCCGTCCCCGGCTCCGGCCGCAGCCACGAATGGGCGAAGCTGGTTATAGGAATACGCCGGGGATCCACCACGATCAGCTTGGCTCCCTTGAAGTTCACCGCCCTCTTCACGTAGGAGGACAGAACAGGGTGGTTCTCCGTTGTATTGGACCCGGTGATCAGTATCACACCGGCATCCTCGATATCCCCTATGGGATTTGTCATGGCACCACTGCCGAACGCGGCGGCCAGACCGGCCACCGTGGAGCTGTGTCAGAGCCGGGCGCAATGGTCCACGTTGTTGGTGCCGATCACCGCGCGCGCCAGCTTCTGGGCGAGGTAGTTCTCTTCATTGGACATCCGGGCGCTGGTAAGGACGCCCATGGACTCGGGTCCGGACTCTGCCGCGGCCTGTTGCAATCCTTCCGCCACCCTTTGGAGGGCTTCATCCCAGTCCACCTCCCGAAAGCCGTCCCCGTCCCTTACCAGGGGCTTTTGGAGCCTCTCCGGGTGGTGGATGAAGTCGTGGCCAAAGCGGCCCTTGACGCAAAGGCTCCCGTTGTTCGGGCCCACCTCCTCCAGCCCGGTGACCTTGACAACCCGCCCGTCCCGGACATGCAAGTGAATCTGACACCCCACACCGCAGTAGGGGCAGGTGCTGCGCACCTTATCGGCCTCTTGGCGCGGGGCTTCCAGGCCCAGGTCCGCCTTCGGAACCAAGGCCCCAACGGGACAGACCTGGAGGCATTCCCCGCAGAACACACAATCGGACTCATTGAGTGAGAGGTCTCCCTTGGCCACGATCTTGGACTCGGCACCGCGATACCCCTGGCTTATGGCGTTGTTTACCTGGATCTCGTTACAGGCCTGGACGCACCGCCCGCAGAGTATGCATCGGCTGAAATCCCTCACTATGAAAGGGTTGGCGCTCTCTATGGGGTACCGGGTCTCGGCGACCGGAAAACGATCCGCCCGGGCCCTGTACTGGATGGCGAGGTCCTGGAGCCTGCAATCTCCATAGGCCGGACAGATTCCCTGATGCTCCTCCGCACTCAAGGTCTTGAGCTGGAAGTCGGTCCATTGATCCAGTCCCACGTTTTTGACCAGGCAGTTGTGGTCCCCCGAGGCCAGCAGCAGCTCGATATTCAGGCGTCTGGCCCGAACCACGCTCTCGGTCTCGGTCATGACTTCCATCCCGCGCGATGCAGGAGCGGCGCAAGAGGCCACCAAATTCCGAGCCCCCTTCACCTCGACCACGCACACCCTGCAAGCCCCGGTAGGAGAGGCCCCCTTGAGATAGCAAAGAGTGGGGATGTGGATGTTGTTTCTTCGGGCGACTTCCAGAACAGTCTCTCCGGGGGAGAAGGACACCTCCAGGCCGTTTATGATCATCGTGTCTTGGGCTTCCATATCCACTCCAGCTCAAATAAGCGATTCCTGACTCCCGCGCATGGACCCGCCGCACGGAGTACGCACAATTGCCCGCACCGGCCATCCGGCGCGGCCAAAGCGAGCATAGATAACTCCCCTTGAAGTGTCAAGGATTCTTGCGGCGGGCAGGGCCCCGACCCGGTTCTCAGCTATACCTGTCCGGATCGGGCGACAGGCTCTGAGGGAGGCCTTGGTGAATTATCTCGTCCATGGCGTAGATCGCGCGGACAAGGGTGGTGTAATTCATCGCCAGCCCGATGAACTCGGCCAGGAGCATCAGCGAGTCCACGTCCTCGTCCGATGGATCCCAGCGCTCGCCGTGATATAGCCTCAGCGTACCCAGGACCGATCCTGCGGTGGTTATGGGAATCGAGGCTATCGAGTTGATGTCCTCTTTCATGGCCTCGGCGGGATACTGGATACGATCGCTCGAAGAGACGTCAGGCACTATCACCGGCGTACCGCTGAGACACTCCGCAATGCTCTTGGCTGCCAACAACGGCCCCTTTCCGACGTATTTCATGCTCAACCCGAAGCTGGCCAGGGGCTCGAGCTCGCCTGACTCGGGATCAAGGGCGTAAATGGCACAGGCCTTTATCCCCAGCGTCCCGACCAGGAGCTGGGCCAGGTGGCTGGCCATGATGTCCAGTGTGTTGGATTGAGCAATGGCCTTGGTCACTGTCTTGAATACCTCAATGTTGATCTTAGATCCGGTGGTCATCTGTCCCTCCCGCATCCTGCCGGCTTCCCGCGGTCGCTCCTGTCGGAGAAACGCCGCAATACTCACCTGGCTATACAGACTGTCGTATCGGACAGGGCCGAGAGCACCTTCTGATGAACGCTCCGGGCGAATATCCGGTTGACTCCCCTGCCCCCTGCCTTTCCGGTCAACACAACGACCCTGTAGTGCCCCTTTGTTGCCGTTTCTATGATCTCATCAGGTATGGACTGCTCCCTAGGCTTGAATACATAGTCTACCTGGTCTTCGGTGAAGCCGTTCTCCATCAGGTAACGCCTGGTGGCCTCCAAACCCGCCTCCCGCTCCCGCAGCTCTTCCTGGAGTGATACCAGACCTCCCCTCATCTTCTCCAATTCGGGGCTCAAGGTTATGTTGATATCGGGCAGGGGCGCATAGGTGCTAAAGAGCGTCACCTTGAAGCCTTCGCGTCCGCCAAAGGTGCTGACCAGGAAATCCAGGGCCTTCTCGTTATGGCTGGTATGGCTGTAGGGGACCAAGATCTTCTGTGCAGCCATGGGGGGCCTCCTCTATGGGAAAGAGGTTTACGGGAAAAACCTCGGAAGGCAAGTAACTAACTAAAATATGCGGTCATTTCGATTCAATGTCAAGCAAAAAGGCGCGGCTCTGGAAAGGTATTGTTTTCGGGCCCGCCTGCGGGTATCCTTGGCCCTGACCGGAAAGCCGAGGCCTTAAGCAAGCCTTCCGGGTGAACTGATGAAAGGACGGAAGATTCATTTGGACAAGTCGGATTCGCTCAAGGAACAAGGCCTGGTTGAAGAGGTGGGCGGGGGCAGAGCGGTGGTGCGGGTGGAGAGAAACGCGGCCTGCGCCCAGTGCAGGAGCCGGGGCGCCTGCGAGATGTTTTCCGAGAAGAGCATGCGCGTGGTAGTGGAAAACAGCCTGGGTGCGCATCCGGGCGACTGGGTGGAGATAAGCATTCCGGCCGCTTCGGTGCTCAAGGTATCAATGGCCGTATATCTGATCCCGGTCCTGGCCCTGGTCGTGGGGGCGGCCGCCGGGTCGGCCTGGGCCGATGCCCGGGGCATGGACCCGACCGCGGCTTCCATCCTGACCGGCCTCCTGGCCCTGGGGGCCGCCTTCCTGCTTGTCAGGAGGTTCGACCGCGGGGCCTCTTCCCCGGACTCCAGATACGTCCCGCGCATGAGCCGCATCGTACCTAGTGGAGAGCCCCCTTCTCCCTGCGATAGCAAATGAGCCCGCACTGGAGGCAGCGCCCGGCCTCGCGCACTGCCTGCTCCTCATTGTAGCCCAGCTCGATTTCCCTGGAAGGATCCAGGCGTTGTTCGACCTCCGGCAGCATGGGCATGGGTTCCCTGGGCGTGGTGGAGACCACTGAGTCCACTTCGTCCACCCCGATCACTGCGGTGCCCTTGCGTATCATGTTTTCCGGCCCCTCCACGGATTGCCCGGAGAGGTGGCGGTGTATGGTGGAGGCGGCCCTGCGGCCTGATCCGATGGCCTCCACCACCGCCCGGTAGTCGGCTACGGCCTCTCCGGGCCGGAAGATCCCGGCGGTCTCCTCGGCCGAAGGCCCGGCGTAGGGGACGAGGGTCTCCCATTTGACGCCGGACCGCCCGATGGGGGTTTCATTGCTTTCCGCTGCACCGCTTTCCCCGGAACGGGGAATGTATACCAGCTCGGGGAACCGGCCCGCTCCTGTCAAGAGCGTATCCGCGCACAGAGAGTCCGTCCCCTGTCCGGCTGCGTCCCCTACACCGGTCAGATCCAATTGGGTTAGGTCTTCGTCCTCCCCTGCCATCCGGGTCACGGCGGTATTGAAATGCAGCTGTATCCCTTGTTCTTCCGCGTCCCTCAGGACTTCCTCGGAAAAGGGAGCCTGGTCCCGCCCCCCGCGGAACACCATGTGGACCTCCCGGGCGCCGTCCCTTATATGGATCCTGGCCGCTTCCAGCCCTGACATCCCTCCTCCCAGTATGACCACGCGCCTGCCCAAGGCCTTTTGCCTGCCCTCCTTGTGAGAGGCAAGGAACTCGACCAGCAGGTGGACCCCGGGGAGCGGGCTCCTCGGGCTCTCCCGTTCCCTTCGCTGCGTCATTCGGATGTCCCAACCTCCGATCGCCGCCAGCACGGCGCCATACCCCTCTTGGAGCAGGGAGGCGACGGTGATCTCGGCTCCCAGGAGCTTGCGGAATTCAAATGAGACTCCGGCCTCCCGGATCCCGTTGATGTCCCAGTCCAGGACCTCCACCGGCAGCCTGTTCCTGGGCAAACCGAATCGCAGCAATCCCCCCATACGCTCGGAGCCCTCATAGACCGTAGCCTCCTGGCCGAGCCTGTTCAGGAAATACGCTGCGGTCAGACCTTCGGCGCCTCCTCCCGCCACTGCTATCCGCCGTCCGGTCTCCGGCGCCCGGTATATCTGGACATGGCCGCCGCTTGCCATCTCCTGATCGGTGGCGAAGCGCTTGAGCGGATTGATGGCCACGGGCTGATCCACCAGGTTCCTCCTGCAATCATACTCGCAGGGATGGACGCAGATACGGCCGCAAACCGAGGGGAAGGGATTGGTCTCCTTGATCACCCTGACCGCTTCCAGGGGCCTTCCAAGGGCTATCTCACGGACGTACTCGGGTATCCGGACGCCTGCGGGGCAGGCCCTATGGCAGGGCGCCGAGCACTGGTCAGTGGTGTATTCGCCCTGGATGCGGCGGGAATTGGATGTGAGGGTAATAATATGCTTGGGACAGACACGCTCGCACGTACCGCAGCCCGTGCATAAATCCCGGTCCACCACCGGTAGATTGTCCGGGCCCATGGACAGGGCGCCGAAAGGGCAGGCCCGAACGCACGTCCCGAGCCCCAGGCAACCGACCGGGCAGACCTTGGATCCCCCGTTCAGTAGGACGGCTGCACGGCAGTCCTGAAATCCGTCATAGCTGTACTTGAGGTCGGCTGCATCCAAGCCGTATGTGCACCCGGGCCGTGCTATCTCGGGCTCTTTTTCCTTGATTTCCACTCCCAGGATTCCGGCTACCTCGGTGTGAACCGACGCACCGCCTGCCACGCATAGGTTGGCCGGGGCTTCACCGCGCACGATGGCGCTCGCTGCCCCGCTGCACCCCGGGTAGCCGCAACCCCCGCAATTGGCCCCGGGCAGCGCCTCTTCCACCGCTAAGATCTTCGGGTCGATATAGACGTAAAAGACCCGGGACGCGACGGCAAGCCCCATCCCCGCCACTAATCCGAGTCCACCTATGGCAAGAAGCGCTGCGAGCATCTCCTTCTCCGTTTGAAGTCTCCATCCGGAGGCCGCCCGGACGGAGCCGAGGGCCTTAGTGTACCATCCCTGCAAAGCCCAGGAAAGCCAGGGCGAGCAAGCCTGCTGTGACCAGGCCGGCGGGCGCCCCCTTGAGATTGGCCTGCACCGGTGCTGTGGCCAGTCGCTCTCTGATTCCGGTCATCAAGATCAGAGCCACGCCGTAACCCATGCTGGAAGAGAAGGCGAATACCAGCGTTTTGACGAAGCTGTACTCGTTTTGAATGGACAGCACCGCAACACCAAGCACCGCGCAGTTGGTCGTAATCAGAGGAAGGAAGATCCCGAGCGCCCTATAGAGCGCCGGCACGGATTTCTGCAGGAACATCTCCACAAGCTGGACCAGAGTGGCTATCACCAGGATGAAGGCTATGGTCTGCAGGTACCCCAGGCCGAAGGGATTGAGAACGAAGTGCTGGACCACCCACGTGGTGGCGCTGGCAAGGGTCATTACGAAGATCACCGCCATACTCATACCAATGGCGGTATCCAGCCTGTTGCTCACCCCCAGGAAAGGGCAGTGGCCCAGGTAGCGCACCAGGGCTACATTGTTTACAAAGGCCGCACTGACAAACAGTAGCAGGAACTCTGACATTTTATCTCTCCCCCAGGAGGTCTTCCCTTACTCCAGGGCCGGGTTTCAGCCCTTGTTTTGTTGTCGCGTGCTGATCCAGTTCATGAGCCCCACAATGACACCGAGGCAGATGAAAGCCCCCGGGGCCTTGACCATGACTGCAAACGGTTCGTAGGACTCCCAAAGCACGGCCTGACCGAAAAGCGTACCGTTGCCTAGGATCTCCCTTACGGCTCCGAGGAAGGTCAGGGACAGCGTGAAGCCGATCCCTATACCCAGCCCGTCGGCGATCGAGGGCACCAGCTTGTTCTTGGAGGCGAAGGCCTCGGCCCTTCCCAGTATGAGGCAGTTGACCACTATCAGGGGTATGAACAGGCCCAGGACCTTGTAGAGCGGGTAGAAATAGGCCTGCATGGTCAGCTCCACGATCACCACGAACGAGGCTATGACCACGATAAAGGCCGCGATACGAACCTTCTTCGGGATGACGTTTCTGAGGAGGCTGATGAGGATATTGGAGCAGACGAGCACAAAGGTGGTGGCCAGCCCCATTCCCATACCGTTTTCAGCCGCCGTGGTAACGGCCAGGGTCGGACACAGCCCCAGCATCAGGCGGAAAGGAGGAACTTCCCTCCAGAGACCCTTGGTAAACTCGTTTGCAACGCTCATGGGTGCTAACTGACCTCCTCTTTGACCTTAGGGAAAAGCTGGACCGCACGGTTGAGGGCGCTCACCACACCCTTGCTGGAGAAAGTCGCCCCGCTGACACCGTCGATGTCCCCGCCCTCGGTGGAGAGCTTGAACTCATCATTCAACTCCAGGTCCTCGAACTGACTGCTGAATGCCTTTTCGGTTATGCGCGCCCCCAGACCGGGCGTCTCCGAGTGGGTCATCACGCTGATTCCGGCCAGCTTGCCCTCCATATCCAGACCCACCATCAACTGGATCTCGCCGCCGTACCCGGAGCCCGATGCCGAGAAACTCACCGCTATCACCTTCCCGTCCCTCTTGGCGGGGAAAATGGTCTTTTCTATGGGATTTCCTTCCTTGTCCTTGCCTATGACCATGGTCATCCGGTCCTGGATCGGGTCGTTGGTATACTCATACCCCCCCAGAACGGCCTTTATGGAAGGCTCCTGCACATATTTCAGGAGCTGGTATTCCCTCTGGGCCTCAGTGGCCTGGTTGGTGAAAGAGAGGACCAGCCCGGAACAGCCGCAAATCGCGGCCAGGACAAACACCATTCGGAAGAGCTCACGCAATTTCTACTCTCCTCCCCACGGCTCTCGGCCGGATACGATCCAGAATCGGTGTTAGGCCGTTCATTAGAAGGATTGCGAAAGGCACACCCTCCATATACCCGCCCCAGATACGAATAATCATGGTGAGCATGCCGCAGCCTATGCCATAGATTATCATACCGGGGCCGCTCAGAGGTGCCGTTCCCTTCTCAGGGGCCAGGAAAAAGGCACCCATCACAATCCACCCCGAAAGCAGGTGATACGTGGGATGGACATATGCATCAGGATTCACCTTCCAAACAATGAAAGCGAAGATCCACACGGACAAAAGAAAAGAAACGGGTATGTGCCAGGTTATATTCTTCCTTAAGATCAGATAAATCCCTCCCAGCAGGAGGGCAAGCACACAGCCGGTGCCTATCTCGCCCGGCACATTACCTATGAACAAATCGCTGTACGGGACCCAGTTGAACATCTCCAGGTCCTCCTTCATGGCGATCAGGGCCGGGTCGGCCAGGTACTTCCCCATATCCACCCCGAACTTGGGGTGAGGTATAGGGAAGTCGTTCATGACCGAAGCATAGGAGACCTGGACAAAGGTCCAACCGACCAGCACCGAGTTGAAAGGGTGATTGCCCAATCCGCCCAGCAGCTGCTTCCCTATGACGATTGCAACCACGGAACCGGCCACGGCCAGCCACCACGGGACCAGCGAGGAGAGCACCAGACCCAGCAGGACTCCGGTCACTACGGCGCTGCCGTCCCTCACGCGGACCCTTTGGCCCATCAGCTTCTGCCACACGAGTTCGGTGAGAAACGCCGCGGCCGCGCAAATCAGCACGGTCTCGAGCGCCCCCCACCCATAGTAGAACCACCCGGCGAAAACAGCCGGTACCAGGGCCAACAGGTTGTCTCTCATCATCCGCTGGACGGAGTTCCCCGAGTGCACGAACGGGGACATGGAGACATGAAGCTCTGGGCGTTTCATCTTTCCTCCTTCTCCGCCGAAAGCTCGTTCTTGCCGAATCGCAGGAGATGGACCATCGGGCGTCGCACGGGACATACGTATGAGCAGATTCCGCACTCTATGCAGCGGAAAAGGTCCTTGGCCTCGGCTTCTTCAAATCGGCCGTACTCGCAGGCCCTGCTCAGCTCATTGGGAAAGAGGCGCATGGGGCAGGACTGGACACACCTTCCGCAATTGATGCAAGGCTCGTCCTCGAAGGGCTGAAAGTCCTGTTCACCCTGGAAAATGACCGCCTCTGTCTGCTGAATCAAGGGGACCTGCAGGTCGTACATGGCATGTCCCAGGAACGGACCCCGGGTCAGCACGCGTGCAGGGTCCTTCGGAGCCGGGCTCATCAGGTCCAGGGCGTCTCTCAGGAGCATGCCCTCCCTCACCCGGATGAACCCGTTGATCCATTGCGAAGGCGCAGAGATCTGGACTATCGTCTCCAGGGCGGGAAGACCTCTGATAACAGCGTCCGCCGCTTTGGCCGCCGTGATTACGTCCACCATCGCGGCACCCACCGCCCTGGCGTCTCCTCCCGGCCGAGGTATCTCGTTTCCTGTGGCCTGTTGCACGAGTACGGGCTCCAAGCCTCCGGGATAGCCATTCCGGCAGCGGATCACCTCGACGCCTTCCATGCGAAGTCCCCGCTCCATGGACTCTGTGAGCCTCTGATGCTTGGATACCGCCAGGACCGTGCGCCGGGCGTCGGAGACCGACTTGAGGATAGGGAGCGCCTCCAGGATCGACTCCTCCATGGTCTCCAGGGCCGAGCTCCTCAGCCACACCCCGGGTTGCCTGTCCAGCCCGTTCAATATCAAGTAGTCGATGGGCCGCCTGAGATCGGGGACGAACGGGAAAAGCATCCCAGGGGTGAGGGCCGGCTGTGCGATCCTCACCGAAAGAGGCCATGGGAAGTAGTCCGGTTCTCTGATACCGGCTTCGGAAATCAGCCTCAGCAGATCATGCGGGTCCGACGGTCGCCGGTTCTCCTCAAACAGCCGTTCCCCTTCACCATCCCCGTCTTCGCCCTCTATTACCACGGAGAGAAACTCCCGGCCGAAGGCCCCGAGCCACGGTCTGAGCGAGGAGACCCTGCCCGCAATCGACGCCCTCACATCCGGGAGAATCCCGTTGGGGTCGCGCGCTATCCGCTGTCCTTTCTTGACCTTATCCCCGGCGCCCACCTCCGGCTGCACCTTTCCCAGAGGGAACTCCACAGGGAGAACGACCCTCTTGGGTGCGGGTATCTCCTTGGGTTGAGGGGTAAGGTTCCCGGGTCCGCCAGCCGGAACAGATATGCCCTTGAGTCGCTTCATGATCATCGTCTTTCGAGCCTCGAGGCCCTCCTGGGCGGAGGTTCACCGTGCCATCCAACTTCTGTAGCGCTTTCACCGAGTCTTACTGCCCGAGCCGACAACCGGCCGCCTGTTCCGGTCTCTTCCCGGCCCTCTGACCGGGCGGGAGCACATGACCGGGATCCACGGGACCAGCGTGCGCCGAATCGGTCAGGCGCTTTCTATAATGAACACCTTTTCATGTCAAGGCAGTTTTGTTGCCCCCGGCCTGAAACGCCTCCCCCGCAAGGTGGCCGCGGCTAAAGGAAACTAGTCGATGGCATCAAACGGACAGTTGATAATGCAGCTCATGCACTTGATGCACTTGCTCCGGTCGATGTAGGCGGTCTCCTTCTTCCTCCACTCAATCGCCCCTGCCGGGCAATTCTCGAAACACACCCCGCACTTCTTGCAGCGGTCGCGATCCACCACGAAATCGATTAGGGCGGGACAGCGCTTGGCGGGACAGCGGTTGTCCAGGACGTGCGCCTCGTATTCCTCCCGGAAATACTTGAGCGTTGAGAGCACCGGATTGGGGCCTGTCTGTCCCAGCCCGCAAAGGGCCGAACCCTGTATCATGGCGCTCAGCTCCTCGAGGAGCTCCAGATCCCCCGGCCCGCCCTTGCCGCTGGTAATCTTGTTAAGGATTTCCAGCATCCTGCGGGTACCCTCCCTGCACGGGGTGCACTTGCCGCAGGACTCGTCCTGGATGAAGTCCATGAAAAAGCGGGCCATGTCCACCATGCAGCTCTTGTCGTCCATGACGATCATGCCGCCCGAGCCCATGATCGCCCCCACCTCGACGATGGACTCGTAGTCCACCGGGGTGTCCAGGTATGTCTCTGGTACGCATCCGCCCGAAGGCCCTCCCAGTTGGACCGCCTTGAACTTCCGCTTCTTGGCTATTCCTCCGCCGATATCGTAGATTATGGCCCGCAACGGCGCGCCCATGGGAACCTCCACCAGGCCGATGTTCCTAACCGCCCCGGTGAGTGCGAATACTTTGGTTCCTTTGCTCTTTTCCGTTCCTATCCCTGCGTACCAATCCCCTCCGTTGTAGATGATCTGCGGGACATTGGCATAGGTCTCAACGTTGTTCAGGACCGTGGGCCTGCCCCACAATCCCTGATTGGCCGGGAACGGAGGCCGCGGCCTGGGCATTCCGCGCCTGCCCTCGATCGAGTGCATCAAGGCGGTCTCCTCCCCGCACACAAAGGCGCCCGCCCCCCGGTAGACCTCCAAGTCGAAGCCGAAGCCGCTCCCAAGTATGTCCTCGCCAAGCAGGCCGTAATCCCTGGCCTGGCGGATGGCGACGTCCAAGCGTCTGAGGGCCAGCGGATACTCGGCCCTGCAGTATATGTAGCCCTTGGCCGCACCCACGGCCTTGGCGGCTATGAGCATTCCCTCGAGCACCGCATGGGGGTCCGCCTCCAGTACGCTTCTATCCATGAAGGCCCCCGGGTCCCCCTCGTCCGCGTTGCACAATACGTACTTCTCATCCCCTTTTGCCTTGCTCGCAAACTCCCACTTCAACCCGGTGGGGAACCCAGCACCGCCACGCCCTCTAAGCCCGGACTTCTTGGTCTCTTCTATGATCTCATCCGGTGTCATCTCCAGGAGGGCCTTTCCCGCCCCAAGATAGCCGTCCCGGGCGATGTACTCCTCGATCTTCTCCGGATCTATCGCCCCCCTGTTTCGAAGCACTATCAATTGCTGCCGGGCATAGAACGGGATATCCTCCATTACCGGGATGCTCTCGGCATCCGCCGGTCCCTGATAGAAGAATTTCTTGACCGGCCGCCCCTTCAGGAAATGCTCTTCCACCAGGAAGGGGATATCACGGGCCTCGAGCTTCTGATAGAAGATCCCCTCGGGTTGGACCAGAGCAACCGGACCCTGGGCGCAAAACCCGTTGCAGCCCGTCTCCACGATTCTGACCTCCCTGTCGAGGCCGTGTCTGGAGAGCTCTCTTTCCAATGCCGATCGCACCTCTTCGGCCCCCGCGGCGCGGCATCCTGTTCCACCACACAGAAGCACTTCCGTCCTGTACGCACTCATTTGGATTCCTCGCTGGTACTCGTCTCTGTAAACTGCGGCTCCGGATTCCCCCGGAGATCAAGCCCGGGCCGCCGGGTCTTGCCGGCCGGAGGACCGCACTCCACAATCCGCCCAGAGGTCCGGGCCTCACTGCATCCTGGCAAGGGCGAAATCGCTTTGGACCTCGCCGCGCAAGACGTGCCGCCTGAAGACCTGCCTCATCTTGTTGCGGTCCATGTGCTGGTAGATCAACGGCTCTTGCCCCTTGATCTCCACGGTTACATTGGGCTCGCTGCTGCACATCCCCATGCAGCCCGAGTTGACCACACGAATGTCGCTCCGCCCGCTCTCGGCCAAATCCTCCAACAGGCTGTCCATTACCTCGCGCGCCCCGGCCGCGATTCCGCAGGTGCCCATATGCACCGTGATCTTGACCGTAGCTTCCCCGTCCCTGAGAGAGGTGTCCTTCTTTGTCCGCTCCTTAATCTTCTTGAGGTCCTCAATAGTCAACTTAGCCATGGCTTTCTCTCCCCGGCCCCGAGCCTCAAAGCCCGCTTGTGAATCGGCGGATACTCTGCGAGATCTGGCGGAGCACCTCGGGGTTGCTGATGGGTATATCCCCCAGCTCCCGCCTCATCTCCCGCGTGTCCAGCTCGATGCTGTCTCCGTTCACCCGGTGGACGTACACGAAGTCCGCTTCCGAGTTCCCCGCTATCAGGGCGGTCAAGGCCCCGCCCAAGTCCCCGCGCGGCGGGAGATCTATGTGATCCAACTTGAAAGCGGCCGTGACCTCTGTTCCTTCCCCCACCCTGGAGCGCACATGGAACTCGCCCTCGCAGCGCCGGCTGGCCTCCTTCAGGAGCCCCATACCCAAGCCGACCGGGCGGGCCTTTCTGGTGGTGAAAAAAGGGTCATCGACCCTGGAGACCAAATCCTCAGGGATTCCCCGCCCGTTGTCGGCTATCTTGATCTCCAGGAGGTTCGCCCCGCTGTCTTCCCTGATGAAGATCTTGATCAGGCCGGCCCCTGCGTCCAGTCCGTTCTCCGCTATGTCCATGATATGCATCGAAAGATCCCGCAGTGCCGTCACCCCCTGTTATCCGCCCCGCGATCAGCGCAGGACGGCCCCTGTCTAACCCTTTCCTCCCCGAATTTCAAGTCTCCTCCCCCCGCTCCCCTAAAGGCCCGTCTCAGCTCCCCCACCTCGGCCGCCTCAATCTCGAAATAAGTCCAGGCGATGCCCAGGTCCCGGAGGGTATGGGCGTCGGATGAGGCCACCAGTGGGAGCCCCCGCAGGCCGATGTCCGGGAAGTCCCTTTGAAAGGCCTCCGGGTCGGTGCGCGGGGAGAGCTCCAGGGCATCCAAGTCCAGTTCTTCGGGTACATACCCCAACTGGCCCAGCAGGCTGTAGCTGGGCCGGTCGACATGTGAGGCGATGCTCAACCCGCCCAGGCGATGGATCTGGCGGGCCACTTCTCCGACGCTCATCCCGGCGGCCCCGATCAGGAGCCGGTCATTGAACCCCTCCACCTCGTCGAACTCGTTGGCCACCACCTGATCACCGAAGATCTCAGGGCGGTTGGATCCGCTGAGCACCCCGTATACCAGCTCCTGCATGGCCAAGGCCTGCTCTTCGGTATCGAAAACAGCCAGCACATGGATTTCTTCTACGGAGTTTATCTCCAGCCCGGGCAACACGTTCAATCCGGCCGCCGCGCCGGCCCTCAGCACCGCGCCGGCGTTCTCCGCCGAGTTGTGGTCGCAGAGGGCTATGAGGTCCAAGCCGCGCCTGAGGCTTGCATCCACGATGGCCCTGGGGCTCATTTCCAGCTCTGCGCACGGGGAGAGGCATGAATGCACATGGAGGTCCGCCCGGAAACCCCTCATCCCCCCGACCTGCGCACGCCCATCTGATAGAGAAGCCCCGCCGTCTCAAAGGCAGGCTGCGGGCACACCAGTATCGGGATCCCTTGTTCATCCGCCTTGGCCCTGGTGTCCTCTTCGGGCTGCCTGCCGTTCATCAGGAGGACGGCGGCGATATCTCTGAGCACAGCCACCCCGACTATGTTCTTGTGGGACTGAATGGTAAGCCAAAGGTCCCCTTCCCGGGCGTTGGCCATGACGTCGCTCAGGAGATCCCCGCAGTACCCCCCTATTACTTCCTTGTCCAGGCCCCTTTCACCGGCCGTTGTTTCCAGCCCGAGCCTCTCAGCCACCTCCCTGACTCTCACCTTAGCCCTCCCCGTTGTTTTTTTGCTCCCGGCGATACAGGCAGTTTCCAAGCTCCGCCCTGCCTGCCACCACGTCTTCCGCAAAAGTGCGGCAGTCCGGGGATCCGCAAACTCCGCAGTGCCTCTCGGGGAGGAGCTTGAGAACCGCCTCGACCTGCCTCTGCCGCTCTATCCTCTGGTATAGGTTTTCCGGCGGCGCCTTTTGCGGAGCCGCCGCCGGCTCCTCCCCCGACTCGAACCAACCTTCCCTGTATAGCTTGAGTACATAGTTCTGTTTTATCCGGCGCTCCACCCCGAACATGCGCACGAACTTCTGAACCAATTGCTTGGTCTGGTAGCGATCCGCGACTGCGAAAGGCCCGCCCACGCACCCTTCGTTGCATATCCTGCATTCCAAGAGCTTGATATGGGTCAGGAGCCCCATTTCCACCTTTTCCAAGTAGCGAATCGTCTCATAAACGCCTGATACTGCTATACACTTTGCATTGACCCCTGCTATCTCACCTCCGGATATGCCCCACCCTAGGCCTATGCCGCCGGAATAGTGGAGCACTTTGTCCTCTTCGACCTCCCGGACAGCCTTCTGGAGCTCATCATAGATCGTGTGTATGCCTATTGCCAGATCCTGCCCCCCCCTGGCGTTCTCTCTTACCATTATGGCAGGACAAGGTGTTATGTGGAGGACCTTTATCTCTTCCTCGGGGCACCCGTGCTTCGTCGAGAGGCGGCGCTTGGTCTCGCGCGAGACTATCTCCCTCGGGGTGGCGAGAGGGGAGACATGGGACATCAACGAAGGGAACCTGTAGGCGATCAGCTGGACTACGGCCGGGCACACCCTGGATATCAAGGGGAAGGAATCCGGAGCCCTCTTTCGCAGCTCCTGAATGTAGAGCTCGGTGGCGAAATCGTATATCTCGCAAGTATAGGACTGATCGTGTACGTAGCGGAAGCCCATCTTGCGCAACCCGAGAAGCACGTCATTGGGAAGATAATCCTCGCCGAACTGGCTGTAGAGCACGGTGGATGGGCAAACCACGTACTCCTCGCGGTTATCCAGTTCCAGATCGGTCGTGCTCACACCGCGGATCGCCCCCCTGGGGCATACCCGCGAGCACTCCATGCAGTCGATGCACACCCCTTCGATCCGAGCCACGCCGTCCCTCACCCGGATCGCCCTCATGGGGCATGCCTTCATGCATAGGACGCAGCCGTTGCAAAGGTCTTGATCGACCTCCACGTAATGGACAGGGAGGGAGTCAGACTCGCCGTTTCTCATTCCAACCCCCCTACCTCGAACGCCATCTCCAGGCGGGTCCCTTTTCTCTTTTCCGAGTCCACCCTCAGGGAATCCGCGTTCTTCTTGATGTTGGGCAGCCCCATCCCGGCGCCGAAACCCATCTCCTGGTGTTCGGGCCTGGCCGTTGAATAGCCGGGCCGAAAGGCCAGCTCTATGTCCTCGATGCCCTGTCCCCGGTCACGGCAATCCAAGACGATCAGCTCCGGGTCGACCTTGAGGAGCATCTCGCCGTCCCCCCCGTGCATGACCACATTCATTTCCGCCTCGTAGGCGCAGATGGAGACCCGGCGTACCAGTGCGGCGGGGAAACCGATTTGCTTGAGGGCCGCCTGGACCGCGAGAGAGACGTCCCCTGCCCTCACGAAATCGTTCGCCTTGATGGTGAAACGTCTCTCCAAGAGTGACATGTCCGGCACCCCGGTGGGGAACCGGCCTACGCGGGAGGCTGTCCAACGGGCCCTAGTCCCGATAGACCAGTTCGTCCACGCCCCTCAACCCTCGCTGAAAGAGCTTCCCGCAAGTCGTGAACATGGTGAAAGGAGTCCGAATCAGCGGGACCTCGTGCTCGCGGGCGCGCTCCACCAGGTCCTCGTTCGGGCGCTTTCTCCTGACCAGGACGATGGCGACGACGTTGCTGATCACCGCGGCCCTGAGAACCTGGGTATTGTTCAGGCCCGTGACTAGAATGGATCCAGATGTGGGCCCCCTCAGCACATCGCTCATCAGGTCACTGGCCGTGCAGAACTCGAAAGTCAAGTCGATCTTTTCGTGGCCCACCACGATCTCTGCATCCAGTACCTCCACCAGTTCGGAGAGCTTCATCCGCGGTCGCCCTTCTACTCGTACCGTTCGAGGATCTTGAGAATCCGGTCAGGACTCACGCCTCCGTGGGTGTCATCATCCACCACCACTACCGGGGCCAGCCCGCATGCCCCCAGGCAGCGAACGACCTCCAGGGAGAACCGGCGGTCCTCCGTGGTGCCGCCCACCTCCATCTGGAACCTGCTCTGCAGGCGGTTCAGGACCTCTGCTATTCCTCTGACATAGCAAGCCGTTCCCAGGCAGACCTTGACGGTGTGGCGGCCCTTGGGGAACATGGAGAAGAAAGAGTAGAAGGTCACCACCCCGTAGATGGTACTCCCGGGGATGTTCAATTTCGCTCCGATATAGTCCTGGAGCTCTAAGGGGAGATATCCCACCGCCTCCTGACAATCCTCCAGCACCGGAATCAGGCACCCGGGGACCCCGCGGAACCGATCAATTATCCGGTCGACCTTCCCCATCATTTCCGGAGTCAGATCAGGGTTGCCTTCCACCAATCTCCTTGCTGCATTCTGCATGGCACCGGATCTCCTAGGCAAGATATCGCGGCCGCCGCCGGCCTTGCTTCCCTGCCGGCAAAACGGGCCTGAGGGGAAAAACCCTAGAAAGTATAGCAGAATAGCCCGGGCATGCAAAAGGTTTTTCCAAACACAGAGGGCTTGACAAATGCACGGCTGAAGGATAGTAGAGTGTTTCACCTGTCGGGCCTCGCCCGGCGGTGGGTCGGCACCGGGAAAAGCGGCCTCTGAGGCACTCGACTTCAGAAGGAAACTGGGCGGGACAAACTTAGCTATGGCTGGCAAAAGAAAAGGTTATATAGTAATAGACAGAGAGAAATGCAAGGGTTGTGGTCTTTGCATTTCTTTCTGCCCCAAGAAAAACATCTCATATTCCACCAAACTCAATCAAAGAGGGTACTATCCCGCTCAGTTCGATCAAACAGAAGATAATAGATGTAATGCCTGCACTCAATGCGGGCTTGTCTGCCCGGATATAGCTATTGAGGTATATCGTGAGTCATAAGCAGTTGATGAGGGGCAGCCACGTGATCGGTGAAGCCGCGGTCAGGGCCGGCTGCAGATTCTACGCGGGGTACCCCATAACCCCGCAGAATGAGCTTACCGAGTACATGGCATCCGCAATGGCGGATACCGACCGGGGCGTTTTCATCCAGGCGGAGAGCGAGCTTGCCGCGATCAACATGGTGATCGGCGCGGCCATGGCAGGCGCCCGAGCCATGACCAGCTCCTCCAGCCCCGGGATCAGCCTCAAACAAGAGGGGATGTCGTATCTGGCGGCACAGGAGCTCCCGGCGGTGGTGGTGAACACCATGCGAGGCGGCCCGGGTCTGGGAAACATAGCCCCTGCTCAAGGGGACTACTTCCAGGCCACCAGAGGCGGGGGGCACGGAGACTACAGGCACATAGTACTGGCGCCGGCCTCGGGGCAGGAGCTGGCGGATCTCACCAGGAAGGCCTTTGAGTATGCAGACCGCTATACGACCCCGGTGATGATTCTCGGGGACGGCATGATGGGGCAGATGATGGAGCCGGTGGAATTCCCCGACCCACTGGACCCGAACCGGCTGCCGGAAAAGGAGTGGAAGCTTGACGGCGCAAGCGGCCAGCCCAGCCGTATCATCAAATCACTGCTCTTGGACACCTCTCTGGAAGAAGAGCACAACTGGAAGCTGGACCGGAAATATTCGACCATAGCCCGAGAGATCCCCCGGGCCGAAACCTTCATGACCAGCGACGCGCTTGTGGTGGTAATCGCCTATGGCACCGCAGCCAGGATCGCCAAGGGAGCGGTAAAGCTCCTCCGCGGCGAGGGGCTCAGGGTCGGTCTATTGAGGCCCGTAACCCTGTGGCCTTTTCCTGATGCCGCCTTGGTGGAGCTCAGCCGCTCGGTGGGACACTTCCTGGTCTTCGAGATGTCGACCGGCCAGATGCTGGAAGACGTGCGCCTGGCCCTTGAAGGCAGGACCCGCATCCACTTCTACGGGAGGCCGGGCGGCGTCATCCCCACGCCCGACGAGGTGGCCAAGGCGCTGAGAGCCCTGTATCACCGCCAAGGTCTTGCCGGAGGGCGCCATTAGGGCTCGAGGCAGTGATTGAGGACAAAGATGGCTAAAAAAATATTTCAAAAACCCGAATATATAAAGGACAACTCCTACCACTACTGCCCGGGCTGCGGCCACAGCATCATACACCGCGTCCTGGCGGAGGTCTTGGAAGAGCTGGGTATAAGAGACAAGGCCATAGGAGTCCCGCCCGCCGGCTGTGCCGTTCTGGCGTACAATTACCTGGACGTGGACATGGGAGAGGCCGCCCACGGAAGGGGAGCGGCGGTCGCCACCGGAATAAAGCGGGTGCTCCCCGACCGTATAGTCTTCACCTACCAGGGCGACGGCGATATCGCAGCCATAGGAACGGCCGAGACCATCCATGCCGCCAACCGGGGGGAGAACATCACGGTCATATTCGTCAACAACGGGGTGTACGGCATGACCGGAGGGCAAATGGCCCCCACGACACTGATCGGCCAGGACTCCACCACCACCCCGGGGGGCAGGGCCCTCCCGCGGGACGGCTTTCCTTTGGACTTGAGCGCCATGCTCGCCGTTGCAGGAGGGAGCGTTTACATCGAGCGGACGGCGGTCAACAGCCCCAAGGGGGTCTCGCGGACCAAAAAGGCCATCGCAAAGGCCTTCCAAGCCCAGATGGACGGATTGGGGTTCTCGCTGGTGGAGATTCTGTCCCAGTGCCCCACCAACTGGAAGATGACACCGGTTGACGCCTGTGCATGGATCGACAAGACCGTGGTCTCTTTCTTCCCACCGGGAGTCATCAAGGACGAAACAGGCGGGCAATGAGCGATCAGGGGTCATCCGATGCGGCGGACGGCGCCCGAGGAAGGCAATATGACTACTGAGACCATCTTCGCGGGATTCGGAGGGCAGGGCGTACTTATGATGGGCTACGTCTTTGCCGTGGCGGCAATGCATGACGGAAAACACGTCACTTACCTCCCATCCTACGGAGCCGAGGTGCGCGGAGGAACGGCGAACTGCACCGTGGTGGTCTCGGACGAGGAGATCGCATCACCGGTGTCCTCGGCCCCGGACCACGTAGTGGTTATGAACAACCCCTCACTGCTCAAGTACCAGGGCATGATCCGCACCGGGGGGATAATGATGATCAACTCCAGCTTGGTGGAGGCCGGTTTGGGCAGGGACGACGTGGAGGCGGTCAAGGTACCTGTGACGGATCTGGCCAACGAACTGGGCAACCCCCGAACCGCCAACATGATAATGCTCGGGGCGTTCGCGGCCAAGACCGGGGTCACCGGCCTGGATTCCCTGATGAAGGGCCTGAAAGAGATCCTAAAGGGCAAGAAGGCCTCGGTCCTCGAGCTCAACCGGAAGGGGATGGAGCGCGGTGCGGAATACGCCCTGAAGCCGGAAAGGGAACAATGACAATGAAGACGATCAAAGAGATTGATCTGGCTCTCAAGGACGAGCCGGGTAAGCTCTCGGGCGTAATCGATCTGCTCTCCGCCAACGGATTACGAATAATAGCATTCCATGTGGCGCCCCGCCGGGATCAGGGACACATCAACCTCGTCCCGGACGACCCGGACAAGGCGCTCAGCCTGCTTACCTCCGCAGGATTCGATCTGGAGACCCGTGAGGTCATCGCCTGCGAGGTCCCCGAGCACCCGGGCGGTTTGAATGCGGTGCTGAAGCCATTGAAAGAGGCCGGCATAAACGTGGACTATGTATACCCGTGTTTGTCCCCCGGCGACGCAACGGTCCTCATCATGGGACTCCAACCACTGGAGGCGGCCGCAAGGGCGTTGGAGCGGAATTGGATACGGATCCTGGGCCCCGAGGTATACTCCATGTAGGGATAGGCCAAGCCCTTGCCCCTGCAGGCGCCGCCCCGGGTTGAGATCATCCCGGGTGCTCTCTAGAATGTAGCATCCATCATGCGTCCGTCATGCCCCTCACCACGGCGGGGAGGCCGTGATCCATGGAAAACCAGTCCTCGACTGAAAAGGCCCGGAAGAGACCCGGAAAGAAAAACGCCCTTATCGCGGCCGCGCTGCTCGCATGCCTGCTCGTGTTCATAGCAGTGGTGATGGCTCTGAACTCCAGGAAGCCTGGGGAGCTGCCGGTGGAGGGGGTTGAGAGAAAGACCCCGGGGTCCTTTTTTGTGCGGAAGAACCAGGCCCTGATCCGCCGGATGGCGGACAACTGGCTGCCCAACGACCTATTCTGGCCCACGGTCTTCCTGGACAACATGCCCAACTTTCAGATCGGACAACTGGAAGTGGTGCGATACAACGTCAGGGTCCTGAGGGACAACCTCTCCCGCATGAGGACCACGGACAAGCTGGATCCGCACGCCGAGGCGGCCTTCACCTCTCTTTCCAACCACCCGTACAAGTGGTGGTTCCCATCGGCCGAGAGCAAGTGGCGTCTGGCCGAGAAGCACCTGGATGCCTATCACAACAACCTGGTTTCCGGCAGGGCCAGCTTCTACCCTCGAGCCGACAACCTGGTGCAGCTCTTGGAGCAGTACGCCTCCCTCATGGGCGGGATCAACACCCGGCTGATCAACGCCCCGGGGGATATAAGCAAGGCCCTGGTCATGGATCAGGAACCCGAAGGTTCTCCTGCGGCTGGGGGCCTGGTTGACATTGAAATCCCCTGGCACAAGGTGGATGATAATTTCTATTACGCACAGGGGGCGGCGGACGCACTCTACGCGTCGTTCCAGGCTATCCACGTGGATTTCAAGGATGTCTTGGTAGACAAGAACTCGGTCAAGCTGGTGGAAAAGATCCTGGAGAACCTTGGGAGATGCCGGTTCGAGCCGCTGGTGGTCTGTAACGGAGATCCGGACAGCATATTCGCCAATCACTCCCTGAATCTCTCCGGTGTGTTCAATGACGCCCGGCAAAAGATCGAATCCCTGGTGGTGGCCTTGAAGCAGGGCTGAGAGACCCCCCTGCCATGCATGAGATGTCAATAGCCCAGAGCCTGGCCGAGATCCTGCGCGAGGAAATGGAAAAGGCCGGTGCCCGGAGCCTACGATCAGTGAGGCTGGCCGTAGGAGAGATGTCGGCCATAGTGCCGGAGGCCCTGGCGTTCGGATTCCAGGTTGTGACAGCGGGGACCGAGATGGAGGGAGCCGAACTCATGATGGAAACGGTCCCATTGAGCGGAAAGTGCAGGGACTGCGGCGGCGAGTTCCAGATAAGAGACTATGACTTTCAATGCCCCTCCTGTGGAGGATCCGGAATCGAGATCATTACGGGGAGGGAGCTCTCGGTCTTGGAGATCATGGTGGACTGATGAAGAAGATTTCAGTGGTAAGGGATGTCCTGGAGGCCAACGACAGGATCGCGGATCAGAATCGAGCGCTGTTCGACCGGCATGGGCTGGTGGTGCTCAACCTGATGAGTTCGCCCGGTGCGGGAAAGACCACCCTGCTGGAGAAGACCATAGAGGGCCTCAAGGATGAGATCCGAATTGGGGTTATTGAAGGCGATATCCAGTCATCACAGGATGCAGAGCGAATAGCCAAGAAGGGCATACAAGTGGTGCAGATAAACACCGGCGGAGCCTGCCATTTGGACGGGAACATGATCCAGGAGGCCTCCGCCTCACTGGACTTCGGTTCCCTGGACCTGTTGGTGGTGGAAAACGTAGGCAACCTGGTCTGCCCGGCCGAGTTCAAGGTGGGAGAGGACTTCAAGGTCATGATACTGAGCGTGACCGAAGGGGATGACAAGCCGGCCAAGTACCCGCTGATGTTCCGCGAGTCATCCGTACTCCTAGTAAACAAGACCGATCTCCTTCCCTACGTGGACTGCAGTGTGGAGAGGGTCCGTGAAGAGGCGGGGAGGATCAATCCCGGGATAGTCACCCTGGAGATATCCTGCAAGACCGGAGAGGGGCTGGATGCTTGGTTTCAGTGGTTGAGGGAACAGGTGGCCGGCAGGCGGGCCCCGGCGCCCCGGGGCGTGCAGGGAGGTGAAAAGAGCGGTCCATGAACGTGCGGTCCCAGGGGACCGTAGAGGGCACGGTGCAGGGTGTGGGCTTCCGGCCTTTCATCCACCGCCTGGCCTTGCGCTACAACCTGGCCGGCTACGTGGCCAACACCCCCCACGGCGTAGAGCTTCAGGTGGAAGGCCCCTCTGAGGCGGTTGAGCGGTTCTTTGCCTCCATCCTGGCCGAGCATCCACCGCTTGCCCGCATCCACTCCCTGGAGCGCAAAGACGGACTTCCCCTGGGGCATGAGAGCGTCTTCGAGATCAAGGACAGCCTGGGAGGCAGGAAGCGCTCGACTCTCATCCCTCCTGACGTATCGGTGTGCAAGGACTGCCTGGACGAGCTCTTCGACCCCTCTGACAGGAGGCACCGCTACCCCTTCATAAACTGCATCAATTGCGGCCCCAGGTACACCATAATCCGAGACATCCCTTATGACCGGGCCATGACCACGATGGCGGGCTTCACCATGTGCCCGGCGTGCCGCTCAGAGTACGAAGACCCGGCGGACCGTAGGTTCCACGCCCAGCCGAACGCCTGCCCCCGATGCGGACCCGCCCTTTCACTATACGACACAGCCGGGCAGGAAGTCCCTGTCGAGGACCCGTTGGCGGCAGCGATCGAGCTCATCAAGGCGGGCCTTACAGTCGCGGTCAAGGGCCTTGGGGGCTTCCACCTGGCGGTCGACGCGACCCAGGATCGGGCGGTTCTCCGCCTGAGGAGGAAAAAGAACCGCGAAGAAAAGCCCCTGGCGGTAATGGTCCCGGACCTCAGGACTGCCGTCGGCCTTGCCTCAATAAGCGGGGCCGAGTCCGAGCTCCTTGCATCGGCCCAGCGGCCCATAGTACTGGTCACAAAGAGGCCGGATCACGGCCTGTCAGAGGCGGTGGCCCCGGGCAACCCGTTGCTGGGACTTATGCTTCCCTACACCCCGCTCCACCACCTCCTCCTGGCGGAGGGCGGGTTCAGGGCCCTGGTGATGACCAGCGGGAACATCAGCGAGGAGCCCATAGCGGCCGGCAACCAGGAGGCGTTCAGGCGACTGGCCGGGATTGCGGACGCTTTTCTCGCCCATAACCGGGGCATACATGTGCGAACGGACGACTCCGTCACGCGTGTAGTGGAAGGCAGGCCCCGCCAGATAAGGAGATCCAGAGGCTATGTCCCCGCCCCTCTCCCCCTGCCCGGCGGCTCGGACGCCCTCCCTTCGGTCCTGGCCCTGGGGGCGCATCTCAAGAACACCGTATGCCTGACCCGAGGGAATCAGGCCTTCATGAGCCAGCATGTGGGCGACCTGGAAAACATGGAGACACTGGAGAGCTTCAAACACACAATCGAGCACCTGCAGGGGATACTCGAGATCAAACCCGCCTTCCTGGCCCGCGATCTCCACCCCGATTACCTGAGCTCCCGCTTCGCCCTGGAGCGGCCCGGCATCCCGGCGATCCCGGTCCAGCACCACCACGCGCATATAGCCAGTGTTCTGGCCGAAAACGGAATACCGAGTCCTGTAATCGGCCTGTCTCTCGACGGAGCCGGCCTGGGCGACGACGGGACCATATGGGGAGGGGAAGTCCTGGTGGCCGATTTGGTCTCTTACCGGAGGGCGGCGCACCTGGAGCACGCATACCTCCCCGGAGGTGATGCGGCGGCCAGGGAGCCTTGGCGCATGGCCCTGAGCTGCCTTTATCGGGCTTACGGAACCGGGCTCTACGATACGCCGATACCCTTGATACGGCACCTGGACCGGAGCAAGGCCGAGATCATGGTGAAGATGATGGAAAAGAGCTTGAACTCCCCGCTGACATCCAGTTGCGGGCGCCTGTTCGACGCGGCGGCGGCCCTTGCGGGCCTGAGAAGGCGAAACACTTACGAGGGACAGGCGGCCATGGAGCTGGAAATGGCCCGGACACCGGGGACGAGGGAGAAATATCCATGGGAAATCACAGCATCGAAAGACCTTTTGATACTGAAGACCGTCCCCCTGATCCGAGCGCTGGTGGAGGATGTGATCCGGGGAGAGCCGACCGGAGTGGTGAGCAGCCGGTTTCACAACACACTAATAGATCTCCTGGCAGCCGCATGCGGTGAGATCGGCAGGAAGACAGGCATCAGAGACGTGGCCATGAGCGGGGGGGTCTTTCAAAACGCGACGCTTTCGGCGGGCCTGGGCAGGGTTCTCGGGAGGCTCGGGTTTCGAGTCCTCACCAATTCCATGGTCCCGGCGAACGACGGAGGAATAGCACTGGGACAGGCCGCCTCAGCAGCCCTGAGGGCGGCCGGATGAGCTCATTCATGGTTGCATGCCCCTCGAGTCCTGTACTATGCTCCGCTTGACTCGGCTATTTGCCCGGATGCCGGGGGGAAGGGAAGAGATCAAGGAATACAGCCATCCGGCCCCGGAGACCGCGCCCCGGGCGCATTGGGCCGGAGGCCGAAGTCGTGCGAGAGGGGTACCGTAACGGTGAATCAATTCATACCCAAGAGGATGTTCTTTACCAAGGGAGTCGGGTGCCACCGGAACAAGCTCCAGAGCTTCGAACTGGCGCTGAGAAGCGCCGGTGTGGAACGGTGCAACCTGGTCACCATATCCAGCATATTCCCTCCCGAATGCAGGATCATCTCCAGGGATACCGGAATAAAGGAGCTCCAATCAGGGCAGCTTACGTTCGTTGTAATGGCTCGAAAAAGCACCAATGAGCCCAATCGATTGATTTCAGCCGCGGTAGGCCTGGCCCGCCCAAAGGACGCCAAGCAATACGGATACATCAGCGAGCATCATGCATTCGGCGAGACAATGAGGAAATCCGCCGACTTTGCCGAAGACCTGGCAGCAACCATGCTGGCCTCCACCATGGGGATCGAGCTGGACCCGGACGTGGCCTGGGATGAGCGAAAGCAGCTCTACAAGGTGGGTAAAAGGCTCTTTGTGACCCGCAGCGTGGCCCAATCCGCCCGGGGGCACAAGGAGGGCCTATGGACCACGGTGGTGGCCTGCGCGGTGATGCTGCTCACCTGACAGCGGCGATCCCCTTGTATTGAGGTACCGATTCAATGACTTCCAAGCCTTCGCTCTTTCAAGGGGCAGAAGACATAGTCCCTCCGAGGCTGAGCAGCGCCGTCACGGTGCGGGAGCTGGTGGAGACAATGGGCCGCACCTGCTTCGAGGCACGCAACGCCTTCAGGGGAGCGCGCCTCCTGGAGAGGATGATCTCTGAAGGGGACGTGATTTGGGTGGGCATAGCCGGGGCCGGGATAGCCGGGGGCATGGGCGGGATGCTGATCTCCCTGATGGAGGCCGGTTTTGTCGACGTCATTTGCTCCACCGGGGCCCAAGTCTACCATGACCTCCACTTCGCGTTCGGGCTGCCTGTAAAGGCGGTGCCCCCTGGAGTGGACGACGAGGCCTTGAAGAGGCACGGAGATACAAGGATTTATGATATCGGGATCCGGGAAGTGGAGACCTTGGAGGCCCAGGACGCCCTGGTTAGGGAATTCGTGCGCGGGGTCTGGGAAGAGCGGTTTTCCGGCAGCGATGTCTCCAGTTGGGAGCTAAATTACGCCCTGGGTCTCTGGACCGGGGAACGGTGCCCCCACCCGGAGCGGAGCTTCGTCGCGGCGGCTGCGCGGCTGGGAATACCGGTCTTCTGGGACTCACTGGCCAATCACTCCATAGCCATGAATCTGGTTCGAACCGACCGCGAGGGATTTCCAGTGCGCCTCTCGGCCCAGCGGGACATCTTCGACTCGGCGGCCATTGTCTACTCCTCTGAGAGGACCGGCTTTGTGGAGCTGGGCGGGGGCGGGCCAAAGAACTTCATCCAGCAGACGGGACCGACGCTCAGCCAGATCCTGGGTCTGCCCTACGAGGGTGCGGACCGGGGCCTGCAGATCGGGACCGCGGTTGAACGCGAAGGGAGCCTCTCGAGCTGCACATTCGGGGAGGCGGTGAGCTGGGGGAAATACCGCTCGGCCGGGGAGGACAAACTGGTCCAGATTTGGGGGGAATACAGCATCATCTTTCCCATCCTGGCGGCCTATGCCCTGGCGGGCTGCAGGGAGCGGCCGCAGCGTGGATTGGTCCGGGAGATGCCCCGTGCGGTCCGGCGCCTGGAAGAGGCCTTGTGAAGCCGCATACCGACACTTTCCTGGATCTGGAATCCCGGTTCTCGGACCCGGATACGGCCGCTGCGGCCATAGTCCCGGTACCCTACGAGGGAGGCATCTCTTACGGCGGGGGGGCGTCCGGGGGGCCGGATGCCGTGCTGGCGGCCTCCAAAGAGGTGGAGCTATACGACGAGGCACTGGGCCGCGAGACTTACAGGATGGGCATAGCCACGGCCGAGCCGCTCAAAGAACTCCACGGGGCCGAGGCCATGAACAGGAGCGTTTACGAGGCCGCGCACTCCATAGCTCAAACAGGCCTGCTCCCGGTGCTCTTGGGCGGAGACCACTCCATCAGTCCGGCGTTCTTCCAGGCCCTTCTGGAAATCCACGGCGCGGTCTCGGTGATCCAATTGGATGCCCATTCTGATCTTCGCAGGACATACGACGGCAGCCCGTACAGCCACGCCTGCACCATGAGGCGCATCCGAACCCTTACCAAGAACACCCTACAGGTGGGAATCAGGAGCATCAGTCTTGAAGAGGCGGCCCTGGTGGAGCGGGAAAACATCTCCTTGTGCACCATGGAGGCCTTAAGGAGCGG
Organism: uncultured Desulfobacterales bacterium; assembly: GCA_964647905.1. Taxonomy (GTDB): domain Bacteria; phylum Desulfobacterota; class DSM-4660; order Desulfatiglandales; family HGW-15; genus CAZYJR01. Next base: position 315,375 of record CAZYJR010000001.1, on the reverse strand, counting down.
GACCTTCAATCTCTCCGAGGCCGTAGAGAGGCTTCCGGACCCTGTTTATCTGACCCTTGACGTGGACGTATTGGATTGGAGCGTGGTGCGAAGCACAGGCACCCCCGAGCCCGGCGGCTTCGTGTGGTACGAGATCATGGACATCCTCAGGCTCATATTCCGGGAGCGGATGGTGATCGGCTTCGACGTGGTGGAGCTGGCATGCGGGCCGGAGGACATCAACTCGGCCTTTGCCACGGCCAAACTGATTTACAAGATGCTGGGCCTCTGGCTCGCCCACCTGGCGGCAAGAGGTGCCGCCGACTGGCCCACAGAGCCTTCGGGCCCCCTGATCCCCGTCCGGCTTGAGGCTGAAGGAGCACTTGACCGAAATCCCGTATGAAGCACTTGACCGAGTATCGCGATAGATATCTGGCCGAGGAGCTGGCGAAACGGATTCGAGAGACCTCGCGCAGGCCGGTGCGGCTGATGGAGATCTGCGGAACCCACACCATGGCCGTTTTTCGTCACGGCCTGCGGGCGCTGCTCCCGGAACAGGTGGAACTGATCTCCGGTCCCGGGTGCCCGGTGTGCGTGACCTCGATGGAACAGATCGATATGGCGGTGGAGCTCGCCGGGACACCGGGGGTCACCGTGGCCACCTTCGGGGACATGCTGCGGGTGCCGGGCTCGCAAAGCTCCCTCAGCAGGGAGGCCTCCATGGGCGCGGATGTGAGAGTGGTATACTCCTCCCTGGACGCCCTCCGGACGGCCGTGAATGAACCTCAACGGGAAGTGGTGTTCCTCGGCATCGGGTTCGAGACCACGGCCCCGACAGTGGCGGCCGCGATCCGAACGGCAAGGGAGAAGGGCGTCAAGAACTTTTCGGTGCTCTCCGCGCACAAGCTTCTGCCTCCGGCCATGGACGCCCTGGCATCGTCCGCGGACTCGGCGATCGACGGGTTCATATGCCCCGGACATGTAAGCACGGTCATCGGGATCTCCTTCTATGAAAAGGTGGCCGCCCGATACGGGATACCTTGCGTGGTGGCCGGATTCGAACCGGTTGACATCCTGCAGGCCGTATTGATGCTCCTGAGCCAGATCGAAGCCGGGAGGGCCGAAGCGGAGATACAGTATGTGAGGGCGGTCAGGCCGCGGGGGAACCCGAGCGCCTTGGCCGTGATGGAAGAGGTCTTTGAGCCGTGTGAGAGCACCTGGCGGGGAATGGGCCGGATACCGCTGAGCGGTCTGGCGATCAGGGATTCCTACGCTTCACACGACGCCGGGCGCCGCTTTGAAATCAATCCCCCGCCTGCCAAGGAGCCCCCCGGTTGCCGATGCCCCGAAGTCTTGAGAGGCGCCGCCCGCCCTGTCGATTGTCCGCTTTTCCGCAAGCAATGCACCCCCCGGACACCGGTGGGTGCATGCATGGTCTCCAGCGAGGGCGCCTGTGCAGCCTATTTCAAGTACCGGATCGAAGAATAGGACCCCGGCCGACGTATTCGGTTCACTGGGCCGCGCTGAAATCGACCTTGCACGCTCCAGGCTCCTGCGGGCGCCCTCCGCCACCCGGCCGGCGATATGGCTCCTGGAAAGAGGCGGAGAGCAGGCCGTGGTCAAGGACTACTCCTACAACCGGCCGGCATACAGGAAGACCGTGGGGCGCTTCCTGGTCCGGCGGGAGGTCAAGGCCCTTCGCAGGCTGAACGGCGTACCGGGAGTGCCCGCCTTTTATTGCACCGTGGAAGGGCCGGGCGTGGTAATGGAGAGGATTGAGGGACATAGCGTGGAAGGCCTGGAAAAGACTCGGAGGCTGCCCCCGGAATTCTTCTGCAGGCTGAGGGACTTGGTGGCCGCTTTTCACTCCAGGGGCGTGGCCCACTGCGATCTCAAGAGGGCCCCGAACATACTCGTGGGCCCGGACCAGTCCCCTTACATAGTGGACTGGTCCGCTGCAATCAGCGCCTCGGAATTCAAGGCCTTCCCCCTCAATCTTATCTACAAACGATTCATCCGGGACGACCTGAACGCGATCGTGAAGCTTCAGTTGAGGCACCACCCGGAGGGACTGAGCGGGTGCGAGCTCAGCCGCTATTACAGGCGGGGCGGACTGGAGCGGGTGGTCAGGCGTATTCGGGACCGCGGTCGAGACCTGCTCCGGCGCATGGCCTGAGCAACGCCGGGCGCCCCGGCCGAATCCACTCCTAATTCTCCCCCCGGCAGCCCAGCCTTTGCCCTTGGGGAGCGAGCGAGACCATAATCTTTTCCGCCACCCCGCGCCCCAGGGCCAGGCGCGTGCAGTCATGCCCCACAATGAGTCGCCCCTGGCCGTTGTTGCTGATGACCTCCAGGATATCCCCCCGCCTGAGCCCCATGGAAGAGAGCCTTCCCTGGGCGCTCCTGCCTCCCGCCATGCTCTTTATGATCACCCTCTCGCCTGACTTGGCCAGGGCCAGCGGGAGCATCGGGCGCCTCTCGGCCAGGCAGTCGCTGCAGATCCCGTATATCTCCATCTTGTGCTGGAGCATATGGAAGCCGTGTCCCCCGGCTATTCTCAACTGGAGGGCCTCCATCTCATCGTTCCTGAACTCGATGATGCGGCCGCACTTGGTGCATATCAAGTGGTCGTGATGCCTGCCCAGATGCCTGTGCTCGTAGCGGGGAGGCTGACCCTCGAAGAGCTCCTTCTGGGCGAAGCCGTGCTCCACCCACCGATTCATGCATTCTCGCACGAACTCCGGGGCGTAGTCATACCCCCTCTCTCTCAGCCGCTCCATCAGCTCCTGCAGCGTGACATGCTCCTCCGTGGCCAGGAACACGTCGATAATATTCAGGCGGTCCTCCACCCGTCCGATCTCGTCCCCTTCGATAAGCGCCCTGAAGTTGGCTTTCTCGTTGCTATTGTCTCTGATCATTTAACTCAAACCCGATCGTTTTCATTCATCTCGAAAACCGGCGGCCCGGCGTGAACCGCAACCGGCCTCCTACCGAGCCTTATGAATGAATATAATACAAGTCCAAAGGAACTCAAGCGGTCAACCGCTCTCCCTGAGGTATCCCAAGTACCCGCGGACCGAATTGCGCATGAAGAATCGCTCCCTTTGCCGCGCTTCACGATCCAGATCCCGAAATCCCGCCAGCTCCGGGTCTTCCGCCAGGAGGCGCTCGATGCAATAGTCCGGGTCGGCCTCCGGGTCCCGGCCCAGAATACGGCCGAGTATGTCCCGCCAGCGCAGGAGCTGGTCCTTGAACCTGAGCAGCATCTCCCGGGAGCTCTCGGACCGGCCGAAGTGCGCGTAACAAATCGGCATGTCGCCGAGCTCCATCAGGAGCTCCACGCTGCCCATGGACTCCTCCAGTATGAAGCGGGGCGGGGTCGCCGGGCGGAGCCATTCCGCCCCGCCGGGTGCGAGGAGATAATTGCCCGCGGCCTCGCCTGCAAACAGGTGCCCGTGCAAGAGAAAGCTCACATGGTGAGGGGCGTGACCCCTGGTCCCCACTACGGACAAGCCCTGAAGCCGGACCCTGTCATGCGGCACCAGCCGCTCTTCAGGCACCGGCTCAACCGACCCGTAGAGCTCGGCGGTCTCCCCCAGGACCCGGAGGCTCCCGGCCCAGAGCCTGCCCGGATCCATCAAATGCGGGACCGCCCTGCGGTGGCAAATCACCCTGGCCTCGGGATACTCCTCCAGCACCCTGCTTACGCCGCCTGCATGATCGAGATGGATATGCGAAAGGAGGACGTAATCCAACCTCTCCAGGCCCAGGCCCTTCAAGGAAGAAACCAAATGCCCGGCCGCCCCTGCCGGGCCTGCATCCACCAGGAAGCTCGGAGTCCCCCGCCAGAGCCATGCCCCGAAGAACCCCCTGAACATGGGATGATCGAGCGGGGTTTCCACCAGTGTCGGGTTCTCCCCGGCTTCAGCGCCTCGGGCCTTGCCCCTGCCCGGTGCCATGGCTCACCCGGCCCTCCTCTGTTTCACGGCGTGGTAGACATCCAGGATCAATTCGCCCGAGATCCGCCTCATGGCCGAACTCGCCGCCTCGGTAAAGGCCGCGGGATTGTTCGCCTTACAGTTCTCCATCACTCGGTAGCTCTTCTGGAGCAACACGCGCTTGCTCAAATCCGGCTCCCCCTCGGCCATTACCGACACGCTCAGGCCTATGACCGCCTGCCAGCCGGTCTCGGTGTCTCTTTCATAGAGCTCGTCAACCGTCCCTTCCAGCACGTATGTGCCCTGAAACCTGGTCTTTAGAGGAAGCACCATTCGGAAGAGCCCGGAGTCTCGGAAATCACGGTTCAGGAAGAAGCTCGCCAAGTCCCCGGGATTGGCCCGCCACCGGTGATAGTTGTATGCGTCGAGCCTGAACGGGCCGTCCCTGTAAACTATCCGTTCGGTGTTGTAAGGGGGTGCCACACTGAAGCGCTCCAGCCTGAGGACCACCTGGAGCGGCTCCAGCCGGGGCAAATCAGGTGCCTCATAGTCCAATACGTAATAGTCCACATCTGGGGCCGACTTGCTCAGGCTCAGACAACCCGAGGCGAGCGGCAGGACAAAGACCAGAACCAGCACGGCTGCGGCTCTTCCACTCATCAGATCGCTCCTCCTCTCCTCCCGCCGCAGGACTCAGCGAGGCCCGGGATTTTCCGACTCCAGGGGCCGCCTGGGCGGGGGGCCTCCGAAGATCAGCCTTGAAGGCTGATCCGCGAGCATCTCGGTGATCCGGTTCAAGTTTTCCGTCGCCGTCTCCAGGTTCTGGGCGGTATAGAGGAGGTGCCGGCGCAGGCTGATGATGGTCTCGTCCGTATTCCCCGCCAGAGCCGTTCCCTTTTCCAAGAATCGGTTCGCGTTCTCCATGGCCGCCCTGAACCCCTCCAAGGCCGCCCTTATGGTATGCCGATTCTCGGTTAGCATTCCGTCGACCTTTTCGATGGCCCGCCCCGCCGTTGATACGGTCCGGCCCGCATTGCCCAGAAACTCCCTGGTGGAGCCGACCGCATCCTCGGCCGAGGCCATCAGGCGGCTCCAGCGCTCGGGCTCCACTATTCGATTGATCCTCTCCACCGCGCTTCTCATCTCATGGACCGCACCCCGGACGCCCTCGGATACCGCGGCTATCTGCGCGTCCTCAAGCGCCTTGTTCAAGCCGTCCAAGGTAAGCTTCACCTTTTCCGAAATTCCCTCCAGGTCAATGGCGTTGATCTGCTTGAGCACATCGTCGATCCCCCTGAGGAGCTCGCTTATATCCGAGGGCTTGGAAGGTATGACCGGATACTTGGTGGGGAAATCGATCTTCGGGGAACGGTCAGGCGCACCGGGCACCCTCCTGTCCAGTTCCACGAACATTATGCCCGTGATCCCCACTGATTTGAGTTGAGCCACTATGTCCTTGTCCAGGGTCTCCAGCCTCTCCAGCTTGAGCACGACCTCGATCAGTTCGGAGTCCGGGGCCACCCCGATGCGCTCCACCCGTCCCACCGAGACGCCCCTGTACTTCACGGGGGAGTCCACATCCAGCCCCTGCACGGATTCATTGAAATAGCTCACAAAATAGCTGCCCTCGCGAAACAAGCTGGACATGCCCAGCCAGATCAGTCCCGCCAGGGCGATCACAATACCCCCCAGCACGAAAAGCCCCACGCTGAACTTGGTCTTCTGGGTCGCCATCCAAGACTATCCTTTCACATCCCAGGCCCGGTATCAGTCCTCAGGCTCTCGGTTGAAGAACTGCTTGACAAAGCGGTTCTGGCTATGATCGCGCAGGTAGTGCGGATCGCCCTCTGCTATGATCCCCTGGGCCCGAGTGTCCAGCATGATTATGCGATGAGCCACCTTGAATATGCTCTGCAGCTCGTGGGTCACCAGGACCATGGTGGTCCCCAGGATTCGATTGAGCTGGATGATCAGATTGTCCAGCCCGGCCGACGTCACCGGATCCAACCCGGCCGAGGGTTCGTCGAAGAACAGGATCTTCGGATTCAGGGCCATGGCGCGCGCCAACCCGGCCCTCTTTTTCATCCCCCCGCTGATCTCGGAGGGCAAATGACCTTCGAATCCGTCCAGATGGACCAGGGCCAGCTTCATCCTCACCAGGGCCTCCACCGACTCGGCCGGGAGGCCGGTGTATTCCCGGATGGGAAGGGCCACGTTCTCCGCCAGGGTCATTGATCCGAAAAGGGCCCCGCTCTGGTACAGGACCCCGATCTTCCTCAGAACGGCGTGGAATGAACCCTCATCGCAGTTTGAAAGGTCGTCCCCGTCAATGACCACTTCTCCTCCCATCGGTCGGATGAGCCCTATCAAGTGCTTGAGCAGGGTGCTCTTCCCGCACCCGCTCCCGCCCAGGATGACGAAGATCTCTCCTTCGTATACATCGAAGGATACGTCCCTCAGTATCACGTCCTCGCCGTAGCCGGCGACAAGGTTTCGCACCTGAATCACGGACCTAGGTCCCACGTACGGCCCCTTCCGGCCTTCCTCGCAGATGCCCGGTCATCCCCAGTAGACCCGTATCACGGCAAAGACCGAATCCGCCAGTATGATCAGGAAAAGGCTGCTCACCACCGCTGAGGTGGTGGCCCGCCCAACTGATTCCGCCCCTCCTCGCACCTGGAATCCCCTCAGGCACCCGATCCAGGCGATGAGCAGGGCAAAGGAGACGCTCTTTATAAAACTCCAAACTATGTCCTTTATCCCGAGAAAACGCACCGTCTCAGCAAGGTAGGCGTTGGGGGTCAAATCCAGCATGGTTATCCCGACCAGCATGCCCCCTGATATCGCGAATACATCGGCAAAAAGGGTCAAAAAAGGCACCATGACGGCCGCGGCGATCATCTTGGGGACCACTAAGAACCGTGTAGGATCCAGCCCCATGGTAAAGAGCGCATCCACCTCTTCAGAGACCTTCATGGTCCCTATCTCCGCTGCAAAGGCCGACCCCGAGCGGCCGGCCACTATTATGGCGGTCATGACCGGCCCCAACTCCCGCACCATGGCCAGGCTGACCAGGGAGGCGACATATATATCGGCCCCGAATTGCTTCAGCTGCACCGAGGACATGAAGGCCAGGATCATCCCCAGGAGAAGGCTTATCAGGCCGACTATGGGCAGGGCGTCGAACCCGGTCTTCTGCATGGTGAGGAGCGTGTCCTCCCTCCTGAGCGAGGAGGGCCGCCTGGCCACGGCCAGGAGGGCCAGACACACCGCTCCCACAAAAGAAATAAAGTAAAGCAGGTCTTGATAGAGATCCAGGAAGGCGGCCCCTATGCGCGTGAATATGTCGGGCCTGGGCTTTTTCTCCAGCGCCCCCTTCCTCGTTGCCTTGTCGAACTTGTAAACCGAGAGCAGCGTCTGAATGGACTCCCCGGCGTTCTTGATGTAGAAACCGCCCCCGGCCCTTTCCATGGACTCCCGGAGCTCCAGGAGAACCAGTGCTCCGAAGTCATCCAGATAATTCACTTTGCCCAGGTCCACGGTGAGTGAATCCGGTTTCTTCCCTTCGGCCAGGGCCTTCGCACCGCCCAGCATTTCCGGCGCGCTCCCGGCGTCCATCCGCCCCTGGAGCTCGAGGATCAGGCTGCCGTCCTCCTGGGGCAGCAGATTGAAGGAGTCGGGCAATCGATCAGGCATCTCACTCGCCCCCCGGTTCCTTGAACTTGAACCGGGCCAGCGCCTCCTCGTCCAGGGAATAGACTTCCTCCAGCTTTTCGGGGTCCAATTGGAAGAGGAGCCAGCCTAGGAAATCACCGTCCCTGTTCATCTCAAAGGCCACCTCCACGCACCGGTACCCCATGGGGTGCTCCTTGTCCACCCTGTAGAGGGTGAGGACCTTGTGGACGGAGTCTTCCGCTCCGGTGAACGGTATTCCTGCGTAACTGTTCCCCACCATCTCCCCTATCTGGTCCTCGTTCATATCAATGAAAAACGCGTCGAAGACTCTTTTCTCGGGCGTCAGGAGCAGGAGCCCGGTATAAGGGGAGGCCGAGGCCTCCTGGACCTGGAAGAACTCCTGCATGGTCCTCCTGGTTCGGTTTCGATCTCCTGTCTTGAGGGGCTCCCGGAGAAGGGAGTTCAGCAGCAGAAAATCCTTTGCCAGTTGGTTCTTCAGCTCCTGCGCCTTCTTGTCCGTAGGCAGATAACCCTTGGTAAGATAGGGGTAGGCCACAAAGGCCCCCCCGACAGAGAGGAAAAGGACCAGCAGGGCGGGTATCACCCAGTTCCGGATCGTCTTGTACCTCTGCTCCACACTCTGGGCCTGGGTCACGTCCCTGCCGATGGAAAGGACTCCTTGGAAGTTGTGGTGGGCGTCGTACAATACACTCATGCTGGTGGATATGAAACGCGTTCCCTTCCTGGGGTGGCCCACCTTGAGGACCCGCTCCCTGACCGGGACCCCTTCCTGCACCTGGGCCAGGAACTCCCGGTATCGATCCGGCTCCTCGTACAATCCTTCCACGGGCTTGTGCCTCATCTCGTCCCATTCGTAACCATACAGGTTGGTCGCCGCTGCATTCCAAGACAGCACCTGCCCCTCCCGATCGGTCAGGGTCACCGCGTCCGGGAGTTGGTCATAGAACTCGTTCAGCCCGTACAATATCCTGCTGGCCTCATCCAGACGCCTTGCCAAATACCTGGTGATCTCCCAGGCCACATCCGGACAATCGGACAGGAAGTCCTTTACCTCCTCGGGCGGGATCCTGATGGCCTGGACGTCCGTCCTGGCCTTGAGCGTGGCCGTACGCCTCGCATCCAAGAGCAGGCTCATCTCGCCGAACAAGGCCCCGCGCTCCTTGATCTGAGAAAGCCTCTTGTTTCCCTTGAGCACATCCAGCTCCCCGGAGACCAGTATGTAGAGGTCCTGCGAGGCGTCCTGCTCCATGAAAACCGTCTGCCCGGCCTCAAAATTCACCATGTACTTGACTATATCCGGGTTGTCCCGGATGAGCTGATCAAGCATGTTCACGATCCGCCCTTTCCTTTCCGCCGGGGCCGCATGAGGGGAGGACGGCCCCGGTTCCTCGACCAGGGGGTATTACCGGGAGAGCTCCGCCCATAAACCCGCTCGGGGACGACCCCCCGGCAGCCCCTCCGCCGATCTCTCGGCCGGCGGAGGGGGCCGGCGGTCCGCCCCCGACTGTGCGGCACTGATCCTGATCACCTGAGCATCCTGCCCAGGGAAGGCTCACTTGACCTTCAGCAAGTTGTGGACGTCTCTGACCCCGGTGGTCTCGCGGGCTATCTTCTCGGCCAGGGTGCGCTGCTCCGGGGTATTGACCGCCCCGGTCAGGGTTACCTCCCCCTTGAAAGTGTCCACGGAAATGGCCAGGCCCTGCAGTACGGAATCGGCCAGCAGCTTGGTCTTCACCTTCGTGGTGATGGTCCCGTCATCGACCACCTGACCCGGAGTGCGGCCCGCCGGGGTGCTGCAGGCCGCCCCCAACAGGAGCAGCACGCAGGCCAGAGCGGTCGCCAAACGGATCGACGGCATCATGTCCCCTCCCTCCTCTCCAAAACGATTTTGCGGTCCACTTGATCCACACCCCCGGCCCGGGTGCCCCCCCGGCCGCTGGCATCCGACCGCCGAACTGCCCGGCCGTAGTACCAGCCCGAGACGGTTTGGGGACCGGCACGACATTACCCGAAACCGGCCCCCTGGTCAAGACAACCCGGACGGACAGACCTCCGCCCGTGACTCTTCAACGGTCAAGCTCGGCGCGAACAGCGGACCCTATCTTCTCTATCGTGTAAGGCTTCTTCACATAGGAGCCCACCCCGAGTTCCTGGGCCTCCTTGACGCGATCGGTCCCTGAAAACCCGCTGGCAATGATCGCCCGCTGCCCGGGATTCAGGGCCTTGATCCGGCGGAAGGTCTCCAGGCCGTCAATGCCGGGGTCCATGATCATGTCCAAGACAACCAGGTCTGCCTGATTGGACTCCAGGTAGGCCACGGCCCCTTCCCCGCTCTTGACCGCGGGGACCCGATACCCCAGGGAAGATAGAATCTGGACGGCCAGGTGGCGTTGAGTCTCCACATCGTCCACCACCAGGATGGTCTCTCCGTTCCCGCGGTATGTATCCCTGCCCGGGGACTCCGCCCCCTTTTTCCTCCCCTCCAGAGTAACCGGGAAGTAGAGCCGAAAGGTTGTGCCTCGTGAGGGTTCACTTCTTACGTCTATGTAGCCCCGATGATCCTTCACCGTTCCCCAGACCACCGCCATGCCCAGACCGGTGCCGCTCCTCCCCAGCACCTTCTTGGTGTAAAACGGCTCAAATATGCGCTCCATATCATCAGGCATTATCCCGCACCCGGTGTCGGCGACACTCAGGACCGCATAGTCCCCTTTTTCCACATGGTCGTAACCCCTCACCGGTCTCTCCAGGTAGCGGTTCTCCGTGGTCACTCTTACCACCCCGCCCTCGGGGATGGCCTCTGCCGCGTTGGAAACCAGGTTCATCACCACCTTGGAGAGGTGGACAGGCGAGCCCATGGTGTTCATCAGGGACTCATCCAGGTCCACGGAAAATTCCACACCCGGGTGAAAGGATCTCACCTTTTCGAACTCCGCGGAATTGAAGTAATCGTTGACTATATCATTCAAATTGACCACCTCGGTGAGCACGACGCCGCGGCGCCCCAGGGTAAGGAGGTCCTGCACTATGGCCGCGGCCCTTTCACCCGACTTTCTGATGGTCTCTATGGGTCTACGCAACGGGCTGTCCGCCGGGATCTGGGTCAGAAGGAGCTCGGGGTAGCTCACCAGGCCGCCCAGGATATTGTTCAAGTCATGGGCCACGCCCCCGGCGAGCGTCCCTAGGGCCTCCATCTTCTGGGCCCGCTGGAGCCTGGCCTCCAGTCTGCTCCGTTCGGCCTCGGCCTCCTTGAACTCCGAGAGATCCCTGTTGTAGACCACGGAACCCACAAAGCGGCCTTCTTCATCATGGATGGCCTTTTCCCGCCTCCATACCGGAAGGCAGGATCCGTCCCCTTTGAGCAGTTCCACCTCGCTCTCCACATAACCCTTGTCCTGGAGCTCGGTGAACCTCTGCCTGAAAGTCTCTGTAAACCGGGCGGTGAAAAACTCCGTTGCATGTGACCCGATGATATCCCGTCGCCTGCGGCCCAAGAGCGACAGGTGGGTCTGATTGCAGTCGATCACCGTGCCCCTGGCGTCCAAGACCTCCACCCCGTCCGGGGCGGCCTCAAAGAGCGTCCTGTAGTTCTCCCGGCTCTCCAGCCCTTCACTGATTTCACGGATCATGCGGTAGAGTTCGAAGCTCTCCAGTGCATTGGAGCTGTTCAGGAGAATTATGGATAGGAGTGACAGGGAGATATCCGGGACATCGGCGGTGTCACCCTCCAACAGCCCCACGAACATGCCCCGGACTCTGGAGCTCGTGGACATCACATGGAGCAGCAACTGGGCCCCGCCTGTTCCCGCCGGGACTATGATCGGCCTCTTCTCGCGAAGGGTCCATGCAAAGGTGCCTCCCTGTATCAGTCTTTCCACCTCGGCCTGGATCCGTGACCGGAGCTTCGGCGGGTCCATGTCAAAGAGGTCGAACTCGTTGGTCTCCTCGTTTACCAGGAAAAACGCCGCCGCCTGGAGCTTCAGCAGCCGCTTGATTCGGGCTCGGGTCTCCCTCAGGATCACCGGGACTTCGTGCAGCTTGTTGATACTCGGCTGAAAATCGCCGAGGGAAGAGGCCATCTCCAGGGCGTCCAGCGTGAACCGGTTGACCTCTTCCAGGTACTGGAGGCGCTGCTCCAAGTAGCTTATGTACCCAGAAGGGTCCCCGGAGGAAGCTTCGGCCTCGGACTTGGCGCCCCAAGGGGCCTCTTTAGGAATCGTCGCCATAGAGGAACCTTGCCATCTGTTCGAACTGCTGGTCCAGTTGATAGACCGCCAGGGCCAGGATGTTGGGTGAAAGATCCAAGGCGTCCCAGGCCGCTGGATCCAAGGGCGGGACCAGGCTCTCCCCGCTTGATCCGATCCTTAGGGCGTTGGTGACCATGTCGGAGAGGTGCACGATTGCCGGCTCGAGCGGGTGGCGTGACTCGGAAGGCCGGTGGTGATAACGAACCGATGTCTCAAGGCTCACAGGCAGCTTCCATTTCCTCAGGAGGAGTGCTCCCAGCCCCGAGTGATCAAACCCCATTGTCCTCATCTCGATATGGTGGAGCAGCCCGTTCTCGTAACGGGCCCCGCTCATTGCCCGCCTTGAATTGACCGGGCTGTCGTTGAAAAGGACCAGGCGACCGATATCGTGCAACAGGCCGGCCACGAACAGGCGTTCGGTGTTCCTCACTCCCTTGTAGGACGCCAGGATGCGCGCAAGCAGACCGCAGGCTATGCTGTGACGCCAGAAGGAATGCATCTCCACCAGGTCTTGCGGGATGTCCTTGAACTGAGTGATTATGTTTATCCCGAGGGCCAAGGTGCTCAACTGCTTGGTCCCCACTATGGCGACTGCGCGGGACAGGGTGTCTATACGGTGGGGAAACCCGTAGAAGGCGCTGTTGACTATCTTGAGAAGACGGGCCGAGAGACTGGTGTCCTTGCTGATAACCTCGGCGATATCCCTGGCCGAGCTGTCCGGCTTCTTTATGATCTCGTTCAGCTGCCAGAAGATGAAAGGGAGTGTGGACAGGGTGGTGTTCCGCCCAACCACCTTGAGGGGGTCCAGCTCCCGGTTCGCAGGGGAAGGCTCTTCCTTTTCAGTCTCGCGCCCTCCGCTTCGGGAAAGGCCTTCCCGACGATCCCCCCTGCATTCATCCTCAATACCGGATTCCAGCTTCTTTGCCTCGCGGTGGGTACACAGGCGGAAGAGCTCCCGCACGGCCGCATGATCATGATCGGTATGCACGAAGTCCTTGCGGACCCTTTCACGGGCGGCCTCCAGCACCAATGGATCCAGCTCGGAGCAGCGCTCGGCCTCGGCGTCCTCCCGGCTCGTTCCCTGGATATCGGCCTCCACCACCCCCCACGTCTGTAGAATCCGTATATGTCCCGGAGTAAGTCGGGTTCCTTTGGCCAAGAGGAATCTCCCGTTGTATGCCAGGAGGTCCTCGGCCAAGACCATGTCCGCCTTGATCTCAGAGCAGGGTATAACGCCCATCCTATTCCTTCTCCGCTCCCCCGGGGCCGCGCCCGGGCTTCCGAAACAGCAACCGCCGCTCGGGCTCCGGTGATGACGCACCGTTTGATCCTGCCCTATATTCATCGGCACTGCCCCGCAAAACTTGAGGCCCCCTGGAAACTACTGGGTTTGCAGCGCAGGCGCCTCAAGCCTCCTCGCCTGTGAAGGCAACCACATCATCGATTCTCCGGGCCCCGCAGAGCACCATGGCGAGGCGGTCCACCCCCAGGGCCATGCCCGCTGCCCGGGGCATCAGTTCCACTGCTTCCAAGAATCGGGCCGGGAACGGCAGGATCCCCAATCCCTTTGCTCTTCGCTCCTCCGTGTCCCTCTCGAACCTCCGGGCCTGCTCCTCCGAATCGTTGAGCTCGGTGAAACCGTTGGCGATCTCCAGGCCGCCCATATAGAGTTCGACCCGTTCGCAGACCCCGGTGTCGTCCGGATGAATCCTGGAAAGGGAGGCCATGGACGCCGGATAGTCATGAAGGAAAGTGGGTCGATCCGCCCCCAGGTGCGGCTCGATCTCCTCCACCAGCCGCCCCTCGAAACGGCCCGAGGAGACCGCCTCATCCAACGGCTCGGCCGCATGCCGCTCAAAGGCCTCCCTGACCGTGACCCTTTCCCATCCGCGGTCCAGCCGGATCTCCCTCCCATTGAACTTCAGGCAAGGGCCCATCCCCAGGTCAGCGGCCACCGCCCGGAGCATGTCCTCGCACTCCTCCATGAGCCCCCGGTAGTCCGTCTCAGCCCTGTACCACTCCAGCATGGTGAACTCGGGCAGATGCGCCTCACCGCGCTCACCCGCCCTGAAGCAGCGGCATATCTGGAAGACCTTCTCATACCCCGCGGCCATGATCCGCTTCATATACACCTCGGGCGACGGGTGGAGCACGGCGCGGCCGCGGTCCGCGTCGAACCAATCGATATGGGGCTCCGGGATGGGGGCCTCCACAAGGTGAGGGGTCTCCACCTCCAAATATCCCCGGCCGGAAAAAAAACCCCTGACCGCGCCCACCATGCGTGCGCGCAGCCAGAGGTTTTCTTTCTTTGCCGCAAGCCGGTCCGCGTCTATCCGGGCCGGCCTACTCTTTGACCCTGGTGACATATTCCCCTGTTCGGGTGTCCAGGGTTATGGGCGTTCCCTCCTCTATGAAGGGCGGGACACGGATCCTGTAACCCGTCTCCAGTGTGACCGGTTTGCTGTCGCCCGAAACCGAGTCGCCCTTTACCCAGGGATCCGCCTGGGTCACTGTCAAGTCCACGAAGTTGGGCAGGGTGATGCCGATGGGCGTGTCGTCAAAAAACAGTATATCCACCTCCAGGTTGTCCGTAAGGAAGTTTGCGGCCTCTCCCACCTGCTCGGCCTTGAGCATGGACTGATCATAGGTCTCCACGTCCATGAAGTAGTATTCGTCGTCCTGATTGTACAGGTACTGCATCCGCCTCTCTTCCAGATTGGCCGGCTCAAAGGTGTCCCCTGAACGATAGGTTCGGTCGATGATGGTCCCGTCTATCATGTTCTTCAACTTGCACCGGTAAAGGGCCTGTCCCTTGCCGGGCTTGCTGAACTGGAAATCAATGACCACATAGGGTACATTGTCCAGTTGTATCTTGAGGTTCTTTCTCAGGTCACTGGAGGTGTACATTGAACTCCCCTTTCCGTTTCACCTTGATCAAGCGTTTCACTGACATACGCAATACGGGCCGGCGCCCGTCCGGGCGTTGCCGTCAGGCACCGGGAAACTGGCTGGGAATATAGGTGCAGTGCAGGGGACTGTCAAGGCCCGGATACCCGGCTTATTTTCCCCTTGAATCCGTCACCTTGCATCCACTATTGTAATCCCCGCCGGGCGGCCCTCCGCTGCTGAACACTCATGGCGGATACCGAACACCCCGGTGGGTTGAGCCACGGTCGGCAAAGCCCAAGCAGTTGAAATAGAAGGAGAAATGCGATGAAACTGGCGGTAAGCGGCAAAGGCGGGGTGGGCAAGACAACTTTTTCAGCCTTGCTGACAAGGGCCCTTGCGGACCAGGGCAAGAAGGTACTGGCAATAGACGCGGACCCTGACGCCAACCTGGCGCAGGCACTGGGTGCGGGCCGGGAGGTGGAAATAACGCCCATCTCGGAAATGAAGGCCGTGATAGAAGAACGTACCGAGGCCAAGGTGGGAACCATGGGCTCCTTTTTCAAGCTCAACCCCAAGGTGGACGACCTGCCGGAGAAGCTCTCCTTGGAGATCGACGGGGTGAGGCTGATGGTGCTGGGCGGGGTCAAGAGCGGGGGCGGCGGATGCATCTGCCCTGAGAGCACCCTGCTCAAGTCTTTGGTCCGACACGTCGTCCTGGCCAGGGACGAGGCCATTGTCCTGGACATGGAGGCGGGCCTGGAGCACCTGGGCCGCGGGACCGCCATGGCCGTGGACAGGCTGATCGTGGTGGTGGAACCGGGCAGGCGGAGCATAGACACTGCCAACCACATAAGGAGTTTGGCCTCGGACATCGGGCTCAAGCACCTGAGCCTGGTGGGAAACAAGATCCGCGGGGACGAAGACCGGGATTTCCTGCTCGGCAACCTGCCCGAGTTCCACTTCCTGGGGTTCATCCCGTTCGCCCAGTCCATCATCCAGGCGGACCTGGAAGGGCGCCCGCCCTTTGAGACCGACCCCGAGGCGCTGGAGACGGTAAGGGGCATGCTCTTGAAGCTCACGGAGGAGGAACCTTGAGAAAGGAGAGAATCGCCCGGGTGATGCGCCCGGAAAGGATCGGGGCCACGGTCACGGTCTGCGGGTGGGTGAGGACCCGCAGGGACGCCAAGGGGGGATTTTCCTTCCTGGAGATCAACGACGGCTCCAGGATGAGGGGGCTCCAAGTGGTGGCCGGCGGGGAGCTTCCCAACTACAAAGACGAGGTGCTCAGGATACAGACGGGCTGTGCGGTCAGGGTCACCGGAGAGGTGGTGGAGAGCCCGGGCAAGGGACAGGACGTGGAGCTCAAGGCGGGGGAGATCCAAGTCCTGGGCTGGGCTGATCCGGCCGAGTACCCTCTCCAAAAGAAGCGTCACTCCTTCGAGTACCTGAGGACCATAGCCCACATCAGGGCGAGGACCAACACCTTCGGGGCCGTGGCCAGGGTCAGGAACGCGGTGAGCATGGCCGTGCACCGCTTCTTCCAGGAGCGCGGGTTTGTCTACCTCCACACGCCCGTCATTTCAGGGAGCGACTGCGAAGGGGCGGGCGAGATGTTCAGGGTCACCTCCCTGGACCTGGAATCCCTGCCCGGAGTCGAGGGTCCGGTGGACTACTCGAGGGATTTCTTCGGCGCCCCGGCCTACCTCACCGTGAGCGGGCAGCTCGAGGCCGAGGCATATGCCCTGGCCCTGGGGGACGTCTACACCTTCGGTCCCACCTTCAGGGCTGAAAACTCCAACACCTCCAGGCATCTAGCCGAGTTCTGGATGGTCGAGCCGGAGATGGCCTTCTGCGACCTGGAGGGCAACATGGATCTAGCAGAGTCGTTCCTAAAGGCGGTGATTCATGAAGTCCTCTACGAGTGCGAAGAGGACATGGCCTTTTTCCAGCGATTCATTGACCAGACAATCCTGGAGACCCTCCAGGGGATACTCTCATCGGATTTCGCCCGTTTGACCTACTCCGAGGCCGTGGAGGAGCTCTCCAAGTCGGGGGCCTCATTCGAGCACCCCGTAGCCTGGGGAAGCGATCTGCAGTCAGAGCACGAACGTTACCTCTGCGAGCAGGCCTTCCGGAGGCCGGTCATCCTGGTGGACTACCCGCGGGACATAAAGCCCTTCTACATGAAGGTCAACGACGACGAGCGCACGGTCAGGGCCATGGACGTCCTCTTTCCCAAGGTCGGGGAGATCATCGGGGGGAGCCAGCGCGAGGACGATCACGACACCCTGCTCTGGCGCCTCGGGGAGGCCGGACTGGACCCCGAGGAGTACCGGTGGTACCTGGACCTCAGAAAGTTCGGGACCGCCCCCCACTCGGGATTCGGTCTGGGCCTGGAGCGCCTGATCCAGTTCGTGACAGGCATGAAGAACATCCGCGACGTGATCCCCTTCCCCCGCACCCCGGGCAACGTGGCGTTCTGAGGGCCTGCGCATGGAGCTGACAAGGACCAGGCTGGCCGCCGGCGCAGCCCGGGCGAGGGGCATCGTGGTCATCATAGACGTCTTCCGGGCCTTCACCTGCGCACCGCTTTTCTTTTACCTCGGCGCCCGCCGGGTGCTCCTGGAGGCGGACCCGGACAGGGCCTCCCGCCTGCGAAGGGAAAACCCTGAGTGGGTCCTGGTGG
Organism: uncultured Desulfobacterales bacterium; assembly: GCA_964647905.1. GTDB lineage: Bacteria > Desulfobacterota > DSM-4660 > Desulfatiglandales > HGW-15 > CAZYJR01. Next base: position 297,940 of record CAZYJR010000001.1, on the reverse strand, counting down.
GCGAGGTGAACGAGGTCCCCCTGGATTCGGCCGACGCGGGCAATTCCCCGAGCGAGATCCTCTCACTCGGGGAGCGGGTCTTCGGCGGCAAGACGGTTGTTCACAGAACCACCGCCGGGGTCACCGGGGCGGCTGCGGCCCTCGAGCTTGCAGACCGGGTCCTGCTGGGGAGCTTTGTCACGGCCAGGGCCACTGCGCGGCACATAGAGGCGCAGGCGCCCGCCTTGGTGACCCTGGTTGCCATGGGAGACCGAGCCCAAAGGGAGGCGCCCGAAGACGAGGCCTGCGCGGACTATCTGCAGCACCTCCTTATCGGGCGCCCCTTTGACCCCGTGGCCGCCCTTTCAAAGGTCCTTTTCCAGCCCACCGCCCGGAAGTTCCTCCACCGTGAGAGCCCGCACCTGCCTCCCGAGGACCCGGTCCTGTGCCTGCAGCGGGATCTTTTCGACTTCGCCCTGGAGGCCGGCAAGGAGAAGGGGGAATGGATCGCTGTCCGAAGGATCGACGCTCCCGGGGCCGTCAATCCAGCTGGTAGTCCCGGATCTTGCCGAGCAGGACCGGGCGGCTGATCTCCAGGATCCTGGCGGCCTTTGACCGATTTCCTCCGGTCAGCTCGAGCGCGCGGCTGATGAGATCCCGCTCCAGCCGCCGCGTCGCCACCTTTATCGAGAGCGAGTCCTCGGGGGGCTCGCAGCGGGGGCCCCGCTTCTCCGAGCTCATGGAGGGCGGGAGGTCAGCGGGCGTGATCCGATTATCGCCGGCCAGGAGCACCGCCCGCTCCATTACGTTTTCCAGCTCCCTCACGTTGCCGGGCCAGTCGTAACGCACCAGGGCCGCCGTCGCTTCAGAGGTCAGGCCCTCCACCTCCTTTCCCAGCTTGATGTTGAACCGCTCCAGGAAATGCTCGGCGAGCAAAGGGATGTCGCCCCTCCTTTCCCTGAGCGGGGGCAGGTGGATGGGCATCACATGGATGCGATAGAAGAGATCTTCCCTGAACCTGCCCTCGCCCACCTCTTTCTGGAGGTTCCTGCCCGTGGCCGCAATGACCCGCACATCGATCCTGGTGGTCTTGGTTGACCCGAGCGGGGTGACCTCCTCCTCCTGGAGGACCCTGAGCAGCTTTACCTGGAGGGCCAGCGGCAGCTCGCCGATCTCGTCCAGGAAGATGGTGCCCCCGTGAGCTTGGGAAAACAGGCCCGGTTTGTCCCGGACCGCATCGGTGAAGGCCCCCTTTCGGTAGCCGAAGAGCTCGCTCTCCAGCAGGGTCTCCGGAATGCCCCCGCAATTGATGGATACCATGGGTCCGCCCGCCCTGGGCCCTGCCGAATGAATGGCCTTGGCCACCAGCTCCTTCCCGGTGCCGCTCTCACCGGTGACCAGCACGGTGGTCTTGTGATCGGCCACCCGCCTCACCAGCTCCAAGACCCGTCCCATGGAGTCGCTCCGGCCGAGGATATCCCCGCAGGCGTGCTCCGCTTCCAGCCTCCTGATGCGGTCCTGGAGCCTGATGTTCTCGGCCTTCAGCCTCTCCCTCTCGTCCGCCTTCTTGAGGGTCAGGAGTATCTCGTCGCTCTTGAAGGGCTTTGACACATAGTCGTATGCGCCTTCCTTCATGGCGGCTACGGCCGAGTCCAGGCTGCCGTACGCACTCATCATTATGAAAGTGGCCTCGGGAAAACGGTCGCGCGCCGACCGCAGGAAGCTCATCCCATCCATCCGGGGCATGCGCAGGTCGCACAGGACGTAATCAAATGATGCCGCTTCCATCAGGGACAGCCCCTCGAGCCCGTCCGCGGCCGCCTCCACCTCGTAGCCGGCCTTGCCGAGCAGTATCGAGAGCATATGACGCATGTTGCTCTCGTCGTCTATTACCAGCACACGCTTCCGCCTCATAGCGAGCCCGTCCCCCCGGTGGAGGCCTCCCGGTCCAAGGGCAGCAGGACGACCACTGTAGTGCCCCGGCCCAAGGCGCTTTCAACGCGCATCTCCCCCCCCAGATCCTCCACTATTCTGTGGCTCACCGACAGCCCCAAGCCGGTGCCCTTTCCCGGCTCCTTGGTAGTGTAAAATGGGTCGAACACCTTGTCCATGTCCTCGCAGGGAATGCCCGGACCGTTGTCCGTGACGGCCGCCTCTATCCTCTCGCCCTTGACCCTCGTACTTATAGAAATTCGAGGCCCTTCACCGGTCTCCGGGCTTCTTTCCGACAGGGCGTCCGCCGCGTTCATCAGAAGATTCAAGAACACCTGCTTCAACCGGCTGCGGTCGCCCCACACCTGGTCGCTCTCCGCGTCCAGTGAAAGATCAACCGGCTTGTCCCGGAAGCCCGGTTGGGGGCTCAGCATCCCGGCTGTCTCCATTATGACGCCGTGCAGGGCGAGCCGCTGCTCCGGGGCGTCCGAGGCCCTGGAGAAATCCAGGAGATTTCTTATCGTGGTATTGATTCTGGTTATCTCCGCCTCCACCCGCTGCAGGAAGTCCGCCTTCTCCTCCTCCCCCAGCTCGTGGCTCCTGATCAGCTCAAGGTATCCCAGGATTATGCCCAACGGATTGCCGATCTCGTGTGCGATCCCTGCGGCTAAGCGGCCCACCGAGGCCAACTTCTCCGATCTTATTGTCTCCTCCCGGGCCTGCCTGAGCTCCTCGTTGGCCTGCTCAAGGGAGGCGATGTTCTCCTTCAGGGCTTTCTCGTTCTGTTCCAGGCGTCTCAGCATGTTCCCGATGGAGCGCGACAGGAGCCCGATTTCACTTCCCGAGGCCGCCTCCAGGGACACGGAGAACTCACCGCCCCGATATTCCTCGGTCTTCTCCACCAACCGGCGGATCGGGCCCACCACGCTGCGCGACAACAGATACAGCCCGGCCAGGGCCAGGACCAAGGTATCCAGGAGTATGTAGACCGCCATGATCTTCTGGGATCCGCGAAGCCGCGCGTAGACCGGATCCAGTGAAGAATAAGTGCAGACCCCTCCGATGACCCTGCCGCCGGCGCGGACAGGAGAGCAGACCCGGACGTACTCGGGACCGGTCCAAACCACGGCCCAGGTCCTGCCCGCAAAGTCCACCGACTCCCCACCGGCCTGAAGGGCCCCCAGCGCCCCCCGGAGGGCCGCCTCCTCTTTCTTCCCGGTTCCGCCCGCAGTAAACACCTCGCGGCCGTCCGTGTCCACCATCACGCACCCCTCATACCCCGAGGCCTCCAAGAGCACTTCCAACCCGTATGGGCCGGCCGTGAGCGCCGGGGCTCGGCCCCCCAGTCCGGGTGCGCCTGCGATGATCGACTCCAGGGAACGGACCAACAGCCGGCCCGCCTCCACTTTGGCCCGGATCAGGTCCCGGGCCGCAAAACGAACCATGACCAGGTCGCCCAGGATCATGGCCGCGGCTATAAGAAGACTCAATTGGGCGACGACCCCGGCCCTGAGGCTGAAACGCTGCAGGCGCAAGAAAAAGCCTCCGGAGAGAGATTCTCAGACAAACCCGAGATAGAACTGAAGCAGCTCGCGCCCGAAGAAGAAGTGTATCAGCGACCCCAGGGCCAAGAACGGCCCGAAAGGGATCCGCACCCTCAATCCCCTTCGCGCGAGGAGCAGCGCGCCCCCGCCTATTAATATCCCTGCCAGGGAAGAAATCAACACAACGAAAGGCAGGGCCCTCCACCCCAGCCAAGCCCCTATCATGGCGAGCAGCTTCACATCACCGAAACCCATTCCTTCCTTTCCTGTCAGGCGCTCGAAGACCAGTGCCACGGCCAGCAGGAAGCCTCCTCCGGCTACGGCCCCCACCAGGGCCTCGGGCCAGGCCGGCCCGCCCCACGGAGTCAGGGAAAAGGCCAGCCCGGTCAAGACCCCGGGAATGGAGAGCACATCCGGGATGATCTGGTGCCTGAGGTCTATGAAGCTCACCACTATGAGCACGGAGACAAAGCCCAAGTAGAACAGGAATGAGGGCCCGGCGCCATATTCGGCGATCAGGGCCACGCTCAGCAGCCCTGTGATCAGCTCCACCAAAGGGTACCTGGGAGAGATCACCCGGCCGCAGCTCCTGCATCTGCCCCTTAAGACCAGGTAACTCAGGAGCGGTATATTGTCGTAGAAGCGTATGGCCGAGCCGCATTCAGGGCAGGCGGATGCGGGCCGCACCACCGACCGCCCCTTGGGCAGCCGCTCGATACAGACGTTCAGGAAGCTCCCCAGCACCAGACCGAACAGAAAAGAGAACAGCGCCGTCAGACCGTCCGCACTCAATGTATCACCCCCGGGTACCGGCCGCCTGTTGACACCCCGAGTCTCTTGCGGCTAGAATCCGATCCATGATTCTCTCCATAAACCCTGAAAACCCCCAGCAGCGGCTGATAAAGCGCGTGGCCGACATCCTTGAGCAAGGGGGGCTGATCGCCTACCCCACAGACACCTTTTACGGAATAGGGTGCGACCTCCTCAACAAGAGAGGGATCCAACAGATTCATCGGCTCAAGAACCGTCCGCTTAAGCAACCCTTTTCCATTGTGTGCGACAGCCTCAAGGAGATCAGCCGGTATGCAAAGGTCTCCAACTATGCCTACAAGACCATGAAAAGGCTCTTGCCCGGGCCTTACACCTTTGTCCTGGAAGGGACCAAGTTGGTCCCAAAGATAATGCTGGCCAAGCGAAAGACTGTGGGGATAAGGGTCCCGGATAACCGGATCTGCCTGGCGGTGGTGAGGACGCTCGGCCGGCCCGTTATAAGCACAAGCGCCGGGTATGACGACCCCGCGTCCATTGAAGAGGCCTACCGCCCCCACCTGGACGCGGTGATAGACGGCGGCCCGCTCTATCCGAGCCCTTCCACCGTGGTATCTTTGATAGGCGACGCCCCGGAGATCATAAGGGAAGGAAAGGGCGACGTGAGCAGCCTTCTCTAGGCCGGATCATTGGCTGGACCGGGGCAAGCCCTGCCACCTGTACTCCAGCCGTGTCTGAAGGCGCCCGCTTACCGCCCGGAAAAGCCCGGAGGCTGCGTTTTCCAGTATATAGTCCAGCCATCCCGCTACGGGCCTGGATGGATACACCAGCTCCGCCTCCCCCCTGATCCCTCCCAGACGATTTGCCAGGTCCACCGCGTCCCTGAAATTTCCCAGGTGGTCCACGAGGCCGAGCTCCTTGGCCCTGGAACCTGAAAAAACCCTTCCGTCGGCTATCTCCCGGACCCGCTCCACAGGGAGGCCGCGTCCCTGGGCCACCGCTCGTATGAACTGCTCCTGGATGTCCACTATCAAGTCCATCAAGAGCTCTCTCTCCCGAGGAGTCATCTCGCGGTGCGGAGAGCCCACGTCCTTGAATTCCCCGCTCTTCAACACCTCCAGGCCCACGCCCGCCTTGTCCAAGAGCTCCTGGAGCTGCAGGAACTCCATTATAACGCCTATACTGCCCACTATAGTGCCCGGGTTAGCCACTATCCTATCGGCGGCAGAGGCGATATAGTAGCCTCCGGAGGCTGCCACATCCCCCATAGAGACCACTACGTGCTTCTCTTTATTGGTTTTCAGGATCTCCCTGTGGATCTCCTGGGAGGGTCCGACCAGTCCGCCAGGGGAGTCGACGCGCAGGATGATGGCCTTTATGGAAGAGTCTTCCCGAAAGCGGACGATCTGCGAAAGGAGCTCTCTGGACTCTTCAATGGCCCCCTCGATGGGAATCACGCCGATCTTTGGGCCCAGTGAAAGGGTGGGTATCCGGGAGGAGGCGCCGCTCAGGAGAAACACGGCAGCCATGCTCCCCCACAGGAAAACCGCGGCGACCACCAGGATCAGGATCACCGGCAGTATAGGGCTTCGCTTCCCCTGCATGGCGATGGTCAGCGCCCGGGCTCGGACTCGGGCTCTTCTTCCTCTGAGTCAAGGTCGGCGTCGTCTTGCCCGGCCTCCTCTTCGCCCTCGGCCTGTTGACTCTGGACCTCCTTAAGGAGGTCCCCAAGATTGGAGGTGGCTCCTCTCCTGCTGTTGAGGTAGTTGGTGTAGATCTCTTTCTCGTCCCCCTCCTCCAGCTTTCTTACGGACAGGCCGATCTTCTTCTCGGAGCGGTTTACGTTGATCACCTTGGCCTGGATCACGTCGTCCACCTTGAAACGGCTGAGCGGGTTTCCGGACTTGTCCTTGCTGAGTTCCGAGACGTGTATGAGCCCTTCAATCCCCTCTTCCAGCTCCAAAAACACGCCGAAGTCCGTGATATTGGTCACCCGGCCGGTAATGCGGGTTCCCGGGCGGTACTTTTCAGGCACGTCGTCCCAGGGATCCGAGGCCAGCTGCTTGATGCCCAGGGAAAACCGCTCGTTCTCCTTGTCGATGTTCAGGACCACCGCCTGGACCTCCTGGCCCTTCTTGTAGATCTCCGAGGGATGCTTGACCCTCTTGGTCCAAGAGATATCCGAGATGTGCACCAGCCCATCGATGCCTTCGTCGATCCCTATGAATACGCCGAAATCGGTGATATTCTTAATCTTCCCTTGAATGATGGTCCCCACCGGGTACTTCTCTCCGATTACCTCCCAGGGGTTGGGCTCGGTCTGTTTCAATCCGAGGGATATGCGTTTGGCCTCGGTGTCAATGTTCAAGACCTCGGCCTCCACCTCGTCACCCACCTTGACCACCTGCGAGGGATGCCTGATCTTGCGAGTCCACGACATCTCGGAGATATGGATGAGCCCCTCGATACCCTCTTCGACCTCGACGAATGCTCCGTAATCGGCAAGGCTCACCACCCGTCCTCTTATGCGGGTGCCGACGGGGTATTTCTGATCCGCATCGGTCCACGGGTCCGGTTTGAGCTGCTTCAGCCCCAGGGAGACCTTCTCTGTCTCAGGATCGAAGTTGAGCACCTTTACGGTAATGGGGTCGCCGATCTTGTACATCTCGGAAGGGTGGCCCACCCTTCCCCAGGACATGTCCGTGATGTGCAAGAGCCCGTCGATTCCTCCCAGGTCCACGAACAAGCCGTAGTCGGTGATGTTCTTCACCGTCCCTTCCAGGACCGCACCTTCCTCGAGGATCTTCAGGGTCTCTTTCTTCTGCGCGGCCCTCTGCTCTTCCAGTATGGCCCGCCTGGAGAGAACTATGTTGCCCCTGCGCCGGTTGTACTTGAGTATCTTGAACTCGTGGGTGGTGTTTATGAGGGAGTCGAAGTCGCGGACGGGTTTGAGATCGATCTGGGAGCCGGGGAGAAACGCCTGCAGGCCGATATCCACTGACATGCCGCCCTTTATGCGGGAGACTATGCGGCCCTTGATGGTTTGATCGCTCTTGTATATATCCCGGATCTTGTCCCACACCTTGATCTTTGCGGCCTTCTCCTTGGACAGGATTATCAGGCCGTCCTCGTCTTCCCGCCGCTCCAAGAGCACGTCCACCTGGTCGCCCACTTCTGCGGTGAGATTGCCGTCCTGGTCCAAGAACTCGTTTATGGCTATCTGCCCTTCGGACTTGTATCCGATATCCACCAGCACATAGTCCTTGTCGATCTGAACAATCTCACCAGTGACCAAGTCTCCTTCCTGAGGGCTCTTCATGCTCTCTTCATAAAGCTCCATGAAGCTCTTTTCTTCTCCGGCCCGTCCTTCCTTGCCCTCGGCCGGTGCACCTGAATCCGCGTCACCGCCTTGGTCATCCCCCGGGTTGCCGGAGCCCATGGATTGGTCGCTCTCCGAAACGGCGTTCTCAAAGATGTTATCCTCGGTCTGGTTGGTTGATTTGTCCATCAAGGTTGCTACCCCCTCAAGTTTTTCTCCCACACATGGGATGTATATAAAAATGTCTTCCCTATCAGATATTCATATCGATTTCAACCCGCAAATGAGCCCTTGAAGCACTGACCGGGCATGTTTTTTGGCTCCTGCCGCGCGCAGCCGGGACTCATTCATCGGAGGGCGCTATTGATGGGCCCTGATCCGCGATACGATCGCATCCGCCACCTCCTCGGGGCTCATCCCCGAGGTATCCAGGACCATGGCGTCATGGGCTGCGCGAAGCGGGGCTATGGACCTGGTCTCGTCCTGGCGGTCACGCAATTGGAGTTCGGCCTCCACCTCTTCAAGCGCGACGTCTTCACCCCGGCCCTTTCGCTCGAGGTACCTCCGTTCGGCCCTCACCCGCCGGGGCGCCGTCAGATAGAACTTGTCTCGAGCCTCAGGGAAGACCACAGTGCCCATGTCCCTGCCCTCGGCCACCACACCGCTCCCGGCCCTCGCCAGGCGCCGCTGGACTTCGGTCATGGCCGTTCGCACCTCCTTTACGGCCGAGACCCTTGAAGAGAGCATGTCCATCTCAGGACAGCGAATGGCCGCGCTCACGTCCTCCCCGCCCAGGAACACCGAATCCCCCGCCTCATCGGTGGCCAAGACGATATCCAGCTCCCTGCAAAGCCGCCCCAATCCGGGACCGTCATCCAGGTCCAAACCCCGGCGGCAGGCCGCAAGGGCCGCTGCACGGTAAATGGCGCCGGTATCCAGGTACACGTAGCCCAGCCTTCGGGCGAGAATGCGGCTGACCGTGCTCTTGCCCGATCCGGCCGGGCCGTCTATTGCAATGACCTCGTGCTCCCCGCCTTCTTTTTTCATGTCGAGGCTTGTATAACAGCGCTCTCCAAAACACAAGGTCTTTGGGGGGCACCGTCCCCCCGGAGGGGCCGGATTTTGCCTTGACTCGGTTTCTTGTATTCAATAATAATATGGCAGTGTTTCGCCACCGGTGCCGGTGCCCCGGCTTCGCGTCTTGGGGGCAAGACCCCGTAACCAAATCAAGCGAGGACATGATGCCATGAACAAATCCCAGCTAATAGAGGCACTTGCCAAGGAAGAGAATTTGGCCCTCAAGAAGGCTGAAGACATCGTCAATACGGTTTTCAGCGACATGGAAAAAGCCCTCATAAACGGAGATAGAGTGGAGATAAGGGGCTTTGGAAGCTTCAAGATCAAGCATTACAAGGGCTACCAGGGAAGGAACCCCAAGACCGGCGAAGTGATCGAGGTGGCGGACAAGAAGCTCCCATTCTTCAAGGTTGGGAAGGAGCTCAAGGAACGAGTGGACATAGCCTGAGGATCCAACAGGACCTTGGTCGTGCTAGGCGGGGAGCTAGCGGTGCCCTGTAACCCGAAAGCCGCTCATGCGGGGCCGAATTCCCCTTGGGAAGGCCGAGGCCGGGTGCTTGCCGGGAGCCGAACCGGGAGGAGGGGTGGATCTCATGTGACCGGCGCTTACGAACCCCGTCAGGTCCGGAAGGAAGCAGCGGTAAGTAAAGCGGTCGGTGTCATGGGCGTCTCTACCTCTTTCCTCCCTTCGGTGAGCGGCCATCCGCGCGGCCGGAACAAGGGGTGCACGGCCAAGGTCTTTCTTATTCGTCTCCAGCCCCGGGGATGACTCCAGGAAGCCACGCTATGCCTGTGACCGCGTTTTCATTGCCCGCCTCCTGCGGGATTTTTTATGAGCCCGGAACGGACGGGCCGCCGCGACTCCTGTTTCCAACGCTTTCCGGGTTGGAGGGTCTCTCCCACGCTGTATTCACAAGGCTGGGAGGAGTGAGCCCGCCGCCTTTCCACTCGCTGAACACAAGCTATCGGACCCCGGACCGGCCGGAGGCCGTCCGGACGAACCTTGAACGAATACGCCTTACAATCGGCGCGAGACAGCTCATATCCCTGGATCAGGTCCACGGCACCAATGTGCTGAGCCTGAGGCCGCGGGACCTTCCTCTCCCGGAGGCGCATCCCGGAGCGGACGGGATTCTCACCAACCTGCCCGGGATGGGCCTGTTGATAAAGCAGGCGGACTGCCAGGCTGTTTTGCTATACGACCCGGTCAGAAGAGTCGCCGGGAACATTCACTGCGGCTGGCGGGGGAGCGTGGGCGATATCCTGGGGGAGGCGGTGAGAAGGATGGCCCGGGACTTCGGGACCGAGCCCGGAGACGTATTTGCGGCCATAGGCCCCTCGTTGGGTCCGTGCTGCGCCGAGTTCGTCGGGCACGAACGTATATTCCCGGCGTGGTTCGAGCAGTTCATGGCGGATGAAGACAAGTTCGATTTCTGGGCCTTGAGCAGGCACCAACTGGTCCGAGCCGGGCTCAGACCTTGGAAGATCGAGGTTGCCGGGATCTGTACCCGCTGCCGAACCGATCTCTTTTTTTCCTACCGCGGGGAGGGGGAAACGGGTCGTTTCGCCAGCGTTGCCATGCTGGCCGAATAGGCGGGTCGGGCTTCTCGGGGCCCGGCTCCGAGCCGGGACGGAAACGGACAAAGGCGGGAGACGAACATGGAGGCCGGGATCAGCTACACCGGGTATGCCCCCGGAGCCATAGGAGAGATCACCAGGTCACACGCGGTCTACTATAACCGGCACTGGGGGTTTGATCGGAGCTTCGAGATACAGGTGGCAGGAGGGCTGGCATCCTTCATGGAGCGGTTCAGCCCATCCCGCGACGGCCTTTGGACCGCCTGGTCCAGCCCTGAATTCGTGGGTTCGGTGGCTGTGGACGGGGATACCGGGGAGCCTGAGAGGGCCAGGCTGAGGTGGTTCATAGTAGCCCCGGATTTCCAGGGAAGGGGCATAGGCTCCACCCTCATTGAAAAAGCCCTGGCCTTTGCCGGGGAGTGCGGGTTCAAGGGGGTCTTTCTGTGGACGTTCGAAGGATTGGAGCAGGCGAGGTCCATTTACCAGGCGAAAGGCTTTCAGCTTGCCCATGAACAAGAGGTGGATCAGTGGGGCAGGCGCCTCAGGGAGCAACGCTTCGACCTGGTCCTGTAGCTCTCCCCTCGGGGCGGCGGGGCCGGGGGCAGGCGCGAGCTAACATCTACGGCCGTCGGCCCTGTGAGCCTTGGAGTTGACAAACACGCTGGAAGAGATATGATTCGTGTTGATCGCATTTTTTCACCACTCACGTAGGAGGCCGAAAATGCCTACTTATGACTTCAGGTGTGAAAAGTGCAACAAAGACTTCAGCCTGACCATGTCAATTTCCGAGTACGACAGCAAGAAGGTCCGGTGCCCCGGGTGCAAGAGCACGCGGGTCAAGCAGCAGATAACGCCGTTTCAAACGGTTACATCCAAAAAGAGCTGAAAGCCATGCTTGAATGCCCACACTGCCGGGAGTCGCTCCCGTCCAAACCGTGCCCCGAGTGCGGGGAAGAGGTCCCTGAGAACAGCCGGTTCTGCATGCACTGCGGGGCCAGCCTCGAACCCGGCGAGCCCCTTGCAGCCGAGGGCGGTGACCCGGACGACCTGGACTTGGAAAACCGCGTCCTTTGCCCTGACGGAACGTGCACCGGCATAATCGAGAACGGCCGGTGCACGGAATGCGGCCGCTCTTATCCGGGAGACGAAGCCCAAGCCGGCGGGAGCTGAACCCTGGTAGCCGCCATGTATGAGCTGAAGATCCTCTCCCAGTTCGCAGCCGCACACCAGTTGAGGGAGTTCGGCGGCAAGTGCGAGCATATGCACGGCCACAACTGGAAGGTGGAGGTCTGCGTCCAGGGCGATGAGCTGGATGAGACGGGGCTCCTGATAGACTTCCAAGAACTCAAGGCCGCAACCGCGCGGGTCATGGAGAACCTGGATCACAAGTTCCTCAACGAGGTCGGACCGTTTGACCTGCTGAACCCTTCCTCAGAGAACATAGCCCGTCATATCTTCGAGTCCCTGCAGCAAGAACTTGCAAAACCCGGGGTACGGGTGAGCCGGGTGACCGCCTGGGAGTCGGATACCGCCTGCGCCTCCTACACGGCCCAGGGGCCAGGGGTCCCATGACCCGTCCCCGCATAAAGGCATTGATACCCGCTCGCTACGGGAGCAGCCGGTTTCCGGGAAAGCCTTTGGCCGTAATTGCAGGCCGGCCCATGGTGGAGCACGTCTACCGTAGTGTAATGGGCTGTGACGAGGAGATGGATGTCTGGGTGGCGACGGACGATCAGCGCATATTCCGGTGCGTGCGGGACTTCGGCGGGCGGGCTCTCATGACCGGGACCGGTCACGCCTCGGGTACGGACAGGATAGCCGAGGCTTCCCGGGTCCTGGGAACCGGGGAGAGCGACATCGTAGTGAATGTCCAGGGCGACCAGCCGGCATTCCACCCTTGGGTGATCAACAGGCTGATCGAGCCGCTGCTCAGAGATCCGGAGCTCCCTATGGCCACCTTGATGTGCCCTTTCAAAGACCCGGAAGACGCCGCGAACCCCAACCACGTCAAGGTGGTGACGGACAACCAAGGACGCGCGCTCTACTTCTCGCGCCATCCCATACCATACCATCGGGGGGGCGGGTCCGAGCCTTGTCGCCTCAAGCACCTGGGCTTCTACGCCTACAGGGGTTGGTTCCTCCAGACCTTTACCGGGCTTCCCCCCGGGCCCCTGGAGACGGTGGAGATGCTGGAGCAATTGAGGGCGCTGGAAAACCGCTACCCGATCGGAGTCTCCCGGATCGAAGAGGACCTGCCTGAGGTGGACACCCCGGAGGACATTGCCAGGGTGGAGGCGTTCATCTACGCCCGTCCCCCCTCATGACTCATCGATTTCCTCTTCCTGGAATATGCGCGAGGCCAGTTCGATGTCCTCGGGAGAGAAGATGAACAACGCGCTCCCCCCGTCAGGCAGGGCGGAGCCGTACACGTAGTTGATGTTGATTCCCTCTTCCCCGAACTTCCGGGCCATTTCGGCCAGCATGCCCGGGCGGTTTTCAATGACCAGGGCTATCACGGGCATTATATCAAAGAGGTAGCCCTTTCCCGAGAGGAGGCTCATAGCCCGGTCAGTGTCGTTTACGAGCAGCCGGATCAGGGCGTACTCGGCCGAGTCCTTTCTCATGGATCCGTAGCTGGCCGCAGGCGCTATGCGTTTCAGGGACTTGCCCCGGGCCTTGAAGAGCTCGGTCACATAGTCCGAGGCGTCTTGGATGGTCAGGGCGTCTATATTGATCCCTGCATCGGAAAGGAGACTCGCCAGCTTTCCCAGCTCACCAGGCGCGTTCTTGAGGAACAACTGAATCTCGGTCCGGACCATGGCCCTCCTCCATGTCCCTGTTATCTCAGGGCGCGGCCCGGTCCCATGGGGCCGGTACCGGTCATGCCCTCAGGGGGCGCGTTCTCTATATCCCGGGGATCCAGGCGCCCTTTCATATACTTCAGGAATTCCGAGTCCGTGGACAGCACCAGGGTGCTCGCCTGGTCCATGGTCTCCTGGTAGACCTCCAGGCTCCGCTTGAACGAATAGAACTCCGGATCCTTTCCAAAGGCCTGGGCGTATATGCGTGCGGCCTCGGCATCGGCCTTCCCTTTTATCTCCTGGGCCTGCCGGTAGGCATCGGATTCGATATTATCAAGCTCCTTTGAGGCCTCACCCTCTATCCTCCGGGCCTCGCCCTGCCCTTCGGAACGGAATTTCTCCGCTATCTGCTTTCGCTCGGCGATCATCCTCCCGTATACGGACTTTCGCACCTCCTCCACATAGTTTATCCGCTTTAGCTTTACGTCCAGCAGATCTATGCCGAACTCGGCAAGCTTGGGCGTGGCCTGCTGGAGGATGGACTTGGTGATCTCCACCCGGCCGGCGAATACCGCGCCCAGGGGGGTCTCATCCTTGGCCTCCTCCACTCCGATCTCAAAGGTGTCCAGCTCCCTGTTGCTCATCCTGACGGTCTCTATCAGGGGGTAGGAAGTTACCAGATTCCTCACGGCCGAGTCTATGATGTCGTCCAATCTGGCCAAGGCGCTGGTCACGTTGTTCACGGTTTGAAAGAAGAGCAGGGGGTCCACTATCCGCCACCGCGCAAAGGTGTCCACATAGATAAAGGTCTTGTCCAAGGTGGGGATCTGGCCGGAGTCTCCGTCCCAGCTCTGGAGTCTCTTGGGAAAGTAGTTCGCTTTCTGTATTACGGGTATCTTGAAGTAGAGACCCGGCTCCAATATGGGCTCGTCCACCAGCTCGCCGAACTGGGTTATGACCACCTGCTCGGCCTCCCCCACCACATAGGCGGAGCTGAATGCCGCTATAAGGCCCACGATCACGATTACCGCCAAGATCTTTAACTTCACTTCGCCGCTCCTTGCGCACTCCCCAGCCCCAGGAGAGGCAGCAGGTTCTTCTGTTCGGAATCCACCAGGTACTTCTCTCCGAGCATGGGATATACCTCCCTCATGGCCTCCAAGTACAGACGACGGCGGGTCACTTCAGGGGCCCTGCTGTACTCCTCGTAGAGGGCCAGGAACCGCGCGGCGTCGCCCCGGGCGCGGTTCACCCGCTCCAGTGCGTAACCCTCCGCGCTCCTGACCGTCTTCTCCGCATTTCCCCGGGCCTGAGGGATTATCCTATTATACTCCTGCTTTGCCTGGTAGATCATTTTCTCCTTTTCTTGAATCGCCTGGTTGACTTCATTAAAAGAAGGCTGAACCGGCTCGGGTACATTGGTCCTTTTTAGCTCTATAGTTGTCACTTGAACACCGGTGCTGGCCTCGTCGAGCTCTTTCTGGAGAAGCTGCTGCGCTTCATCGGCTATATCCTGCCTTTTGCTTATCACCTCATTTATACTTCGATCCCCTACGACAAGCCTCATGGTGGACTCGGCGAGATCCCTCAGGGTGCTCCTTACGTCCTCGACCTTGAAGAGGTAGTTGTAGGGAGCCCTTATCCTGTATTGAACCACCCATGGGACCACGGCCACATTGAGGTCGCCGGTCAGCATCAGGGATTCCAATTCGTAGGGACCGCCCGAGGCGTACCGGCTCTTAACCCCCGCCTGTACGGTGCGGAAGCCGAACTCCTCCTTGTATACATGCCTGACCCTGACCTTGCTCACCTTTTCTATGCCCCTCGGCAGTTTGAAGTTGAGGCCGGGCTGGGTGAGCCTCACATACTTCCCGAAGCGCTGGACCAGCGCCACCTCGTCCACGGCCACCGTGTAAAACATGGTGGATGCCAAATAAACGGCTATTATAATTACAATTATAGCCCAGCCCTTCGGGAAACTCCCCTTCAGGTTCTTGAGCTTCTCCAGGAGGTCTCCCACCTGAGGGGGAGGCCCCTCGGGCCGGTTCTTCCTTTGCTGCTGTTGCAGCTTTTCCCAGTCCCAAGCCATGCTTAAAACCCTTGCTTGCCCTGCGGCGCTTTTCTGTTTAGGGTGTCGGTGATCAGGCGGGCATGAGGCCCCACCCTGATGCGTTAGTGTATGCGCATTAGCCTATAGACAAAACCCCCTTACTCGTCAAGGGATAATGAGGCATGAGCCGAAGCGGTCAAACCGATAAGGACGGGGGCAGGCCCCCTTCACCGGGCCGGAGCGAACCTGAACAACCGGGGATGACCCCGCTCCGGGACGTTATCCAGGCCTTGTTCAACGGCGCCCACCGGCCCTTCAACCCGGACGACGCCCGCATCTGGCAGGTCTGGGAGGACGTGGTGGGCCCGGCCATAGCACGAAACGCCCGGCCCTCATGGATCAGGCAAGGCCGCCTCACGGTCAGGGTCTCAGGGCCCATTTGGCTCCAGGAGCTGGATTTCGCCAGGGAGGGCATCCGGGAGAAACTGAACGCGGCGCTCGGGCGTCAAGCAGTGAGCCGCATCGAGTTCCGGCTGGGCGATCCGGGCCGGGAGCCCTGAGCGGGATCCCGGGGTCGTATTGTCGTCCCCCCTGGCTCAAGGGCCTTACTCCACCTCCAGGTCGTGTACATCCAGCATCTCGGTGAGGGTCTGGAGCCCGCGGAGGATCTTTTCCGCCTCCTCCGGGGTCAGGCTCCGAAGGCCGTCAATGATCTTCTGTTGGATCGGAGGCGGGGCGTTGCGCGCCAGTTCCTCTCCCGCGGGGGTAAGCTCGATGGTAATCACGCGGCGGTCCGGCGAACGCCTCACTCGTGTTACCAGGCCCTTCTGCTCCAGCCTGTCGATTATTCCGGTAACAGTACTCGGCTTGACAAAAATGGAGCGCGCTATTTGTGAGGAGGACATGGCCCCCTGCTCGTAGAGGGCCAGCACGCAATTGAGTTGGGCCGAGCTGACCTGATGCTTCTTGTTCAGCTCCTTGGTGTACAGAGATCCGGCCTGCATGAGGCGTCTGATCTGGTAGATGATCTCCCGGATCAGCCCCTGCATCCGCACCTCTGGAGATCCATTGGAAAACGACGGCTGTAGCTCCCTGGGCATCTTGATCCTAAGGGCTCGCGGATAATCGGTCCACAGGAGTCAGCCTAACACGTGGGCCCGCGCGGGGCAAGCCGATTCCTCTTCGAGGCTTCCGGGGCTCAAGAGGCCGGTATTATGGCCAACTTGTTGTTGATGTTGTCCTCTATCCAGTGGGGATCCCACCACTCGATAGGGTTCACCGGCACCCCGTCGACCATAATGGAGAAATGGAGATGGTCGCCGCCGGCCAAGCCTGTGGACCCGGTGGCCCCTATCACAGCTCCCTTCATCACCTCCTCTCCCTCCTCCACCTCTATGCCGCTCAGATGGCCGTAGAGGGATGTTATTCGCTGCCCGTGATCCAGGACCACCGCCCTTCCGTAGATGCCCAAGACTCCTGCAAACAGGACTCTTCCCCTGTTTGAAGCGGGGACCGGTGAGTTGGCCAGGGATGCCAAGTCCACTCCCATATGATCCTTTTCGTCTATCTTTTCTCCTTTGTAAAAGTAGTCGCGGTGGTCCGCGAACCTGGCCATGGTGGCCGCATTTTCCAGGCGCAGCCAGGGGCCTTCCCACATACGCTCGGGCGAGGACCTCTCCTGGAGCTCCTTGAGAAACCTGTGGTTCTCGACCCTGAGCTCGTTGTTCACCTTGAGATATTTCTCCAACGGGGTGGCCCCGGGCTCGAACTCGCACAGGGGGACGAAATAGGGGATGATCATCTCCAGGAACCCGTCGGTTATGTTCATTCGATCCCGGCGAAATTTCTTCGGCTTTACCCGGTGATTGAACTTGGCGCGGGACTGGTTGCCCGCCCGGTCTTCGGCCCAGAGGAATATGGGCGGGGCGGGCTCGGAGTCATGAGGCACGGCGAAATAGCAGGTGTATATCCCCTCCTCCTCGGCCTCGGCCGCGGGGTATCCGGGAAAGAACTCGTCTTCCACATACACCCCGCTCTTCTCCGCGTCCGAGGACGTCTGATAAACCACCAGGCAGGCCCCGCCTTGATTGATGTAATGAAGGCGGGACAGGGCTCGGAGACCCGGAGCAATAGTATCCACGGTCATCTTGTGGGCAAGTACGGTCCTATTGCCGTCTCCTCCCGAACGTCTGGAATGATCCCTCACCTCCACCCTGAGTTCGGCGACCCCTTGGGCCAAACGAAGCGCCCCCGGGTCGATCTTCACCTCCTGTTCGTAACGGTGCACCCCTTCCCTGTTGAAAAAGCCCTGGAACGGGAAAGAGCGCTCCAGCACTGTAATCTCACGGCCGGACTGGCTCAGGGAGATCTTCAGGCCGCGCAGCCCTCTCTTGGCGTCAGAGGCCTCCACTTTGAAGGTCTGAGTACTGGAAAGAAACTCGGGGAGCGGTTGAACCCGGACCCCGGGATTCTCCCCCTCGAAGACGTGGGAGAGGAACCAGCCGAACCCTGCTAGAAGGCTCAGCAGGGCCACGGTGAAGGCGGTGTATATTAGCTTTCTCTTCTTTTTCATCATCGGTTACCTCATGGGAAGCCGGTCCCTCGCCGGGGCACGGGGCCGATGCATCGGGGCTTCCAGGTCCAGCCCCAGGCGCGGACTGGGAGTGGAGTACATAACAAATATGCCCCTCCAACGCAAAGCCCTTTTTTGCAGCCGCGAGGTAACGGTCTTACAGGGCCCGGACCCGGTCAGCAATGCGCCGGACCCGGCCCATGATCTCCGCCAAGTCCAGGTGGAGGAAGCGCCCCTCCCTGATCAATACGCAGCCTCCGACGATCACGTCTCTCACATCCGCCCCGCCCGCCGAATAGACCAGGGTGGAGTGCGGGTTGTGACAAGGCCTGAGATGAGGCCTGTCAAGGTCCACCACTATTATATCCGCTCTCTTTCCCGGCTCCAGGGTCCCCAGCTCCCCTTCCATGCCCATGACCGAGGCCCCTCCGCCGCCGGCCATGCTCAGGACCGTTGCTGCATCCAGACCGGCCGGGTCGCCCTCAAAGACCTTGGAGAGTTTGGCGGCCGTATCCATCTCCTGGAACAGATCCAGATTGTTGTTGGACGCGCAGCCGTCCGTGCCGAGTCCCATCCTGATCCCCGCCTCCAGCATCTTCCTGACCGGAGCGGCCCCGCACCCCAGCTTCATGTTGCTCTCAGGGACGTGGACCGCCCTCACTCCTCTCTCAGCGAAAAGGTCGATCTCCTCCTGGGCCAGGTGGACCGCGTGAACCGCCACGAAATCGTGGTCAAGCACCCCGACCTCGTCCAAGTATGAGGCCGGCCGCTTCCCGCAGCGAGCCAGGATCTCCTCCACCTCGGCCCCTGTCTCACTGACGTGGCTCTGGAGAGGGACGCCCCGTTCCTTGGCCAGCTCCATGGCCCCGGCCAGGGTCTCGGCCGAACAGGTGAGGGGGCTGTGGCAGAAAACGCCCGGGACCAGCCTGTCGGAGACTCCCCGCCATCTCTCTATGAAACTCCTCGCTTCCTCGAGGTTATCGGCCGGGTCAGGGACACCGGGAGCCGAAAAGTCTATCACCCCCTGTGCTATCAGCCCCCTGATACCGGATCGCAGGACCGCCTCTGCTGTTGAGTCCTGGAAGAAGTAGCCGTCAATCACGCACGTGGTTCCGGAGGCGAGCATCTCGGCGCAGCCCAGGAGCGCGCCCCAGTAAACCGTATCCGGATCCAGTATCCGCGCCTCGGCCGGAAAGATCCTCTCAAAGAGCCATTCCTTCAAGGGCAGGTCGTCCGCCATCCCCCTGAAGAGGGTCATGGCGGTGTGACAGTGAGCGTTTATCAGGCCGGGGAGCACTACCGCGCCCCCGGCATCGATCACCTCGGCCCCGGGAGGAATCGGTTCCTCCAGCCCGTCGTTCTCCACGCCCACCACCCGGCCGTCTCCTACCAGGACCCGCCCGCACTCCATGACAGGCGCCCCGGGGACCATGGTAAGGACCATACCGCCCTTCACCACCAGGTCCACGGTTCCACCCGGCGCATGTATCGAAGATCTCAGTCCCACTGACAGGCTACCATATCCTTTTTCACGGGCCACTCCTGGTGCGGATCCGTCGTACAGTCTCTCGTTCTCGTATTTCCGCGCCTGGGGCCCGAAGCACATGCTTAAAATGCTAATATTTTTGGCGGCAGGGGGCAACCGCTTTCGAGACCGGAGAAGAAGGGGCCGGGATGATTCAAAAGGCTTGACAGTGCCTCCTGATCTGCTAGGTATGACGGCTTTTCAGCGAGCCGAGACAAACAAGACCTGAACCGGGCGATTGTCGAATCCGCTCTGGGGGCAAGCTGCGGTCCCGCAATTCGGGACGTTCAGGTTCGGCAAGAGGAATGCGCCACCAATGGCAGAGATACGACCATTCAAAGGCTGGACTTACGACTTCTCACGATTCCCGGATCCTGCTGCGGTCATGTCCCCCCCGTACGACGTTATATCCCCCGAGGAGCAGGAGGAACTCCATGCCCTTTCCGAACACAACGCCGTCCGACTGATCCTTGGCAAGAGGAAAACCGGCGATTCGGACTGGGACAACCGCTACACCAGGAGCGCCCGCACGCTGGATCGCTGGACCGCGGAAGGGGTGCTTGTGCAATCCGAGGCACCCGCCATGTACCTCACCTCCCAGTCCTACAGGCAAGCGAACGGGGTGAAGACCCGCTGGGGCCTGATATCCCTGGTCCGTATAGAGGACGAGGACTCGGGGGTCATTCTCCCTCACGAGAAGACATTCTCCGCTCACAGGGAGGACAGACTCCACCTGATGAGGGCCACCGGCGCCCAGTTCAGCCAGATATTCGCCCTCTACGAGGATCCGGGAAATCAGGCCCTCCGATGCCTGGGGCGGATCCCGAAAGACCCGCCCCAGGTGTCCTTTACGTTTCGGGATGGTACGGAGCATGCCATGTGGGCGGTAAAGGACCGCGATCTCTTAGCCGGCGCGGCCGAGGCCATGGCCGGCCGTTCACTCCTTATAGCCGACGGCCATCACCGTTTCGAGACCTCCAGGAAGTACCGCAACATGATGCGAGCCCGCTATGGGATGAGGCCTGGGGACCGCTCATTCGAATTCGTCATGATGTACTTGAGCAACATGAACGACCCCGGCTTGACCGTGCTCCCGGCACACCGGTTGATCCGATCCGCGCGCGGGGTATCTCCCGGCGAGCTCCTCGGGCGTTTGAGCCGGTGGTTCCAAGTCACGCCCCTGCCCTGGACCTTGGACGGGGCGCCGGGGAAAAGCGCCGAGCTGAGGGCGGTCCTTGCTGAAGCGGGCCGGGGGTCCATCGCATTCGGGGCGTATTTTCACGGCGAGCCCACTGGCCGCCTGCTCGAGTTGGAACCGGGGGCCGGGGAGGACGTGGGGGACGATCTCCATCCCGCGCTCAAGGGCCTGGACGTGATGGTACTCTCGCGCTTGGTCCTTCAGCGAGGCTTGGGCTTCCGCCGGGAAGACCTGGACAATGACAAGCAATTCCTGTATGAAAGTGACATGGTCAAGGGCCTGCGCCGGGTAAGGGCCGGGGCCTCGGATATATTGTTCCTTCTCAATCCGACCAAGACGGAGCAGGTAAAGGAAGTGGCGGCAAATCGCCTGATCATGCCCCGTAAATCCACCTATTTCTACCCCAAGGTCATCACGGGTCTGGTGTTCAACCGGATGGACCCCCATGAGCGTATCGAGAAACCCTAACCCACTTGTCCGACCACACGAGCGAATCGACGCCGTCTTGGACGGGAGGATCAAGGTGATACAGTCCAGGCGGGGTTACCGCTTCAGCATGGACTCGTTGCTCCTGGCGGGATTCGCCACCGTAAAGAGCGGGGACAGGGTGCTGGACCTGGGCACGGGGTGTGGAATTATCCTACTGGCATTGCTGGCGGAAAAACCCGCGTCATACTCTGTGGGATTGGAGATCCAGGAGCACTTGGCCTCCCAAGCCTCGCGCAACGCGATCCTGAACCGGCTGGAGGACAAAATGGGGGTGGTAAGGGGCGACTTGCGCAGTATTCCGCTCCGCCGGGGGTATTGGGACCTGGCGGTATGCAACCCCCCGTACAGGAGAAACAAGACCGGCCGAATAAACCCCGACCCGGAGAGGGCCATAGCAAGGCACGAGATCCTTGCAGGCATAGGCGACATCCTGGAAGCGGCGCGGCTGCTCCTGAAGGCGAAGGGGCGATTGGCGATGATCTATCCCTCGGCCAGGCTGGTGGACCTGCTCGCCCGCATGCGTGGGGCCGGGCTGGAGCCGAAACGGATACAAATGGTACACCCGCAGGTCTTCCAGGAAGCCAAGCTTGCCTTGGTCGAGGCCTCTTGCAGGGGACGGCCGGGGGCGAGCATCTTGCCCCCGATACTGGATCAGGGGCCCTATTCCATCCCCTGAACCGGAGGAGTTTTCAAGGGGTTTGGAGCGAGCCCCTTGACATTCTTCCGCCAAGGGTGTATATAGTTTCAGTTCAAATATTTTTACCCGTTAAGAAAACAGGCGAAAGGAGAATGGGACCGTGAATCAAGACCAGAAAAGGGAATCCGAAGCGGTGTTGGGAAAGGACACGGTGGAAATGCTCCTCCGGGTCCACGAGGACGCCCTCTGGATCCTCGAAAACCTGGGCGTCGGCTGCAAGCAACCCGAGATTCTCCGGGCCTTTCAGGAAAAGGAGGCCGAGGGCCTGGCCTATGTGTTCGAGAATCGTATCTTCGTGACCACCGATCTGGTGGAGAAATGCATGGAGACCGTGCCCAAGATCGATGATTTCTTCGTCCCCAGGAACAGCTTCTTTATCGGAGGGACCGCCCCTTATGTCTATGACGACGAGGCGGGAGAAGGGGGTGTGTTCC
Organism: uncultured Desulfobacterales bacterium; assembly: GCA_964647905.1. Taxonomy (GTDB): domain Bacteria; phylum Desulfobacterota; class DSM-4660; order Desulfatiglandales; family HGW-15; genus CAZYJR01. The sequence goes on along the minus strand of CAZYJR010000001.1, from coordinate 275,977 downwards.
CCAAGCCGGAGCACGCGGAACGAGTGGCGCGGGTCGCCCAGGAAAACGACATGGTCGCCGGCATGGGGAGGGGCATAAAGCTGAAGGACGAAGTGGAGCAGATGAATATCATGACGGAGAACTGCGACAAGCCCATGTACTTCGCCGTGACCTCGGACGCCTCACTGGAGCGGGCCGTAGAGATCTATGAGAAGAAGAAAGACATAATGATTGTCTTCTGCCTCACCCGCTCCCCCCTGGAAGTGAACGAGAATTTTTCGGAGCATTTCTACAAGGTGGCCAAGGCCGGACTGCCGGTCTTTGATTCCGCCATGCCCATGGCCGGGATCAGCGCCCCGTTCTGCTACAACGGGGTGCTTGCCATGACACATGCAGAGGTGCTCTTCGGGTTGTGCACCACCCAGATCGTCAACCCTGGGACCACCTTCATTCACGCCGGGTTCCCCACCGTAGCGGACCCCCGGATCGACTACAATCCGAATTACGGCTTGGTCAGCCACTTCCTGCTCAACCTGCTCATGTCTCATCTGAACATGATGCTGGAGCTGCCCACCTGCCAGAGCGCGGCCACCACCCACGAGGAGCACCCTACGGAGCGTGCTTACAGGGACGCCCGCAACGGCCAGGCCATGTGCAGGAAGTACGGGTTCCACATGATAAGACACCCCTTCGCCTTTCTCCGCTACCTCATAGACTTCTCCTTTGACAAGTTGGAAAAGGGTATGCGCATTGCGGAGGAGGTCGCCCCGGAGGAGGCCCCGGAGGTGATAATGCCCCGATATGACGAAAGGGGCATGGAGTCGATAAAAAACATAGGGCTCGGGATGTACATGCAGGATCCCCTGACCACGGCCAATCTTGAAAAGGTCTTTGTGGAATAAAGACATCCGGAAACAAAGCTCAAAAGGAGAAGACGACATGGCTAGTATTGCGGGTATAATTTCTCAACTCGGTAGAATGGACGAGGACAGCACCAAGCAGCTGAGAAAAATGCTGAGGCTGATGCGGCACCGCGGCCAGGACAACAGCATTGTGAGGACGCTCTTCGATGATCGCGGGGCCGTGGGGGCGAACGAGATCAACCTCACGCCCAAGAGAACCTACTGTACCTCCCTGGAGGAGAGGCCCTACCTCCTCTTCGACGGCGAGATCTTCAACGAGAGGCCTGAAGGCCAGAGCGACATAGACCTCTTCATGGAATACTACGAGAAATACGACCAGAAGTGTTTCTCCAAGTTTGACGGCGCGTTTTCCTGCGCAATCGTCGAAAAGGACGAGGAGGTCATCCTGGCCCGGGACCATGTGGGATCGCGGCCTCTTTTCTACGGCAGAAACAATGACACCTTTTACTTCAGCACCGAGATGAAGGGCCTGGTGGACCACGTCCAGTTCGACATCCACGAGCTCCCCCCGGGTCACATCTACAGCTCCAAAAAGGGCCTCAAGCCCTTTGACGCGTTCCAGCCGGAGATCCCCCCCGTGGGGGAAGACCTCCAGGAATGCGCGCGCAATCTCAGGGAGCTCATGATAGAAGCGGTGCGAAAGCGCATGGACGGCGCTGGGGCTATTTCCTTGAGCGGAGGGCTGGACAGCTCGATCGCGGCGGCCATAGCCAAGGAGTTCGATCCCAAGCTGCCCCTTTTCACCGGCACCATCGAGAAGGCGCCCGGGCCGGACCTGGAGAACGCCAAGGCAATGGCGGACTCTCTGGGTATGGAGCACCACGTATACAAGATAACGGAAAAGGACATCGTAAACTTCATCCCTGATGCGGTCTGGTATTTGGAGAGCTTTGACGAGGACTGCATAAACGGCGTTATTGCCAACTACTACGTCTCTAAGATGGTCAAGCAGCAGGCGAACAGCGTCCTGGTGGGCGAGGGTGCGGACGAGCTCTTCGGCGGCTACCGGATGGTCTTGAAGAACCCCAAGGTCAAGAGTGACGAGCAACGGGAGCGTCTGGCGCAGAAGCTTGTGGAGATATCCTACAACACGGCCCTCCGCCGCCTGGACCGGGCCTGGATGGCAAACGGTGTGGACTACCAGACGCCTTATCTTGACACCAGGATAGTCGCATTCAGCAGAGAAATCCCGATGAAATGGAAAATTTACGGGGATAAGCAGATAGAGAAGTACATCCTGCGGGAGGCCTTCCGCGACATGCTCCCGGAGAGGATAGCCAACCGCGAGAAGCTCCGCTTCTCCATGGGCGTGGGCATGGACGATATCATGGACGAGATCGTTGGAAACATAATCGATCCTGATGAGATCAAAAAGAGGCCCAAGGCGGCCTACGGAATGCCCTTCGCTTCCTTCAAGGAGCTCTACTACTATGACCTCTTCCTGCAGCAGTTCCCGCCGGCCTACGAAAAACAGACCGTTCGGTGGGATCCGTTCAAATAACAAATATAATAATGGGAGGAAAAGGTAATGGCATTACCTGAGAAATCTAAGTATGTAGTGATCGGGGCCGGTATTCACGGCCTGAGCACGGCCTGGCACCTGGCAAAGGAGCTCAAGGCCAGGGGGGCGGGGTCCGGAAAGGACGTCCTGCTCCTGGACAAGACGGCCATCGGAGCTGGCGCTTCCGGGATCGCATGCGGTGTAATCCGGAACAACTACTTCCAACCAGCCATGCGGGAGCTGATGGCCCACAGCGTGTCCCTCTGGGAAGAGGACGCCGAGGGCTACGGCTACAACCCCCTGGGTTACATGCAGATTTCCTGCGAGGCCATGCACGAGGACGTGGCCACAATATACGAGCAGCAAAAGGCCATAGGCTATGAGTCGGTCTTTGTGGAAGGGGAGAAGCACTGCCTGAAGTACATGCGGGAGAACATCTTTGACGACTGGCAGGCCAAGAATATCACATCCGTACTCCATGAAAAGAAGGGCGGCTTCGCTTACAACATGCGGTCCTTGTACCGCCTGGCCGACAAGGCCGAGGCCGAGGGCGTCCGGATCATGACCGGGGTCAAGGTAACCGGCATGGACGTACAGGGCAACGCGGTAAAGGCGGTTGAAACGGACAAGGGAAAGATCTCCTGCGACTATGTCGTGGCCGGCCCCGGGCCCTGGGCCAGGACCTTCTGGGAGATGCTGGACCTGCCCAAAGAGGTGGACATCCGGGACAAGGACGGCAAGCTCCACCGGGGGGTCCGCATGTGGACATACTGGTGCCTGGTGGAAGGGACCCTGGGAGTCGACCCTGACTACGGGTATGACAACAACGGCAATCCGCCGCCTGTAATCCATGTGGATACGGACGCCCCGCTCTATTCCAGCGAGGACGGCTCACTGATCACCGACCGGATGTGGGGGATATACTACAAGCCCGACCTCAACTTCGGCGGGATCCAGGGCGGCGCGGCCCCGTATATAGTAGAGGGCGAGCCCGAGGTGGACCCTTACGGCATAGACTCCCCGGACTTCGTGGTGGGGCCCGAGTTCGTGCACATGTGGACGTCCGCCCTGGCCCATTGCCAGAAGCGTTACGAGGACAAGTACCGCTACTACAAGGATGAGCCGTCAGGGGGCCTGGGCTGCTTCACGCCGGACAATTTCCCCATTTTCGACGCGCTCAAGGAGAACTGCTACCTGATCCTGGACTCCAATCACGGCTACAAGATGATCGGGGTGGGGGAACTGGTGGCCAAGGAGGTGCTGGGAGAGGAGCAGGAGCTCCTCAAGCCCTTCCGATTCGACCGCTACGAAAAGGGCGAGCTGCATCCGGTCTCTCACAGCCCGTTTCCCTGGAGCTGACGCATCTTGAGGGTTGAGGGTGTGCGCGGCCGGCGGCGAGTTCGGCGGGCAGGCGCATGGACCTGACCATTCTCGGTTCCGGCGGATGCATGGTGATACCCAAGCCCTTGTGCGGGTGCAGGGTATGCGAGGAGGCGCGGATAAAGGGGGTCCCTTTTGCAAGGACGGGCCCCTCCGCCTTTCTCCATGACATAGGGCTGCTGATAGATACCCCGGCTGAGTCGGCCCACCAGCTCAATCGGGAGCGGATCCGAAAGGCGGAAGGCCTGCTTTTCACCCATCTGGATCCGGATCATGTGGAGGGGTTCAGGGTGGTGGAGCAGATCACCCTGGACTTCCGGACGTGGGAGGCCTATCCGCACAAGCGGCTCCGGCTGTTCATGCCGCGGGCCCTCTACCGGGCGGCCCGCGGAATTCGCTCGACCTACGGTCCGCTCCTGGACTTCTACGTTGAGCAGGGGTTTGTGGAGCCGGTCTTGTTCGAAGGCGAAATTGACGTGGGCGGCGTAAGGATCCGAGCCCTGCCCGTGGATCGCGGCCGGCAGACCGCCTATGTCTATGTGTTCGAGCAGGCCGGGAGCCGAATCGTATATGCGCCCTGCGATATCAAGCCGTTCCCCGAGGACTGCGATTCGGTCCGGGGCGCAGACCTCCTGGCAATCCAGCCGGGAATCTTCGAGACCGGCCTGAAGCACGGCTTCGAGTACCCCGGGGATCACATATCGCGGAGGACTCTCTACACGTTCGAGGAGACCGTCGCCCTGGCCGGACGGATACGGGCCGCTCGGGTGGTCTTCGTTCACCTGGAGGAGTACTGGAACCGTTCGTATAACGACTATCTGGATATCGAGCAGGGGTTGGACCGAATGCAGTTCGCCCGGGACGGAATGCGGATCAGGGTGCCCGGGAGAAACCGAACCGGCTGACCCCGGGCCTCTGGACTCCAGAGCCGAGCGATTTCAAAACGGCTCGGACAGACCGCACAACAGCTCAATCCACGGCAAAGGAGGAGCATCAACATGGAATCCATACGCCGAGACGACCATAACGACTCCGAGAAACTGGAGCAATCCGAGCTGATCGATTTGATCCACCGCGACGCCCTTCGTGTGCTGGAGGAAGTCGGGGTGAGGTGCGGATCGGAAAAAGTCCGTCGAATCTTTGAAGACACCGGACTCGCCGCTTATGACGACAGCTCGGGGCACATCCACATACTCACCCCTTTGGTGGAGCAGGCCTTGAGCAGCGCGCCCAAGCGCGACCGGTACTGGATTCCGGAGAACTCGTTCGGTGTTGGAGGAACGGCGCCGTTCATCCACAACGACGAGACCGGCGAGCTGATCGAGCCCACCTTTGACCATCTGGCAAAGATAGCACGGATCGTGGACCAGGCCGATGTGGTAAACTTCATGGCCCGCGGGGTCCTGCTCAAGAAGCAGGAGGTCAAGGTCATGGATACGATCATAGAAAACTGCCGAAAGCCCATCTATGTTGCTGCGGTGACGGATGAAGGCATTGCCAGGGCCAAGGAGATTCATAACAAACGCGGGAAGATAACCATACAGTTTTCCATCCTGAACAGCCCTCTGGCACTGATCGACTCCATGGTGGACCCTTTTCTTGCCTGTGTCAGGGAGGGGCTCCCCATCTATGTCTCCACCATGCCCATGGCGGGGCTCTCCGCCCCTTATTCCATGTCCGGGCTCCTGACCCTGACCCATGCAGAGGCCTTGTTCGGCATCACCCTCACCCAACTGGTGAATCCCGGGCTGGTGACCGTTCACGCGGGACTGCCTTCCATAGCCAACATCCAGAAGAACTATGCCGTTGACCTGGGACTGGTCTCCCACAACGTGGCCAACCTGTTGATGGAAAAGGTGAGCAAGAAGCTGGGGCTCCCCTCCATACAAACCGCATGCACCACCAGCCAGGAGCATCCCAACGAGATCGCGGAAAAAGAGGCCGTGGCGGGCTTCGCCCTGATGAAGAAATACGGCTTTCACCAAATGCGCCACGCCTTCGGATTCCTCAAGGAATTGGTCTCCTTTTCCATTGGCAAGCTGGAGCGCCACATCGAGCTCCTCCGGGAGACCGGGCCGGAGCAGGCGCCAGACTACCGGATTGACTCCTACGACCCGGAAGGCTTCGAGGTGATCCTGCGAAACGGGAGCCAGGCCAAGTATATGAGGGACGACCACACCCTGAAGAATACGGGCAAGGCCTTCTTGACCTGACCCCGACCCGCTCCTCCTTGACATGAGGCGGTTATTCCTGCAGATTGATCCCGCAAATCGGTGAACGGGCGCGGAGGTCCGGCCCTCAAGGTCAGGCCGACCGCGCAGCGGCACCGGAGAAGACACCATGGAAGGAGACCCTCCAACATGTGCGGGATCGTGGGTTTTTTCGGAGATGCGGGGAACAACCTGACCCGGGTCCTGACAGCCATGTCGGCAATCACCTACAGGGCGCCGGACAGCACGGGCATAGGGTTCTTCGGGGACGACACCGAGCCGTTGCGCACCAGGAAGTCTTTGGGAGCGGTGGCCCCCTTGGTGGAAACCCTGGCCGCGGACCCGGCCTACCCCAATGCCGCCGAACGGCTCAGGGGACTGTGGGTGATGGAAGACTCGGACTCCCCGTCCGAGGGATCCCAGCGGCACCTCCTGGCAATAGAGGGTCTCGCAGGCGAGCAACCTTTTTCCATAAACGAGTCAGAAGCGCCCTACCCTTCTTACGAGGACCTGGTCGATCCTTCCGATGCCAGGATAGTGGCGGCCGGCGAGCCCGGGCGTCCCGGCCTGGTATCTCCTTTCCGAATCAGATCCAAGAGGCATTTCGAAAGGGTGATCCTGGAGCTCACCCAAAACTACGACCTCTCCCCGGTGGCCGTAAGGACGCTCTTGCGAAAAGCCCTTCAACAAGAGCTGCGCAGAGACCGGGAAGCGGGGATACTGGAGGCACCGCAACAGGAGATACTCGCCGCCTTTGACAGGCTCTTTGACAAGGCCTTTTTCGAAGAAAGGGGACCGAGGCCGCGTCGATTGGAGGAGGAGTCGTCGCCGGGGGCCCCCTATGCGGAGAAGATTCTCTGGCGCTACCTCCCGCGGGTCTGGATCCGGATCCCCGCGGATTACGACCGTGACGGGGTTAGGTGCCTGTTCAGACTCCTGGATGCGGCCCTCCTGAGCCGCATACCCCACACCCCGGGATTGGTGGAAGAGGTCCAGAAGACACTGGAGAGTCTCTGGCCGGAAGGCAGGGCTATCCGGCGGGCCGGGGGATGGAAGGCGCTCTACTGGGCGGAGAAGGGCCTGAACGTCTACGGCCGGGCGGCTGCGGCCGCTCTCGCCCATCTTGAAAGGACCGAAATAATACCAGAGTTGGACCTGCGGGGCCCCGGCCCAGCAGGTTCCTGGAGACCGGCCGGGGACGGGCGTACTGACCCCTATTCCCTCAGATACCTGGCTCTGCCCATCCTCTCACAGGGCAGATGGGCGCTCCAGTCCCCTGTAACCATCAAGAACGCACACCCCTTTTTCGACCGGGACAAGAAGCGCCTCATAGTCCTGAACGGTCAGTTCAGCGGCGAAGTGGAGGACCGGCTCAGAGACTTTCTGGAAAAGGTCGCCCATGTCACGCTGAGGAGCCGGAACTCTTCCGAGTACTTCTCCCTGCTGTGGGGCTATTACTTCGACCTCCTGGAGAGTGAAAGGGACCGCTACGAGGCGGTGCTGTCCCAGACCGACCAGGGACTGCAGGAGTACGGCCTGGGAAGCCTGTCCATAGATTACCAGGTCTACCACCGGGTCAGAGGAAAGGCCCGCAAGGACCTGGACGCCCTGGCCTTTATTGAGGCCGCCAGGCGAATGATCGGCGAAGGCGGGCAGTTGGCGGTCTCCGGCATGAGCGTTCTCTCCCCGAGGACGCTTTACGTGGCCAGCCATAACCGGCCGGTCTTCGTGGTCAAGCGTGAGTACGGGACAGAGTTCATGGCGGTCTCGGACATAAACGCAGCAATGGGGCTCTTCCCCCAGGCGATCGTCCACCGCAAGACCCTGGACCTCCATCGCATGCGAAAGCGCCACGAGGAGGAGACAGCCCTGATCAGGAGGGAAGGGGGTACCAAGGAGCGAGTCAAGGAGCTCAAGCAAAGGCACGAGCGGGAAGAGGAAGAGGTCCTGGAGGCGCTCCGCATCCGGGTGTACCCCCTCGAGGGGGAGGAGGTGTTCGCGCGGATCGAGACCAGGCCCGGGACCGGGGGCAAGCCGGAACGGGCCGTCACCATAACTGATTTTGACGGGAATCGATCGGCCTCCGTGGAGCCGTTCAGCACGGTGCTGAACCCCCTTCAGACCGGCAAGGACGTACACAGATCCTTTTACGAGACCCACCTCCATGAGGTGCCTGAGCGCTTCGAGGATATACTGAGGTTTCATGTATCGGATGAGGACGGCCGCCCGCGTTTCGAGCTGAGGGAAAACCTCCTCAGGCGGCACTTCGGCAGGAACCTGGCCTCCTTGGACCGCATTGTCCTTCTGGGGATGGGGAGCGCTCACCACGCAGGCGTGGCGGCGCGGCGCCTCCTCCAGAGACTCCTGCCTGGTGTGGACGTGCTCGCCCTGCGGCCCGCGGAGGTGGAGGACCTTCATCGGACCATTATGCCGGAAAAGGATCTGGTGATGCTCCTCAGTTGGTCGGGCACCACCGCTGATATGGTCCGAGCGGCGAAGGAGCTCGGGGCACTCAAGACCGCAATGATCGGGGTCACGGAAAAGCGGTTCTCCGACATGGGGCTCCTTGCATCCAAGAGCATCGGGGTGATCCCGGTCTTGAGCGGCGAGGAAGTGACCGTCCCCGGACTCAAGAGCATCCTCTGCATGCTGTTCAGCACGGCCCTTTTCGGGGTCTGGCTCTCGGAGAGAAAGGAACCCGGATCCGAGAATGGGCACGACCCGCTCCTGGAAGAGCTCCAGCAGATCCCGGAGATACTCTCCAGGATCCTCGCCGACCAGGAAGTCCTGGACTTCTGCCGCAGCGTGGCTGCGGGGAGCAGCGAGGCCCTGAGCGCCCTGGTAATCGACGCCCTCCACTCCACAGGGACCGGCCTGGAGGCCGCATACAAGATGGAAGAGACCAGTTGGACCGCTGTCGGCCGCTCGCTGGACTACGGGGAGATCATCTATGAGTCCCTGGGAGTGGACCCGAACAGGGACTTCATCATGGTCAACGCCACCAACGAGGCCCGCCTGCCGGAGGCGCTGGAGGTAATGAGAGGACTCGCTGAGAGGGGCATCCCGTTCGCGTCCACGGGATTCGTGGGCAAGGGGCAAGGCGAGATGGAAGAGCTGAACCCCGGCCGCCTGGTCCTCCTGCCCAAGGTATCCGACGAACTCCAGCCGTTCGTGGACCTGGTCTTCTACTACCTGTTCGCCTTCCACTTCGGGCTGGCCCACGGCCGCACCCCGGAGGACTTTCCCAGGAACAGGGCCAAATCGGTCACCGCAGGCCGCTCGCCCATGGTCAGGGGGCGCACCCCTGCTGCAGAGGCCCTGGAGCTCGAGGTATGGAACGCCCCCGAGGCCGCCCCTCAGGCTGCGGCCTCAGAGATGAGCTTGTGGGAGGAGGAGGCGGAGGATGAGCTTGAGGCCGCCTATTACCGCGCCATGCGGTCTCTGGCCGAGGAGATGGAGCGGGACGATCCCTTGGAGTCAGTGCTGGCGCGGCGGGAGGTCAACGATGAGAGGCTCTCGGAAGCGCTCTTCGATCAGGTACCGGACGACGGGGAGATGGTCCTGGTCCCGTTCGATCGGGGAGCTCACGCGGTTTGTACAAGCCTCTCAGTCCACTGGAGCCGCCTCCTGGGCGCGGGCGTCAGAGTAGCCGGGCCAGAGGACCTCCGCTATCACTTCTCCAGAGACCTGGTCACCTTTTTCACGGCCACCAGCCCGCCCGGGGAGCGGGTCCTCTCGATCCTGGCTGAAACAGGGCCCTGCCCTTGTCTGTACTGCGGTCCGGAAGGCGGGGAAGACCGGGCCCCCGGCAGTCCAGCACCGCCACTGGGCTGGGCCTCCTTGCATCCCGGCTTGGAGTCTTGCGCCCAAGAGGCCCTGTATGCGGCCATGTGCCTCCTCTTTATCCACTCATGGGGGCGCAAGAGCAAGGCCAGGGCGGCAGCCGCTGAAAAACACTTTCGCTTGTGCTCCCCGGCGGTGCGGGCGGTCCTGGCGAGCGGTTCACTCCGGGACTCGGTGAGGCTTGCGGTATCCGAGAACCTCTCATACCAGACCGCCTTTTTCATTGGCCCGCCGGGCGATCCGGGCCCTTCATGGGTCCACCGTTTCGACAGGACCCGGCGTCTGGTCATGGAGTCCCACGTCTTCGGTGAGAGCGTTCACGGCCCCCTGGTCACAGTGGACTCGCGGGTGAGGGAGAAGTTCGTTCGATTGGAGGAACGCTCCCGCATGGTGTCCATGTACGGGGAGTCGCCGGTGAGGGAATGGGAGGCTCGCTGCCTACAAGGAGAGGGCGTAGATGATTTTCTCTCCCGCCCCCCCGGAACCGTGCCCATGGCGGCCAGCGCGCCGTTCTACGCCGAGGGGGAATGGTTCTTCCCGGTACTCAGGCCGGATTACAATGCCGGGTTCGACAACCTGATCATCCTGGACGCCACCAGCAATCGATTCTCGGCCCAGCTCCTGGACGAGATGGCCACTTACGGCTGCCGTCACTCGCGGTTGATCCTGATCACCCAGGAGGCCCTGGAGACCCGGCCTGAACGCAGGGCCCTCTACCGCTATCCCATAGGCCATGTCCTGACCCTGCCGGCCCTGGGCGGGCAGGAAGGTATCTCCCCTATTCCGGACCTGGCCCTTCCTCTGGCCATGAACCTCCTGGGAAACGCTATGGCCCATACGGTGGAGTCCTTGAAGGCCCCTCGTGGGGCCCAGACCCTGAACGGGGGACAGACATGAAGGTTTCCATATACCAGACCGAGCCCAGGCTCCTGGACCTTGAACACAACCTCCGGGACATCCTGGAGAAAATCGCCGAGGGAAGAGAAGCCGGGGCCCAATTGATAGTGTTTCCAGAGCTTGCCCTCACCGGCTACTTCGTGAGCCAGCGCTACCACGAGGTGGCCCTTCGCCTGGATTCCAAGGAAATCAGGACCCTGGCGGCGGCCACCAGCGGGACCGCGGCGGTGGTGGGCTTCATAGAGGAGTCGCCCTCCATGAACTTTTACAACTCCGCCCTGGTGGCCGTGGACGGCAAGGTCCTCTTTGCCTACCGCAAGCTCAACCTCCCCAATTACGGGGTCTTCGAGGAGCGCAAGTTTTTCTCGCCGGGCAAGCAGGTGCCGGTTTTCAAGCTCCACGAGTATACGGTCGCGGTATTCGTGTGCAACGACCTGTGGCACCCTTCCCTCCCTTACCTGGGGGTATGCCAAAAGGCGGACATCTTCGTGACCGTATTCAACAGCTCTCAAGGCTCCATGGGCACGGAATTCTCCAACATAGAGAGCTGGGCCATCATCAACAAGTTCTACTCGAGGATCTTCGGCATTTACAATATCTGCGCGAACCGTGTGGGGCAGGAGTACCACGAAGAGAGGCGCCGGAGCACCAGGGAGGACCAGGGCCTCTCCGGTTCCGTGGAATGCGGGGAGAAGGAGTACAGGTTCTGGGGCGGTAGCGAGATCATCAATCCCTTTGGGCAACCCATAGCAAAAGCGGCCCTTTACAGACCTGACTCCATCTCGGCAGAGCTGTCCAGGGATCTCCTCCGCAGGAAAAAGATCCTCCTGCCCTATTTGAGAAACGACGATCCCTACTTCACACACCGGGAGCTGCATCGCATCCTCTACACCAAGGCGGGCGGTCAGGCCCTGGTGGACTGAGAACCGACCCTTGCCCGTAACGGCCTTGTTGACCGCTCCCGGGATTTGGCCTATAGTCGTATCGTGGATCAGGCGATTGCTGGAGTACGGGTTACCGTGGATACTGTAGCACCGGAATCAGTCTTACGGAGAAGAAAAATGAAGCTGCCTGCAAGGGAACTCATGGTCACTGACTTTGCCACCATTCAACCTGAGGCACTGGTGAGCGAGGCCGCCCGTTTGATCTTTCACGGCAAGGCAAGGCCCACCGGATACAAGCCTTTCGGAATCATGGTGACCGACGACTTCGGCAGGTTGGTGGGCATGATCTCCATGCACGACATCCTCTACCACCTGAGGCCCTCGTTCATGAACTACGACATGGAGCACAACCTCATATGGGAGGACGAGCTGGAGCCGTACATGGAGCGGTTCAAGGACCTGACCGTGGAGCAGATAATGAGTACGCCCGCGGTCACCGCGACCCCGGATGACCACTTCATCGTGCTGATAGACCGGATGATAAAGACAGGGGCGCGGCGGATACCAGTGGTCGAAGGGGACAAGATAGTGGGGATCGTCTACCTCTCCGACGTGTTCCACCGGCTCTGCAGCCTCTGGCTGGACCCCGGAGAGGGAGCCTGAGCATTCATCCCAGGAGGGTCAACAAGGCCCTGCTGAGGTTTTCCACTCGGGCCTCATCCAATTTCCGGCCCTCCAGGTCGCACACGTAGAATACATCGACCACCTGGTCCCCCTTGGTGGCGATCCTTGCCAGGCGGATGTCCAGGCCGGCACCCGAGAGGGTCCGGGTGATGTCGTAGAGCAGGCCCACCCGGTCATGGGTGAAGACCTCCACTATGGTGAAGAAATCAGAAGAGGCATTGTCCACTTTCACTTGGGGTGGGCTCACAGGCCTGCCGGGCCGGCTGAGTATGGACGGGGAGGCCTTGGTCCCCAATTCGACCCTGAGCGAGAGCTCCCCGTTGAGGACCTTTTCCAGGTCACGTATCACTCTTTCCCAGATCTCAGCCGGGTCTCTTCCCTCACCCGGCCCATCCACCCGGAAGGCGTCAACAGCCGTGCCGTCCCGCCAGGTGTAAATGTCTGAGGAAAGGATGTTCAGGTTGTGGAGGGCCAGGACGCCCGCCATGTCGGAAAACAATCCGGGGCGGTCATCGGCCGCCAGGGTGATCTCCCAGCAGCCGGAGGCCTCGTCCTCCCTGGCCTCAAGAATGAACGCCCCTGCATCCCTCTCAAAGGGCTTACCCAGCCGCTCCACCAGCCTCAGGTGTCTGACGATCTCCCTGGGAGGGGTGTTCAATACATACCTCGGAGACATCACCTCGAACCACTCGTCCAGGCAACCCGGTCCGCCTTCCTTGCTTATCAACCGGGCCGCCTCCCTGCGGCTCCCGGCCGCCCTCCTTGATGCGTCCTGAGTGGCCAGCTCCCCTTTTTCCAGGATGTGCATGACCTTGAAGAATAACTCCTGGACCAGGCCGGCGGTCCACTCGCTCCAGGCCCTGGGTCCTGTGGCCCGGGCATCCGCCCATGTCAGCAGATAGAGCCTCTTCAGCCGTTCAACAGTGCCGATAGTCCGAGCGCAGCCCACAATCACTTTCTCGTCGTTCAAATCCCGCCTGGTGGCTGTTTCCGCCATCAACAAGTGGTGCCTGACCAGAAACACCACCTCGGCCACACGCCTCTTGTCCATGCCCATGCGCCCCAGGAACTTCTTGACCGATGCGGCCCCCCTGGCGGCATGGTTCGCCCCCACCTTGCCCAGATCGTGGAAAAGGGCGGCCAGGAGCAATGATCCCGGGTCCTGGAGCTCCAGGTATATGCTGGAGAGGAGGAGCTCGTTATGGCGGCCTATTTCCTTGAGAAGCCGAACGGTTTCCAGGGAATGCCTCCCCACCGGGTAGATGTGGTAGGTGTCGAACTGTACCCTGTCCTTGACTTCCTCGAGCTCCGGGACCAGGGCGCACAGGAGGCCGGAATCGAACATCTGATCCAGGGCCGCGCTCCCCCAAGGGGACTCCAGCACTCCTATCAGTCCTTCCAGGGCTCCGGGGTGCGAGCGGAAAGGCCCGTCCACCAGGTGCAGGAACTCCCTTACCAGGCGCATGGCTTCCAACGAGAGCGGCTCCCCCAGCCGTGCAGACTCCTGAAAGATCCTGACCAGTAGCATGGGATCGGCAAGGATAGCGGTGGCCGAGGAAAAATGGAGCTCTCCGCGATGGGTGTAGACGCCCTCCCTGCACGCCGCCCCTCCGGCGTCCGGAATCGCGCCGTTTCCGGGGCGGCCTGAAAGAAAGGGCCTGGTCAGGGTCTTGATCGCGGCCATGGCGGCATGCAGGTCTCCCATGAACTGCTCCACCGCCAGGTGGGCGCCGCTGTCCCTGTAGCCCAGCCGTCCGGCGATCTCCTTCTGGTACTCGAAATAGAGCCTGTCATTCTTGCGCCCGCAGATCTGGTGAAGGTGGTTCCTTACCAGCCTGACGAGCCCCAGGCGGCGTTCCAGGTCCTGGTATTCGTTGTGAGATAGACGCCCGTGGTACTCCAGGTCCCTGGGATTGATGAGCCGGGACTCAGCCTTGGCAAGCCACAACACGTGATGGAAATCCCTCAGCCCGCCCGCCCCCTTCTTGAGGTCCGGCTCCAGGAGATGACTGGCATCCCCGAAGGCCTCTTTGCGGACCTTGAAGCCCTCCCTCAGCCACCTGGTAAAGAGCCCCCGGTCGGCCCCCAGGACCTTGCCTTCCATCCTCTCCAAGAGCCGGAGAAAGAGCTGGGAATCCCCTCCTATGAAACGGGCGTCGAGAAGAGAGGTAAGGACCTCGAAGTCCCTCCGTGAGAGCTGCACGCAGTCCCTTATGGTGCGCACCGAATAGCCGATCTCCAGGCCGAGGTCCCAAAGGGGAAAGAAGATTTCCCTGATCAGATCCTTGGCCTGCTCCGGAATGCGCCGGAGGAATAGGACCATCAGGTCAACGTCGGAGCAAACGCAGAGCTCCTTCCTGCCGTAGCCCCCCACTGCAACGAAGGAAAAGGCCTTCCCCGCCTTGAAAAGCCGCCTCCCGGTGGGGCTTTCCTCTACCCCCCGCCTGAAATATTGATCCATGATTTCCGAGAGGCGCGCTTCGAAAGGATCCTCTAGGCGCGAGCCCAAAAGCGACCGGGCCAGGCCTAGACGCGCCTCTCTCAGCTCTTCCAGTGCTCCCTTCATTCCGATACACCATTTGGCCCAGGGCCCAGGAAAGGGCCGGGCTAGATGGCCTCCACCCCCGTCTCGCCGGTTCGAATCCTGATCACCTCCTCCACAGGCAGGATGAAGATCTTCCCGTCCCCGATCCGCCCGGTCTTGGCCCGCGCCTGTATCATCTCCACCGCCTCCCGGAGCAGGGAGGAGTCCACCACCACCTCGATTTTCAGCTTGGAAACGAAGTCCACCTGGTACTCGGCCCCTCTGTATATCTCACGGTGCCCTTTCTGGCGGCCGAAGCCCTTCACCTCGGTCACGGTCAGCCCTTTCACTCCCAGGCTGGAGAGCCCATCCTTCACTTCATCAAGCTTGAAGGGTTTGATAATCGCCTCTATCTTTTTCATGACCCTATTCCTCCCCTTTATAAGCTGTATCCAGTCTCGTTATGCAACATGAGATCCAGGCCTTTTTCCTCTTCCTCTTCGTCCACCCTGATCCCCATAACAAGCTCCACGACCTTGAGGATCAGAAAAGTCATGACAAATGCAAAAACAATGGTGACAGCCACAGAGACCACCTGGACCCAGAGCTGACCCGGATTACCGAAGAAAAGCCCGTCACCGCCCGCCGGGTTGACCGATGTGCTGGCAAAGAGCCCGGTGGCCAGGGCCCCCCAGGTCCCGCCCAGGCCGTGAATGGCTACCACGTCCAGTGAGTCGTCATAACCCATGAGCCCCTTGAGAAGCACGCCGCCGTAGCAGATGCCCCCGGCGGCCAAGCCTACTATGAGGGCTGGCATAGTGCCCACGAACCCGGATCCGGGAGTTATTGCCACCAGCCCTGCCACAGCGCCGCTGGCAACGCCCAGAGTCGTGGGCTTCCCCCTGTGGATCCACTCCAGTGACATCCAGCTCACAGCGGCCGCGGATGAGGCCACGTGGGTGACCACGAACGCATTGGCGGCCAAGCCGTTGCAGGCAAGGGCGCTCCCTGCGTTGAACCCGAACCACCCGAACCAAAGAATAGCCGCACCGGTAAGCGTCATGGGCAGGTTGTGAGGGATGAACGCGGTGCTGCCGAACCCCTTGCGCCTGCCAACGACCAGGGCGGCCGCCAGGGCTGAAACACCCGAGCTTATGTGGACCACCGTACCCCCGGCAAAGTCCAGTGCGCCCATCCGCCCCATCCAGCCGCCCACTCCCCAGACCCAGTGGCACAGCGGATTATAGACCAGGGTGGCCCAGGCAACGGTAAAGACCAGGAAGGCGCTGAACTTTATTCGCTCAGCAAAGGCTCCTGTTATCAAGGCCGGGGTTATTATTGCGAACATGCACTGAAAAATCATAAAGGCGAAATGCGGGATTGTGACGCCGTACTCAGTGCTGGGCTCGGCCCCCACTCCACGGAGGGCGAACCAGTCCAGCCCCCCTGTTAGTCCTGCGTGGTCCGGCCCGAAGGCCATTGAATACCCCCAAAGGACCCACTCCAGCGTGATTACGGCCAGGATGATGAAGCTCTGCATCAGGGTCCCGAGGACGTTCTTCTTTCGAACCATACCCCCGTAAAACAGGGCAAGCCCGGGTGTCATGAGCATTACCATTGCGGCTGAAAAGAGAACGAAAACAGTATCCGAAGGGCTCACTATCCTATCCTCCTTATCTCGTTTCTGGCCTGGAAACCCGGTAGTGCCCATAAGATATTTATGGGGATGGGCACTATCTCATTCAAATTATAAGGCTGTCTCCAACCACGATCTGCGGCTTCGAGTAAGAGCAAGGGGTGTGCCACGAAGCATGGATGAGGTTTATCCAATATTATCAGAGTATTATAGGAAAACCCCGAGACGGTTCAGGACCTCGGCCCAACAAAAACGTGGGGAGATACGCCCCAAAAGACATAAATGTAATAAGCTCATCAATAGGTATTGAGCAGGGCCCTTTACAGCCCCGGCACCGAACGCGCAGTTCAGGAGGGAATTGAATTGACAACAGCCAGGGGGGGCCATAACATGAAAAGAGTAAGAAAATTTTTCCACAATTTCAGCGGATTGAACAATCATCGGTGAACCGCCCCCGCCCGGCCCGCCTTTCACGCCAAGAGCGGGGGCTTTCCTGGTCGGTGTTTCCGTCTTTGGAAAGGATGCGACAAAAATGAAAAAGATCGAGATCATTCTGAAGCCCTTCAAGTTGGATGAAGTCCAGGAGGCCATCCTGGACGCAGGGGCCGGAGGCATGAACGTATCGGAAATAAAGGGGTTCGGCAGGCAGAAGGGGCACAAGGAGATCTACAGGGGAGCTGAGTATGTGGTGGACTTCGTGCCCAAGATCAAGATCGAGGTGGTGGTCCCGGACGACCTGGTGAAACGGGTGGTGGACGCCGCCCGAGAGGCCGCCCGGACCGGAGAGATAGGCGACGGCAAAATCTTTGTCACTCCCGTGGAAAGAGCCGTGCGCATAAGGACGGGCGAGGAGGACGATGCTGCCATTTAGCCGGCAGGGGCCGGGAGGACCCCGCCCCGCTCCATCCCGACGAAAGGCCCCTTCACACTTGGAACCGGATTTCATCCCTTGACAGACACAAGAGCGATCATCGACCGATTCCGCCTTGCAAAGGAGGGGATCGTCCTGGAGGAGCAGGGCCGGGGTTTCGGGGTTTATACAACCAGGCGGTACACCCACCTGGTCGACTGCCTGGTGCGCGACCTCATGCACTCCGGAGGGCCGGGCCGAGGAAAAGGCCGCGATCAGGGCCTCCGCTTTTCAGTGGTGGGCACCGGGAGTTACGGCCGCAGGGAGCTCTGCTTCGGCTCGGATGTGGACCTTATGATAATACAACGGGAAGGGCTCTCAGAGGCGGACGAAAAGAGGATAGCCCGGGCGCTCTACCCGCTCTGGGACGCGGGGCTGGAGCTCGGATACACCTTTCTCACCCCGGAAGAGTGCCTGGAGCTCATCCGAAAGGAGTTCCCGGTCCTGACCGCCCTTATGGACGCGCGCCTGATATACGGCTCCAGGGGGCTTTTCAAGGACTTCGAGCGCTACCTCTGGAGCGAGCTTGCCCTGGAGCGCAAGGAGCACCTGGATCGCTTCCTGGCGTACCAGGAGCTCCGGGAGAAGAAGTACGGCCGAGTGGACTTCTTCCTGGAGCCGGACATTAAGGAAGGCCTGGGCGGCATCCGGGACCTCCATTTCATGGCCTGGATAGCCCGACTCTACTTCGGTGTCAGGCCCCTGGGCCGCATGAAGGCGATCTCGGACTTCTCCCACTTCGGCCTGTCCCAGCTCATGTACTCCAAGAGGTTCCTCCTCAAGATCCGCAATCACCTGCATCTGGCCGGCGGCAGGAGGGAGGACCGCCTGCTCGTCAGCCACCAGCAGGAGCTATCCAAGACACTGGGATACCATGACAGGCCGTACAGCACCGGTCCCGAGCGGTTCATGAGAAACCTCTATCTCCACCTCAACCGGGTGCGCTACGGCAGGGAGCAGTTCCAGACCAAGGCCCTGGACATGATCATCCCCCTACCCCCGGACCCGCAGCCCGAGCGTCTCTCCTCGGAGTTCAAGGTGCTCAAGGGAAACATCGTCCTGGGTGAAGAGGGCCTGGATTCCAAGGACCCCATGGTGGTCCTCAGGGCCTTTGACCAGGCCAACCGGCACGGCCTTTTCCTTGGATCGGGGTTCATCTGGGAGGCGCGGAAGACGATCATCTACAGGGGCAGGGAGCTTTTCAACAGCCCGGGCTCACGCGAGCTCTTCCTCGGCCTGATACTGGAGCCCAGGAACCCCCGGATCATCAGGCTGGCGCTGGAGATCGGTCTGGTGGATCTCTTCATACCCGAGTTCACCAGGATCAGGAACCTCGCCCAGTTCGGCTACTACCACGTGGATACCGTTGACATCCACTCCCTCCGCACCCTGGAGATCATCTACGAAATATCCAAGGGCGGCTTTGACGAGCGCTGGCCCCGCTTCCGCAAGGTCTTGAAGGCCTTGAGCCATCCGGAGTGGCTGTATCTCGCCGCCCTCATCCATGACATCGGAAAGGGATACCGCGGCGATCACTCTCAAAAGGGGGCGGCGGTTGTACCCAGGGTCCTCCAGCGCTTGGGGCTCTCGGGAGAGGCGGTCCGGGTGGTGTCTTTCCTGGTGGAGCACCACCTCTTCCTGGTAAACATCAGCCAGAAGCGCGACCTGAACGACGAGAAGACCGCTGTTCAGGCGGCCCAGGTCATCCAGCGCCCAGAGCTCCTGAACCTCCTCTTTCTCCTCACCGTTGCCGACTGCTTCGCCACCGGCCCCACAGCCAGCGGCGAGTGGAAGATGACCCTCCTGGTGGAGCTCTTCTCCAAAGTCCGCCGTATACTGGAGAGAGGAAGCCTCGCCACACCCGACGCCACCACCCGGGTAAGGGAGAAGAAAGAATGGCTCTACCGGAAGCTGGTCAAGGACTTCCCCAAGCCCGCAGTAATCAAGCTGGCCGATCAGGCCTCCACCCGGTACTTCCTCAACACCCCCCAGGAGGACATTGAAAAGCACTTCCGCCTGGCCCTCAGGCTGGGGGACAGGAAGCTCGCCTGGCGTCAGGCCAAGCTGGACTCGGTGGCGGTGACCAAGATAATCCTTTGCACCTACGACCGGCCGGGGCTCTTCAGCCAGATGGTGGGACTCTTCACCCTCCACGACATCCAGGTGCTCTCGGCAAACATCTCCACCCTCAAGAACGGCCTGGCCTTTGATATCTACCGCGTCAGCAACCCCCCGGACCCTTACAGGGAGAAGGAGACCTGGGCCCGGATCCGGGACCAGGCCGAGGCTGTGGCCGAGGGCCGGCAGCAGTTGGAGCCGCTGCTGGAAAAGCGACTGGCCGCCGGCACCGGGTCGGGCTCCACGGCCGCCCCCTGGATAAGGAAGGTCCGAGTGGACAACCGGGCCTCGGACTTCTTCACAGCCATCGAGATAGCCGCGGGGAACCGCCCCGGGATACTCTATCACCTGGCCAGAGGCATCTTCGCCCTACAACTGGATATCCGCTTTGCCACGGTCTACTCGGACAAGGAAAAGACCACCGGGGTGTTCTATGTGCGCGACCCCCGGGGCCAGAAGATCTCGGACGGCGAGGAGCTGGAAGCGGTGAGGTCGAACATACTCTCCACAATCTAGCTTCCGGATCAAGCCTTCGCCTTCAACCATCAGATGGGAGGTGCTATGGTGACGATCACCCGCATGTCGCTCGCAGCCCGAATGCCGTGGGGCTCTGCTATGTCCGAGATCAGGACGTCCCCTGCCTTGGCCGGCAAAGCGGCCCCCTCCGCACCCAAGAACTCGCCCTCCCCCTCCAGGACCGCTATGGAGAGCTGCCCCTCGATGTCGTGGTGATGAATGGGCAGCTCCTGTCCAGCCCGGAAGTTGAAGTTCAGGATCTTGAAGTAGGGCGAGTCGTGGACCAGCATCTGCTTCATTCCCTTGTCGCTGAAATCGTTCTCTTCATAAAGATGGATCGTCTTCATCCCTGCCTCCTTTGATATAGAATTGTCGCCGGATTCCTCATGAACTACTTTTATCGTATTATTTAATTCCTCAAGCGAGCCTTCCCGAACCTTTTTCTCACCAAGGTTCGGTCATCGTTCAAATCGCAGCAACTTGAAATGCAAAGGCCTCAATGCTCTCATCTCTCAAAACAATTCAAAAAAGGATTCCGTGCCAAGCTGTGCAACCGTGCTTTCAGCCAATCTCTCGATCTTATCCATCTTCCCGACAGGAATCCAGTCTTCGATACTCCCCAAATAACACATCCTCTCCACTTGATACAACCGCGTCTCCTCATCCAAGAGAATAAACCTAAGCACCGCCTCAAACTTACTACGAGCGGCCAGCCATTCATTAAGCTCC
Organism: uncultured Desulfobacterales bacterium; assembly: GCA_964647905.1. Taxonomy (GTDB): domain Bacteria; phylum Desulfobacterota; class DSM-4660; order Desulfatiglandales; family HGW-15; genus CAZYJR01. The sequence continues at coordinate 255,243 of CAZYJR010000001.1, read as the reverse complement.
TCTCTAGATAATCGAGAGCCAAGGCCATGATCCTGAAATCTATCGATAAACTCATCTGCATCCGGACCAATGGCCTCGTAAATATCAATACGGTTGTTTCGAATAAAAATGCGGTATCTGTGACCCGACGGGTGATCATCGAGCGCTTTCTTAACGGCCTCCAGTTCGCTATCGTGTATGAGCTTGGGACGGCTCTTGACAAGCGAGACGACGCCATTGGGAGTTTCGCTGACTTCATAGCCCTGAGGAATCTTTTGACATGGAGTACCCTTTTCACTTTCTTTTGCAAAATAATAGCGAAGCTTTCCGGTCTTGGTCGGGCACTGATATAGTGTATAGGTAACATTTTTTCTGTTCTTGTAGGTTATCGGCATATTAGCTTCTATCCTTTCCACTGTATTAATCTGCTGGTACTTTGGAAGTTGATTGATCAACACAAGACTTAGCGATTCCGGAGGTTCGACATGCGGCGTCATACGGGCCTCTCATCACCCGGGCTCCAGGACCTCCCGGATCTTGGCGGAAAGCTCCCCAAGGCTGAAGGGCTTCTGAATAAAGCCGTCGCACCCGCGCTCCAGTATCTCCATGGCCCGTCCGTCCATGCTGTAGCCGCTGGCAAGGATCACCCGCACATCGGGGTCGATCTCCCTCAACCGGTCGAAGACCTCTCCTCCCCCCATGCCCGGCATGACCATATCCAGGACCACGAGGTCGATCCGGCTTCCCTCTCTCTGGTAAACCTCCAAGGCCTCTGCTCCGTTGCCCGCGGTGAGCACCTCGTAGCCCAGCTTGACGAGCATCCTGGCCGCCACATCCGCGACAGCCGGCTCATCCTCGACAAGGAGTATGGTCCCGCTGCCGGCGGCGACTCCGCCCTCCTCGCGGCGGGTCTCCTTGACCGGCCGGTCGGTGGCGGGCAGGTAGATGAAGAAAACGGTTCCCTTGCCCGGAGCGCTGGAAACATCGATGTAACCCCCGTGGTTCTTGATGATCCCGTAGGCCGAGGCCAGTCCCAGCCCGGTTCCCCGGCCCACCTCCTTGGTGTGGTGAAGAAGGGATCGAAGATCTGCTTCAAGGTCCGGCTTTCCATGCCTATGCCGGTGTCTTCCACTCGGATGCAGACGTACCTCCCTGCGCTCACCTGGTGGGGCATGGCATCCTCCGGCCCCAGGACCGCGTTCTGCGTTGAGACCCGGATCTCTCCCCCCTCGGGCATGGCCTGGGAGGCGTTTACGTAAAGGTTGAAGAGGACCTGCTCCATCTGGCGGCTGTCCGCCTCCACAGCGGAGACATCCCCGGAGAGCTCGACCAGGATGCTGATGTCCTTGCGGGTGCGGCCGAACATCTCCGTGGTACGCCGGACCAGGTCATTGGGGTCGGCGGGCTTGACCTCGTACTTCCCTCCCCGGGCGAACCCAAGGAGCTGCCGGGTCATATCGGAGGCGCTCTTCACGTGCTCTTCTATGCTCTTGAGGTGCTCGTAATGTGGACTGGACTCGGCCAGGTCCGCAAGCACCAGGGAAGTCCTTCCCTGGATCCCCATGAGGAGGTTGTTGAAGTCGTGGGCTATCCCCCCTGCCAGGGTGCCTATGGACTCCAGGCGCTGTGCCTGCTGGAGCTGGGCCTCCAGCCTCTTCTGTCGGGTGACGTCCAGGAAGATGGTAAGGAGCACCGGGCCCTGGGCGAGCTCGATCTTTCGGGAGAAGACTACGGCCTGGAGCATGGACCCGTCCCTGGCCCGATAGGCCATCTCCATGCCCTGGACCGCGCCCGTCTCCCTGAGCTCCCTCAGGAACCGCTCGCGGTCCTCGACCGAGTAAAAGAGCCCGGCCGTGCTCCTCCCCAGGATCTCGTCCTTGCCGTATCCGGTTATCTCACAGAACCGGGCGTTTACATCCAGCAGGCGGTCGCTGTCCTGCTCGGTCAGGGCGATCGCCTGGGGGGAGAGATCGAACAGGATCCTGAACCGTGATTCGCTCTCCCTTAGGGCCCGCTCGGCGTCCTTTCGCTCCGTAATGTCCCTGAAGACCACCTGGACCGCAGGCTCTCCCTGGTAGGTGATGCCGATCCCCGCCACCTCGGCGTCCAGCTCTTGACCGTCCAGGCGTACCAGCCGCTCCTCGATCAGGCCCACGGGGCTTCCCTCTGACTCGATCCGTCCCACTCTTCCCGCCACCACGTCCCTGTATTGGGGGGGTACGAAGTCCAGGATGGACCTGCCGAGCAAAGAGGCCGGATCCTCAGCACCCAGGAGCCGGCTCAGCTCCTCCTCTGAGTAAGGACCCTCCTCCCGGAAGGTCCGGCGGTTCAGGATATCCAAGAACTCCTTTCGGTTCTCCGGCTCTCCCACCCATCTCGCGGCATGAATCCACCCCCGGATGACCTTTGTCACATCCTCGGCCGGGATCTCCTGCAAGCGCTTCCGGTACGCCCACATGCACTCGGGGATGCACCCCGGGAAGTCGGCGGAAGTGGCCAGGCAGACCCCGCCCCCTTCCTCCATCGCACGGAGGGCCCACGGGTCGTAGCTCACGATCACCGGGAGTCTTCCCACAGCGAACTGGGCCGCCATGTCCTTGGGATTGATCTCCACGATCCTGAAGTCGGACAAGGAAAGCCCCCTGGGCCGTAGATAGAGCCCCAGGAAGTATAGACAGGACGGCCTGTTGAGGAAGACGCCCAGGGGGCCGCCGCGGTGATCCCTCAAGCCGCGCCCGGCCTTGATGATGATCCGGTCTCCCCCGTGTGACCAGTTGGTCTCGGCAAGTGCCACCACCGGGGTCCCTTCCATGTAGACCCCCACCAGGGTTCCGGCCATGTCCATGGCAAAATCGATCCGCCCGGCCCGCATGGCCTCCAGTATGACTATGGGATCGTCATAGTCCACCACCTCCACGTCGATCCCCAGCCTCTTCCAGAAACCCTTCTCATCGGCCACGTGAAGCGGAGACCACCCGGCCCAGGCGACCGTGGCTACCCGGTAGGGCCGCGAATCCGCCGTTGCCTCCTGCCCCAGGCTGACTGTAAAGACAAACGCGAATAAGACCGGCAAAAATCGGCCGGCCTTGAGGTACAAAACTCCTGATGGGAAGGGCGCCCGTACGAGCATACTCTGCTCCACTCATGGGATAAGCCGGCGGGACGGTTTGCCCGAGTCTGATCTTGCCCCAAGCTCCGTTTGTTTTCAAGCGGTTATTGACAGGATGGACGAAATAATCGATATAGGTAGGGTGCCCGACCCGACCTGAGAATCGGCGGGCAGCGGCGGCTCGACAATGGGCCCCGGCCGAACCACTCCGCATTACACATCGTATTGCAAACGAACCGGATGGTATGAATCATGAAGAGGAAGCAGTCGGCAAGCTCGGGTATACCCCAGTTGGATCTCCTTTTGGGCGGGGTCCATATCGGTGACAACGTGGTGTGGCACGACGACGCCGGGAGCCTTGCGTCGGTCTTCTGTTTGAACTTCGTGCGGGAGTCGGAAGAGCAGGGAAAGCCCCTGATCTATGTGACCTTCGACCGCTCGCCCAAGAACCTCCTGGACAAGCTGGGCCCCCTGGGCGACCACCGGTGCCTCACCATCCTGGACTGCTTTACCCACGGCAAGGGCGGGGGCTCCGATGTCTTCATGAAGCACTACTCCGGGCAGGATGCCCCTCGCAAATCCAGGACCGTCCGGGTGGAGAAGCCCAGGGACCCGGGCAAGGTGATGGAGGCGCTCTACGGGGCGCACGCCGCCATGGAGGGGGAGGTGAGGTTCGTGTTCGAGAGCATAACCGGCATGGAGGAGCTCTGGGGGGGAGAGGACCGAGTGCTGGCCTTCTACTCCCACTCCTGCCCCAGGCTCTACGAGCTCAATACAGTCGCCTACTGGATCCTGGAAAAACGAGCGCACTCGCAGAGGCTCCGCGCCCAGATAAACCAGATCGCCCAGGTGGCCGTGGAGATGAGCGTCAAGAGGGGCACCACCTTCCTGAGCGTAATAAAGGCGGAGGACCGCGGCCTGGAGACCCTGAACAAGCCCATTCGATACTGGGCCAAGGACCTGCGTGTCACCTTCGACACCGAGGAGCGGGCAACCGGCCGTGTGGACCTGGGCACCCGCATAAAGCGGTTCCGGAACAAGCGGGGGCTCTCTCAGAAGGAGCTGGCCTCCCGGGTGGGTGTCACCCCCAGCACCATATCACAGGTGGAGAGCAACCTGATATACCCCTCGCTCCCGGCGCTGCTGAAGATCGCCGAGATACTCTCTGTGGAGGTGAGCTCGTTTTTCGAAGGCGGGCGGGGCAAGGCGGAAACCGTGGTCTTCCCGGCATCCCAGGCCGTGGAGACCAAATTGTCCGGGCTTCCCGAAGGAGGCGTAGCAGCGCGCCTCCTCACCCCCATGGACCTGGACCTCAAGGCCGAGCCCTATCTCATAGAGATCCCTGCCAAGCAGGCGCTCTCCTCGCATTTCTTCACTCACAAGGGCCAGGAGGTGGGTTACGTGCTCTCGGGCAAGGTACAGCTGAGGACCGAGCGGGGGGTCTTCAGCGCCGGGTCCGGGGACTTGATCTACCTGGTCTCGGATACACCCAGCCATTGGAAAAACACCGGCAGGGGCACTGCCAAGCTCCTTTGGCTCAAGCTTCGCTGAGCGGGTCTCGAGGCGGGATCACCTGTAGTGGCTCGGGTCTATACCGTACTTCTTAGCCTTGTAGCCGAAGATCCGCTCCGTGGTCTTGAGGCCCCTGGCGGCCTGCCTCATGTTTCCTCGGCTGGTCTTGAGGGCGTCGATCAAGAGCTCCCTCTCGAAGCGCTCCACCGCCTCCTTGAGGGATTGGGCCTGCTGGGTGCCGGTCTCCTCGGCGGTCTGGAGTGTGGGGGGGAGGTGGAAGCTGTGGATCACCTTGTCCTCGCATAGGAGCACCGCCCTCTCGATGCAGTTCTCCAGCTCCCTGATGTTTCCGGGCCAGTGATACTGCATCAGGGCGTCTATGGCCGGCGTTGAAATCCGCTTTATGTCCTTGCCGTACTCACGGCTGTATTTCTCCAGAAAGTAGTCGGCCAGGAGGAGGAGGTCCGCCTCCCGCTCCCTGAGGGGAGGCAGATAGATGGGATAGACATTCAGGCGGTAGAACAGATCCTCCCTGAAGGCCCCGGCCTCCACGGCCTCAGCCAGGTCCTTGTTGGTGGCGGCTATCAGGCGCACGCTGACCTTGATGGTCCGTGTCCCGCCCAGCCTCTCCAACTCCCTTTCCTGGAGCACCCTAAGGAGCTTGCCCTGGCTCTCCAGGTCCAGGGAGCCAATCTCGTCCAGGAATATGGACCCGCCGTTGGCCAGCTCGAACTTGCCCTCTTTCTGGCGGTCGGCTCCGGTGAACGCCCCTTTTTCATGGCCGAAAAGCTCCGCCTCCACCAGGTTGGCCGGGAGGGCCGCGCAGTTGACCTTGATCAGGGGCTTGCTCGAGCGGAGGCTGTTGTAGTGGATGGCGTTTGCAGCCAGCTCCTTGCCGGTGCCGCTCTCCCCCAGGAGGAGCACGTTGGCGTTGCTCTTTGCCACCTGGGTTATCAGGTGGAAGACCTCCTGCATCTTGCGGCTGTTGCCTATGATGTTGCTGAAGCTGTACTTCTTGCTGAGCTCCTTTCTGAGCCTCAGGTTTTCCCGATCCAGCTGCTCCTTCTCACGGTTGATCCGCTCGAGGAGGCTCAGCTTTTGGGCTATCAGTCCGCCGATTATGGTGAGGAGAGTGACGTCGTCGTCCAGGGGGGAGGAGGCGTCGAAGGCCCGGTCCACGCTGAGAGCGCCCAGCACGCGGCGGCCCTCCTTGATTGGAACGCAGATGAAGGAGATCTTGGACTTGTCCAGCCGGCTCCTGGCCTTGGTCCGGTCCAGGAACAGGGGCTCTTCGTCCAGGTGGGGGATCGCCATGGGCCGGCCGGACTCCACCACGCGGCCGGTGATCCCCTCTCCCAGCTTGTAGCGGCTCCTGGAGGGGGCCGAGCCGGCGCCGTGTGCCACCACGATATGTATCTCCGAGGTCTCCGGGGTCAGGAGCGTGATTGATCCCCGGTTCATGCCGAGGCGCTCGGACATGAGGTCCAGGACATGATACAAGGCCTTCCTGAGATCCAGCGTGGCATGGAGCGCACGGGTTATCTCGTAGAGGCACGCGATCTTGTCCGGAGGCGATTCCGAGGGCTTTCCTGTTGCCATGTTGATAAGGCCCCTTACTCCAGGCTGTACTTGGAGACTTCCTCCTCGATGGGCACGGGATAACGCCCGTCAAAGCAGGCCAGGCAGAGGTCCTCTCTGGGAATCGCCGAGGCCTGCACCAGGCCGTCGAGGCTGAGGTACCCCAAGCTGTCCAGGCCCGTGAACTCCCTGATCTCCTCCACCGACTTGCTGGCCGCTATCAGCTCCCCGCGGGTGGAGAAATCGATCCCGTAGTGGCAGGGGAACCGGTGGGGGGGGCAGCTCACCAGCATGTGGATCTCGCGGGCCCCTATCCTTCTAAGGGTCTTTATCCTGGTCCGGGCCGTGGTGCCCCGGATGATGGAATCCTCCACTATGACAACCCGCTTGTCCCGGAGGAGGTCCCTCACCGGGTTGAGCTTCACCTTGACCCCGAAGTCACGCATGCTCTGGGAGGGCTGGATAAAGGTGCGGCCCACGTAGTGGTTCCTTATCATCCCCATCTCCAGGGGGAGCCCCGAGGCCTGGGCATACCCGATGGCCGCGTAGGTGCCCGAGTCCGGGAAAGGCATGACCAGATCGGCCTCCACCGGGTACTCTTCGGCCATGAGCGCGCCCTGCCTTTTCCTGAAGAGGTAGACGTTCTCTCCGAAAACGTTGCTGTCCGGCCTGGCGAAGTAGATCAGCTCGAAGACGCACTGGGCCTTCCCGGCCGGGCCCTGCATGCGGAGGCTCTTGAGTCCGTTTCCGTTCACCACGAGGATCTCGCCGGGCTCCACCTCCCGGACGTACTCGGCCTCCACCAGGTCCAAGGCGCAGGTCTCCGATGAGATTACGTACCCCGAATCCAGCCTGCCCAGGCACAGTGGACGGAACCCGTTGGGGTCCCTGATGGCGATAAGGCTGTCCTCGGTTAGCAGCACCATGGAGTAGGCGCCCTTGACCTTGCCCGCCATGTCCAGCACGGCGCCTTCCAGGCCCCGCTTCATGGCCCGGGCCACCAGGTGAAGCGCTATCTCGCTGTCCATCGTGGTCTGGAAGATGGAGCCTTCCTCTTCCAAAGCCGTCCGAAGGCTCCTGGCATTCACGAAGTTTCCGTTGTGTGCCACGGCCAGGGAGTGGCCCGAGTGTTTGACAGTGAAGGGCTGGGCGTTTACCGCCAAGGAGGAGCCGGTGGTGGAGTAGCGCACGTGGCCCAGGGCCACGCGTCCCGAGAGGCGCTCCAGGATCCCCTCGTCGAATATGTCGTGGACCAGGCCCATCTGCCTGTGGGCCGCCATCCTGGTCCCGTCCGAGGCGGCGATGCCGGCGCTCTCCTGCCCCCGGTGCTGGAGCGCATAGAGTCCGAAATAGGTGAGCTTGGCCGCCTCCGGGTGGTCATAGACCGCGAAGATGCCGCACTCCTCCCTGGGGCGCCCGGTATGGGGGGCAAAGGCGTTCATATGCCCCCCGGGTGATGGTAGTCCTGGAGCGGGGTCACGTCCAGCCTGCCCTCGCGCAGGGCCTGGATGGCCTGGGCGGTCGCCTTGGCCCCGGCCATGGTGGTGGTGTAGGGTATTTCCATGGTCAGGGCGGCCAGGCGGATGGACGCCGACTCCGAGACCGTCTTCTTCCCGCTCACCGTATTGATCACCAGGTGGATCTCCCCGTTCTTGATCATGTCCAATATGTGGGGTCTACCCTCCCTCACCTTGTTCACCGGATGGTTCTCTATCCCGTGCTCGGCCAGGAACCTGGAAGTACCCCTGGTGGCGGTTATCTTGAAGCCGAGGTCGTGGAGCCGCCCGGCGGGGCCGAGCAGGTCCGGCTTGTCCGGGTCTCTGACGCTCATGAACACGGTGCCGTAAAGAGGCAGCCTCTGGCCCGCGGCCATCTGGCTCTTGGCAAAGGCCAGCCCGAAGCCCTTGTCGATCCCCATGACCTCGCCCGTGGACTTCATCTCCGGCCCCAGCAGGGTATCCACCCCGGGGAAGCGGTTGAACGGGAACACCGACTCCTTGACAGAGACGTGCGAGGGAATCACCTCCGGGCCCAGTCCCAGCTCCCCGAGCTTGGCCCCCATTATGAGCCTGGTTGCGATCTTTGCCAGGGGCACGCCCGTGGCCTTGCTCACAAAGGGGATGGTCCGGGAGGCTCGGGGGTTGACCTCGATCACGTAGATCACGCCGTCCTTTACCGCGTACTGGATGTTCATCAGCCCGACAACGCCCAGCTCCCGGGCGAGCGCCCTGGTGGAGGCGCTTATCCTCTCCAGGACCCCCGTGCCCAGGCTGATGGGAGGGATCACGCAGGCGCTGTCGCCGCTGTGGATCCCGGCCTCCTCGATGTGCTCCATTATGCCGCCGATCAAGACGTCCTCGCCGTCGGAGACCGCGTCCACGTCGATCTCCACCGCGTGATCCAGAAACCGGTCTATCAAGACCGGTTTTCCAGGGGAGACCTCCACTGCGGTGTGGATATAGGACTCCAGGGACTTCCTGTCATAGACGATCTCCATGGCCCGCCCCCCGAGCACGAACGAGGGCCGTACCACCACGGGATATCCGATCTCCTCGGCCATGCGAACGGCCTGATCCTCACGCACGGCGATGCGGTTTTCCGGCTGCAGGATGTCCAGCTTTTTCAGCAGGTCCTGGAAACGCTCCCGGTCCTCGGCCCGGTCTATGCTGTCCGGGCTGGTCCCCAGTATCCTCACCCCGGTCTCCTCCAGGGGAACGGCCAGGTTGAGCGGCGTCTGCCCGCCGAACTGCACGATCACCCCTTCGGGCCTTTCCTGCTCTATGATGTTGAGGACGTCCTCCCGGGTGAGGGGCTCGAAGTAGAGCTTGTCCGAGGTGTCGTAATCCGTGCTCACGGTCTCGGGGTTGCTGTTCACCATTATGCTCTCCACCCCCATGTCCCGCAAGGCGAACGAGGCCTGAACGCAGCAGTAGTCGAACTCTATTCCCTGTCCTATGCGATTGGGCCCGCCGCCCAGGATCACCACTTTCCTGCCCGAGCTCGGGCGGAACTCGTTCTCCTGCTCGTAGGTGGAGTAAAAGTATGGGGTGTAGGCCTCGAACTCCGCCGCGCAGGTGTCCACCAGCTTGAACACCGGGGTCACCCCGAGGGCCTCCCTGGCCTCGCGCATCTCCTGCTCCCCCATGCCGAAAAACATGCCAAGCTGGATGTCGGAAAACCCGTACTCCTTGGCCAGCCGCAGCAGCCCGGGGTCCCACGGATCCCCTCCCCTTCCGGCCCCCGCCCGGATCAGCTCCTGCCCCAACCCGTGTATCCGCTCGATCTGATGGAGGAACCAGGGGTCTATGCGGGTGAGCTCATGGATCCTCTCCAGGCTCAGGCCCGCGTCCATGGCCTGGTATATGGTAAAGAGCCTGCCCGAGTTGGGCTTGACCAGCCTCTCCTCCAGGTCGTGGAGCTCGGGAAGGGGGGGGTGCGGTCCGGGAAAATGGACGCCCAGGCCGAAGCGCCCGATCTCCAGTGAACGGACCGCCTTCTGCAGGGCCTGCTTGAAGGTCCGGCCTATGGCCATGGTCTCCCCCACTGACTTCATGGACGTGGTCAGCCGGTCCTGGGCCCCGGGGAACTTCTCAAACGTCCACCTGGGGATCTTGACCACGCAGTAGTCTATTGTGGGCTCGAACGAAGCCATGGTCTCCCGCGTGATATCGTTGGGGATCTCGTCCAGGGAGTACCCGAGCGCCAGCTTTGTGGCGATCTTGGCGATGGGGAACCCGGTGGCCTTGGAGGCCAGGGCCGAGCTCCTGGAGACCCTGGGGTTCATCTCGATCACCACCATCTCCCCGGTCCCGGGATGGACCGCGAACTGGATGTTGGAGCCCCCGGTCTCCACTCCTATCTCCCTGATGATATCTATGGCCGCATCCCTCATCTCCTGGTATTCGCGGTCGGTGAGGGTCTGTGCAGGGGCCACGGTAATGCTGTCACCGGTGTGCACCCCCATGGGGTCGAAGTTCTCTATGGAGCAGATGATCACCACGTTGTCCCGGCAGTCCCTCATCACCTCCAGCTCGTACTCCTTCCACCCGATCAAGGACTCCTCCATGATCACCTCGGTGATCATGGAGGCCTCCAGACCGGCGCGGGCCATCTCCTCCATCTCCTCGCGGTTGTAAGCCACGCCGCCGCCTATGCCGCCCAGGGTGAAGCTCGGCCGTATGATCAGGGGGAAGCCGATCCTGTCCGCAGCCCTGCGGGCCTGATCCATGTCCCTGACGATCTCGTTCTCAGGGACCCGAAGGCCGATCCTCTCCATCGCGTCCCTGAACTGCTCCCGGTCCTCGGCCTTGAGGATCACCGGTATGGAGGCCCCGATCACCTCCACGCCGTACCGCTCAAGCACCCCGTTCTCGGCCGCCTGCACCGTGGTGTTCAACCCGGTCTGCCCGCCCAGTGTGGGGAGCAGGGCGTCGGGCCGCTCCTTTTCTATGACCCTGGCCACCATCTCCGCTGTGATGGGCTCTATGTACGTCCTGTGGGCCATACCGGGATCGGTCATTATGGTGGCCGGATTGCTGTTTATCAGAATCACCCGGTAGCCTTCTTCGGCAAGCGCCTTGCAGGCCTGGGTCCCGGAGTAGTCGAACTCGCAGGCCTGGCCTATGACGATCGGTCCGGAGCCGATTATCAGTATCTTGTGTATGTCGTCTCGTCTGGGCATGGATATGTTCTTCTTGCGCGGATCCGGAGCAGGCCGCCGGTCCCGGCTTCCTCCTCCTTTACGCCCGGTGATGATTGTGCATCATCTCTGTGAACCGGTCGAACAGGTACCCGGCGTCATGCGGGCCGGGCGAGGCCTCAGGGTGGTACTGCACGGAGAAGAGAGGGATCTCCCTATGTCTCAGCCCCTCCAGCGTCCCGTCGTTCAGGTTGATATGGGTGAGCTCAACTCCGGGGTCGTTGAGGGAATCCATATCCACGCAGAACCCGTGGTTCTGGGAGGTCACCTCCACCCTCCCGGTCGCAACGTCCTTTACCGGCTGATTCCCTCCGTGATGGCCGAACCTGAGCTTGAACGTGCCGCCGCCCAGGGCGAGGCCCACGAGCTGGTGCCCAAGGCATATCCCGAAGACCGGCCTCCGGCCGAGCTGCTCCCTGACTGCTTCCACCGCATAGGTCACCGCAGCAGGGTCCCCGGGTCCGTTGCTGAGAAAAAGGCCGTGCGGGTCCAGGGCGTCGATGGTCCCGGCGGAGACCCCGGCCGGCACCACCAGGATCGTGCACCCCCTGCTTTCCAGGGAGCGCAGGATGTTCCACTTGACCCCGTAATCCACCGCCACCACGCGCCATTTTTCGCCCCCGGGCCATCGGAATCCCGCCAGGTCCCCTTCCAGGGGTTTCAGGGTCCCGTCCCGCCAGATAGCGGGCCCGCTCCGTGTCACCCTGGAGACCAGGTCCAGCCCCTCCATGGGGGGAGAGAGCCCGGCCTTTTCCGCCAGGGACGCGGGGTCGAGGTCCCGGGTGGAAAGGGCCGCCCTCATGGCCCCTGCCGAGCGGATCCGCCGGGTGAGGGCCCTGGTGTCGATCCCTTCTATTCCCGGCACGCCGCCCTGCCGGAGGTATTCGGCCAGGCTCATGGAGCAGCGCCAATTGCTGGGAAAATCCTGGTACTCGCGCACCAGCAGGGCGCTTGCCCTTATGGATTCCGACTCCACGTCCTCGGGGTTGACCCCGTAGGTCCCGATCAAGGGGTAGGTCATGGCGACCATCTGCCCGCAGTACGAGGGATCGGTCAGTATCTCCTGGTAGCCGCTCATACTGGTATTGAAGACCACCTCCCCGGTGGCCTCGGCAGGCCCGGTGAAGGACCTTCCCTCGAAGACGCTCCCGTCCTCCAGGACCAGGAGCGCCTTTGTTCTCCTTGGTTCAGTGTTCTCTGACAATCCTCAACCCCTGTCTCCGGGTGCGCGAACGGCGGGCTTCAAGGACCCGCTCCCTGCTCCTGTCGCTCTCAGTCCCAAACCCGCCTGACCTTGACGCCCCTTTGATGGAGCTCCTCCTTGATCTCACCTATGGTATGAGTCCCGAAGTGAACCATGGAGGCGACCAGGGCCGCGTCCGCCTTCCCCCTGGTGAGCACCTGGTGTACGTGGTCGATGGAGCCCGCACCGCCGGATGCGATTACCGGGATATCCACGTTCTCTGATATCAGGGCGGTGAGAGTGAGCTCATATCCTTCCCTGGTCCCGTCCGCGTCTATGGAGTTCAGGCATATCTCCCCGGCGCCCAGCCGCTCCGCCTCCCTGGCCCAGGAAAGGGCGTCCCTGCCGGTGGCGGTCCGGCCCCCGTGGATCACCATCTCGTACCCCGAGGGGATCTCCGGGGTCGGCTCCACGCGCCTCACATCCATTCCAAGGACCACGCACTGGCTCCCGAAGGCCCTTGCGCCCCCGGACACGATCGAGGGGTCCTGCAGAGCGGCCGTATTCACGCTCACCTTCTCGGCCCCGGCGAGGAGCACCCTTCGCATGTCCTCGACCGTGCGGATCCCCCCTCCCACCGAAAAGGGGATGAAGATCTCTCTCGCCACCCGGTCCACCACATGGATCATGATGTCCCTTTGGTCGCTGGACGCGGTTATATCATAAAAGACTATCTCGTCAGCGCCCTGCTCGTAGTAGAACCGGGCCATTTCCACCGGATCTCCTATGTCCACGTTCTCCTTGAAACGGATACCCTTGGTGGTCTTTCCGTCTCGGACATCCAGGCACGGGATTATGCGCTTGCTAAGCATCTCGGCCGTCCCAGCGGCAAAAGTTCTCCAGGATGCGAAGCCCTGGGTTGCCGCTCTTTTCCGGATGGAACTGCGTGGCCAGGAGATTGCCCCCACCCACCACCGAGGGGAACCTGATCCCGTAATCGGTCAAGGCCACGACAAGGTCCTCGGAAGACGGCGCCGGGTAATAGGAGTGCACGAAGTAAAACTCGTCCGTGGGCCGTACCCCGTCCAGCACCGGATGGGACCTGGTCAACCTCAGGCCGTTCCATCCCATGTGAGGTATCTTGAGCCGCCCGCCTTCCTCCCCGAGCAGAGGAGAGGGGAAACGCCGCACAACTCCAGGCAACAACCCCAGGCAGGCCGAGTCATTCTCCTCGCTTCTGTCCAGTATAATCTGTGCGCCCAGGCATATCCCCAGGAAGGGCGTCCCCCTGGTGAAGGCCTCTCTCAATATTCCATCCAGTCCTGAGCGGCAAAGGTCCTCCATGGCGCTCCCGGCGGCCCCCACGCCCGGGAAGACCAGCCTGTCCGCCGCCAGCAGCTCGTCGCGGCCGGCGGTAATGCGGCAGGCGAATCCGAGCTTGTTCAAGGCCCGCTCCACGCTCCTCAAGTTGCCCGCCTTGTAGTCCACAATGCCTATCATGAACGGTCCGTCGCCCCTGTTCGCCCGTTTCCGAGAGGTCTCATGCCCCTCAAAAAAGGGCCCGCCGCCGGCAGCGGCAGGCTCTCTTTGCGCCTGACTGATCTCCTCCCCGGGAGCGCCGGGCGCGGAAACGAATCCAACCTATACTAGTTTGCCATGCCTTGCAATAGGTTTTGCTCTTGACAAATTAAGCATAAGTTTATTACATTCCAGATGTTTATTGCCAATAAACCCGTCGCGGCTCAGCCTTCCAGCCCAGGTAGTCCAGGATCCCCTGTCCCGCCTTCCTGCCGTCGGCTATGGCCCGCACCACCAGGGATTGGCCCAGGTTCATGTCTCCGGCGACAAAAACGCCCGCCTGCCCGGTCATGTTTCTGTGGTCCGACCGGACACTGCCGCTGCCGTCCAGCTCCAAACCCAGGGCCTCGTCCAGGGTGCTGCGCTCCGCTCCGGTGAAGCCCATGGCCAGCAACACCAGATCGGTATCCACCCGGAACTCGGTCCCCGGGACCTCACTAGGGGAAGGAGGCCCCGTGCCGCACTCCCGGGTCCATTCCACCTCCACGGCCCTTAGGCCGATGACACGACCGCCCTCACCCTCGAAGGCCTTGGTCATCACCGCCCACTTGACACCTCCGCCTTCTTCATGGGCGTGAGTCCTCCGGAGCTTGTACGGCCAAGCGGGCCAGGGGGTGGACGGATGTCTCGTCTCGGGCGGCTCCGGCATGATCTCGAGCTGGAGCACGCTCTCCGCTCCCTGCCTGAGGGCGGTCCCCACGCAGTCCGAGCCCGTGTCTCCTCCGCCTATCACCACGACCCTCCTTCCGGAGGCGCTTATCTCCCGCTCCTTGTCCAAGGGCTCGCCCGCGACCCGCATGTTTTGCTGTACAAGGAAGTCAATGGCGAAATGGATCCCTTGGAGGTCCCTCCCCGGGACCGGAAGGTCCCTGGGACGCCTGGCCCCGCAGGCAAGGCAGACGGCATGATAGCGCCCTTTGAGATAGCGGCAGGAGATGTCGTCGCCCACTCTCACATCCGTCTCGAACTCCACCCCCTCTTCCCTCATCAAGCGAATGCGTCTTTCCACGACCCACTTCTCCAGCTTGAAGTCCGGGATGCCGTAGCGCAGGATGCCCCCCGGGCTTCCGGCCTGCTCGTACACCGTGACCCGGCATCCGTGCCGGTTCAGGAGATCCGCCGCGGCCAGTCCGGCGGGACCGGACCCTATTATGGCCACCCGCTCCGAGCGGCGCCGCTCAGGGGGTGAGGGATATATCCCCCCCCGCTCGAACCCCAGTTCCGCCACTGCATGCTCTATCTGCCTTATGGTTACCGGATCGCCGTGGATCCCGGCCACGCAGGCCGCCTCGCACGGGGCGGGGCAGACCCTGCCGGTGAACTCGGGGAAGGGGTTGGTGGAGAGAAGGATCTGCAGGGCCTGCTCCCACTGCCCCCTGTAGGCGGCATGGTTGAACTCGGGCACCACGTTGGCAAGCGGGCAGCCGTAGGCGTGGCAAAAGGGCGTACCGCAATCCATGCACCGCGCCGCCTGGCTTCGGATCTGCTCGTGTGCGAGCTGCCGCTCCACCCCGCGGTAGTCGTGCAGCCTCTCCTCAACCGGGCGATAGCCCGGGTCCATCCTCGGGATCTCCAGAAAACCCCGGAGCTTCTCTTCCATGACAGTCCTTGCTCGATTAGAAAAAGGGCTCCAGGCCCTACTTGTGCTCCACCTCCGCCCTCTCGGTGGCCTCGTCCTCTTTGCTCATCATGCCGAGCACCCTGCGGTACTCCATGGGGAAGACCTTCACGAAAAAGGGCAGGCAGGCGTCCCACTGTTCGATAATGTTCCCCGCACGGGGGCTGCCTGTCAGCTCCAGGTGCCTCCGGATCATCCGAAGCAGCTCATCCACGTCCCTTGGGTCGGTCACCAGCTCCAGGTCCACCATGTCCAGGTTGCACCTGCCGTCGAAGCGGCGCTCCGGGTCAAAGACATAGGCTATGCCTCCGCTCATGCCGGCGGCGAAGTTGATCCCGGTCTCGCCCAGCACCACCACCCGCCCCCCGGTCATGTACTCGCAGCCGTGGTCTCCCACCCCCTCCACGACCGCCCTCGCGCCGCTGTTCCGGATGGCGAACCGCTCCCCGGCCATTCCGTTGATGTAGAGCTCGCCCCCGGTGGCCCCGTAGAGGCATACGTTTCCCGCAGCCATATTGCACGCCGGATCGAAACCCACACCCGGGTAGGGGGTGATCACGATCTTGGCGCCCGAGAGCCCCTTTCCCACGTAATCATTGGCCTCCCCCTCCAGGAGCAGGCTTAGGCCGTTGGCCCCGAAGGCCCCGAAGCTCTGCCCGGCCGCGCCCCGGAAGCGGCAAACAATGGTGTCTTCCGGGAGCCCCTGATAGCCGTATCGCTTGGCGATCTCTCCGGAGAGCATGGCCCCGGTGGTGCGATTGACGTTCCTGATGGGCCGCTCTATCTCGACCGGCTTGCCCGCTTCCAGGGCCTCCGCTGCAAGGGATATCAGCTCCCTGTCCATAACCGCATCGATAGCGTGCTCCTGCGCCCGGAGACAACGCCGCGCCCGGGCCGCCCCTTCGCCCGGGCCCCGGCCCCGGAAGCCGGCTTCAGGGAGCTCCTCCCCCGCCCGGGGAGGGCTCAGGATCCCGCTGAGGTCCAGGCCCCTCTGCTTCCAGAACCGGACGGCCTCATCGGTCTCCAGCAAGTCGCTGCGGCCGATGAGATCATCCATGCGGGCAAAGCCCAAGAGCGACATGTACCTGCGCACCTCTTCCGCGACCATCCGGAAGTAGCGCTCAACGTGCTCGGGCCGCCCGGTGAAGCGCCTCCTGAGGTCCGGGTCCTGGGTGGCGATGCCCACCGGGCAGGTGTTCATATTGCATTTTCTCATCATCACGCAGCCCAGCACCACCAGCACCGCGGTGGCGAATCCATACTCCTCCGCACCCAGGAGAGCGGCCACGATCACGTCCCGGCCTGTCCTCATCTGGCCGTCCGTCTGGACCCTGATCCGGTCCCTTAGCTGGTTGAGGACCAGGGTCTGCTGGGTCTCCGAGAGACCCAGCTCCCAGGGAGCCCCGGCATGCAGTATGGAAGAGAGTGGAGATGCTCCGGTTCCGCCGTCATAGCCGCTGATAAGGACCATATCCGCGAGGGCCTTGGCCACCCCCGCCGCAATGGTGCCCACCCCCACCTCGGAGACCAGCTTCACCGAGATGCGGGCCTGTGGATTGACGTTCTTGAGGTCGAAGATGAGCTGCGACAGGTCTTCGATGGAGTAGATGTCATGGTGCGGGGGCGGGGAGATCAGTGTGACCCCGGGAGTGGAGTAGCGGACCCTGGCAATCTCCCGGTTCACCTTGTGACCGGGCAACTGCCCCCCTTCTCCGGGCTTTGCTCCCTGGGCGATCTTTATCTGGAGCTCCCTGGCGTTGACCAGGTACTCCACCGTGACCCCGAACCGGCCGCTGGCCACCTGTTTGACCGCGCTGGAGCGGCTGTCGCCGTTGGGCAGAGGCCTGTACCTGTCAGGGTCCTCCCCGCCCTCGCCGCAGTTGCTCATGGCCCCCAGGCGGTTCATGGCCACGGCTATGGTCTCATGGGCCTCCCTGCTTATGGAGCCGAAGGACATGGCGCTGGCGGCGAAACGCTTGACTATCTCGGAGGCGGGCTCCACCCGATCCAGCGGGACGGGCTCGCCTTCCCTGAGCTTGAACATCCCCCGGAGGGTGAAGAGCCGCTCGGACTGCTCGTTGATCAGCCGCGCGAACTCATCATAGGCGCCTGAATCGTCCTTGCGGACGGCCTCCTGGAGCTTCACAATGGACTCGGGATTCCACCTGTGCCGCTCCCCGCCTTTTCTCAGCCTGTAGACTCCTCCGCCGGGAAGGACCCGCGGGGCGCCCGGCGGGCGCTCGTAGGCCCGGCGGCGCCGGGTCTCGGCCTCCTCCGCTATCTGGTCCAGTCCGATGCCCCCTATCCTGGAGCTGGTGCCCGGGAAGTAGCGCTCCACCACCGAGCGGCCCAGCCCCACGGCCTCGAAGACCTGGGCGCTCCTATAGCTCCGCAGGGTGGAGATGCCCATCTTGGACATTATCTTCAACAGGCCCTTCAGCAGGGCCCCTATATAGTTCTCCAGGGCCACGCCCACGCTCAGGTTCCTGGTGAGCTCCCGCCTGAGGTCCATGGCGGCCACGGTGTCGAACGCCGCGTAAGGGTTCACCGCGGTTGCCCCGTAGCCCAGGAGCAAGGCCATGTGCATCACTTCCCTGGCCTCCCCGGTCTCCAGGATCAACCCCGCGGATGTCCGCACCCCCTTTGTGGAGAGCCTCCGATTCACGGCCGAGACCGCCAGGAGCGCGGGAATGGGCGCGATGTCACTGGGCAGATCCCTGTCGCTCAGAATCAGGAGGGAGTCCCCCCGGCCCAGGGCCTCCTCGCTTCTGTCGCAGAGCTCGTCGAGCGCCGCTGCAAGCCTGCTGCCCCGACCCCCGGCCGGGAAGCCCATCCCCAGGGTCCTTGCCTTGAACCCCGCCACATTCAAGTTCTTCAGCCGGATCAGGTCCTCGTTTGACAGTATGGGGTGAAGGAGCTTCATCAAGCGGCTGTGACCGGGGAGCTCGGTGAGGATGTTCCCGGGATTCCCTATGAAGGTCATGAGGGACATGACCAGCTCCTCTCGAACCGGGTCTATGGCCGGATTGGTGACCTGTGCGAAGAGCTGCTTGAAGTAATTGTAGAGCAGGGGCCCGTTCTCAGACAGGACGGCAAGGGGGATGTCCGCTCCCATCGAGCCCACCGGCTCATACCCGGTGGAGGCCATGGGCTCCAGGAGCATCTGGAGGTCCTCCCTCGTATAGCCGAACAGCCTCTGGCGCTCCAGGAGCCTGTCAAAGTCCGGGGTGATGGAGGAAACGCTCCCGTAGAAGCCCCTGAGGGTGATGCGGTTTTCCTCCACCCACCGCCTGTAAGGCTGCCGCCTGGCGCACAGGGTCTTTATCTCCCCGTTCTTGAGCACCCTCTTCTTGACCGTGTCCACCACGATCATCTGCCCGGGTCTCAGGGCCCCTTTCTCGGCCACGTCCGCCGGGTCCAAGTCCAGAGTCCCGGCCTCGGAGGCAAAGACCATGAATCCGTCCTTGGTGATGGTATACCTTGCCGGCCTGAGCCCGTTCCTGTCCAACATCCCCCCGACCTGCAACCCGTCGGTGAAGGCCAGGGCGGCAGGTCCGTCCCAGGGCTCCATCAGCCCGGCGTGATACTCGAAAAACCCCCGCTGATCGGGACCCATGGGATACTTGACCCCCCAGGCCTCGGGGACCAGCATCAGCATGGCGTGGGAAAGGCCGCGGCCGGCCGCACACAGGAGCTCCAGAGCGTTGTCCAGACAGGCCGAGTCGCTCCCCTTTTCGTCAACCACGGGAAGGACCCTGTGGAGCTCCGGACCCAACAGGTCGGAGGCCAGCATGGGCTCCCGAGACCTGAAATGGTTCAGGTTGCCGCGCAGGGTGTTTATCTCCCCGTTATGGGCCAGGTACCTGAAGGGCTGGGCCAACTCCCAGGAGGGGAACGTATTGGTGCTGTACCTCTGGTGCACCACGGCCAGTGAGCTGGCCGCCCGCTCGTCGGTCAGGTCCGGGTAATACAGGGGGAGCTGGCCTGCGGTGAACAGGCCCTTGTAATTGACCGTCCTGCAGGACAAACTGGGGATGTAGAAGCAGTCTTCACCCGCGACCAGGGGACCGGCGGTCTTCTCCATGTCCCGCCTGAGCGCATACAGTCTTCGCTCCAGGTCCCGGCCGGAGGCCCCCCTGCCCCCGATGAAACACTGGCAAATGAAGGGCTGCCCGGCCTTGGCCTGGCCGGCGATGGCCCGGTCGTCAACAGGCACCTCCCTCCACCCCAGAAAAGCCAGGCCCTCGGTAGAGACGCATCGCTCCACCACCCGCATGCACTCCTCCCGCAGCCGCTCCGAACGGGGCATGAACAGCATCCCCACCCCGTATTCGCCCGGCCCGGGCAGAGAAAGTCCCGGCGTCGCCCCCCCGTCCCTGTAGAGCTCATGGGGTATCTGGAACAGGATTCCCGCCCCGTCGCCGGTGGTCAGGTCCCCCCCCACCGCACCTCGGTGCTGGAGGTTGATCAGCGCCCGTATACCCTGCTCGATCACCCGGTGGGTCCGGGTGCCGTCCACATTGACCACAAAGCCCACACCGCACGCGTCATGCTCAAACCCGGGGTGATAAAGACCCCCCCGGGCCGCAGGCAGACCCGCACGCCGGTCACTATTCGCTCTCATCTCTCACCCTTGCACGACCCCCTCCTTTTGCCCTCGGCCGGCCCGCCCCTCCGTGGAGGAGCGGGGCCGGGACTCAGAGGACGGAAAGATAGCGATCCAGCTCGAACTGGCTGACGTGTGTCCGGTAATGGTCCCACTCGATCTTCTTGTTCTCTATGAACTTGTTGAAGATGTGCTCGCCCAGGACCTTTCTTACCAACTCGCTCTTTTCGGCCTCGAGAATGGCCGCGTACAGATTGCCGGGGAGGTCCGTAATCCCGTGCGCCTTCCTCTCGGCCGGGTTCATTTCAAAGATGTCCTCTTCGATGGGTGCAGGAAGCTCGTACTTCTTCTCGATGCCCTCCAGACCGGCTCCCAGCATCACGGCGAACGCGAGATAAGGGTTGCAGGAAGGATCGGGCGAGCGGAACTCCATGCGTGTGGCCTTTTCCTTGCCGGGCTTGTACATGGGCACCCGGATCATGGCCGAGCGGTTCCTCCTCGCCCAGGACACATATACCGGGGCCTCGTAGCCGGGGACCAACCGCTTGTAGGAGTTCACCCACTGGTTGGTCACCGCGGTTATCTCCGGGGCGTGGCGCATCACCCCTGCTATATAGTGCTTGGCGAGCTCTGAGAGGTGATAGCGGTCGTCCGGATCGTAGAACGCATTTCTCTCGCCCTGGAACAGCGACTGATGCACATGCATTCCGCTTCCATTCACCCCGAAAATGGGCTTGGGCATGAAAGTGGCATAGACGCCGCGCTGCCGGGCTATTTCCTTTACTATGAGCCTGTAGGTCATGGTCTTGTCGGCCATGCGCAGGCCCTCATCGTAGCGCAGGTCTATCTCATGCTGGCTGGGCGCCACCTCGTGGTGACTGTACTCCACGTCTATGCCTATGGACTGGAGCGCGAATATGGTGTCCCGCCTCAGGTCGCTTCCCATGTCCATTACCCTGGAGTCGAAGTACCCGCCCTTGTCGAGGATCTCGGTGCCGCGCTCGTCCTTGAAGTAGAAGTACTCCAGCTCCGGTCCCAGGTAGAATGTATAGCCCTTTTCGGCCGTACGCTCCAGGAGCCGCTTGAACACGTACCTGGGGTCCCCCTCGTACGGTGTGCCGTCGGGATTGAGTACGTCACAAAACATGCGGGCCACAGGCCTCTCGCCGTTGCGCCACGGCACGAGCTGAAACGTGGTGGGATCGGGCTTGGCTATCATGTCGCTCTCCTGGATCCGGGCGAAGCCCTCGATCGAGGATCCGTCAAATCCCATGCCCTCTGTCAGCCCCTCCTCCAGCTCGGACGGGGTTATGGCGAAGCTCTTGAGCACCCCCAGAACGTCCGTGAACCAGAACTGTATGAAACTGACCTTGTGATCCTTCACCACCCGCCGCACGTCTTCGGTGGTCCTGCAGTTGAGTCTCTTCTTGCTTTCCTCGTCGGGCTCAAACATCGACATCCTCCTTTTGAATTCCATTGGATAGATTTCCGGGTCTCAACCGTGAAACCGGCTCGGCCTTGCAACCCGCGCTTCACACGGTGACACGGGCCGGTGTCAAAAGCAACCCCGGGCTCCCGGAGAGCTCGGCCCGCCCGCATGGATCCCGAGGTCTTGCCCGGCTCGTGTCATTGATCCCAGCAATGGCCGTGCCACAAGGGATAACCTTCCGAATAGACGGGTGTTTCGTTCTTGGGGTCCGGGGCGGGCAGGCACCGCACCGCGATTGACGCTACAATTTTGTGCCGATTCAGTGGTGATACTACAATTATGTCGAATGAAATCGCCCGGCGCTGCTGGCCGGTGGTGGGCCGGAAAAAGGGGATTGATCCCTCCAGTGGAATGGGATAAAGATATTGGCTTGCGCCGGGATTGAGCGCAAGACGTACCATGGTTGCCAAAGGCGACTGGTGCTCGGGAGAGCGCCTTTTTTAGGCCCGCCGCCTGTTGGGGGAGAAGAGAAAGATCCGTCATGATGAATTGGAGGGAGAGATCTTACTGCGGGGATCTGGTCGCCGGTGATGCGGGCCGCAGGGTCCTGTTGATGGGCTGGGTGGATGCGGTCAGGGACCACGGGAACCTGCTCTTTATTCACCTCAGGGACTCCCGGGGAATAGTCCAGGTGGTGTTCGACCCGAAGGCCGGCGAGAGTGTGTTTCAAAGCGCCGAGCGCCTGCGAAACGAGTACGTGGTGGTGGTGCGAGGCCTGGTGGCCTTGAGGAGTGCGGGTACGGAGAACCCCAACCTGGAAACGGGCTCTATAGAGGTACACGCCGAGGCCCTTTCCATTCTCGCGGAATCACCCCCGCTCCCGTTTCCCATATCCGAGAAGGCCATGGTCCTGGGTGAAGAGCTCAAGTCCGGCCCGGAACAGGTGGACGAGGACCTGCGCCTGCGCTACCGCTACCTGGACCTGAGGCGCCCTTCAATGAACGAGCGGCTGGTGAAGCGCCACCGGATCCTGAGCCGCATCCGCTCCCACCTGGACGAACTCGGCTTCATCGAGGTCGAGACCCCCTTTCTTACACGGAGCACGCCTGAAGGGGCGCGGGACTATCTGGTGCCCAGCCGCATCCACCCGGGCAGATTCTACGCCCTGCCCCAGTCTCCACAGCTCTTCAAGCAGATCCTGATGATGAGCGGGGTGGACCGATACTTCCAGATTGTGCGGTGCTTCCGAGACGAGGATTTGAGGCCCAACCGCCAGCCGGAATTCACCCAACTGGACCTGGAAGCGGCCTTCATCGACGAGGAGTTCATATATCAAGTGGTGGAGGAGGTGGTGGGCGGAATATTCCGGGTGGGGGGGATAGAGCTGGACCGACCCTTTCCGCGGATGCCCTACCGGACCGCCATGGAGCGCTACGGGACCGACCGGCCCGACCTGCGCCTGGAAATGGAGTTCGAGGAGCTGACGGACATCTTCCGGGAGACGGGCTACGGGATCTTCCGGCGCGTGATGGAACAAGGAGGACTGATAAAGGGTTTCCGCGTGAGAAAGGCCGCAGGGGCGCTCAGCAAGAACGTACTCCAGAACGACTACGCCCTCAAGATAGTGCCCTCGTTGGGCGGCAAGGGCATGACCTGGATGAAGATGGCCGGCGGCAAGCTCCAGTCCAACATATCGCAGTTTTTCACAGGGGACGAGCTCCAGCGCCTGGCCGAGCGCCTGGGGGCGGGTGAAGGGGACGTGGTCATGATGGTGGCGGACACGTCGAGGGAACTGGTAAACAGCGTCCTGGCAGGCCTCCGCCTGCACCTGGCCGATCGCCTGGACCGGGTCCCGAACGAGAGCTACCGCCCCCTCTGGGTCACCGAGTTCCCATTGTTCGAGCTGAAGGACGGGGTCCTGGGGTCGCAGCATCACCCATTCACCATGCCGGAGAGCGAGGAATTCGACCCGAAAGACACGGATCGTCTGGCGTCCATGCGAGCCAGGGCCTACGACCTGGTCATAAACGGCGAAGAGGTCGGAGGCGGGAGCATACGAATAAACCGGCCCGAAGTTCAACACAAGGTCTTCCAGGCCCTGGGCCTCACAGAGGAGGAGATCGATAGAAAATTCGGATTCTTCGTCAAGGCCCTGGAGTACGGCGCGCCTCCCCACGGAGGGCTGGCCCTGGGGCTTGACCGCGTGGCCGCCATGATACTGGGAACCCCGTCCATAAGGGACGTAATCGCCTTCCCCAAAAACAGGAGCGCCGTGTGCCCTCTCACCCGGGCCCCGTCGCCCGCGGATCCGGCTCAACTCGCTGAGCTCCACTTGGGCCTGGCGGATTCGGCCGCCCCTATGGCCGGGCGAGGCCCGGAAACGACGGAGCCCGGTGCCCGAACAACCGGCAGGATCCGCATATCCAGGGAGGAGGCGGCCCATGTGGCCAAGCTCTCCAGACTGCGGCTGACCGAGGAGGAGACCGAGACCTTTCGTGAAGACCTGAGCGCGGTCCTGGATTACGTGGAGTCGCTCGAGGATTTGGACACCGAGAGAGTGGAGCCCATGAGCCACGTGCTGGAAGCACTGAACGTATGGAGGGACGACGAGGAGGCGCCGCTGGAGGATCCCTCTCTGTTCCTGTCCGCGGCGCCCGAGGCCGAAGACGGCTACTTCAAAGTCCCCAAGATCCTGGAAGGCTGAACATGGCGCTTTGTGACCTTAACGCCTCAACTCTGATCGCCATGCTCCGCAGGAGGGAGATATCCTCGAGGGAGCTCACCGAGGCGGTGCTGGAGAGAATCGAGCAACGAGAGGCCGAGATCAATGCCTTCATAACGGTGATGCCGGCGGAGGCCCTGAGAGCGGCCGAGCGGGCCGACGAGCGGGCCGCAGCCGGAGATCCGCCCCCTCCGCTGAACGGCCTCCCCATGGCCGTCAAGGACAACCTCTGCACCATGGGTATCCGCACCACCTGCGGCTCCCGGATCCTTGAAAACTACACGCCCCCCTATGACGCCACCGTGGTCCGCCGGGTGACCGGCAGCGGAGCGGTCATTATCGGCAAGACCAACCTGGACCAGTTCGGTATGGGCTCTTCCACCGAGAACAGCATCTTCGGTCCAACCAGGAACCCCCTGGAAGCGGGCTGCGTGCCGGGCGGATCGAGCGGGGGATCGGCCGCTGCCCTGGCTGCCGGAGAGACCGTCCTGGCCCTGGGCACCGATACGGGCGGATCCATCCGCTTGCCCGCGGCCTACTGCGGCGTAGCTGGTATCAAGCCGACTTACGGCCGGGTGAGCCGCTACGGACTGATCTCCTACGCGTCTTCCCTGGACCAGGTGGGCGCCATGGGGAGGAGCGCTGAAGATTGCGCCCTGCTCCTGGGCGCCCTCTGCGGCAAGGACCCAATGGATTCCACCTCGGTGGACATCCCGGTCCCCGACTTCACCGCCTCAATAGGCAAGGGCCTGGAGGGCGTCAGGATCGGGCTTCCCAGGGAGTACTTCGTCGAGGGACTGGACCCGAGGATACGGGATAAGATCATGGAGGCGGTCAGGGTCCTGGAGGGCGGAGGGGCCCGGGTGGTGGAGATCTCCCTGCCCCATACCCGATACGCCATCAGCGCCTACTACCTGATCGCAACCGCGGAGGCCAGCAGCAATCTGGCCCGATACGACGGGGTCAAATACGGGTTCCGCTCGGCGGGCGGGGACCGGGACCTGCTGGCCATGTATGAGTCCACGCGCAGTGAGGGGTTCGGGAGGGAAGTGAAGCGGAGGATAATGCTGGGGAGCTACGTCCTCTCGGCCGGATATTACGACGCTTACTACCGCAAGGCCCAGAAGGTCCGGCGTCTGGTGAAGCAGGACTTCGACCGGGCTTTCGGTCGCGTGGATTGCATGGTGACCCCGGTCTCGCCGTGCCTGCCGTTCAGGCTGGGGGAAAAGATAGAGGACCCTCTCCAGATGTACCTGGTGGACGTCTATACGGCCCCGCTCAACATGAGCGGCCTGCCGGGGATGAGCGTCCCGTGCGGCCGGGTGGACGGGCTGCCCGTGGGGATGCAGGTGATCGGCAAGCCGTTTGACGAGGAGACCGTCCTCAGGGTGGGCTCCGCCTACCAGGATATAACCACACCGGGGGCATGATACATGGACTACGAGATTATCATATGCTTCGAGGTCCACGCCGAGCTGAACACCCGCACCAAGCTGTTCTGCAGGTGCAGGAACACGGTGGGCGCACCCCCCAACTCGAATATCTGCCCGGTGTGCACCGGCCACCCGGGCACCCTGCCGGCCCTTAACCGCGAGGCCGTGGCATTGTGCCTCCGTGCCGGACTGGCCCTCAACTGCGAAGTAAACCCCCGCTCCAGGTTCGCCAGAAAGAACTACTTCTACCCGGACCTGCCCAAGGGCTACCAGATCTCCCAGTATGAACAGCCCTTTTGCGAGAACGGCCACTTGGACATCCAGGGGGACGACGGCCCCCGCAGCGTGGGCATAAAGCGGATCCACCTGGAGGAGGACGCGGGCAAGCTGGTCCACTCATCGGATGCCTTTGAAGCGGCCGAGTACAGCCTGGTCGACTACAACCGGGCGAGCGTCCCGCTCATTGAGATCGTGGGGGATCATACCCGGAACCCCATACGCTCGGTGACCGAGGCCCGGTCCTACCTGGAGAAGATGAGGCAGGTCCTGCGCTACGCGGGAGTGAGCGAGTGCAGCATGGAGAAGGGCCAGTTCCGGTGCGACGTCAACATCAGCCTGCGCCCGGACGAGGCAAACGGGTTCGGCAACCGATCGGAGATCAAGAACATGGCGTCTTTCCGGTTTGTGACCGAGGCCCTGGAACACGAGATCTCCCGCCAGGCCGACCTGCTCGGGAAAGGCCTCCCCGTGCCCCAGGAGACCAGGCTCTTTGACGAAGAGCGCAAGATAACCATCCCCATGCGCAGCAAGGAAGACGCGCCCGATTATCGCTATTTCCCGGAGCCGGACCTGGTAGAGACCGAGATACCCGCCGAATTCATAGAAGAGGTGAGGGCCGGCATGCCGGAGCTCCCTGACGACCGGGTCTCCCGGCTGGTAAAGGATCTGGGGCTCGCCAGGGAGGACGCACTTCTCCTGACCAGGGACAGGGGCGTATCGGACTTCTTCGACCGCTGCGCGCCCGGGTCCAGGGACCCGAAGAGGCTCTGCCGGTGGATTGTCAAGGACCTCTTCAAGCTGCTCAAGGAGTCCTCCTCGTCCATAGAGGAATGCCCGATCACCCCTGAGGCCTTCACACGGCTGGTAAACCGCATCAGCCTGGGCCAGGTCACCGAGCAGGCAGGCCGCAGCGTTCTCCAGGCGGTCTTTAGCACGGGCCGAGACCCGGACGAGGTGATCGAGGAGCAGGGGCTCCACTCCATACAGGACGCCGCGGTCCTGGAGGAAATGGTGGAAGAGGTGTTGGCGCAAAATCCGGGCGTGGTGGCCAAGGTCAGGGGAGGGGAAAAGGATCCCTTGAATTACCTGGTGGGCCAGGTCATGCGTAAGACATCGGGCCGAGCGGACGCGGCAAAGGTCATGGACCTGTTCAAGAGCAAGATCAAGACGGATCCCGCCGCAAATGTCAACCGGAAGTAGTTTTTGTGGTTGACATTCCAGCAACCATCCTGTTATTCACTCTCTTCGTCGCCCCGGCAGGGCCCTGCCCGACGGGGGCACCTGATTCTTGAGAGAAGGTCGATGCTGGAGCATGTCCTGACCGCCCTGAGGTCGCACCGGGGGGAGTGGGTCTCGGGCCAGGCCCTGGGCCGGGAGCTGTCACTTACCCGATCCGCGGTGTGGAAGCACGTCTCCAGGCTGCGGAGCGAGGGTTACGGGATCGAGTCCTCCCCCCGCAAGGGCTACAGGCTGCAGGAGGAGCCTTACCGCTTACACGCCCGCGAGATACAACGCGGCCTTGGTGCGCGCGTCTTCGGCAGGCGGGAGATCTTCTGCGAGGCCGAGACCGACTCCACCAACACCCGGGCCGTGCTGCTGGCATCCGAGGGGGCCCCTGAAGGCAGCCTGGTGGCGGCGGAGTCACAGAGCCGGGGCCGGGGTCGCAGGGGGAGGTGGTGGTTCTCACCGCACGGCGAGGGGCTCTACCTCTCCCTTGTCCTGCGACCGGCAATACCCCCGGCCCGGGCCGCCGGGCTGACCCTGGCCGCCGGGCTGGCGGCCGCCGAGGCGCTCCGCCGGACCCACCCCGCCCTGGACACTCACATCCGTTGGCCCAACGACCTGATGATCGGGAATCGTAAGGTGGGAGGGATCCTCACAGAGATCTCAGGGGACATGGACGCAGTGGACTTCGCAGTCACAGGCCTGGGCGTGAATGTGGATTGCCGGGAGTTCCCCCGGGAGTTGGAGGGCCGGGCCACTTCGCTCTCTCTCGAGGGCGGCGGGCCGACGGACCGGGCCTCGCTGGCCCGGTTCTTTCTCGAAGCATACGAGCGGCACTGGACCTCTTTTCTCGAGGGCCGCACCTGCATACTCCGCGACAAATGGAAGAGGCTCTCCCGCAACCTGGGCCGGAGCGTTACAGTGGAGACGACGGCGGAGAGGCTCGCAGGGGTGGCGGTGGATATCAGCCCAGAGGGCGGCCTGATGGTGCGGGACGGCGCGGGGCGCATACACACGGTTCTATCAGGGGATCTCGGGTTCTGTGATGAGTCGAACGGTTGATCAAGACAGGGCAACCTCCCTCAGGGGGATGGTGTACGCGGCCATGTTCGGGGCGGCCACTGCGGCCGGGGCATACCTGGTGATACCCCTCCCCCCGGTACCGGTCACACTCCAGACCCTTTTCATGGCGCTCGCCGCCGTGCTCCTCGGGGGGCGTTTGGGTGCCATGAGCCAGGGGATCTACGTAATCCTGGGCCTGATCGGCCTGCCGGTCTTTGCGGGCGGAAAGGCGGGCCTGGGCGTCCTGCTCGGCCCCACAGGCGGCTATCTGGTGGGATTTGTGGCCGGGGCTTTTCTCACCGGGCGGCTGCTGGAGAACAGAGAGAGACCTGGTCCCGTTGCCGTCGCAGCGGCGGTCTCGGCCGGGTACCTGCTGGTATACGCCCTGGGAGTCTCCGGTCTCTGCCTGGTGGGCAAGCTGGGGTTTCAGGAGGCCGTGCTTGTAGGGGTCATACCCTTCCTGGCCGGGGACGCCCTCAAGGTGATCGCGGTCACCCTGATCGCGCCCAGGATCCGGGAACACGTCTCCCTCCACGGAGGCCGAACCCCATGATCCGGATAAGCGGCCTCTGTCATAGTTATGAACGAAAAGGCCCCCGGGCCCTGGACGGGATCAGCCTGGAGATAGCGGACGGCGAATACGTGGCCGTGGCGGGCCCCAACGGATCGGGCAAGACCACCCTGCTCAGGCACATCAACGGGCTCTTGAGGCCTGCTGTGGGCGAAGTCGAGGTGGACGGGCTGAGTACGCGGGACACCGGTGCCTTGCCCAGGATCAGGCGGTTGGTGGGAATGGTGTTCCAGAACCCGGACAACCAGTTGGTGGGAATGACGGTTGAAGAAGACGTGGCGTTCGGCCCGGGGAATCTTGGGCTGCCCCCGGAGGAGATCCGGCGGCGGGTGAACCGGTCACTGGAGGTGGTGGGATTGGAGGGTTTTTGTTCCCGCCGGCCGCACGACCTGTCCAGCGGCGAGAAACAGCTGGTGGCTATAGCTGGCGTGCTGGCCATGGGACCCAGGCACATAGCCCTGGACGAACCCACGGCATACCTGGCACCGGGCGCCAGGGCCCGCGTCCTGGAGGTGGTCCGGAGTCTCAACCGGGAAGGCATCACCATAATACATGCGACCCATGATATGAGCGAGGCCGCACCGGCGGATCGCTTGCTGGTCATGGAGGGGGGGCGGCTGGCCATGGAAGGAGCACCGTCCGAGCTGTTTCAACGGGCCGATCGGCTGGAGGAATTGGGCCTGGACCTGCCGCCTGTGGCCGAGCTGATGAGGAGGCTCAAGAGCGGAGGCGCGCAGGTCCCCGAGGGAATACTGACCATGGATCAGGCCTGCGAGTTCATCCTGGGGCTGTTGAACCCGCCGCAGGGCAGCGAGGCATGTTCCCGGACGTTCAGCTCCGAGGCGAGCCCTTCGCGGATCGGCGCTCAGGGGAGCGGCGGGGCGTTGACAGCCGGACGGTTCAACCGGCGGGCGTGAGGAGGAATCATGCGGCTGGGCGCATATGTTCACGGCTCATCCACTATTCACCTCCTTGACCCCAGGGTCAAGATCTGGGGTGCTGTAGCCCTGAGCCTGGCGGCGTTCCAGGCGGGAACGGCCTCATGTGCATTGCTCAGCGCTTTTCTGATGGCGGCGGCCGCAGCCTCCCGCATCCCTGCAGGCGCATTCCTGGCCGCACTGAAGCCGGCCCTGCCTCTCCTGGCCCTACTTTTCCTGCTCCACCTGGTCTTCACCGAAGGCACCCCGCTGGTATCCATATGGGACGGGTTCCCGGCGATCACCAAACAGGGCCTCCACCAGGGCGCGCTGGTGTCTTGGAGATTCGCCCTGCTGGTCGCCACGGGCGGCCTGCTCACCATGACCACCTCGCCCGGCGAGCTGGTGGCCGGATTGGAAAGGCTGCTCAGGCCCCTGGGGGCACTGGGAGTGCCGTCCCAGGAGATCGCCATGATGGTGTCCATCGCCCTCCGCTTTGTCCCCACCCTGCTCGAGGAGATAAGCCGGGTGCGCGATGCCCAGCTCTCCCGTTGCGCCGGCTTCGGCCGGGGGGGGCTCAGGCGCAGGGCCTCGGCCGCCGCCGGACTGATACTACCGGTCTCCCTCGGGGCCTTGAGGCGAGCCGAAGAGCTCGCCACGGCCATGGAGGCCCGCGGATACTCAGGGGGCCCCAGGACCTACTTGAGGGAGCTCAGGACGGTCGGGAAGGACTGGACCGCGTCACTGGTAATCGCCCTTGCGCTGTGCTCGGTATGGGCGGTGGAAATCCTGGGATCCTGGCCGTGAAAGCAATCTTCAGGCATTAAGAGGCTTGCCTGCGACACCTCCTGCCGCCCGGCTCCTGGATGACCCCGATCCCGGCGTCCGGAGGGCGGCTGAAAACGCATTTTGGGATATGTTTCGAGGGCTCAGCCCTCCCTCTTTACGCCGCCTCGCTCCCTGCGGGGATTATGAACACAGGGCAGCGGGCCAGCCTTACCACCTTCTCCGCCACCGACCCGAATACGAACCTGCGCCAACCCGTCCAGCCGTGGGTGGCTATTACTATCACGTCGGCCCCTTCCTGTTGGGCCGTGGCCGCGATCTCGTCTGCGGGATTGCCCTGGACCACCAGCCACCTGGCCCGGAGGCCGTCCGCTGATTTCTGTTCAGCCATGTCATCCAGGGTCTTTCGGGCGGAGTCCTCCAACTCCTGCATAACCGCGGACATCTGCAGCCCTGAGTGGGCCGGCGGTCCGGCCGGAGGTATGGACATGACCGGAGCTACCACGTGTATAATGATCAGCTCCGCCGAGAAATGCCTTGCCAACTCCTCGGCGGCCTGCACGCCTTGAAGCGCAGGCTCGCTGAAATCCGTCGGTGCCAGGATGCGTTTGAGCGGAAGCATGCGCATACTCCTCTTTGGCGGTGTGTGGGTTGAAGATAGCGTTCGACTATATGGATACTTTCCGGGCGGTGTCAAGCACAAAGCCCCCCGCGGGGCCTCATGCTGAAGAGCCGAAGTACGCCGCCGCCTCGGAAGGGGAAGGCAGGGACCAAGCCGCATTGAACTCGGCCCTTTTCGAGATGATGCGTCTTGTCGAGCGGTGCAGTCTCCCCATTGGTATATCGCCCCTCAGGAGTCTCTCCCTGATCCTCTTCAGCCCCTCCCGCACACAGGCCTGCTCCTTGCAGACCAGCAGTACATCGGCGCCCGCCGCAAAAGCGGACCCCGCCGCTTCCCCGACGCCCCGCCGCCCGGCAAGCGCGCCCATCTCCAGGTCGTCCGTGATTATCAAACCCCTGTACCCCATCCAGCCTCTCAGGAGATCCTCCAGCACCATGCGTGAAAGGGTGGCGGGCATGGACGGATCCAGGGAGGGATAAACCGCATGAGAGGTCATGATCCCGGCCACATCCTCATCGATAGCCGCCCTGAACGGGACCAGATTCACCTCTTCCAGCTCATCCTGGTGGAGATCGATCCTCGGCAGGTCGTGGTGCGGGTCCACAGGGGAGCGCCCCAGCCCCGGGAAATGCTTTGCCACCGCCATGACCCCCTCTTCCTGGAGCGTCCTGATCACCACCCGACCCATCCGGGCCACCATGAGCGGATCCTCCCCAAAGGTCCTGCCGGATAGATGGGCCTCGACCTCCCCTCTCTTTACATCCATGACCGGGGCCAGATCCATATTCAAGCCCACCAATCTCATCTCCCGGGCCGTCACCCTGGCGAATGTCCGGGCCTCTTGAAGAGGCCGGCCGCTCACGGCCATTGCCTCGTTCCCCGGAAACTCGGTAAAGGGGGGCTTCAGGCGCGAGACACGCCCTCCTTCCTGATCCACGGCCAAGAAGAGAGGAGTTGAATGGTATTCCAGGGAGGCTTCCTGTAGATCGCGGCAGAGTGCGGCCGCCTGAGCCGGGCCCCGGATGTTTCTGGAAAACAGGATTACCCCGCACGGATTCACTTCCTTGATCAGGTCCCTGGTCCCGGGATCCAGGGTGGTCCCGGGCAGGCCGCACATAAAGAGATGCCCTATCTTCTGATCCAGCTCCGATAGATCCATGGTGGTGTTCACTGGAAAGGCCTCTCTCCCTGGTGTGAGGTCGGCCGCCGATCCCTGCAGAATGAGTTTGCGGCGGCCGGCGGATACCGATATAGTACCAACGGTCGATCTCAAGGCCGCCGGCGTCTTCAGCCCAAGCAACCGAGGAGACCATTGAAGGCCATGATTCTCGCAGCGGGCCTGGGAACCAGGCTGCGCCCGCTTACAGACGGGCGACCCAAGCCACTGGTCCCGGTGGCGAACAAGCCGGCCCTGGAACGAATCATAGCATACCTTCGGGGGCACGGCATCAACTCCTTGGCGGTCAACGCCCACCACCATGCAGGGATGCTGTCGCAGTTCCTGGGCGACGGCGGCCGGTTCGGGGTCTCCGTGGACATCAAGTTCGAGCCGCGGATCCTGGGGACAGGGGGCGGAATCCTTAACGCAGCGGACGCACTGGCAGGGGGGACCTTCGTGGTGATGAACGGGGACGTCCTGACCGACATCGATCTCGGCGAGGCCCTTCGCTCACACAGGGCCTCGGGGCGAACAGCGACCCTGGTGGTGCATGACCACCCCCACTTCAATCAAATCATGGTCGCAGAGGACGGAGAGGTATTGGACATCGCCACCAGGCCCGGCCCGGACCGGTTGGCCTTCACAGGGATTCATATCCTGGAGCCCCGGATATTCGAGATCCTCAAGCGGGGGGGGCACCATGACATCGTGGAGTGCTACCGGGAAATGGCCGCGGGCGGCGACCGGGCGGGGACCTGGAAAAGCCGGGGGGCTTACTGGAGGGACATAGGGGCCGTGGACGCATATTTGCTGGCCAACAAGGAGCTCTCGCCCATGCCCTTCCTGGCTCATCCGAACGCCTTTGTCCATCCTTTAGCGGTCCTGGAGGAATGGGCGGTGGTAGGCGCCCGGAGCAGGGTGGGGGCCGGGGTCCGCCTTTGCAGGTCGGTCATATGGGAGGAAGCGGAGCTGATGCAGGGAGTTAGCGTGGCGGATTCGGTGGTGACCTCGGGCCGGCGTGTGGAAAGAGACCTCAAGAGCGAGGTCCTCTAGGCCGTCCGCTACAAGGAGTCCAGATTGTCGGCCCAGCCCACGGAATCCATGAAGCATTCCGGCAGGGCCCCCTCGTCGAGGCCCATGCTACGGGCTTGCTCAGAGACCAGAGGCCATTGCCCCTTCAAGTAGCCCTCCACAACCAGCAGGTATCCGCCGAACTCTCCCTTCCTTCCCACCAAGGCCTCCTTGATGCCGGCGGACAAGGGTATCTTGTCCATCAAAGAGGCCATGTCCTGGTCCATTATTGCATCTATCAGGCTGAACAACCCCACCGTAAACAGCTCAGGGCCCTTCTCGGCCGCCCCTTTCAGCTCGCTCAAGGCCTCGCAGAATCTGGCCCTTACAATGGACTCCTTTATCAGCTCATTCGGCTTGTTGGCCGCCAGGGTGGCCATGGCGATCAGCGAGAGGAAGCGCCTGATGCCCCTCTCCCCCATGAGCACTATGGCCTGCCGGATGGAGGTCACCTCCTGCACCCGGCGGAAGTAGGCCGAGTTTATGTAGCGCATGAGCTTGTAGGAAATCAGCGCATCACGCTGTATGACCCTTTCCAGCTCCTTGAAATCAAAGTCCTCCTGGTTGGCCTTGGCCATGAT
Organism: uncultured Desulfobacterales bacterium; assembly: GCA_964647905.1. GTDB lineage: Bacteria > Desulfobacterota > DSM-4660 > Desulfatiglandales > HGW-15 > CAZYJR01. Next base: position 221,525 of record CAZYJR010000001.1, on the reverse strand, counting down.
CTCCAGGAGGTTCAAGCCGGTGCCCGAGATATCCTTCCCTTCGATGACCTCCGGCTTGCTGAAAAAATACCCCTGGAAATACTCGAACCCCATGTCCCTGGCCCTCTCGAACTCCTGATGGGTCTCCACCTTCTCCGCCAGAAACTTGACGTCCCATCGACCCGATATCTTCGCCAGGATCCGGTCCAGCTTATCAATCGGGGTGGCCCTCAAGTCGAATTTGATGATCCGGCACAGCCCGATCAAACTGGCGATCCCGGGGCTGAAAACGAAGTCGTCCAGGGCCAGGGCATACCCCTGGGCCGCCATTTCCTTGCAGGCCCTTACCACCTCCTCATCCGGGTCCACGTCCTCCAGGATCTCCACCACCACGCGCTCGGCCGGGAACATGAGCGGGACTTCCATCAGGAGAAGGTCCCGGGTGAAATTGATAAAGGCGCGAGTCGTTCCCACGATGCTTTCGATCCCCATGGTCAGGAAGCTGTTGGAAAGGAGCCTGGAGGTAGCCTCCTCCCCGCTGATATCAGGAAAGGCGTTTGAGAGCCCGTCTCTGAAAAGCAGCTCATACCCGTAAAGGGTCTTGTCCCTGCGGAAGATGGGTTGTCTGGCCACATATATGTCCATCCCGGTAATCTCCAATGCCGCCCGTTTTGGTCCTGGACAATGCAATATTCATTCCTTAGTATGAATATTTCACGCTGCGTCAATGTGTGCACCCGGGAGGGTTAGGAGGGGGAGCCCGATGGAATCGGGACGGATTACCGGGGGACAGCCCGGAAAGGGGATGCAGGCCTTTGTGGCCGACTTCTTGGGAGACCGCAGCCTGTCTTCCGCCCCATTCTGCATGACCCCGGTCCCCGCAGACGGGTCGGAAAGGGGGTTCTTCAGGGTCGTTCCGGGTAACCGGGGGCGCTCCCTGATCGCGATGGAGAACCCCCCGATTTCCGACTTCGCCCGGCTGGAGAACACCGCCTACCTCCGTATCGGACAGCATCTACATCGGTGCGGAGCGCACGTCCCCGAGATCTACCGCTGGGACCTGGACAAGGGCCGGTTCCTCCTGGAGGACGCGGGGGATTACAAGCTGCAGGATGCGGTCTTGGAAGGTGAAGACCCTTTTCCCCTTTACACCGCAGCCTTGGAGACCCTTGTCCGCATGCAGATGAGGGCCGCCAGGGGCTTTGATACATCCTGGTGCTGCCAGACACCGGCTTACGACCGCGAGCTGATGCTCCGGTACGAATCCGGCTACTTCAGGGAGGCGTTCCTGGAGGGATACCTGGGTATCAGAGGAAAGGCCGGCCGGCTCGAGAGGCCCTTCACCCACCTTGCGGATATGGCCTCCAGGGCGGGCGCCGCCTGCTTTGTCCACCGGGACTTCCAGTCTAGAAACCTGGTGGTCACACAAGGCGGAATCGCCGTCCTGGACTGGCAAGGGGGGAGGCTGGGGCCGCCCGGATACGATCTGGCCTCCCTTCTCATCGATCCTTATGCAGGCCTGACGCCCCGGACCAGGACGCTGCTATACCGGGTCTATCTCAAAGCCCTGGCCGGAGAAGACCCTGAGCAGGCCTCTCTATTGGAGGAGACATACCCCTATTTGGCAGTCCAGAGGAACCTCCAGATCCTCGGGGCCTACGCCTTCTTGAGCCGGGTCCGCGGAAAGACCTTTTTCGAGGCCTTCATACCCCGGGCGGTGGCGAGCCTCAAAGAGCTCCTTAAGGGATTGCCCGATCCGGAGCTACGGCCTCTCCTCGACCTGGTGGAATCCTTGCCCGGCCCACGGAAGGAGGGCTCCATCCGCCCCGGGGAGAGCGATGCGGGCTAGCGGAGCTGTCTTCCCACCGAGAAGGCGTGCCCCAGGAACTCCCCCACGCTGTAATAGCTCCTGCTCTCCGGGGCGAAGACCAGCGGCCGCACCTTGGCCATGTCAGGCACGCCGTTGACCCCGAGCACGGCCTCATCGGCCTTGACGTCCAATATTTCCCCTATGAACTGGGTATGGAGCCCCAGCTCCAATGTGTGGGAGAGCCTGCACTCCAGGATTACGGGGAACTCCTCCACATAAGGCGCATCCACGTGTTCGCCGCGGGCCGCGGTGAGCCCGGTGGCCAGGAACTTGTCTTCATCCCTGCCTGATGCCATTCCGAAGTAATCCACCTCTTGGACGTAATCATCGGACGGGATGCTCAGTGTGAAGGCCTTCCTCTCTTGTATGTGGCCGTAGGAATAGGTGGCCTTCCTGAGCGATACGCCGACGCAAGGCGGCTTTGAGCAACACACACCCACCCAGGCGGCGGCCATCCCGTTGGGGTTGCCCACCTTGTCGTATGAGCCCACGATCACCGCGGGTGTGGGATAGAGCAGGGTCCTGGGTCCGATGGACTTTTTCATTGCGCTAGTCTCCTCTTGTTGTCGTTCATTCGCCCTTCCAGGATGGTTGCCTTCCCAAAACGGCCGGGTCGGGCGCTACCCCTGTTCCGCGGGCGATCTCCAGGAGGGAGCCGGATTCCAAGAGCTCGGGCTTCGCACCGGAGGACACCGCCTCCAGATAGAGGCCGGCGGCCTTTTCTCCGGCCTCTATCAAATCAAAGGCTTCCTCAAGGTCACGCCCGGCCGAGACCACTCCGTGATGAGGCCAAATCAACAGACGACGCCTGGAAAGGGCTTTCTCGGTAAGTCCGGCCAGGGGCCCCGATCCCGGCGGGGCCCAGGCAAGCACCTCCACCCCCTCGGGGAACAGGGCCACGCATTCTCCATGAACGCCCCAGAGCAGCCTTGTCAGGTCCACCCCCCCGCGGCGCCCGTGGGTGGCTGAAAGGGCCAAGAGACGCGGGGGATGGACATGGAGTACGACCCTTTCCCTGCCGCCCCTGGCCTGGGCCAGGGCCGCATGAGCCTCCAGATGCATCCTGAACTCTGATGACGGCTCACCCCCCTGCTCGAAGCCCTGTATCACCTTGTAACTCTTGCCGTCCTTGTCCAAGACCATCACCCCGGCCCCTGCCGCCGGATTGCGGCCGAGGGTCCGGAATCGGCTGCCCCTCGCAGTAATCAGGATCGCCGCCCCGCCCAGGACCGGCACTGAACAGGGGAGCTCGGTCCACCGCCCGCCCGGGATCTCGAAGGGGTCCGCCGCCCTTCCGGGAGCGTCCACCCTGATACTCAGGTTGCCGGCGCCCCCCTCGGCCCACCCGCACAGCCACATATCCCTCGAAGTATACCCCACCTGCTCAAAAAGAGAACTCAGCATTGCGTCTTCCAGCCCAAAAACACACCCGAGAGGGTTTCAATCGAAAAGAGCATGCAGGACCAGTTGCCTTCCGCCCGGATCACTCGCTTGCCGGCGCCCGACCGGGACCTGCGTCCTGTCTCTTCATGGCCAGGTCATAGAAACGATAGAACAAAATGGTCACAGTGGAAGATAGGACTATGAACACCAGAGCGGAGACCACGGCCGTTATGAACCCATGAATGCCCATACGGACCGCCAGATACCCCATCAGGATATCCAAGGCCAGGATCATGAATGAGAGCACCAGCCCGCAAGCCAGGATCTCCCCGGTCAAACCGCGGACCCTTTGGTTGCTGGCGATCAGGGCTTCCTTCGGGTTCATTCCTTCCAGCACCACCCCGAACTCGGCAATGGACAGGCGTGCGAACAGTAGCAGCCCGGGGACGATCAGCGCAAGGAGCCCGGCAAAGATCAACACCGAAGTGATCAAGTAAACCGCCAAAAGATCCTTCCAGAATCGCAGCCCGACTACAAAGCCCTCCCTGATACTCCAGCCGTAGCCCCCCACAATCCGGGATATTACCCAGATCAAGCCACCTGTATACACTGGGCGGTAGACAAAGTTGATCATGAATGGCATCCAATGGATGAGGCCCGCTCTTTCCGCCTCCATGGCCCGGAAAGAGACATATGTCTCGAGGAGGACCACCGGCAGGGCGACCGGGACCAGGAACCGGGTCAGTTCGAAAATGAAGGTCCTGAAAAAAGCGAAAGTCTCGAACAGGCGGTTGAACATAACCAGAGAATAGCCCGTGTAAAGGCCGGTGTCAAACCCCAAGGCCCCGGGATCTCAGCGTCAGTCGGAGACTCTCGTCTCGGGCGGCAGAAAATGCTCGACAAGGCGGCCACCGCTTATTATGATTGGACGCGATAACGCAATAGGGGGTAACACGGATGGAGGAATGCCTTTTCTGCAGGATAGTTAAGGGAGAGCTCCCCTGCCACAAGGTATATGAGGACGACAACGTCATCGCATTCGAGGATATCAACCCGGTCTCGGAAGGCCATACCTTGGTGGTGCCCAAGCGTCACGCGGAAAATCTATTCGAAATGAACCCCGAGGACCTGAGTGCGGTGCATCTGGCTTCTCAGAAGATCGCCCTGGCCATACGAGACGCGCTCAATCCCGCAGGTATAGCGGCACTGCAGCTCAACGGCCGGGGAGTCAACCAGATAGTGATGCACTACCACTTGCATTTGATACCGCGAGCGGCAGGGGGCCCGGAACTCCCGGTGAGCCACTGGGGGGCCAAGGAAGGGGACCCCGAGGCCCTCGAGCGGACTGCGGAGAAGATCGCCGCAGCGCTCGGGCACGGGGCCTGACCTGAGGCGACCGCATCCACACGGCCGGGGGAAAGGGCGGCTAGCCCACCAGCTCCACGTTCCAATAGAGGTAGTCCCGCCAAGTGCTCGGTATATCCTTGACGCCTATGGTGATCTTGACCGCCGGGATCCACGTGGGCCGCGAGGGCTTCCTGATCAGGCGCATTCCCGCCTCCTCAGGTGTCCTTCCTCCCTTTCTGCGGTTGCAGCCCACACAGCATGTGACTATATTCTCCCACTCGGTTCTTCCCCCTTGCGAGCGCGGCAGGACATGGTCGTAAGTCAAATCCTCGGTGGCCTTCCGCTTGCCGCAGTACTGGCAGCGGTAGCGATCCCTGGCATAAATATTCCTGCGGGAGAAACGGACAGGGCGCGGCGGCCGCTTGACCATCTTGAGCAGCCTGACCACTGAGGGGAGCGGGATGGTGACGCTGACCGAGCGGATCTCCCTGCCGTACTCTTCAATGACCTCCACCTTGCCGAGACACAGGAGGGTGATGGCCTTCTTCCAGTTGATGACTTTGAGAGGCTCATAGCTCAGGTTCAGTAGTAAGACCTGCTCCATGCTCCGGATCCTCTGGCGAAAAGGGTTCAATGAGGCTTCATTCCCGGGCGGGGCTCTGCGTAGCTATTCATAAACAAAAGAACACGAAAATACAAGAGCAAAATCAAGGATTCCCGGAGCGCGGACAGCATGTCGTTCATCCACTTCATTGCAGGGGCTGCAGCATCCTACCTGGCTGCGGGGTTGGCCATGACCTATGCGGTGCATCGCTTTCCGCGAAGACCGGTCCAGGACGAACCGGACTGGGGATCGGTAACCGACGCACGAATCCCTTGCAACGGGGGAGGATCATTGGAGGTTTGGCGCATAGACCCCCCGGGTGTATCAAGAGGAACGGTTGTGCTGGCCCACGGGTGGAGTCGAAACCGGGGGCGCATGGTGGGCAGGGCCCGCGTGTTCGGCGAGCTGGGATACACCACCGTCATCCACAGCGCCAGGGACCACGGCGGCTCCAGCCCTTACCCCTTCATGAACGCCTTCAGGTTCGCAGAAGACGCGGAGACCGTGATTCGCTGGGTGGAGGAGCCGGTATTACTCTACGGGCACTCGGCCGGTGCCGCCGGCGCGGTCATTGCAGCCCACAGGAACAAGGGGCTGGTCACCCACCTCTTTCTGGAGGGATGCTACTCGAGGACCAGGAAGGCCCTCGTCAAGCTCTACCGGAGTTACCATCCGGTTCTGGCCTTTTTCTCCCCGGCGGTGATAGGCTGGATGGAGCTCTTCTACCGGGGGCGATTGGATTCCGTGAGTCCGGCCAGACTGGCCGCGGACATCGACATACCGGTCCTGCTGATCCACGGGGACAGGGACGATAAGTTTCCCCTGGAGTTCATGCGGGAGCTCAGGGATGCGTTTCCCGCGGGAAGGGCCGAGGTGTTCGTTGCACCGGGCGCCGGCCACAGCGGCTGCAGCCTGAGCCCGAGGTACCGGGAGGCCGTGGGCGCATTTCTGGAGCGCCACCACGGGCCTGGGCCCGTTGCAGCCGGGCCGAACCGGTCAATCTCAAAGAAGGGATAGTCGGCATGAAAGTACTAGGCATTTACGGGAGCCCGCGAAAGGGCGGAAACAGCGACCACCTCCTGGACAAGGCCCTGGAAGGCGCCCGATCCGCCGGGGGGGAGACCAGCACTGTGTACGCCAGGCTCCTCAAGATGAGCGGATGTCTGGAATGCGGCGGGTGCGATCCGACCGGCGAATGCGTGGTCCAGGACGACATGCAGTCCGTCTACCCGCTGCTCGAGGAATCCGAGGTCATCTTCTTGGCCTCGCCCATTTTTTTCTACGGGCTCACCTCACAGGCAAAGGCGGTGGTGGACCGTTCCCAGGCCATGTGGTCCAGGCGGATGCTGAGGAAGACCCCGGAGGAGCGGAAGAGCCATGACAGCGGCAGGGGATATCTGATAGCGGTCGGGGCCACCAGGGGGGCCAACCTGTTCGAGGCGGTCAAGCTGGAGGCCAGGTACTTCTTCGACGCGTTGGACATGAGCTTCGAGGGCGGCGTTTTTTTTCGGCGCATGGAAAAGAAAGACGCGGTCCAGAACAATCCCGACACGCTTCAGGAGGCGTTCAACTTGGGACTGCGAGCGGTCCGCGGGGAGCGTTGAGGGCCAGGAGATTGGAGCGGATCTTGGCCGGTCCGGCCCGAGCCAGTGCGGTGCGATCGAACCTCTCGGAAAAGGCCTTATCGCTCATCTCCAAGAAGGCCTCGGCGACCGGGAGCACCACTTCCCGGGCACTCGCGCCCCCGTTGTAGGGGCAGGCCTCCTGGCAGCGGTCGCAGCCCAGGAAGCAGTCCCCCATGAGCCTTCCGGTTTCCGGACCCACGACGCCGGCCCACTCCAAGGTCAGGTAGGACAGGCACTTGCCGGCATCAATGGAAAAAGGGGCGTCCAGTGCCCCGGTGGGGCAGGCATCCAGGCAGCGGGTGCAGGAACCGCATTGGTCGGTCGCGGGTTGAGCGGGTGAGGGCGGGAGCTCGGCCGTCGTCAGTATCTCGGCAAGGAAGACAAAGGATCCGTATTCCGGGACGATGAGCATGTTGTTCCTGCCGATGAATCCCAGACCCGCCCCGGTGGCCGCACTGCGCTCCAGAATGGGCGCGGAATCCACGCAGACCCGCGTCCGGCTCCCGGGCATCGCCCTTTTGAGCCTGGCCGAGAGCTCGCCGCACAGACGCCTGAGCGTGGTGTGATAGTCCTCGGTCCAAGGCCGGGCGTATCTGGCCACTGTGAGCCCTTCTGGAGTGGCGGGCTTCTCCTTTGGATAGGGGTACGCGAGGGAGATGATGGTCCGGCAGCCCTCGAGCAGGCGGGAAGGGTCCTCCCTCAACTCCAGGTTGCGGGCGAGCCATGCCATTTCCCCGTGCCTCCCGGCCCGTATCCACCGGCGAAACTCCTCCACGAAGGCCGGGCGTCGGGGCCGACTGAAGCCCGCGCCCACGAATCCGAGCTCCCTCGCCCACAGGTTTATGATGCTTATTATCCCGTCCGGCGCGCCCGCGCCGGGATAAGCGCCTTCCAAGCCGCCCCCGAGTACGGCCTCTATTCCAGGTCGTAAGGAGTAAGGCTCTCGCAGCCTTCCTCTGTGATCAGTATGGTCTGTTCGAACTGGGCTGAGAGTGAACCGTCGTCCGTAACCGCGGTCCAGTCGTCGGAGAGGATATGCAAATCCTTTCCCCCCAGGTTGATCATGGGCTCGATGGTGAAGACCATGCCGGGGAGCAGCAATATCCCTTGCCCCTTCCGGCCGTAGTGGGGCACTTGGGGCGGCTCGTGAAAGTCGAACCCCACCCCGTGCCCGACGAACTCCCTGACCACGGAGCACCCTTCTGACTCGGCGTACCGCTGGATCGCCCAGCCGATGTCGCCCACCCGATTCCCGGGCCGGGCCATGGCGATCCCCTCGCGCAGGCACCGGCGCGCGACCCTTACGATCTTCTCGGCCTCGGGTCCGGGATTACCCACAAGGAAGGTCTTGCTCGCATCCGCGTAGTACCCGCCCAGGATGGGCGTCACATCCACATTTACGATGTCGCCGTCGTTCAAGACACGCTCTCCGGGGATGCCGTGGCATACCACCTCGTTGACCGAGACGCACACGCTCTTGGGGTATCCGCGGTAGTTGAGGGGTGCGGCCACGGCGCCCCTCTCGGCGGTCAACCCGCTGACCAAAGAATCGATCTCCTCGGTTTTCATACCCTCGCGGAGGTTCTTCTCCACCAGGTCAAGAGACTCCAGGGCCAAGACGCCCGCCCGCCTTATCGCTTCAACGTCCCGCCCGTTCTTGAACCTGATGCCGTACTGCCTGCGGTACCGCTCCCGCTCACCCGCAGAGACTCCGTCCTTGCCCAGGCAGCATTTCTTGTGCTTTAGACCGCTCCCACAGGGGCAGGGATCATTCCTTCCCACCTTGTGGGCCCTATCTGTCGCAGACACCATACCTCCCGAACAAAAACACCTGAGACGAAACCCCCGAATCGAGGCAAAAAGTGGATCGCCCCGGAATATGTCACCTCGCAGTCCCTAAGGCAAGCCTTTCCCCGGATGCAGGCTAAGGGACTCGGCGTTCTTCTGCCCCGCCCTTATTGACGGACTTTTTCCTCTCTTTCTTCAGTTCGTAAGCCCTGAGCTTTCGATTGAACTCGTAAAGCTCACTGAGCTTTTTGAGTACACTATCTATTCTTCTCATTTTCGAGTTTCTCTATGTCGGCACGGTCTTGCTTCGAATCCCTTGCCCTTTTGAGCCAAATCAAGTCGTTCCTATTTGCAACCATCACCCTTCCCTCTTCCGATTCCGCCTCGAGCGCCTCCTGAATTATTCTACGTACATCTTCATCCTTGGCAACGAGAATATCCATAAGCATTTCGTCTTCAGGGGCCACAATCTTCAAGAACCGATGCAACTCGATGGCAACATTCCTGAATCTCCAAGGCGACGCAGATTCGTAGTATCCTTCCTCCTCCAAAATACGTTTGGTTCTGTCAAAATCCTCTGATTGAACAAGGAGGTCTATGTCCCGGGTAAAGCGCGGCTCACTATAGAATGCCATGGCAACGCCGCCGACAAGGGCATACCTCACTTCCTTCTTGTCCAACTTCAACATTATTCTCTTGAATTCTTCGAATACGTTCATGACTCTTTCCGCTCCCGTCCTCAAAGGGCTCAAGGCGCCGCAGTGGGGCTTGAGGCGTTCCAGGGCGCGAACTTCAAGAGCAGCATCATACCAGGGGCCGCGATCAAGGTGCACGCGATAAAGAACCCCTCCCAACCCAAGTACTTGGCCAGAAAACCGGTGGGAGCGGACGCAAGCACCCTGGGGACACCCATGAGGCTGGTCAAGAGCGCATACTGGGTGGCGGTGAACTTCTTGTTGGTGATACTGGCCATGAAGGCCGCATATGCGGCTGTGCCCATGCCCCCGGAGAAGTTCTCGAACCCTATAACCCCACTCAGCAGAGGAACGCTGTGGCCCACCCGGGCCAGCACTGCGAAGCAGGCAGTGGAAAGGGCCTGGAGCACCCCGAACACCCATAGGGAGCGGTTGATCCCCAGCCTGAGCATCAGCACACCCCCTACCAGTGTGCCGCCTATGGTGGCCCAGAATCCGAACAGCTTTACCACCGCCCCTATCTCGGTCTTCGTGAATCCGATGTCCAGGTAGAACGGTGTGCTTATGGCGCTCGCCATAGTGTCGCCTATCTTGTAGAGCAGGACAAAGGCCAGTATCCAGACCGCGCCGCTGCGGGAGAAGTACTCCACCAGAGGGTCCACCACCGCCTCCTTCATGGACCGTGGAGTGCCCATGGACGCCTCGGGCTCCGGTGTCAAGAGGGTGGTGGCGATCCCCGGCAGCATGCACCCGGCCATGGCCAAGTAGACCAGGGAGAAAGGCACATGATCCGCCATGATCAGCCCTCCCCCCGAGGCCAGGAGCATGCCGGTCCTGTAGCCGTTGATGTAGAGGGAGGAGCCCAGGCCCAGTTCATGGTCCGAGAGGTCCTCCCGGCGGTAGGCGTCTACGATGATGTCCTGGCTGGCGCTGAAGAATGTGACCATCAGGGCCGCAAGAGCCAACATCCAAGGCCGGCCTGCAGGATCGGCCTGCCCCAGCCCGGCGATGGAGAGGGCCAGTGCGATCTGGGCCACCAGGAGCCATCCCCGCCTCCTTCCCAGGAAAGGAAGGGTGTACCTGTCGACTATGGGGGCCCAAACGAACTTCAGGGTGTAGGGTAGGCCGACCAGGGCCATGAGGCCGATCACCGTCAGATCGACGCCCTCCTCCTTCATCCAGGCCTGGAGGACCGAGATGGTGAGAAGAAGAGGCAGGCCGCACGAGAACCCCATGATAAGCGAGACCAGCATCCGGCGGCTGAAAATGGTCCTTAAAAGCTCGCGGTTTTTCTCGCTCAACACCGGGAGTCGTCCTCCGGGGCCTTCCGGGACGGCCCGTTCTCAGGTCATCAAGAGCTCAGGAACGTGCTGGGATCGATGCGGATGCTGGCCACGGGCAGGCCGTAGGCCTCGTGATCCTTGAGGAGGAGGAGTTCCATCCCTTCAGGTCCGGGCTGGAGCTGGAGGATGATGTTGAAAAGATCGTCCACCCGGTTGCACGGGTAGGGAATCCCCTTCTCGTTCCTCTCGGTGATATGCCTGTGGTTCACGGCGGAGAACCAGATCTCCATTTCCTGTTCCCCGGCCAGTTCCTTGAACCCGTCCAAGACCTCGCGGCCCACTGCTGCGATGTCCAGGCCGTCCACTATCAGGCTGTCAGGCGAGAACCCTATGTGGCGCTCCAGGTTGTCCAGGTTCCGCCTCAGCCGGTCCATGTCGAAGCTACGGTTGAGGTATGCCAGTATCATACGATTGCGCTCGATCAGGGCCCGGATCTCGTCCTCGTATTCCAGTCCCAGTGCCTTTACCAGGTCGTAGAGGATCACGTTGTAATAAGAGGCGATTTTTTCCGGTGCATCCACCAGAGATACGTGAACCATCTTCTCCCGTCTGAAGAGCTTGTCAAAAGCGATGTGAATGAGACAGGCGGTCTTGCCCACGCCAGCCCTGGCCATTAAGACCCCCAGGTTGCCCCTCCCGAGCCCCCCGTGGGAAGACTGCTCAAGTATCCTCAAGGGGCTCAACCTCGAGAACATCTCCATCATTTCTTCCCTCCCTTCTTGTTTTCCGCCGCCTCGCGCTTCAGTTCCTCGGCCACGGACTCGGGCACACGGGCGTATTTGGAGAACTCCATGGAGAACTCGGCCTTGCCCTGGGTGAGGGACCTGAGGGTGGTGGCGTAGCCGAACATCTCCGCCAGGGGGACCTCGGCGTCGACTGTGGTGAAGACGCGGTCCTCCGCCGAGCTCAGGATGATCCCTCGCCGCTGATTTATTGAGGCCATTACTGATCCCTGAAACTCCGAGGGGCACTCCACCGTGACCTTCATGATCGGCTCCAGGATCATGGGCCCGGCCTTGAGATAGGTGCGCCTGAAGGCCCCTTCGGCTGCGGCCGTAAAGGCCCGCTCCGAGGAGTCCACAGAATGGTATTGCCCGTCGTTTACGACCACCCTGAGCCCCAGTACCGGCGCCCCGACCAGGAGCCCTTTGTCCAGGCACCTGCGGAAGCCGCTTTCCACTGCGGGGATGAACTCCGTTGGGATCACCCCGCCCTTGACCTGGTTGACGAACTCGAAATCGCCTGTGTCCGAGGGCTCCATGTAACCGGCCACCCGTCCGAACTGGCCCGCTCCCCCGGTTTGCTTTTTGTGGACGTAATCGAAATCCGCCCGCCTGGAGACGGCCTCGCGGTAGGCGACGCGCGGTATGCCGGTTTCCACGTCCGCCCCGAACTCGCGCCTCATCCTCTCCAGATATATCTCCAGGTGAAGCTCTCCCATGCCCGATATCAGGGTCTCGCTGGTCTCCCGGTCCACGTGGGACCTGAACGTGGGATCCTCCCTTACGAACCGGTTGAGGGCCTTGACCAGCCTTGGCTCGCTCCTTGCATTCCTCGGCCTCACAGTGAGTGAGACCACCGGCTCGGGAACAAAGATGGAGGTCATGGAGCAGTTCAGTCTGCCGTCCGTAAAGGTGTCGCCCGAGAAGCAGTCGACACCGAAAAGGGCCACAATGTCCCCGGCCTCGGCCCTGGTGATCTCCTCCATCTTATCCGCGTGCATGCGCACGATGCGCCCGACCTTGACCTTCTTGTGGTCGCGGGTGTTCACCAGTTGGTCGCCCTTGGAAAGGCTTCCCTGATAAATGCGGAGATATGTGAGCTGCCCGTAAGGGCTGACCTCCAGTTTGAAGGCCAGCGCCACCAGCGGGCCGGAAGAGTCTGCGCTGAGAGGGATCTCCGCCCCTTGGCGATCCAGGTCCAAGGCGGTGTTATCCACGTTCAAGGGGGAGGGGAGGTATGCGGCCACCCCGTCCAGCAGCGGCTGAACCCCTATGTTCTTATAGGCGGAGCCCAGGAACACCGGGGTGAGCTCCCTGGTGAGGGTCCCCCTTCGCACGGCCTCCGTGAGCAGGTCCTCGGTGACCTTGTCCTCCAATACGGCCTCTGTTAGCTCATCGGAAAACAGGGACGCCGCGTCCAAGAGCTCCCCCCTTCGCCTCTCGGCCTCTTCGGCCAGCTCCGGAGGGATTTCGGTCACCTGGAGCTCTTCGCCCCACTCCCCTCCGAAGTATATCGCCCTCATTCCCAGCAGATCCACCACACCCCGGAACCCGCCTTCCAGGCCGATGGGCAGCTGCATAAGCACGGCGTTGTGGTCCAGCTTCTCGCGGAGCTGCTTTGCCACCCGGCGCGGGTCGGCCCCGGCCCGGTCGCACTTGTTCACGAATGCCACCCTGGGCACCCGGTAGCGCTTCATTTGGCGATCCACCGTAATGGACTGGGACTGCACCCCACCCACGGCGCAGAGCACCAGAATGGAGCCGTCCAAGACCCGCAGGGCCCTTTCCACCTCGATGGTGAAGTCCACATGGCCCGGGGTGTCGATGATGTTGATCCGATGTCCCTTCCACTCACAATGGGTCGCGGCCGAAGAGATGGTGATCCCCCTCTCCCGCTCCAGCTCCATGGAGTCCATGGTGGCCCCGACCCCGTCCTTTCCCTTGACCTCGTGGACCGCAATGATCCGCTTGGTGTAGTAAAGGACCCGCTCGGTGAGCGTGGTCTTGCCCGAGTCTATGTGGGCGCTTATCCCAATGTTCCTTAGATGTCTTATGTCTTCTGTCATAATCAACGTTTCTTGTCCTGCGGTTATCAATGGTTCCGCAAATGGAATCCTCCCCCGCTGTCCACCCGAACCGAGCGATTCTCGAGTTTGCCGGAAACCAGAAAGAAGACGCCGCAATTGCAATCGCGCATCTCGGGGTGAAGAAAAAGGAGGGCCCGGATCGGACCCTCCCTTACTAACACAACTCAGTCCCCCAGCAAAGGGGTTGGATAATATAAGCGCGGTTAGAGCTTTGTCAAGTTGTACCTGACCACCGGAATCACGCTGGCAGCTATTTCCCGGCGAAGGGCTATGGTGTTGGCAGGGGTGTACTTGGCCAGCCTTTTCACCCCCATGAGCTGAGTCCTGAGCTCTTCGCCTTCGGATATGGCAGCCAGTATCTGCTTGGCCATGAGCTCTATCCTGGGGAATGTATCGTTTATATAGACCCTGGTGGCGGCCGTATGGAGTCGCGCCTTTTCTTCGCCTTCCTTTTCAGCCTTCTTGACCGCCCGGAACACGGCGCTTTCCATGGCGAAGATCTCTATTATCATGTCCGCGATCAGGGCCACGATCTCCTGCTCCGAGGCCAGCTTCTGCATGTACTTCTGGGCCGCTGCTCCCGCCGCGAGCAGGGCGATCTTCTTGGCGTTCGCCACCATTCTCCTCTCCGCATCCAGCAGCCCTTCCTCCTCTTCGCCCATGGAGGGGCGGAAGGAGAGCAGGTCTTCCATTACCTGCTTGACCGCCTCCAAGAGTCCCAGCTCCCCCTTCATGGCCGCCTTCATAATGGTGTCCACTATGATCATGCGGTTGATCTCGTTGGTCCCCTCCCAAATGCGGTTTATGCGGGAGTCCCTGTATGCCCCTTCGGCCGGGTACTCCTGTATGTATCCGTAGCCGCCGAAGAGCTGCACGCACTCGTCCACCACATAGTCCAGCATCTCCGAGCCGTAGACCTTGTTGATGGAGCACTCCAGGGCATACGTTCGAAGGGCCTCGCCGGTCTTCTGCCCAGCATCCTCCTTGGTGAAATCTATCCCCTCCAGGGTGAGATCCAGGAGACCGGCGGTCCTGTAAACCATGCTCTCCGTGGTATAGATGCGGACCACCATTTCGGCGATCTTTTGCCTTATCAAGTTGAATTCCGCTATAGGCTTGCCGAACTGGACCCGGCCCTTTGCGTACTTGACCGCTTCGGCCAGCATCACCTTGGCGTTTCCCACCATGAAGGCGCCCAACTTGTAGCGGCCCACGTTCAAGGTGTTCAGCGCGACCACGTGGCCTCTTCCCACCTCGCCCAGTACGTTTTCCACCGGGACCTTGACGTCCTGGAAGATCACCGCCCGCGTGGAGCTCCCGTGGACACCCATCTTCTTCTCTTCCTCGTCCACTGAAACACCGTCCCAGCCGCGCTCCACTATGAAGCTGGTGAACTTGTCCCCGTCCACCTGCGCATAAGTGAGGAAGAGATCGGCGAACCCAGCATTGGTGATGAACTGCTTCTGGCCGTTGAGCAAGTAGTACTTGCCGTCCTCGGACAGCCGGGCCGTGGTCTCCGCGCCCAGGGCGTCGGAGCCGTGACCGGGCTCTGTCAAGGCATAGGCGCCCACCACCTCCCCGCTGGCAAGCCCTGGGAGATACTTCTTCTTTTGCTCCTGGGTGCCGAACAGGACCACCGGGAGGCTCCCTATACCGGTCTGGACCGCAAAGGTCACGCTGAAACCGGATATCCCCTGGCTGATGTGCTCGGTGATAAGCGTGGCGCTCACCTTGTCCAGCTCGGAGCCCCCGTAGGACTCGGGCATGTCCGCGCCCAGGAGACCCAGTTCGCCCGCTTTTACCAGGAGCTCCCTGAGCAGCTCGGGGTTCACCCACTCCAGCTCGTCTTTTCGAGGAACCACCTCGCCCGCCCCGAACTCCACCGCCGACTTGGCGATCATCACCTGTTCCTTGTCAAAGTCCTCCGGCGTGAATACCTCCTTCGGCGAGGCATCAACCAGCAGGAACTCCCCCCCCTTGAAAAGCTTCAACTCAGCCATTGCTGCCCTCCTCCACGCGTATGAGTGTAAATGGAAAGGCCTGTACCAGGACGCTCCTGTCAAGCACTAGTAATCCTCCACCTCGAATATGGCCGCGGCTCCCATGCCGAACCCGATGCACATGGACACCAGGCCCCAGCGGATCTTCCGCTCCTGCATCTCATGGACCAACTGGGTGGTCAGCTTGGATCCGGTACAGCCCAGCGGATGCCCCAGGGCTATGGCCCCGCCGTTTACGTTGGTGATCTCCTGGTTAATTCCGAGCTCCCTGATGCAGTATATGGCCTGGGCGGCAAAGGCCTCGTTGAGTTCTATGAGCTCCATCCGGCCCAGCTCCATCCCGGCGATCCTGAGCACCTTGGGAATGGCCACGGCCGGTCCCACCCCCATGTATTCGGGCGGGCAGCCCTCGACCGCATGGGCCCTGAAAGTGGCCATGGGCTTCAGCCCCAGCTCTCTGGCCTTTTCCTTGCTCATGAGAAGCACTGCTGCCGCCGCGTCGCTGGTCTGGGAAGAGTTGCCTGCGGTAACCGTCCCATTGACCTTGAAGGCGGGCTTGAGGCCGGCTATACTCTCCTTGCTTGTGCCGGGGCGTACTCCCTCGTCAGTGTCGAAGACGACCTCCTCGAACTCGAAGCGGCCGTTGGGGAGCTGTTTCTGCTTCTTGACTGTTATGGGCGTTATCTGTGACTTGAAACGGCCGGCCTTGACCGCCGTCTCGGCCTTTTGCTGGCTCCGAACGCCGAAGTCGTCCTGCTCGTCTCGGCTGATCTTGTACCGCTCGGCCACGTTCTCCGCGGTCAGGCCCATCCCTGTGAAAGCGCCGGGACGTTCGTCCACCAGTGCCGGATTGGGATACATCATGCTTCCTCCCATGGGGATCTGGCTCATGCTCTCCACCCCTCCGGCCACCACCACATCGGAGTACCCGCACATGATCTTCTCCGCGCCTATGGCGATGGATTGAAGCCCGGAGGAGCAGAAGCGGTTGACAGTCATTCCCGGGATGCGGTCGGGCCATCCCATGGACATGACCAGCACTCTCCCCAGATTGAGCCCTTGGGTGGCCTCCGGAAAGGTGCATCCGATGATCACGTCGTCTATGAGCTCGGGGTCCAGGTCTTCCGCCCGCTCGAGCAGGTCTCCCAGGACCGTGCAGCCCATATGCTCGGGACGGGTGTCCTTGAGCATCCCGCGGGGGGCCTTGCCCACGGCCGTCCTGCATGCGGCCACGATCACGGCTTCTCTCATGACTTCATCCTCCCTCTTCATGAAGGGTTTTCACTGTTCAGTCCTCGGCATCAATTGCGAAGCGGCTTTCCGGTCTTGAGCATATGCTGCATCCGCGCCTGGGTCTTGGGCTCTCCGCAGAGGCTGAGGAAGGCCTCCCGCTCCAGATCCAGGAGGTACTGCTCCGAGACCCTGGTGTCGGCCAGCACACTGCCCCCGCAAAGGACCCAGCCCACTTTGGTGGAAACCGTCACGTCGTGCTCGGTTATGTACCCGGACTCGTGCATGGTCCAGAGCCCCAGCCTTATCATGGCAAAGGTGTTCTCGCCGGCCACGCGGATGTCCTCCTTGGGCTCGGGTGGGGTATAGCCTTCCAGGTTCATGGCCAATACCGTTTTCTTGGCGTCCTCGATCAGGTAATCGCGATTCACCGTCATCTTGTCCGTGGGCCTCAAGTACCCCAGCTTTACCGCTTCGGGGCCGGATGTGGACACCTTTGCCATTGCTATGGTCTCAAAGGCGCGGGCGACAAAGGGCATGAGTTCGATCTGCTTGGGATAGAGCCCTCCCCTGGGCACCTCGAATAGATGCTCGGTGTTGCGCAGGTAAAGCTCCTTGGTCCCTCCGCCGGCCGGTACCAGGCCCACACCCACCTCCACAAGGCCCATGTAGGTCTCGGCCGCGAAACGGACCCTGTCCGAGGCCAGGCAGACCTCGCAGCCCCCGCCGAGCGCCATTCCCGCCGGGGCGGCCACCACGGGCCTGTCCAGGTACTTGAGCTTCATGAGCGAATCCTGGAAGGCCTTTATCATCCAGTCCAGCTCGTCCCATTCCTCCTCCTGGGCCGTGAAGAGCACCAGGGGCAGGTTGGCCCCTGCCGAGAAGTTGTCCGCGTGGTTTGCAATGACCAGACCCTGAAAGTCCCGAAAGACTATGTCCGCGCTCTTTACCGCCATGTTGACTATATCATCGCCTATGGCGTTCATCTTGGTGTGAAACTCCAGGCATGCCACCCCGTCGCCGAGATCCACCAGGCTCGCCCCCTTGTTCTCGGCCACTGTCATGTTCCGGTCCTTGAGCGCAGGGAGCAGTATGATGCCGGGCTTGACAGGCACCTCTCGGTAGCTCTTGGAGGCCTGATCATAGTAATAGTGTTTGCCGGCCTCCATCTTGTAGAAGGACTCGAACCCCAGGGAGTGCATCTCTTCGACCCATGAGGGGATTTCGTACCCGGCGGCCTTCATCCTATCCAGGGATTGTGCCAGGCCGATGGCGTCCCAGGTCTCGAAGGGCCCCAGCTTCCAGGCGAAGCCCCACCGCATGGCCCGATCCACGTTTACTATGTCATCGGCGATCTCCGGGATACGGCTGGCGGAGTAAATCAGGGTCTCTGTTATGTGGCGGAAGGTGAACTCTCCCGCCTTGTCCCCGGCGAAATACAGGGTCTTGATCTTGCCCCCGGTGCCCGAGGCGTTCCTGGCGGTCTCCAGGGACTGGAATCCCGTCTTTTCCTGTGTCTTGTATTCCAGGCTCTCCGGATCTATGGAAAGGATCGCCTTGCCGCCTCCCTCTCCCTTGGTCTTCTTGTAAAAGCCCTGCTTTGTCTTCTCGCCCAGTAGTCCCCGCTCTATCATGCGCTGGATGAAATCAGGGACGGCGAACATCTCCCTCTTTTCATCGTGGGGAGCGCCCTCGTAGACGTTCTCGGCCACATGGACCAGGGTGTCCAGGCCCACCAGGTCCGCGGTTCGGAATGATGCACTCTTGGGGTGGCCTATCACCGGCCCGGTCAGCTCGTCCACCGCCTCCACCGTGAGGCCCAGCTCCCGCATGGCCCGTACAACATAGAGCAGGCTGAAGGTCCCTATGCGATTGGCCACGAAGTTCGGGGTGTCCTTGGCCCACACTATGCCCTTTCCCAGGGCCCTCTCGCAGGTCTCGGCCAGGGTCTCCAGGACCTCGGGCAGGGTGTCCTCGCAGGGGACTATCTCCAGGAGCTTCATGTACCGGGGCGGATTGAAAAAGTGCGTGATGGCGAAATGCTTCCTGAATTCCTCTCCCCGTCCTTCCGCCAGGGCCGCTGCCGAGATCCCGGAGGTGTTGGATGAGATCACGGTGCCCGGCTTGATGACGGATTCCAGCTTCTCATAGACCGAGCGTTTGACGTCCAGCCGCTCCACCACCACCTCCATGATCCAATCCACATCCCCCAGCCGATCAATATCGTCCTCGAGGTTGCCCATGGTGATACGCTTGGAGAACTCGGGGATGTAAAAGGATGCGGGCCTGCTGTTCAAGGCGTTCTCCACCCCTTTCCTGGCTAGCTTGTCCCTGAACTCCCTGCTCTCCCGTGTCAGGCCCTTTTTCTCGTCCTCTTCGGTGAGCTCGGGCGGGACTATGTCCAGGAGCAGGGTCTCGATTCCCACATTGGCCAGATGCGCGGCTATGGTGGAGCCCATGACTCCGGCCCCGATCACGCCCGCCTTCTTGATCACTCTGTTCATAAGGAGACCTCCTTAGCGTTGATCCATGGTCCTCTGAACCGGTGAGTAGGTTGAGCGGCCATAAACTGAATGAATGCTCATTCAGTCAGGCTTCTACCACACCCCCACCTTGCAGTCAACCCACTTTTCACCCGTGTTTTCCAAGCCTAGGCCGTGTAGCCTCCGTCCACGGTCAGGACCTCTCCGTTCACATAATCCGAGAGCGGAGAGGCCAAATAAAGCACCGCTCCCACTACGTCCCCGGTCTCGGCGATCCTGCCGAGGGGTATTGCACCGGTAAGGGACTCCAGGATCCCCTGGTCGCTCCACAACGGCTCGCTGAAGCGGGTTCGTATGACGCCGGGGGCCACGGCGTTCACAGTGATCCCTTCTCCAGCCAGCTCCGAGGCCAGGACCTTGGTCAGCATGTCCAGACCGGCCTTGGCCACGCAGTATACCCCCATCCCCCTTGCGGCCTTCCTTGCGGCCACCGATGAGATGTTTATGATCTTTCCACCGCCGCTCCTCTTAAGCAAGGGCACGGCCCGGCCGCTCACCAGGAATGCGCTCTTCAGGTTCCCTTCCAGTATCTTGTCCCAAAGACCTTCGTCAACTTGGGCCACTGAAGGGGTGAAGATATTCATGCCCACGTTGTTCACCACGATGTCCAGCCGCCCGAAGGCCTCGCCCACCGCCCCGAGCAAAGCGTCCACCTGCTCCGACTTGCCCGCGTTGGCCGTTTGTCCGAGGACTTCGCACCCTTGTTCTTCCAGCTCGCTCACGGCATTTTCAACGTTCTCCGGCTTTCTGGAGCATATGGCCACGCGGGCCCCCTGCGCCCCCAGAGCCGATGCTATGGCCAGGCCCAAGCCCCTGCTCCCGCCGGTGACCAGGGCCGTCTTACCCGAGAGATCCAATCCCACCCATTCCATCACGACCTCCTCTCTCTCCCCGGCCCGTGGGCCGCGGGATCCGATCCGGTATGATTCACTCCGATTCTGGGCCATGAGGTTACCATGAAACGGGGGCGACGCGGAAGCAAGAAAACAAGGCGGTCGGGCACAGCAAAGGATTGCTTTTTGGGCCCGAGGATACCAGAATGGGCCTGAAATCCACTTGGAGGGGACACATCATGCGATTCGTGGTGATCGGCGGGGACGCAGCCGGGATGAGCGCGGCGAGCCGTGCAAAGCGCAATATGAAAGACCTGGAAGTGGTGGTCCTGGAGCAGACCTGGGACGTGTCATACAGCGCCTGCGGAATGCCTTACAACCTGGCCGACCCGGACCGGGACATGGACGACCTTGTGGTGAGGGAAGCAGCGGTGTTCAGGGATAAGCAGGGCATCGATCTTCGCACCGGTCACCGGGTGGAGGAGATCGACAGATCGGCCAAGGTAGTCAGGGGCAAGACCCTGCAAGGGGATCCCTTCGAGGTCTCTTTTGACCGCCTCCTCATAGCCACGGGGGCCTCCCCTGTGGTTCCAGCGATCCCGGGCTCTGACCTGCCGGGCGTAGTGGTCCTGAAGAGCCTCCAGGACGGAAGGCGGATCAAGCGGCTGCTGGCTGAAAGAGAAGTCAAGCGCGCGGTGATAGTGGGGATGGGCTATGTGGGCCTGGAAACGGCCGAGGCGCTCCGACCCAGGGGGTTGGAGGTGGACATGGTAAAGCCCAGGCCGGAGCTCCTCCCCTGGCTCCATTCCAGGCTCTCGGATATGGTGCGCGGGGAGCTGGAGGCCCGGGGAGTGAACCTGAGGCTCGGCTGCCGGGTGGAGGCCGTAGAGCAGTCGGGCGAAGGGCTCAGGGTGACCTGCACCGACTACACCATCCCTTGCCAGATGGTGTTGATGGCCATGGGGGTTCAGCCGAACAGTTCTCTTGCAGCCTCGGCCGGACTGGAGCTGGGTCCTATGGGATCCATATCGGTCGACCGGAGCCTCAGGACCTCGGACCCGGAAATCTACGCCGCCGGAGACTGCGCGGACGCCTATCATGTGGTGACCGGCCGGAAGACTTGGATACCCCTGGCCCTTAGGGCCAACAGGGCCGGGAGGGCGGTCGGGGACCACGTGACCGGCAGGGAGGTATCTCTCCCGGGGGTGGCCGGGACAGCGGTCTTCAAGGTCTTTGACCTGGAGGTGGCTCGCACCGGCCTGACACTGGAAGAGGCCGCAGAGGCCGGATTCCACCCAGAGGGAGAGATCATCTTTTCCAGGACCAGGGCCCATGCCCACCCGGGGAGCGGCCCCATCGGGGTGTATATGGTGGGCGACAAGGGATCGGGTGCATTGCTGGGCGTCCAGATGGTGGCGCGTGAAGGCGCGGCACACCGGGTGAACGCCCCTGCCGTCGCCCTTGCGGCCGGCATGAGAGTGGCCGATTTCCACCAGTGCGACCTGGCGTATGCACCGCCTTTCGGTCCCGTGTGGGACCCGATGCTGGTAGCGGCCGAGCAGCTCCTGAAGAAGATGAGCTTCCCCTGAGCACAGGGGGTTGACGAAACCATGCCTTCCCCATATAAGGACCCCGTTGCCCAATTGGGATCGACATGGTGAGAAATCGAGAACCCCAAGGACTGGAGTGCGAATGAGTCCTCCAATGGAAGGAGCTCCTGGAGTGGCCGTGATCGGCAGCGGCTACTGGGGGCGCAACCTGGTCCGGAACTTTTACGGCCTGGGGGTCCTCAGGCTGATCTGCGACCGCAGCGAGGAGGTCCTGGACGGGTTCAAGCAAGACTACCCCGAGGCGGACACCTGCATTGCATTCAACGACGCCCTGTCCAGGACGGATATCCGGGCCGTGGTGATAGCCACGCCTGCAGAGACCCATTTCACCCTTACCAGGGAGGCCCTGCTGGCGGGCAAGCACGTATTCACGGAAAAGCCTCTGGCCCTCCATGAAACAGAGGCCGCCGCCCTGGTCGACCTTGCCTCGGAGAGGGGCCTGGTCCTCATGGTGGGACATCTCCTGCAGTACCACCCGGTCTTTGTGCGCCTCAAGGAGTTGGCAGCAGGCGGGGAGCTCGGCAGAATCAATTACATTTACTCAAACAGGCTCAATCTGGGAAAGATCCGGAGAGAGGAAAACATACTCTGGTCCTTCGCCCCGCATGACATATCCATGATCCTGGCCCTTGCCGGGGATGAACCGGAAAGCGTCCTCGCCACCGGGGGATATTATCTCCACAAGAGGATAGCAGACGTTACCACCACCCACCTCACCTTTCCTTCGGGTCTTCAGGCCCAGATCTTCGTATCATGGCTTCACCCGTTCAAGGACCAAAAGCTGGTGGTGGTGGGCGAGAAGAAGATGGCCGTGTTCGACGACACCCGCGCCTGGGAAGAGAAGCTCCTGATATACCCCCATGAGATCCGCTGGCAGGGCCAGGTCCCGGTCCCCGCCAAGGCCGACCCTGAGAGGCCGGCCGTAGGACGTGACGAGCCCCTGCGGCTGGAATGCCTCCATTTCCTGGACTCCGTATCCCTGGCCAAGACCCCTCTCACGGACGGCCGGGAAGGCGCCCGGGTCCTCAAGGTGCTCAATGCGGCGCAGGAGTCCCTGGACAAGGAAGGCGAGCGGGTCTTTCTCCCGGCACGTGCGCCCGGGGCAGAGGCCCAATTCGTCCACCCCACCGCGGTGGTGGATGAGGGCTGCGAGGTCGGGGAAGGAACCAAGATCTGGCACTTCACCCACGTGCTTGCCGGGTCGCGCATTGGCAAGGGATGCAACATCGGCCAGAACGTGCTGATAGGGCCTGATGTCCTCATCGGGGACGGCTGCAAGCTCCAGAACAACGTAAGCGTCTACAAAGGGGTGACCTTGGAGGATTACGTGTTCTGCGGGCCGAGCATGGTCTTCACCAATGTGTACAACCCCAGGGCGGGGATCCGCAAGATGGACCAGGCCCGGCCCACCCTGGTAAGGCGTGGGGCCACCATCGGCGCGAACGCCACAATAATATGCGGCACCACCCTGGGCCGTTACTCCTTCGTGGGCGCAGGGGCGGTGGTGAACCGCAACGTCCCTGACTACGGCCTGGTGGTGGGCAATCCGGCCCGCCGAGTAGGCTGGGCCTGCGAGTGCGGGGAAAGGCTCCCGGACGACCTGGTCTGCTGGTCCTGCGGCAAGCGATACCGGAGCACGGGGGAGTCAATCGCCCCGATTTAGCAAACCGCGGAATCCGGCCGCCCAGATCGATCAAGGCGGCGGCACAAGCACACCCCTTGGAGGAGGATCGCACTTGCAGTTCATAGACCTGAAGGCACAGCAGGACAGGATACGGCACGAGATAGAGTCCAATATCCGGGCCGTACTGGACCACGGCCGATACATAATGGGACCGGAGATCGGCGAGCTAGAGGCCGGGCTCTCGGTCTACACGGGAGTAAAGCATGCAATCGCGTGCTCCTCAGGGACGGACGCCCTGCTGCTGGCCTTGATGGCCCTGGAGGTAGGACCGGGTGACGCGGTCTTCACCGCCCCTTTCACATTCGTGGCCACGGCCGAGGTGGTGAGCCTGCTGGGGGCCACGCCGGTCTTCGTGGACATAGACCCGGCCACTTTCAACATGGACCCGACCGGGCTGGACCTGGCGATCCAGGCCGTGCTGGCATCGGACGCCGGCATCCATCCCCTGCCGCGGATCGGGGGTGAGGCATTGGTGCCCAAGGCAATCATCCCGGTGGACCTCTTCGGGCTGCCCGCGGATTACGGCTCCATAGGCAGGGTGGCGGCCGGGCACGGGCTCCCGGTGATCGAGGACGCGGCCCAATCCTTCGGAGCACAGTATAAGGGACGCAGGACCTGCGCCCTGGGCGAATTCGGGTGCACTTCCTTCTTCCCGGCCAAGCCGCTGGGGGCTTATGGTGACGGGGGGATGTGCTTCACGCACGACGACACCCTGAACGAGACCGTGAGATCCCTGCTGGTCCACGGGCAGGGGAGGCACAAGTACCGGAACGTGAGGATAGGGATCAACGGGAGGATGGACACTCTCCAGGCGGCGGTACTCCTGGCCAAGTTCGAGATATTCCCGGAGGAGTTGGAGCTCAGGGCCCGGGCGGCCGAACGATACGGCCGAATGCTCTCCGAAGCGGCCCCTGACCTGACCCTGCCGGCGGTCCCGGAGGGGTCCACCTCGGCATGGGCCCAGTACTCGGTCCTGGCCCGCGACGGATCCCACCGCGGGCTCCTTCAAGAGCGCCTCCAAGAGGCCGGGATACCCACCGCCGTCTACTACCCCACACCCCTGCATCTACAGCCCGCTTACCATTCCCTGGGTTACGCACAGGGGGACTTCCCGGTCAGTGAAGACTGCGCCTCCCGCATCTTCAGCCTCCCCATGCACCCGTACCTGGACCGGGCCTCCCAGGAGAAGGCGGCGGATGTCCTGGGCAAGGCCGAGGGCTGAAAGGTCCTCCTCTTGAGGGTCACCCTGCGCCCACCCCGAGTCGGTTGGACAGCACCAGGAGGTCCTTCTCCTTCATGTTGTCCGTGCGGATCTCATTGAAGGGTATGGCGTACTCGCGCCCGGACTGTACTGCCGGCATGAGCCGCGAGGTGCCCGCCTTTAGATAGGAGGCCACATTGTAGGCCATTCGTTGGGCCAGGGTCACGTCCTGGTTGTTGGGGGCAGCGCCCCTGATGTCCCTGGAAAAGGGTTCGCAGACCACTTTGCGCTTCAGCTCCAAGCCCGTGTCCCTCAACTCCCGGTGGAAGTACTCGGCCGCGTTCTCTCGTGTACCGGCCTTCTCGCGACTTTCTTTTCCATAGCCCTCGGCCACCACTATAACGCATTCATCGCGCTTGTTTACGGCCTCCACCACGGCCCGGCGGTCTATGTCCATGCCCGGCAGCACGGCCAGGTGGGCCCTTGCACCCAGGCACGAATGCAGGGCGTGAAATCCGCTGTTCGCACCCATCATCTCCACTATGTAGGTGCGCTTGTGCGTCCTGGCATCGGCCATGTAGCAGCGTATCTTCTCAGCGCCCATCTCCACTCCGGTGTGCTGCCCTATGCAGTCCGTCCCGGCCACATCGCTGTCAATGGTCACCGGGACAAAGAAGACCTGCACCGAGGTGGAGAGGAAGCGGCACAAGGAGTTAACCCCCTTGAAAGTCCCGTTCCCTCCGATTGCGATTATCGCGTTGACCTTTCGCTCCTCCACCGCATGGGCGGCCTTCTGTTGCGCCTCGTCCATCATGAAATCCTTGTAGCGCTCCCCGCGGAGCAGGGCGCCGCGCCACTCGGTTAGGGGGGCTGCGTGGAACACCCCGGGGATGTAGTCGAGCTTCCGGAAGAGGACTGGGTCGTAGACCAGGCGCACGAAATCACGGCTGTGCCCGGAGACCAGAGACTTGAATCCTTCGCGCGTGGCGAATACGTCCCGTCCTTGATTCTCCAAGTGGTGGGTGATAAAAGCGGTTACAGGGTTGTAGCCCGGAGCACATCCGCCCTCCTGGATCAAGAGCACGTCCATCTCCTTAAAGGCCTTCTTGACCGCGGACTCAGTCCTCTTGATGTGAAACGCCATACGCTGGCCCACCCTGACCCTTGAGACGAGCTCCTCCGGGTCCACCGGCTTGGGCAGGAAATCGTCGGCCCCCTGCTGGATGCACCTGGACCTGTCGCCCGGCTCCCCGAACTCCCCCACCAGAATGACGTATATGTGGTATAGAGACGAGTCAGGGTCCTCCTTGAGACGCCTGCAAAAGGCGAGGCAGTCACAGTCCCTGAGGTGCCGATCCATGATTAGGATGTCCGGGGGAGCGGGCTGAATCCGCTCCAGGGCCTCCCCGGCACTTCCCGCCTCCTCCACTGAAAAGTCGGTCCGGTCCCGGAATATCCCGCTCAGCTCATCGCGCTCGGCCGGATCCGAAAACACGATCAGGATCCTGCAATCGTCTTCCATCTCGACCTCCCGCCCCGGTCAAATACCTCCCCCTGAGGCCGGTACGCCGACTCTCGGAAAAGGAGACTACAGGGGTCACAACCAATCCAAAATAAGCTAATATAGCGCGGATCGGCCCTGGGGAAAACAGCAATATCCAATCCCGCGCAACAACACCCCTCCCGGCTAGGAGGAGAAATGAAGGCCGTTCAAGTCATACTGGTAATCGCTGCCCTTGCGGTCTTGTTCCGGCTCTTCTATCCCAGGATAGAAGACTTCTTCGTTTTCTTTCCTGACCGCGACCTGACCCTGCTCCCGGGGGACCTCGGCCTGAACGCCGAGGAGGCCGCCGTGGAAACCGCGGACGGAGAGCTACTCCACGGTTGGTTCCTCCCTTCGCGGTCCGGTCAAGGCCCGGTCCTCCTCTTTTTCCACGGCAATGCCGGGAACATCTCCGATCGCCTGGAAAACGCCCGGGCCCTGGTCGGCAGCGGATTCCACGTCCTCCTCTTCGACTATCGCGGTTACGGCAGGAGCACGGGTCGCCCGTCCGAGGAGGGTATCTACCTGGACGCCGAGGCCGCCTGCGACCACTTGGTGGAGGTCAGAGGAATCGATCCCGGCCGCATAGTGCTTTTCGGGAGGTCCCTGGGCGGGGCTGCGGCGCTGGAGGCGGCCTTGCGGCGCCGGGCGGGCTGCCTGATAATGGAGAGCGCCTTTACGTCCACCAAGGACATGGCAAAGCAGATGGGCCCCTTTGCCCTGCTGCGGCCTCTGCTCCCGGCCGATTACAACAACCTGGAAAAGATCCGGCGGGTTTCTCTGCCGGTACTGATCGTACACGGCGACCGGGACGAAATCGTCCCATTTCATATGGGGGAAGAGCTCTTCAGGGCCGCCCCGCAGCCCAAGAGCTTCTTTCCGGTGCGCGGGGCCGGTCACAACGACACCTATGTGAAGGGGGGGGAGGCCTACTTTCGGGCCCTGGCCTCGTTTGCAGCCGAGCACATCCCCTAGCCGGCCTACTCGAGTCACCGGGCTCAGCCGTCAGGACCCCAGCTCCCTGGCCCGATTTGCAGCCGCGGCCAGGGTCTCCCGCATTATCTCCCGGATGCCGCTCCGGTCAAGGACGGAGAGCCCGGCTTCTGTCGTCCCGCCCGGGGAGGTCACCATTCGGCGCAGCTCTCCAAGCTCCTTGCCGGATTCCGCCGCCAGATGGGCGCCCCCCAGGAAGGTCTGGATCACCAGCTTGGCCGCGTCTTCAGCCCCGAAGCCGAGCTCTTCGGCCCCCGCCGCCATGGCCTCCATGATACGGAAAACATAGCCCGGGCCGCTCCCTGACACCGCGGTGACCGCGTTCATCTTGGACTCGTCCACCACCACGGTCTCGCCCACCGCCCGGAAGACCGCGCGAACGATCTCCACCTGCTCCTTGGAAGCCCCCCCTCCCGGGGCCAGGGCGCTCAGGCCTCTTCCCACCAGGGCCGGGGTGTTCGGCATCACCCGGACCATGGCTGCCTCCCGGCCCAAGGCCCGGCTGATAAAGCCGAGAGGGATCCCGGCAGCGATGGAGATCAACAAGTGATCGTCCCTCACCTCACCCCGGATCTCCTCGATCACGGAATCCAGGACCTGCGGCTTCACAGCCAGGACCACGGCCGTGGACTCCCGGACCAGGGAGATGTTGGAATCCATCCCCCTTATTCCGGTCGCTTCCGAAAGGGACTTGAGCCTGGCCCGGTCCGTGTCCGAGGCGGCCAGCTCCTCCGGCTTGTAGAGCCCGCTCTTTATCAGCCCTCTTATCAAGGCACCGGCCATGTTCCCGGCGCCGATGAATCCCAGCATATCGGCTTTAGCCTCCATGAGACCCCTCCTTGCGAAGCCTTTGTCGTATTCCGCGGCAACCGTCCTATAGCATGAATAGGGTGTGTGGGCAACGGCTCGAAAAAACAAATGAAGAAGCTCTTCAATCGCATGTCTTAAGCTTGACGGGCCATTCTTTTTCTGATAGGGAAGGGCACGCTATTTTCGGCATGAGTATAAGGGGATATTCGAAGTACTGTCCCGGAGGCCCCACCAAACCCATGGATGAACAGGAGGATAAAGAGTATGGCATATGATGCGACCAAGATGAAGGACTGGCAGATTTCCGAGGCTGCCGAGAAGAAGATGCCTTCGAATGACGAATGGCGTGAGCGACTGGGCCTGGAGAAGGACGAGCTTGCGGAGTACGGCCGACTGGGCAAGCTGGATTTCATCAAGATAATGGATCGGCTGAACAAGCGAAAGGACGGCAAGTACATAGAGGTCACGGCCATCACCCCTACTCCTTTGGGCGAGGGCAAGAGCACCACCTCAGTGGGGCTCATGGAAGGTATGGGCAAGCTGGGCCTGAACGTAGGCGGTGCCCTGCGCCAGCCCTCCGGCGGCCCCACCATGAACATCAAGGGCTCGGCGGCAGGAGGAGGCAATGCGCTGCTCATTCCCATGACCGAGTTCTCCATGGGCCTTACCGGCGATATCAACGACATCATGAACGCCCACAACCTGGCAATGGTGGCCCTCACGGCCAGGATGCAGCACGAGCGGAACTACACCGACGAGCAGCTCAAGCGACTGACCAAGATGCGCAGGCTGGACATCGATCCCACCCGGGTGGAGTTCGGATGGATCATCGACTTTTGCGCCCAAGCCCTCCGGAATATAGTCATAGGCCTAGGAGGCCGTTACGACGGCTACACCATGCAGTCCAAGTTCGGTATAGCCGTGTCCTCGGAGCTCATGGCCATCCTCTCCATAGTCACGGACCTGGCCGACCTGCGGGAGCGCCTGAACAACATCACCCTGGCCTTTGACAAGACCGGAAAGCCCGTGTACACCAGGGACCTGGAGGTGGGCGGGGCCATGACCGCCTGGATGCGAAACACCATCAATCCCACGCTCATGTCCACCGCGGAGTATCAGCCCTGCATGGTCCACGCAGGACCTTTCGCCAACATAGCCGTTGGCCAGTCCTCGATCATCGCCGACCGCATCGGGCTCAAGCTCTTCGACTACCATGTCACCGAGAGCGGGTTCGGCGCGGATATCGGTTTCGAGAAGTTCTGGAACGTCAAGTGCCGCAACAGCGGGCTCAAGCCCCATGTCTCGGTGCTCACCACCACTATCCGCGCCCTCAAGATGCACGGGGGCGGTCCCAAGGTGGTCGCGGGCCTGGATCTGGATCCGGCCTACACCAAGGAGAACCTCAAGCTCCTGGAGGCGGGGATCCCCAACATGGTGCATCACATCAACACCATCAGGAAGGCGGGCATCAACCCGGTGGTGTGCATCAACGCCTTCCACACCGACACCAAGAAGGAAATCAACATGGTTCGCAAGTACGCCGAGGAGGCGGGAGCGCGCTGTGCGGTCTCCGAGCACTGGGCAAAGGGTGGAGACGGGGCCGTTGAGTTCGCGGAAGCGGTGAAAGAGGCCTGCGACGAAAAGAACAAGTTCAAGTTCCTCTACCCCATGAGCATGAAGCTGCGGGAGAGGGTGGAAAAGATCGCCAAGACGGTCTACGGCGCAAAGGGCGTGTCCTGGACCCCCGAGGCCGAGGCCAAGGCCAAGATGCTGGAGAGCGACCCGTCCTATGACGACTACGCCACCATGATGGTCAAGACCCACCTGAGCCTCACGCATGACCCGGCCATCAAGGGTGTGCCCAAGGGCTGGACGCTTCCCATCCGCGACGTCCTGATATACTCGGGCGCCAAGTTCCTGTGCCCATGCGCCGGGACGATCAGCCTGATGCCCGGAACCAGCTCCAATCCGGCGTTCAGGCGCGTGGATGTGGATCCCAAGACAGGAAAGGTCCAAGGGTTGTTCTAGTACGGAGAACCAGCCGGGATCTCAAGACAAGCCGGCCGCCGTCCCTGACCCGGGGCGGCGGCCTTTCTGCGGCCGGGTTTGCCGCTCCGCACTCAGGCGGCGTGGCGTTGATCACCCGGTCAGCCGGCGGTTTTTTCTACCCGGGTAAGCAGATAAGATCCGTCTTCCCGCTCCAGGAGCTGAAGACCGAACATGCTTATGGTTCTGGAAAGGGGCCGCCCGAACATGAAGTCCAAGGCGTCCTCCGGCACCTTCTTTTCCGCCCCTGCCCGCCAGCGCATCCAGTGGTCGAAGCGGATCAACTCTATCACCCCCCCGGCACCCGAGCCCTTTTGCGAATCGATGCCCTTGACCGCCCGCTCCACTGCAGGGTAGTTGCAGTGGGACTCGTGCTCATGCACCAAGGCCCGCAGGTCCTCATCCTCTATCAGATCAGCCCGGTCCGCCTTGGGTCTCCTGAAGATCCGCATGAACTCCGAGGGATCCCAGCAAGTCAAGGCCGCGCATTGAAGGGGCCGGTCCTTGTAGATCAGGCAGGAGGATTCCACGGGGTCATAAAAGATGCAGCCTTTGGGGCCTCCCTTCCCTGTGAGCTCCTTGATCTTGACCAGCTCCTCCCGGGCCACGGCCAGGCCCCCGCTCACATTGTCGCGGATCACCTCCCCCCGCCGGACGGTATAAAGATCGCCGAGGCCGAGCACCCCTTCCCTCACCAGACGGACATCCTCCATCTGGAGGCTGGGGCTCCCGCTCCTGCAGCATTCGCCGCACCTAATGCAGTATGTTCGCTCCAAGCTCATAGGCATAAAAGGGCCGCTCCCGTTCTGAGAGCGGCCCTTGTTTCGCACCCGGGGCGCGCGTCTTCAGGGGCCCCCTATCAGCCCACCTTGATTATTACGGCGCCGCCCGTGTCTCCGGCTGCGCAACCGGCCCACAGCATGTAGCCGCCGCCTTTCATGATCACCTCTTCGAGGCCCTCTATGATATTACGTCCCGCTGTAGGGCCCTGCGGGTGGCCGTAGACCAGGCTGGATCCGTAATTGTTGAACCCCTGCTCCGCGGTCCCCTTCGGGTCTATACCGAGTTGCTGGGCCATGTAGAGGTCGTTCACTATGAACGGGTTGTGTGTCTTTATCACCTTGATATCGCTGATATCCAGTCCGGCCCGCTCCAGGGCCATCCTGGCCGCCGGCACCGGGGCCGCGGCCATGTATCCGGCCTTTGCCCTGGAGTAGCCGTATGAGATTATCTGGATGCGGACCGAGGGATCCGCTGAGAGCTCCTTGGCCCTCTCCTCGGTGGTGACCGTGACCAGGCAGTTCCCATCCGCCGGGTGGGTCTGGGCGCCGAAGCTGATTATGCCGCCGGGAATCACCGGCTTCAGCCTCTCCAGCCCTTCCTTGGTGCTGGGTGTGATACCCTCGTCCTCTTCCACCGTGATGGTCTTCTTCTTGGACATCTTGACCTCTACCGGGAACATATAACGCTTCTGAAACTCCCGGTCGTTTTCCAGGGCCATCAGGTACTGTTGATATCTATGCAATGCCAGGTCATCGGCCTGCTCCTTGGTGAACCCCCCGTCCTTGGCCACGTTCTCGGCGGTCTCCACCATCTTGAGGCCCACGTTCGGATCGCTGTTGAAGTTGTCCATCAACCAGTTCTCTGAGATCACCTCCGCACCCGGGCCCAGCGGGTTGGGCCAGATGGTGTGCGGTCCGTTTGAACAGCGATCGGTCATCAGGGCCGCCGCCTGGCCGTAGAGGCCGTTCTCCACCCCCATGGCCGCGGTCCATATGCAGGTGGTGGACGTGGTGCAGGCCTGGCACAGGATGACCCCCGGGGTGTCTTTGGCTCCCATCATGGCCGCCGCCCACGTGCTGGCGTAAAACTGATGGTGCTGGCCGATGGTATTGCCGAACACCAGGTACTCGTAAAGCGCCGGATCCCATCCCTTGCTCTCCAGCCAGCGCTTGGCCGTGGTGGCTCCCAGGACAATGGAGTTCTCGTACTGCATACTCCCCTGCCACCGGGAAAACGGGCTCGAGTAATAGCCTTTGTAAGGTATAAACGCCTTTGTCAACATCTCAGTTCACCTCCACTCGTCTTTTGTACTCGGATCAACTCAGCTCACTGTTCCCACAGGCCGGAGCTCGCAGGGTGCATCCCCGCCCCGGCCGTGGACATGACCGCCCAAGCGGCCTCAGCCTCATGCCTCACTCCATTTCCCGTACTTTTCGCGCAGGACCCGATGAAGGATCTTGCCGGTGGGTGTTCGGGGCATCTCTTCGTCCTTAACGAAGTCAATGCTCTTGGGTCGCTTATACCCTGCAATTTTATCGCGCGAAAAGTCAATGATATTCTTGGCCAGCTCTTCGCTGGGCTCGTAGCCGTCGTGTAGCACGATCACGGCCTTTACCGCCTCACCCCACTTCTCGTCGGGCAACCCTATTACGGCGATATCCTTGACCGCCTCGTGAGAGCCCACGGCGCTCTCCACCTCGGAGGGATATACGTTCTCCCCGCCCGTAATGATCATGTTGGCCTTCCTGTCCACCAGGACGTAGTATCCGTCCGGGTCGCGCATCACCATGTCACCGGCCGAAGACCAGCCGTTGTCAAAGGCCTCTTTGGTCTTTTCGGGCTCCTTGAGGTACTCCCTGAAGAGCATGGGCGTCCGGTAGAAGAGCTCGCCCACCTCTCCGTCAGGGACCTCGTTTCGATCCTCGTCCAGTATGCGTATGCGATCGGTCCCGAATATCTCGCGACCAATGGAGCCCAGCTTCTTGAACTGCTCCTCGGGCCTCAGCAGGGTGACCAGACCGCCTTCGGTGCTCCCGTAAGCCTCCCAGAGCTCCGCATTCTCAAAGTATTCCATGATGGCGACCTTGAGATCCTTCCTTGCGGGAGCCGACGATATGAGGAGCTGCCTGATGGAGGACACGTCGATGCTCTTTTTCACCTCATCCGGAAGGGCCAGCATCATTATATAGTGAGTGGGCACCAGGGAGGTAAAGGTGATCTTGTACTTGTCAATGGTCTTGAGGAGGTCTTCGGGGTCGAAACTCACCATGTTGTAGACAAAGACCGGAGCCGTGACCAGGGTATAGGCAAAGGAATAGTAGATTGAGTTCACATGGCACATGGGCATGACCAACATTACCTTATCGCTCGCGCGCACTCCCATGTTAATATCGTTCAAATAATACTGGGCGATGTAGCTCTCGTGCGGCCTGACTACGCCTTTTGGCCGGCCCGTGGTGCCCGAAGTGTACATTATGGTCCAGGTGTCGGCTCCGTCCACAATGTACTCCGGCTCCTCAGGAGAGGACTTGGCCAGCCACTCCTCGTAGCCCACGTACCCCTCCGGGACCGGACCGTCCCCCAGATAGACGTACGCGTTCTCCGGGACAGGGAGCTTGTCCTTTATGCCGTCTATCAGCTCCACAAAGGGGGCCTCCACAATGAATGCCTTGCACTCCGAGTGGTTGACGATATACTCGATCTCCGGCCCGGCCAATCGAAACATTACAGGGACCACCATCTGGCCGCCCTTGGCACACCCGGCGTAAATGTCCATCCATTCGCCCCGGTTGTAGGCTATTACCGCAAAGGCGTCTTTGTGCCCGCAACCCAGGTCCCGGAGGCCGTTGGCCACCCGGCAGGCCCTCTCGTTCCACGTCTTGAAGTCGTACTCGCGGCTCTTGTCCTGCCATCCCAGCTTGTCGGGATAATTGAGCGCATGCATCTTGAGGACCGTACCCATATGCATCCATTTGCTCTCAAACATTGCTAGCGACCTCCCTTGTTGGGGTTTCTATCTCTCAAACCGGCGACCGAAAAGGTCCCGGACCGCTTCCCGCCGGCTCCTCGCCTTCGAGTCCAAGGGGCTGAGTCTCCAATCTCAGCCCGCCGCTCCCTTCTCCTCATCCATGGCAAACAGCGCCGCTCCCACCGCCCCTGTGAGCTGGGGGTGCTCGGGGACCAGGATCTCCTGTTCGGTCATTTCCTCCACCATCTTGACCAGATACGGATTGTGAGCCACCACCCCGCCGGTCATCACCAGGGTCTCGGTCAGTGAGTCCATCTCCATGACCCGCTTTATCACGGAGAGAAAGATTCCCTTGATCAGGTCGGGCAGCCTCACCCCTTGCCTTATCTTCTCCAGGACCTCGGTCCCTGAAAAGACCGTGCAGTAGCTGCCCAGCTCCACGGCCCGCTCCGATTCCCTTGCCAGGGAATTCATGTCCTCCAGGGGGATATCCAGCCGCATGGCCATCTCTTCCAGGAACGCCCCGGTCCCGGCCGCGCACTTGCGGTTCATCTTGAAGCTGATCCGCCTCCCCTGCTCATCCAACTTGATCACCTTGTTGTCCTGACCGCCGATATCAATTATGGTCACGGCCCGGGGAAAATAGTGGTACCCTCCTCGGGCATGGCACCCTATTTCGGTCTTCTCGCCGTCTCTGAAAGAGACGTTCTTCCGGCCGTACCCGGTGGCGATGCATCGGGAATCGTCACGCCCCCGCATTCCAGCCATCTCCAGGGCCTGCTCCAGGCAATATCCGGCTGTACGCTCGAAGTCCGTGCCCGAGCGCTCCACCGCATGGCCCAGCAGCAGTCCGTTCCCGTCCAGGACCGCCACCTTGGTGCGCGAGGCACCCACGTCCACCCCCACAAAGAGACCGCTTTTCATTCCCCGACCCGGCACTCACTCTTCCAACTGCTCTATGAACGCCTCTATGTTGGTCTTGGCCTGCTCTTCGGAATAACACCTGAGATCACAAAGATCACCGTTGATTATGAGCGAAGGTATGCCAAGGCGCATGCTCAAGCGCTCGGGCATCCCGTATCGGTTGTTCGAGTTATTCGGGCAGGTCTTGGCGTCATGGAACACTATTCCATTGAACTTGAACAGCTCGTAACACCTCCTGATGTACTCCTCCTTGTAGGACTCGTCCCTGGCAATGAAGAGCTCGGTGTACGCCCTGGCCATGCTCTCGAACGGATCAGCAGGGTCCAGTTGGTCGAAAATCCAGCTGTTACAGTAGGTGGAGGCCACCACGCAAGCCTTGAGGGAGGAGAATTGATCCGAAAGAGCGCGCAGCTTGCCCCAAATGGGCATTCCCTCCCAGTACAGGCGGTGCCTCTCGCCCTCGACCGCGGCCCCGCCCTCGCTTGTCCTCTGTTCCAGCTCGGGCAGCAGGTGTTTCTCGTAGTAGTCCACGCCTTCCCGGGTGCCACGGGCCACCACCGCCGGGCCCATGTGGATGGTGGCGTCGAAAAACGTCCACGGCGACGGCACCGCGGCGGCCGATTCCAGGCAGGCCCGCCACAGCGCCGAGGTTTGCCTGGACAGCTCCACCGCCTCCTTGAACCGATCGATGTCGAACCGCTCACCGGTCACCTCCTCCAAGGGGGGGACCAGATCACGGATCTGTGCGGCTATGTCCTGGATCTGGACCTCTCCGACATCACGTATCCCCCTGTGGGTGTAAACCCCCAGCAGGGGCACATCGAACTCCCGTGCGTACCACGCGAACCAATCCTGCGCGTCCCGGCATTGATTGGTGTTGAAGACCAGGACGTCAGGCCTGGGCACCGACTCAAGGTCATAGGCCTTGGTAAGCGGGGTCTTCTTCTGCAGGTACGAGCCTATGTCACTGGTCAGGTACGAGCAGATGTCCGGGGAGTAACCGGCCGCGTTGGCATGAGGTATAAGGTCCATGGCCATGCGGGTCGCGCCCAGCATGGCCCCGTGGTTCTCCGGGTAGTATACGAGGAAGCCCATGCCCCGCAACAACTCCGCCGGTCCTACACTGGTGCACCAGGCGATCTTGGGCGATCCCTTCTTCGTCGCCTCGTCCAGCTCATAGAAATGATCGGCCATCACCTTCTTGCAGGCCTCGGCCGAAGCCAGGGGCTTGGTCCCGCCCTTCTTCTCCGACATACGCCTCTTCCCCCTGTCCTACTCCACCACCTGGGCCACGGCCTCGGTGATGTCCATTATCTTTATCTTGCCCCTCTCCTGCTTGGGGATCTGCTTGGAGCCCTTCCTCAAATTGTCCTTGCAGGCCGCGCATCCGCTCACTATGACCTCCGCCCCCACGGCCAGGGCGTCTCTCACCCTCTCTGCGGCCATCTTCACCGCCATTTGGGGATCCTTGGCCTGGAGTCCGCCGCCGCCTCCGCAGCACCGGGCCTGGAGCCTGTTCCTGCCCATCTCCACATAGTCTATTCCCGGGATTCTCTCAAGCACGTTCCTCGGCTCCTCGAATATCTTGAAGGCCCTGCCCAGATCACAGGGATCGTGATACGTGACCTTCTTGTCCATTTCTCCCTTGATCTCCAGCCTCCCTTCCCGTATGAGCTTTTCCAGGTAAAGGACTGAGTGGTAGACCTCCACGCCCATGTCCCCGAGCTTCGGGTAGAGCTTCTTGAATGTCTTGTAGCACCCGGCGCAGGGAGTTACCAGCTCCTTGGCCCCGCTCTCCCGGATCCTCTCCATCAGCCGGATCGCGTGTTCCTCGAACTCGTCCGAGCCCATCAAGTAGATGGGGAACCCGCAGCAGTTCTCCTCCACGGCCAGGGTGGTGTAGTCCACTCCTGCGGCGTCCAGGGGTTTGAGCAGGCTCGGGACCATCTTCATGTCCAGGTAGCTGGGCACGCATCCCATGAAAAGGAGGGTCTCGGCCTCCTTTTTGAGCTCCCCGGCCAGGGCCTTCTCCTTCAGGGCCGGAGGATAGATCTCTATCCTGTCCTCCCTGGCGGCGGCATAGACATTGCCAGTCTTGAATATGTTCTCCCGAACCGCCAGCACCGCTTCCGGGGCCAGCCCGGCCTTGTAGAGCTTCCTTCGCGCCCCTTCCACGATCTCGTCCACCTTGATTTGGGCCGGGCAGAAGTAGGTACAGGTCTGACACGTAGTGCAGGTGTAAAAGGCCTCGGCCAGGTCCCTGTCTATATCCGCCGTTCCGTTCAGGAGATAAAAGGCCAGCGCATTCCTGCCCCGGGCGTTTCTTGACTCGCGCTGGGTGACCGAGAAAGTGGGGCACCCCAGCCGGCAGAAACCGCAGTGTATGCATGCCAGGATCTCGTTGTCCACCTCCTCGCCGAACGAATCCACGCCTTCGGGGTTGTCCAGCAGGGGCTTGAAGGCGAAGTAGTCGTATATATCGCTCTTCCCCTTCTCCAGCCCCATCTTGCCCGGGTTCAGGATGTTCTCAGGGTCCAGGGCCTGTTTGATCTTGCGCATGACCTCCATGGCGGGACCGAGCTGGCGTTCAATATGCGGGGCGCGGGTGATTCCCGTGCCGTGCTCCGCGCTCAGGGTCCCCTTGACCGCCATGGCCGCATCGACCAGCTCCTCCACCGCCGGCTTCAAGCGGTCCCACTCGCCGCGGTCCCGGACGTCGGCCACGAACGTGGTATGCACGTTCCCGTCGCCCACGTGGCCGAAGGTGGCTATGGTGACATCATACTTCTCCGAGATCTCCTGTGCCTTCCGTATGGTCTCCGGGATCTTTGTGCTCGGGACTCCCAGGTCCTC
The DNA here is from genome assembly GCA_964647905.1 of uncultured Desulfobacterales bacterium. Taxonomy (GTDB): domain Bacteria; phylum Desulfobacterota; class DSM-4660; order Desulfatiglandales; family HGW-15; genus CAZYJR01. The sequence continues at coordinate 184,061 of CAZYJR010000001.1, read as the reverse complement.
GGCTATGGGGACCAATCGATTCCCGGGCCGGATCCGCGATAGCGTGGGCACGAGCCGGCCCCTGGCCACCATCATCTCGGCCCTCTTTGCAGGGTCGTCCGTCCATTCGAACTCCTGCACCCCGTATTTCCTGCAGGTCTCTTCGATGGTCCCCATATCCCTGGTGACCACCTCTTTGGCCCCGTCCGCCTCCATGATCAGTAGGGCCTCTATCTTGCTTACGTCCTTGCCCAGGGCCTCTTCCACCACCTTCAGGCTGTACTTGTCCAGGATCTCGCACCCGGCTAGCTTGATGCCCGAGGTGATCACCTCTGTCACCGCATCACCAGCCGCGTTCAAATCTCCGAAGACAGCCAGGGCCATGGCGTCGTACTCGGGCTTGGGCTCCAACTTGATGATGATCTCGGTTATTATGCCCAGGGTACCCTCGGCCGCCGTAAAAAGGTGGGTGAGATCATAACCCAATGAAGTCTTGGGCGCGGTGGTCCCTGTCTCTATCACCGTACCGTCGGCGAGCACCACCTTGAGACCCTTGATATAGTCCCTGGTCGTCCCGTATTTGACCGCCCTGTGGCCGCTCGCATTGGTGGAGACCATGCCGCCTATGGTGGCCATGGCCTCGCTGCCCGGGTTGGGCGGGAACATCAGGCCGTCCTTGGCCAGGATTCCGTTGAGGGGCATGCAGACAACGCCCGGTTCTACCCGTGCATAAAAGTCCTTTCTGTTGATCTCCAGGATGTTGTTCATATTGTGGAGGTCCAGTACGATGCCGCCTCTTACGGGCAACACCGCACCGGTTACGCTGGAACCCGTGCCCCTTGCCGTGACAGGGACCTTGTTTTGGTGGGCCAGCTTCATGACGGCCGAGACCTGCTCGGTGGTCCTGGCGAATACGATGGCGTCGGCCACTCCCTGGTGGACCGACATATCCCGCGAGTTGCAGAGGCATTCCACCCGGTCGTCAAACACATTCTCCTCACCCACAATCTGCTTGATCTCATTGACTATGCTCATCTCTCCCCTCCTGAAGAATAGAAAGGCGGCAGCGGCTCGAGGATAATGGCTACTATCTAGCTACAAAGTGACCATAGATAAACCGGCATCCCCTTGTCAAGGCGAAAGAAGCTCGAACGCCGGTCCGGCTTGAACCCGGACTGATTTTATTGTATAAGCAGAGTCGGTTTGTTTCCAGCCGCAATCGGCTGCCCTGCGGCGGACCGCCGGCGATTACGGGGATCGGAGGCAGCCGGGTTGTACGCCATCCCACCTACCCAGAAGGAGGACCGCATGAAGGGATCGATCGATCTGATCCGCTCCCAAGGGCCGGCAGGGTACCGGCACCTGGAGACGCTCTACCAGTGGGAAGAAGGAAAGGCCTTTCTGGCCGTGGACCGTATCGAATATCAGGGCGCGCCCGGGGCGGTCCTATGCTACTACAACCCGCCCGTCCACCAGGTCGGAAACCCCGGCCTGGACGCCTACCTGGCGGGCCTGGACAAAGTGGAGGCGGCCGGCGATGCCCGGTTCCTGATCTTTGCCGGAGCGAACGACCCGGTACACGCCGGGGGAGACCTGAAAGAGAGCCTGGAGCAGCTGGAGCGCACCCTGGAGCTCAAGAAGGAAAAGGAAGCGGCCGGGGCCCCTACAGAAGAGTTGGACCGCCTCTTCGAATGGGCGGACAACAGAATACGAAAAGGAGGGCGGCTCCATGCCAGGGTGAGGAGCCTGGCCGCATACATGCGGGTGGTGGCGGTCTGCGGCGGTGGAACCCGGTTCGGCGGATCAGCAGAGATCCCCCTAATGGCCGACTACCTGGTTGGGGATTCCAGGAGCGGCATGTGCTTCAGCGAATGCATGATCGGGCTCATCCCGGGCTGGTCGGGCGTGGCCCGCGCCCTTGTCAAGGCCGGCCCCCTCAATGCCGCATACATGGCCAAAACCGGCAGCGAAGTCAAGGCCGAGGACCTGAGGCGCATCGGGATATACAACGTCGTGGTGGAGATTTCCTCCCCTCTTCCCAGGCGCGGGCGGAGCGGCGATCCGGAGGCGGACAAGGCACGTTATCTCCGGGATCTGACGGAAAACGACCGGGAGACGGCAAGCCTGATCCTCCCCGAAGGGCTCAGGACGGCCACTTGTCCAGTCGGGGAAATCCCGGTGATCAAGCCCGAGGAGCGCGCCCTCCTGGGCTCGGAAGAGCAGATCGCCGCCGAGGTGGAGCGCAGGAAGGCCCCGGAGACTTACTCCCGCTTGTGGGGCAAACCCCTGGCCGAGGTCAGGGAGGAGATAGCCGGACTGGGGCGTCCCCTGGCCCCTCAATCCATTGAGGCACTTGACGGACTGCTCTCGTCCTATGACCCGGCCGAGTTCGATGAGGCCGAGTTTGTCAGGCGGGAGATGGAGGCCGATTCCCGGCTTTACAGGGACCCGCGGTTCAGGGCCGGACTCCTGGCCGTATTGGGTCAAAATGTGGCGGATTTCAGAGACAAGGGGGAGGGGGAATAATCATGAGACCATACTTTCACCGGATGTCCCGTATGGGGAGGCCCCTCAAGGAGAATGAAATCCGTGACTCCGAGGACAATGTCCGATCGATAAGAGGGGTCGAGGAAGCCCTCCGAGATGCCTTGAAAGAACGAGAGAAGGCCGGCATACCCGCCGAAAAGATTCACAATAGGGGAGAAAAGACCGCACAAGAGAGGATCGAACTCCTGGTGGACCCGGGGACCTTCCTCCCCTTGAACAGCCTCTACGACCCGGAATTCAACGAGGAGGGGACCACAGGGGTGATAAGCGGGCTCGCCAGGATCTCGGGGAGGTACGTCTCCCTCATAGCGTCGGACAACAGCATACTGGCCGGGGCCTGGATTCCGGGCCAGCGCGAACACGTCTTCCGTTCTCAGGACATTGCCGAGCGCCTCAACATACCCCTGGTGTGGATCTTGAACTGCAGCGGGGTCAAGCTGACCGAGCAGGAAAAGGTCTACGCCGGAAGGCGATCGGGCGGGCGTACGTTCTTTCGGCATGCCGAGCTGGCTGAAAAGGGCGTGCCGGTCATAGTGGGGGTCTACGGTACCAACCCGGCGGGAGGAGGCTACCATGCGATCAGCCCGGCGATAATCTTCGCACACAAGGATTCCAATATGGCGGTGGGAGGAGGGGGCATAGTGAGCGGCATGTCCCCCAAGGGGAGCTTCGACCTGGAAGGTGCCGAGACATTGATCGAGGCCACCCGCAAGTTCAAGCAGGTGCCGCCGGGCGGAACCCGGATCCACTACGACAAGACCGGATTCATGCGGCAGGTCTTCGATTCCGAAGAAGGGGTCCTGGAAGCCATACGTGGGTTCATGGAGGGTATGCCCCTTTATGACCCGGGCGCGTTCCGGGTCGCGGCCCCTCAGGAGCCCATGTACCCTGGGGAAGAACTGGAACGGATAGTGCCCTACAACCAGAGGCGCGTGTATGACATGGAGCAGGTCTTGGCCCGGCTCCTGGACGGCGGCGAGCATCTGGAGTACCGCCCGGACTACGGACCCGAGGTCTACTGCGGACTGGCCCGGATGGACGGATTTCCGGTGGGGGTGATCGCCAACCGGCAGGGGTTCCTGGGTCCGGATTACCCGGACTACGCCAAGGGCGAATACCTGGGGATAGGGGGCAAGCTCTACCGCGAGGGATTGATCAAGATGAACGAGATGGTGATGTTTTGCGGCCGTGACCGCCTCCCCCTTATTTGGTTCCAGGATACCACCGGCATCGATGTGGGAGACCCGGCCGAGGAAGCGGAGCTCCTCGGTCTGGGGCAGTCCCTTATCTACTCGATCGAGAGCTCCGGCGTGCCCATGATGACCGTGGTCCTGAGAAAGGGGACGGCCGCCGCCCATTACATCATGGGCGGACCCCAAGCCAACAGGAACAACGCCTTCACCCTGGGCGTGCCTACCACGGAGATCTATGTGATGCACGGGGAGACCGCAGCGGCGGCCGCCTTCGCCCGGCGCCTGGTCAAGGAAAAGGACGCGGGAAGACCGCTGGAACCGGTCATCGAGAAGATGAATGAGTTGGCCGGGCGTTATCACCGCCAGTCACGGCCCCTCTACTGCGCAAAGGCCGGACTGGTGGACGAGATAGCCCCGCTGCCGCGGCTGCGGGATTACTTCGTCGCCTTTGCCAGGAGCTGCTACCAGAACCCGCGGAGCCTATGCCCGCACCACCAGATGCTCCTGCCCCGCTCCATACGGGGCTGAGAATGGATGGACCAAGCCGAGTCAGGACCAAGGCGGGCGCCCGGGAAAGATGCCCGGGGACCCGCAAAAACCCAGATTGGAGGGGAGGATATGACCAGAGGAAAAGACCTGTTCGAAGCACACCCGAAAATGCCCAGGCAAGTCAGGCTCGCGGACATAACCGTCCGCGACGGGTTCCAGCACGAGGAGATATTCATTCCCACCGAGGCCAAGCTCTACTACCTCCAGGAGCTGGCCTTTGCCGGGCTCCGGCGTATCGAGGCCACCAACCTGGGCAGCCCCAGGGTCATGCCCCAATTCCGCGACGCAGAGGAGGTCCTGAGCGGCATTCGGGGCGAGGTGTTCGCCAAGCGGCTGGCCAAGAGAGGCCTGGAACCGAGTGAGATCGAGTGGACCGCCATAACCATCCGAGAGCCGGCGGTGGACCGGGCCATCCGGCTCAAGGAGGAAGGCCGGGGGCCGGACAGGGTCCTCATGATGGTCTCCACGGACGAGCAGCACCACTTTGCAAACAGCTCCACCACCCTCCCCGAGTACTGGAAGGAGGCGGAGCGATGCATCAAGAAGTGCAAGGATGCAGGCATAAAAATGTGCGGAACGGTCAGCACCATATGGGGCAGCCCCATATCCGGGCCCACCCGGTTTGAAGACGCGGTGGACTTCACCAAACGCTGGCTGAGCATCGGGGCCGATGACATCGAGCACGCGGATCATGACGGCTCCGCCCCCCCGAACCAGGTCTACAGGTACTTCTCCATGATATTGGACGCCTTGCCCAATCCCGATCTCCACGTGGCCCACTTCCATGTCACCAGGGGGTGGGGCCTGGCGAACGTCCTGGCCGCGCTCCAGGCGGGAATAGAGATCTTCGAGGGGACCCTGGGTGGGGTAGGCGGCCAGCCGGCCAACTTCCTGGACCGGACGCCGGTACCCGGGACAGGGTCTTACTATTACAAAGACCCCAACATCGTAGGGCTGGTATCGCTGGAAGACATGTGCGTGATGCTGGACGAAATGGGCGTGGGCATAAGCGGGATCGACGTCGACCGGATACTGGAGCTGGGCGCGTTGATGGAAAAGACCATCGGCCGCCGCCTACGCTCGGAGTCCATCCTGAACGGCAGGATACCCAAGGAGCCCAGGGAGGACTTCAAGCGGCCCCAACTGGGCCGGTTGAAAGAAAAGCGAAAGGAGCGGCCCGGGCAGATCCTGCCCGATGACTGGCCAGAGGAGGCCCGGGTCCCCCCTGAAATACTGGAAAGGGCCTAGATGCGTGCCGGGCGCGGCCTCAGAGCCGCGCCCGGGCCGCTGTCCAACAAGCCCCCGGAGCGGCCGGCGGATCCCTCAGCCCCCCCTCTCGTACCTGCCCATCAACACGGCCTGGTCCAGCACGTGGCCCTTCATCGCCTTTTCCACGGCCAGCTTCGTGCTGCCCTCGGGCAGGTCCAATTCGCAGTCCAGGGCATAGACCTTGAAGAAATAGCGGTGCTCCCGGTCCGGAGGGCAAGGCCCGAAATAGCCGGCATTGCCGCCCGTGCCCTTCCCCGGGGTACCCTCGGGCTCCTTGCCCTCGGCAATCTGCCTGATGGTGGTCGGGATATTGAACACCACCCAGTGGTCCCACATTCCGTCCTCCCGCACGTTTACGGGGACATCAGGGTCGTCCATTATGAGCGCCAGGCTCTTGGCCGCCTCGGGGACCCCGCTGACGGTAAGCGGAGGATTGACGTTTTCGCCGTCACAAGTATACCTGGCCGGGATCTTTCCTTGGTTTTCGAATGCATTACTGGAAAGTTGCATTGTTTTGCCACCCTCCTTTCATTTGGTCCGGCTTCTATCGTCCCTGTGCTCGTCTTCCCAAGGCCCCTGCAATGGGTTCCAATCAAAGTCGACTCACAGGATAACCGGCAGCCCCGGCCGCGGCAATACATGGAAGCATGTAGTCCCCGGCGCGGTTTAATGTATTCCCCACCCTTCCGGCAGGCCGGGGGTCATTTCCCCCCCTGACCCCTCGAGACCGGGCCCCGGACGTGTTCCCGAAACCAGCGGGAGACGGAATCCAACGCGCCTATGTCCACCCCTGTCGGAACGCCAAGTTCCTCCAAATCCCGGACAAGGGCCTCTGTGGGCTGGTTTCCGGGAGCCCCAGTCACACAACCGCCGGTCCCCCCCAGCGAGGCGTCGAACCGCCTGAGCCCCAGTTCATAGGCGGCGCGGCTGTTCTTGATCGCCTGCTCCGGGCTTACATGGTGGGGGTGAAAGCCCAGGCGATGGAGATCCCGCCCCCCTCTTGTTTCCAGAAGCTCTTCCAGGAGCGATCGCGTGGCCGCTTCGTCGGCCACTCCCTGGAGGTCGGATACGACCACCGTCCCCACCCCCATGTCCAGCAGCCGATCAATAAAACCGCTTATCTCGCCGGCCCCGGGGCGAATTATCCCTCCTCCCTCGGGCGGTCGGTACCCGAAGACCGCGGATACGTATCCCCGGAGCCTCGTGCCGCGAACCACCGCATCCCCGGCGATGCGCTCGTACTCCCTCAGTGTCTCTTGAATGCCCCTTCCCAGATTGGCCAGATTATGGGCCTCCACGGCGGAGAAAAAGACCCCCATGACATGATCATATCCGCCCGGCCCCAGGCCCAGGGAAAGGAACCTCTCGTACCCGGCCCGGTTGGGGACCAGGGTTATCAGCTCCGCCCCTTCCGGCCTGCCGATTCCTGCAGCGACCTCCAGCACGGCCTCGGGGCTCATGGCCGGGGCCCGGCCGGGGTTGACGCAGGAGAGGATCTCCAGCGAAGAAAAGCCGGCCCCGAGCAGATCCCTTGCCGTTCGGACCCTGACCTCGGCGGAAAACAAATCGACCGCGGCGGCCGGGACATTCTGCCCGAACTCCCGCAAGGTGACGTCGGTTATGATTACGTCCCGAACCCGCTCACCAATCCGGCTCTGATCCTTTTCCACGGGGCTCAGCCCTCCGGCAGGTCGCCTTTGAGGACCTCGATGGTCCGGTCCAGCGAGGCCATATCCTCGACGTTGAGACCCGGTATGGACTGGTCGATATCCTTTATCATTCCTGAGAGGACCTTCTTGGGACCCACCTCCAGGAAGAGGTCTCCTCCGTTCCGGATCGCCTTTTCTATCGACCCCCTCCAGTTTACCACCTTGTAGATCTGATCGTAGAGCTCGCTCCTTATATGGTTGGGATCCACGATGGCCTCGGCCGATACATTCGCCATCACCGGCCTGGCCGCTATCCTTATCCCGGCCTTGTTGATCTCTTTCCGGAACTTGTCCGCCGCAGGCTTCATTATCGGCGTGTGGAACGGACCCTCCACCTTCAGGTGCTTGGCGAGCTTCCCCTCGGCCTTGATCTCCTTGGCCAGGTCCCCCAGCCTCTTCTTTGAGCCGCCCACAACGATCTGGTTCTTTGTGTTGTTGAGGGTCACATAGACCCCGAAGTCCTTGCAACGAAACCACATCTGGTCGTAATCCAGCTCCGAGTTCTTGTCCACCACCGCCATCAACCCCGCGTCCGGGTATGCCTGCCCGGACTCCGTCATATACTGCGCCCTCTTGGTCACCAGCCGCAAGGCGGTCTTGAAATCAACGGCGCCTGAGACCAGTATCGCGGTGTACTCCCCCAGGCTGTGTCCTGCGAGCAGGTAAGGATTCAAGGCAATGCCTTCTTCTCGGCACCTGTGTTCCAGGACGGTATAACAGGCATAACTAACCACCATGACCGCCGGCTGGGTATATATGGTTCTGTTTAAATCCGCCCCTCTATGCATCAACTTACCAAAACGATGAGTCTTGAAGCACAGGTCTCCTAAATCGTATTCCAAGATATCGCTCGCCTCTTCAAAAATCTCCCGCACAAAGGGGAATTCATCGTAATATTCCTTGCCCATACCTATATACTGTGAACCTTGGCCGGGAAAGACCAACATTATTCTTCTACCTTCCATAGGATATCACTCCTCCCCGTCATCCCCTCCCGCCTCGGGACTCGGAATCCTTGCCTCTGCAATAGGAGCAGGTCCCTTATTCGACGGGCCGCGCCTCATCTATGAGCATGATGGGAATATCGTCTCTTATCTCGTAAAACAGCTTGCATGAATCGCAGACCAAGCCGCTGCCGTCTTCCTCCAAACGAACTTCGCCCTTGCACTTGGGGCAGGCCAAGATATCCAACAGCTCCTTGCTGACGGCCATCTTTTCTCCCTCCTGTATATTATCACCCGGATTTTACATTGGATTGCGGACTACTTACAAGGCCTTATCCACCGGCCTTCAGGTGCGCCCCCTCCGCCAAAATGCCCCGCACCTCCTTCATCACCGCTCCCGGTGTAATGGCATCTATACATCTCCTCGAGCTGCAGTTCTTCCTAAAGCACGGGCTGCAATCCATGGGCTCCCTGATCACCCTGTGGCCGGGCCCATAGGGCCCTGTCCTCCACGGAGCGGTCGGTCCGAAAAGCGCCACCACCGGGCACCCCATGGCCGCAGCCACGTGCATGGGCCCGGTATCCGTGCTCACCACCAGCGAGCATCTCTCATAGAGGCAGGCCAGTTCCTTCAAAGAGGTCAATCCGGCCAGATTGGGCGGCTTGGTTGAGGAGGCCTCCAATATGCGCTCTATGTAAGGACGATCCCGCCGGCCGCCGGTAAAGAGGACCGACACACCAAGCTCCCGTGACATCCTGTCGGCAAGAACCGAGAACCGCTCCGGGGCCCAGAGCTTGGTCTCCCATCTGGCAACCGGGTTGATCGCCACCACCGGGGCGTGGTTCAGCCTGTAAGCATGCATGATGGCTCGGGCGGCCAGCTTGTCCTCCGCCCCCACCGGCACGCGACCTTGCCAGCCCTCGGCCCTGCACCCGAGGGCCCGGGCCACAGTCAGATACCTGTCAACGGCATGCTGTTCATAGTCCACGGGTATTGGCGATTCGCTCAGAGCCAGCCGGCTGCACTCCCTCCCGCCGGAGGGCCCTGCCTTCCTCTCTCCCCTGGCCAGGGAGGTCAGGACCGCGCTCTTGAGCAACCCCTGGAGATCCACCACCAGGTCGTAGCGCACGGCCCGGAGCTCTCTCAGAAATCTCCCGGCCTCGGCCAGGGCCCCTCTCCGCCGCCCGTTCAATATGAAATCCCCCTGCCACGACCTCCGTCTGGAGACGATCAAGCGGTTGAGCGCGGGGTGGCCGGCCGGCACGGCGCTGGAGTCCTCCTCCACCAGCCAGTCTATCGCGGCCCGGGGGAAACGGCCGGCAAGCACCTCCAGGAACGGCAGCGTGTGCACCACGTCACCGATCGAACTCAGCTTCACGATCAAGATACTGCCGGGATCAGACCGCCGCAATTTCCTTGTTCCTCTCCAGGATCCAGGTGACAGCCCCATCCAGGTCCGCCGCCACGTGGTCAGGCCGGATCCCTTTCAAGGGGAGCACGTGCTCCACCTCCCCCAACCCGTAACCCGTTTCCACCAATATGCCCGGAAGGCCGCACCCCGCGGCCAGTTCAAGGTCGGAGCAACGATCCCCGACCACGAAGGAACGCCCCATGTCCACGCCCAAGCGTTTTCTCGCCTCCTCCACCAGCCCTGGGAGAGGCTTGCGGCACCCGCACCTCACTGCGTACTCCTTCACCGTCCCGTCCGGGTGGTGAGGGCAGAAGAGTATGTCGTCCACCCGGGCGCCTTTGACCGCCAATTCCTCCTTCATGATCTCATGGACCCGGTGAACCAGGCTCACCGGGAAGTACCCGCGGGCCACCCCGGACTGGTTGGAGATCACGATGGCCAGCACCCCTGCCTGGTTCAAACGCCTGATGGCCCGGGCGGATTTGGGCAACAGGACGAATCGAGTGGGGTGGTTTATATACCCCATCTGCTCATTGATGGTGCCGTCCCTATCCAAAAAAACAGCTGGAAACCCCACAATCAACTCCTTTTTCCAATCAGCCGGCAGGGCTCCTGCAGTATCTCCCCGGAGCCGGGCCCGGGAAATCCCCGGACCAAGAGCTCCATCTCCCTCCACACCATCCCCTCACTCACCCCCAACATGCAGGAGAAGTCCCTGGGACAGGTCGGCCTGAGGCAAGGCGAGCAGTCCACCTCCAGGCGGACCACCCGGCAAAGCCTGCCCCTGGGCCCGGTGGCGTGGGGATCGGTGGACCCGAATACGGCCACCGTGGGAACACCCAGGGCCGCCGAGACATGCATGAGTCCCGAGTCGTTGGTCAGGAAAAGACTGCAGCAGGCGATCAGGCCTGCTGCTTCACCAAGGCCGGTACTCCCGCAGAGGTTGACCGGCCGGTGTTCCATGAGGGACTCCATTTGGCCGCACACTGCTGAGTCCTGCCGGCTGCCGAAGATGACCGTCCTGGCCCCCCATGTGGAGGCGGCCCTATCCGCCGTCTTGGCGAATCTCTCCGGCGGCCAGCGTTTGGCCGGCCCGAACGCGGCCCCCGGAGCCACCCCCAGAATCATCTCCCCGCTCCCCGAGGCTGCACGCGCCAGCAAAGACTTCGCCCGCTCGTGCGCTTCCCGGCTCAAGAACAAGCGGGGCTCCTTGCAATCGAGCTCAAGGCCCAGCCCGAGCCTGACCAGGTCGAGGTAATAGTCTACCTGGTGTTTACCGTGCGCCCTGCCTGGCTTGGGCACGGGGTGTGAGAGGAGCGGCCCCCTCCAGTCCGTGTCGTATCCCACGCGGATGGGTATGCCGCCGAGCCTCGAGATAAGGGCGGCTTCAAAGGCGTTCTGAAAGAGCACGGCCATATTGAAGCTCCTCTCTCTTACCCTGGAGGAGACCCGCAGGACCTCGGCCACGGAGCCCCCAAGCCCCTTTCCCTTCCGAATCTCCATGACCTCACCGACTGCCGGATGAGCCTCGAAAAGCTCAGTCACCCACGGCCTGGCCAGGACCGTGAGCCGGCTTTCCGGGAACCCCGCCTTCACGGCCTCCAATGCGGGAAGCCCCATAACCACGTCCCCCACCCAATTGGAGGCCCTCACCAGGATGCGCTCCAGTCCCTGTTTGCTCTCACCTAACGGCCTGGTCATGACCCCCGCCTCCCATCCGGGCCCGGTGCTCCCCCATGGGAACGCGGGATACGGCAGTAAGGCAGGGTCTTCCACCTGCGGTGGAACCAAAACCAATGGTCCGGGTGGGCCCTTACATAGCGCTCTATAACCGAGGTGAAAAGGGCGGTGTTGTCCTCGGCGTCCCTCCGCTTGTCTCCTGAGATACTCAAACCCAAAGGCGGTTCGAACGCCGCCACATATCCCCCGTCCGGCCGGCGCACGGGAAAAGCGGGTATCACCGGGGCCCCGGTCCTCAGGGCCAAAAGGGCCAGGCCCTTGTTAGTGCAGGCCCTCCGCCCCAGGAAGGGTACAAAGGCCCCTTCGTACCAATCAACATTTTGGTCCAACAGGATTCCCACCGCCTTTCCCTGCCTGAGCGCTCCCAGGATCCTGCGCATACCTTTCTGCTTCGGGATGATCTCGGCCCCGAACCGGCCCCTGAGGTCCTCCAAGAGCCGGTTGACCGCGGGTGAATCCACCGGCCGCACTACGATTCCGCCCCCGTTGTACCTCAGGGTGAAGGCCGCCGAGAAAAGCTCCCAGTTGCCGAAGTGGCCGGTCAGGATGAGTACTCCGCGGCCCATGGCCAGGGCGTCCAGCAGATGATGCTCGTTCTCGAATCTCACGTAGCGCTCCTGGTTTCTCCCTGTCATGCGAAGGATGTGCGGGACCTCGAAGACCATCCGGCCGAAGTGCCTGAACATGCGCCGGTAGAGCGCCCTTATTCCCCTCTCCCCCATCTCCCGGCCGAACGATGCCCGCATGTTCTCCAGGGCCACTCTCAGGCGCGGGGCCGGGACCATGGCCCCGGCCGTACCCAGCATACACCCCAGGAATTGTCCCACAGGGAGAGGGATGAGGGACATGGCCTTGACCAGCAAGTAGAGGGCTCTATATGTCGCTCGCTCCCCGATCAATTCTCCTCCGGCAATACCCCTGAGCGGCGTGAAAGCCCTCTTACCAGGGAAAAGAAGGGGCCTGAATCCGGGATCATTTCCATCCCTATCCTCAGGAACCCGGCTGCAGGATCCGCTGCGAGTATGCGCTCGGCCCTCACCCAGTCCTTCTCCGTGGTGATCAGGCAGTCGGCTTCCGAGGCATCCCTCAAGGACTTCAATGAATCAAGCTCCTCCCGTGTGAATCGGTGATGGTCCCGGAAGGCGCGAAACTCGACCACCTCGGCTCCCAGGCGCTCCAGTGTCCGGCAGAAGACCCCGGGGCGTGCGATCCCGGAGAAGGCCGCCACTCTCTTGCCCTGGAGAAAGACAGGGGGCTTCCTCAGGCGTCTCCCCGGGAAAACCGCCTCCAGGGCGGCGTGCCTGCTCCTGAAAACAGGCTTTTCCGGGAATCGGCCCGCAAGCTCCAGGCCCGGGCCTTCATCTCCCTCCCCGCAGCGGGTAAGGACAAGTGCGTCCGCCCGCTCCAGCCCGCACAAGGGCTCTCTCAGCGGGCCCCATGGCAGCAAGCGGCCGTTGCCCAGAGGATCCTTTGCGTCCAGGAGGACGATATCCAAGTCTCTCCTCAACATGCGGTGCTGAAACCCGTCATCCAGGATAAAGAAGTCGGACCGCAGGACCTCGTGCGCATAGAGCCCCCCGGTATGGCGGCTCCCGGACACCACCACAGGGACTCCCGGGACCAAGCGGGAGAGGAGGCAGGGCTCGTCCCCGACCCGGTCGGGATCAGGTCCGGGCTTTCGGCCGTCCAGCACCTCGACGGCGGCCCCGGCCCTGGTCCGGCCGTATCCCCTGGAGAGAATCACCGGGCGGCACCCCAGACCCTGTGCCCACTGGGCCAGCATGGCCGCCCCCGGGGTCTTGCCGGTCCCCCCGGCGGTAAGATTCCCGATACTAACAACAAAACCGGGAAGCGATTCGGGCTTGCGGATCGCGATGAACGCCTGATGCAATCGCAGGCCCATGCAATAAAGGGTCGAGCCCGCTGCCAAGATCGGCGTCAGGGGTCCCGCTCCCCGGCGGAAATGTATTCTGTCCCAGTCGATCCTCATCGGGCAAGGAGCCTCTCCAGCTCATCGAGTACACGGCCGAGTGCGCCCCGGTTGGACCGCACGAACTCGCCCGCCCTCAGGCCCATGCGCCGCGCCGATCCTCCGCCGGCCAAGAGGCGTACAACCGCCCCCTGGAGCTCATCCACACTCCGGACCGTCTCTCCGCCGCCCGCCTCGATGAGCAGCTCGGACATGGTCTCGAAGTTGTGTACGTATGGGCCGAAGAGCACGGGCTTATCCCACATGGCGGGTTCAAGGAGGTTGTGCCCGCCGGCCGGTACCAGACTTCCTCCCACAAAAGCCACGGATGCGAGCGAGTAAATCTTCTTGAGCTCACCCATGGAATCCACCACCACCACATCGGCCCCGGCCTTGTCAGGCTCGGCATCGCTTCGCCTGGCGGTAAGGAACCCCTTTTCCCGGGCAAGGGCCTCCACCTCGGCGGCCCTCTCCACCCGCCTGGGCGCCAGCACCAGTCTGAGATCCGGGAAACGCCCCTTCAGACCGGCCAGCGCTTCAAGGACCATCTTTTCTTCTCCCTCATGGGTGCTCCCTGCCACCCAGGTCAACCCCCCGGGCTTGACGCCCAAGGCCTTGGCCAGGTCGGATCTCCCAACGTCCCCGAGTGGAGGGGGCTCGGTATCGAACTTGATGTTTCCGGCCACCGAGACTCTTGCCGGATCCACCCCCAGATCCAGCAAGCGCATCAAGTCCGGCCGGGACTGAACCATCCACTTGTGCGGGACACCCAGCAGTAAGCGGGACAGAGGCCTCATCCGTCGATGCCTCCTAAAGGTCCTGGGCGATATCCGGCCGTTTACCACGACCGCCGGAACGCCTCTCCCGCGCAAGTAAGACAAGAGGCCGGGCCACAGATCGGTCTCCACCAAGACGAACACGGAGGGACGGAAAAACCTCGCCACCCTGCCGTAGGCCAGCCAGTGGTCAATAGGCATGAACGCCATTGAGCCTACCCGTCCGGCCAATTCCTTTTCGGCCACTTCCATGCCCTGCCTGGTGGTTACGGTCAGGGCCAGATCCCTTTCCGGGAATCGGGCCGCCATCCCCTTGACCAAGGGAACGGCGGAGAGCACCTCCCCCACCGAGAGAGCGTGCACCCAGAGCGAGCCGGGGCCCGGACGATTCGCCCCCAGCCGGGGTGCCAGCCTCTCCCTCAAGCGCACTGGTCTGCCCGAGGCCACGGCCGGAACAGCCGGCAAGAGGGCTATAGTCCACAGCAAATGGTATAGAAGCATCGGGTTCCTTCCGCCCGCCGGCCGCCGGGGATCCCTACCCTTTGAGCGGCAATTCCACTATGAACCGGCTACCGCGCGGGACATTGTCCTCCACCCTTATGGTCCCGTGGTGATCGCTTACGATGGTATTGACGATAGCCAGTCCCAGGCCCGTGCCGTGCTTCTTGGTGGAAAAATACGGCTCAAAGAGCCGGGCCTTGTGATCCGGAGGTATGCCCTTTCCGCTGTCGGCGACTTCCAAACAGACGGCTCCCTGATCGCAGTCGTATCTCAATCCGATGACAACTTCGCCCTTACCCTCCATGGCTCCAATGGCGTTGTCCAGTAGATTTATCATCACCCGCTTGATCTGCTCCTTGTCCACGCTTACCAGGGGAAGCTCGGGGTCGGCGCGCACGTTGATCCGCACCCCGGTCTCGGCCTCCCGATAAAGGCTCACTGCATCCCGTACGACCGTCTCCAGGTCCTCAGGCCGAGGATCAAGGCTGGGCATCCTGGCGAAGCTGGAAAACTCGTTCACCAGCCACTTCAGCGCCTCCACCTGGTTGATGATCATCTCGGTACACTCCTCGAACACCTTACCGTCCTCGCGGCCCAGCTTCTGGCCGTACCTCTTCTTGAGCCTCTGGGCGGAGAGCTGTATCGGGGTCAGGGGATTCTTGACCTCGTGGGCGATGCGGCGGGCCACTTCACGCCAGGCAGCCATTCTCTGGGCCTTCTCTATCTCTGTCAGGTCTTCGAAAACCGCCACCAGGCCCAGATAATCGCCCTTGTCGTCCCAGAGAACGTTTAAGTGCACCAGCAGCGTCAGGGTCCTGTCGCCCACCGGGAGCCGAATCTGCCTCTCCAGGAATCCCTTCCGGAAGAGGCTCCCGTCCTCGAAAAGACCGTTTATCAGCTTTACATACTCCTCGCCTATCAACTCTCTGTAATGCCGCCCCAGGATGTCCTCCCGCCGGACCTGGAGCATTCGCTCGGCCGACTTGTTCATGGTCAGGATCTTGCCTTGGGCGTCGGCCGAGACCACCCCTGCGGCAACATTCGCCAGGACGATCTCCATATAGAGGCGGCGCTGCTCCAGCTCTATATTGCTCCTTATAAGCTCTTCATTGGCCTCTTCCAGCTTCTTCTTGCTCTGCTTGAGATCCATGGTCATACTGTTGAACGAATGGACCAGGTCCCCGATCTCGTCCTGGCTTTCCAAGTCGATGAACACCTCATAGTCCCCGGAGGCGATTCTCCGTGTTGCTTGGGCCAGCTCTTGGATGGGCACAGTAATACCTTTGGATAGATAGAATCCGAACCATATGGAGGAGAATATTATCAATAGAGTCACTATTGACAGGGTGATCATGTGGCTGATCTTGATGGGCCTCTTCAGGATCTTTAGCTGCTTGTACTCCTCCAGGCCCCGGCTTATGGCGTCCAGCCTGTTCACGAAGGCTCCAGGAATGAATGTGGACAGGCTTATGAGCCCCACAACCGCCTTGCTCTCGGTCCGGCTGAAGACCGGGATCACTCCGGTAACCAGGTCGCCGTGAGAGGAAGACTGCACCTCCTCTGTCTCCATCCCCTGCTCTAGGCTCTTTCTGAGGAGAGAAGGATCAGGAAAGTCAAACGGGCTCAGGTCGATGCCTTCGCTCCTGGTCTCGGACCTCGGGTCCAGTCCCCGGCTGAAGACCTTGATGCAGGCGAGTCCGTATTCTCTCCGCTTCTCGGAGATGAATTTCTGGAGTTCCTCCTTGCGGGATATAAGCATATAGCCCCGATATGTAATGAGGCGGCTCATGTTGTTCCCGAACCCGAAGATCTCCTCGGCCTTCTTGTCATAATAGCTCTGGCCCACCTCCAGGGAAGTCTCCAGCGACCGCTCAATTGGTAAATTGAACCAGTATTCTATTGAAGTGGATATGAACTGGACCGAGACAAAAAAGAGGAGAATAGTAGGAACCAGGGATAGCAAAATAAATGCAAGGACCAACTTAGTACGAAGTTTGGCCCCCATTATGGTTTTTTTACGTTCGAAAAGAAGCTTTACAAGATTTCTTACTATTAAAAAAATAAGAAGCAGCAGGAGTATTACATTCAAATTGATCAGTGCGAATATCAGGAGGCTTCTGGAAAGAGGCAGATCCACCCCCAGATCGAATACGCGGAAACCGAGCCATGTAATGACTATTATCACCCCCATCAAAAGGGTGATTATGTACCTCTCCCGGCGTCTCCTGCGCAGGTCCTGTCTCTCGGCTTCCAAGTAGGCCTTCATTATCCTTCCCGTCTTATGAGCCTGTCCTGGAACGGGGCTTTTGCCGGGCTCGCGCCTCTGTTATAAGGGGAAAGGGGTCGGGGCATCAGTAAAGGAAGTCCACCGCATACCAGTCTGTCTCGAAGTCCCAGAGTGAGAGGAAAAACAATATGTAGTGGAGGTACAAGGGCAGGCGGATCTTGTCCAGCTCCGCCTTCATTCTGAGCTGATACCGCCCGCCCTTTTCCAATCGGTGCAACGGGACGACCTCCAGGGCCGCCACTTCGGACATCAGGTGCTTGGCCTCCTGGAAGTCCTGTACAAAAATCACTTCCTGGTCTCTCTCTGTTAGGCGCATTTCGTAACGCTTCTTTAATTGGTCATATTTTATACTATGCTTAACTTCCATCTCGGCGATCTTGCTGTCCCACCAAAAATCCCGTTTCTCGTAAAGATGGACCAGAAAAGTGAACGTCGCCGGTAGGCCGCTCTCTATAGCCCGGTTCATGTCCGGGGTAAAGCAATCCTCTACACTGAAGTATACCAAGAGGTGTTCTTCCGTGTTCGTGACCACAATGTCGGAGAGCCTGGCCTGCTGCGCCCAAGCGCACCAGGCCCCGGGGAGCGAGACAAGGGCGATCAGCATTACTACCAAGAGGCCTTTTGAAATCGGTTTCATGCCCTGCTAAGGCCGCCTTTCCAACGGAGATTACAGCAAACACTCCGTGGCCCGGCTCTGAATGGGAATACGAATCCGGCTTTGCTTCCCCGCCCCGGCTGTCACGCCGTCCGGGCAGGGAAGGCCGGAAGAATCTGGAATTGCAAAAGAGGTATGCTAGCGGAGGGTCTAAGAAAAAGCAATACCTATTGCCTGCGCAGGGGCGGGCGGGCTAGGCCGGAGAGGGCTCCAGACCTCCGAATACAGGTATCTTCACCCGGTTTTCCACCACATCCTGTTTGTCCTTGAAAACGCAGGTCTTCCAGTGCCTCTCGCTGGCCAAAAACTCGCGGAGCATGACCTGATTCAAGAAATGACCGGATTTGACCACCTCGAAGTGCCCTATCACCGGTGATCCCAGCAGGGCCAAGTCCCCTAGAAAATCCAAGATCTTGTGGCGGACGAACTCGTCCTTGTACCTCAATCCGTCTTCATTGAGTATGCGAAACTCGTCCAGGACTATCGCATTGTCCAGGGAACCGCCCATGGCCAGTCCGTTGTCCCTGAGAAGCTGGATGTCCCTGAGGAAACCGAAGGTGCGCGCCCTGCTGATCTCCTTGACGAACTCTCCCCCGGAGAAACGAAGCAGGTACTTCTGGTTCTTGACCAATGGGTGGTTGAATTCTATGGCATAATTGACCTGGAGCTCGCGTGCGGGATGGATGGTTATTGAACGCCCCCCGTCTTGGACGCACAATTTCTTGCGAACCAACAGAAATCTCTTGGGCTCCTTTTCTTCGTATATGCCGGCGCTCTTGATCAGGAAGACAAAAGGCGCTGAGCTCCCGTCCATTATGGGAAGCTCTGGTCCGTCCACTTCCACGCGCACATTGTCTATCCCCAGGCCGAAGAGGGCGGCCATAAGGTGCTCCACGGTGGAGACCCCGCAGCCGTTCTTGCCCAGGGAAGTGGACATCTGGGTGTCCACAACGTTTTCGTTTATTGCCTGTATCTCCGGGCTCCCGGGCAGATCCTTTCGTACGAACCTGATTCCGGTGTCAGGAGGCGCGGGCCTCAGGGTAAGGCCCACCTTGCATCCCGAATGAAGTCCTATACCGGCACAGCCGACCTCTTTCCTCAGAGTACGCTGCCTATAGTCCACTCCGCTCTCCTTCCCTCGCATCTATCTCCGGTCTCAGGGTTTCATTCCGCCATACCGATTCCAAGGCAATGCCCCTTGCGGTCCTTTCAGTGGGTTTTTAGCAATCCCCATACCATGGGCTTTCAAGAACGATCGTTTTCCAGAATCACTTTTTATTACAATAAGTTGTCACCCTAACTCTGGATGCCCTCAGAATGGGGATCAAGCCGGAGGGCGTCCCCGTGTTGCAAAAGCACCACACCCAGCCGCGCCCCTTGCCACAGTCCCGGTCCCTGCCTGCAACATTATGCAGAAACCCCGCCCTTCCGTCCTTGCCACCCGGCGCGGCGGCGGGTTAGTATCATGACGGGAGGCGGCGGTCCGCCGGTGGATCCAATGGGTGCCGAACTCATATCTCGAAGAAACAAAACCTTTTTTTTACTTGCACTTGCGCTACTCTTGTTTGTCGTTTGCTGGGTCGTCGTAAAGCACATCCTATTCCCCACCCTGGACCATCAGGCCCGCACACCGGGCGAGGGCTTGAGACCGGCCCGGTTCTTCTTGCCTGAGTTCATGGACGATCACTCCCCGGAGTCCCTCGAGGAGGCCATACACAGGAACCTGGGATATCTGGGCCGCCTGGATCCGGATTACCGATTTCACTACGGCGATGACCTTGTCACATGCAGCCGGGTAATCCAGACCCAGGAGGCGCTCCTTGATATCCTTTCAAGACGGCCGTCCCCTGGGGAACTGGACCGCCTGGTCCGGGAGAACTTCTCCATATACCGTGCTGCCGGCCGCAAGGGAAAACGCAGCGTACTTTTCACCGGCTATTTCGAACCGGTCTACAGAGGAAGCCTCACGCCCGGCGGGGATTTCCGCCATCCCCTTTACAGGACCCCGGAGGATCTCCTGCGCATTGATCTCTCGCCTTTCGGCCCTGCCCTAAAGGGCCGCCTGATTAGGGCCCGCATGGAAGGAGACAAGCTCCTGCCCTATTACACCAGGAAGGAGATCGATGAACAAGGCGTCCTCGAGGGGAGAGGCCTTGAACTCGCCTGGCTGTCCGATCCGGTGGATGCCGCCTTCCTCCACATCCAGGGTTCGGGGCGCGTCCTCCTGCCGGATGGAGGCGCCGTGAGCGTCGGGTATGCAGAGACCAACGGCAGGCCTTACAGGAGCATCGGCAGGTATATGATAGAGCGCAACATGATCCCCAGGGAAGAGATGTCCATGCAGGGCATACGAGAGTACCTGCGCGGGCACCCTGAAGAGCGGGGAGAAATCCTCAATCAGAACCCTTCCTATGTCTTCTTCGAGCAAAAGAAGGACGGCCCGTTCGGCAACATCAACGTAAAGCTCACCCCCGGAAGATCCATCGCCCTGGACAGCGAAATATTCCCCAAAGGGGCCCTTTGCCTTGTCACAACGGAGAAGCCGACGGTGGAGAACGGCGAGATTCGAGCCTGGCGAGAATTCTCCAGGTTCATGTTGAACCAGGACACCGGCGGGGCCATAAACGGGGCGGGCAGAGCGGACATATTCTGGGGGCGGGGGCCCTATGCAGAGCTGGCCGCCGGTCATATGAAGCATGAGGGCGAGCTATACGTCCTGCTCCTCAAGAAAGGGAAAACCTGGAGAAGTCGGCCACGCTGAGGAAGAGCCCGGAGACCCGCTGGGCCAGCCCCACCCTGTTCTCCCTTGTCAGGTCATCCTCCCTGGTGAGGACCTCCACACCGTCGAAAAAGGCGTCCACCGGCTCCCTGAGGGCGGCGAGCCGCTCCAGGGCCTCGTAGTCCAGCCCCTTTTCAACCAGGTCGCCCACCTCCCCGCTCACTTGTTCATAAGCGGCCCATAGGTCTTTCTCGCACTGCTCGCCGAATCTCCCGGGATCCACCTCACACGCACGCTCCTCATTCTTGAGTATGTTGGTCGCCCGCTTGAAGGCCAGAACCAGGGACTGAAACTCCATGGAGGATTCCTTGAAACGGTTGAGCGCGTCCATGGCGGGCCGCAGCCTGGGGATACGATCGAACCGGACCGAAAGAACGGCCTCCACCACGTCGTGGCCGTAACCCTCCTGTAGCATTCGGTTGCGGTATCGCTCCTTCATGAAATCCATCAGCCGCTCCAGCACGGCCTGAAAATCAAAGTCAGCCGTACCTTGGAGACCCTTGAGTGATTCACCCGCCAGCTCCCCCAGCGAAAAATCCCAGCCCCTCTGCTCGAGGATCCTTATTACGGCCAGGGCATGCCTCCTCAGGGCGAACGGATCAGCCGCCCCGCTCGGCTCCTCCCCTATGGCAAAGCACCCGGCTATGGTGTCCATTCGATCGGCCACGCCGACCAGGGCCCCGAGCAGCCCCTCGGGCGGATTGCCGCCGGCCTTCACCGGCATATAGTGCTCCCTGATCGCCCTGCAGACCGGATCCGGGTGCCCGTCCAGGCGCGCGTAGACCTCTCCCATGACCCCTTGGAGGGACGGAAACTCCTTGACCATCTCTGTTACAAGATCGCACTTGGCAAGCCTTGCCGCCTCCCGCACCTCCTGAACCCGCTCGAAAGAGACCTGTGCAGCCAGATATTCAGCCAGCCGGGTGAACCGCATCACCTTCCGGCAAGAGGTCCCCAACTTGGCCTGGTATATGACCGAGCCCAGTTCCTCGAGCCTCTCTTCCAGGGGGCGCTTCCTATCCTCCTTGAAAAAGAAGTCCGCATCCTTGAGGCGGGCCTTCAGGACCCGCTCGTGCCCCCGCCGAACCACGGACTCGTCTCTTGCCAGGGTATTGTTGACCGCCACGAAATTGGGCATAAGACCGCCCGAGGCCTCTCTTACGGCGAAATATCGCTGGTGCTCGGCCATGGTGGTTATCAAGACCGGATCCGGCAGATCCAGAAACTCGGGGGCAAAGCCCCCGCATACCGCAGACGGAAACTCCACCAAGTGGGCCACCGTGGCGACCAGGTCCGGCTCCAGTACGGCCTCGCCTGCAACGCCGGCCGCCGCTTCGCCGGCCACCCTCCTGACCTCCTCCTTGCGCTTCTCAGGGTCCACCAGCACGTAGGCCTCTCCCAGCTTCCTGAAGTAATCCTCCACTCCTCCCACCACAAAAGACCCCGGGCTCATGAATCTATGGCCCCTGCTCCGGTTTCCGCTCCGGATTCCGGCGAGCTCGAACGGAATCACTTCTTGCCCGAGCAGGGCCACGATCCAGTGGATAGGCCGCACGAAAAAAAACCCCAAGCTCCCCCATCTCATGGACTTGGGCCAGGGGATGTCGCGGATCACCCCTGGGAGCAACTCCGCCAGGACCTCAATGGTCGGCCGCCCGGGGATCTCGCGGGTGAAGTGGACGTAGTCGCCCTTGGGCGTCTCGATACGCCCCAGGGCCTCCACCGGGACGCCCTGCTTCTTTGCGAATCCCAGGGCGGCCTTGGTAGGGTTCCCGTCCGGGTCATAAGCGGCCTTCACAGGCGGGCCCGTGACCTCCTCCACCGAGTCCTCCTGGGTCTCGGCCAAACCCCTTCCCACCAGGACCAGTCTGCGGGGGGACCCCGATGTCTCCAGGCCGCCTCCCATCTCCACCCTGGCCTCTCCCAGGCGGATCCCGGCCAGGGTTTTCAGCTCATGCAAGCCGTCCTCTATGTATCCGGAGGGGATTTCCTCTGTACCGATCTCCAAAAGGAGTTGCACCGCCATAGGTCTATTCCTCCACGCCGCCGCGGATCCAGGGCGTCTCCCTCATCAGGGGGAACCCCATTTCCTCGCGCTGGGCCACGTACTCCCTGCAGGCCCGTCTGGCAAGGTTCCTGATACGCTCCATATACTTGGTCCGTTCGCTCACGCTGATCGCGCCCCTGGCCTCCAGAATATTGAACACGTGTGAGCACTTGAGACAGTAGTCATAGCAGGGCAGCACCAGCCCTTGGGCTCCGGCCGCCAGGGACTCCTTCTCGTAGCCCGCGAACAGGTCCAAGAGCATGCCCACGTCCGCCTGCTCGAAGTGGTAAACGCTGAGCTCGTACTCCCCCCTGCGGTGGACGTCCCCGTAACTTATCTCCCGGTTCCACATCAGGTCGTAGACGCTCTCCTTCTCCTGGAGGTACATGGCGATCCGTTCAAGGCCGTAGGTGAGCTCCACGCTCACCGGGTCCAAACGGATGCTCCCTGCCTGCTGGAAGTACGTGAACTGGGTTATCTCCATCCCGTCCAGCCATACCTCCCAGCCCAGACCGGCGGCCCCCACGGCCGGGTTCTCCCAGTCATCCTCCACGAAACGGATATCGTGATCCAGGGGGTCTATACCCAGGGCCTTCAGGCTCTCCAGGTAAGTGTCCTGGACGTCCATGGGCGATGGCTTGAGCAGGACCTGGTACTGGTAGTAGTGTCCGAGCCGATTGGGATTCTCTCCATACCGGCCGTCCGTGGGGCGGCGGGAAGGCTCGACATAGGCCACGGCCCAGGGCTCGGGACCGAGAGCCCGGAGGAGGGTGGCCGGGTTCAGGGTCCCTGCTCCCACCTCCAGGTCGTAGGGCTGCTGAATCAGGCATCCCCTGTCCGCCCAGAAGCGCTCCAAATTCAGGATGAGCTCTTGAAAGGTCATAAGTTCCTGCGTCTCCGTCCAACCATACAATTGGTGAAGCAAAGTCACTTAACACCGGCTCAAATGGATGTCAAGGAGCCGGTCAGCCCTTTTCCGGGTCCTTGCCCCCCGGCTGCGGCCGGGTTTCGTCTCCGGCGGACTCGACATTCGCTCAATAAAGGTTATAATTGCAACACCAAGCCGAGAGGAGCGGTTTTCCATGATCGAAGTGGATCTCTTCCCGGAGGAGGTAGACAGCGAGGAAGACCCCCGGGTGGTGGAATTCAGGCGGCTGCTGGAGGAGGTGGCTGAGGACTACAACTGCAACCTGGTGGCCTTTGAAATAAACAATGGGTCGGTCTCATTCGAATTTGACGACGACTCCCTGACCGCCGAGATCATCAGGGAGCTGGAAATGGAATACCGGGGATGAATCCCAGGCCTTTAATGGGGGAGGTACTGTGCGGTCCGCAGGTCCCTTCCCAGACAGCGCACCCGGTGGAGCCTGTTGACGGCCCGAAGCTCGCCGGCGGCAGGGTCTCCAGGATCCTCCTCATCCCTTATCCTGCCCCAGGGGCCTTCCTGGAGGCGCTTGAGCGTCCGCACGCTCCCCGGGCTCAACCCGGGAGTGATCGCGGTCTCTTCCCGGCATGCAAGGCAGGCTATGCCCCCTTCCCGCGGATCGAAGACCGCCCTGCCCTCGTAGCGGTAGGAACGGCCGCAGGCAAAGCAGGAATCGATATTCACGGCGAATCCGCCCAGGGCCATGGCCCTGGTTTCGAAAACGAGGAGGGCGGCCTCCATTCGCTTTCCTTTTGACAGCCTTTCCATGACCCCGCAAATCAGCTCGAACATCTCAGGCTCGGCCACCCCCATTGGAAAAAGTTCCTCGGTCAGCTCAACCATGAAGCTAGCAAATGACACGGTCCTGAAGCTCGAACGAAGCCCGGGGAATCCTTCCAGCAGCTTCCCGGAGTGAAGGAAGCAAAGACCGCCTTGCCGCCTAGGGGCATACTCCAGGCGGACCAGGGAAAACACGTCCAAGCAGTTGACGAACCTCCTGCGGCTCCTGCGGGCGCCCTTGGCCACGCCCCTTTGACGGCCGCGGCCCGCCGTTATGAAGGACACCATCACGTCGGATTCACCGTACGGAGATGCCCGAAGAATCAGCGCCGGTTCCAGCAGCGTCTCCATCCCGTTCGCTCTTCCCGCACCAAAAAAACCCTGCCGGATCGGCAGGGCAGGGGTAACAACGGATCAGGGGACGGATCACCGTCCCCTCCAGGCGGGGGCGCGCCCCCGCGCCCTATCAAGGCCCGGGAGCCGCCCCTTGTTTGGAAGAATTCTCGGATGAGGCCAGCGATCACGGAAACTCGGCCTGGAGCGGCACAACCTTGGTGACCCCGTCAGCCCGGAAGCTGACGGAGCCTTCCTTTACCATCACCGGCACCGAGGCGTCCGGGACGCCGGTCCACCAGCGCTCCAGGGCGTCCCAGGGTGACCATCCC
The DNA here is from genome assembly GCA_964647905.1 of uncultured Desulfobacterales bacterium. Taxonomy (GTDB): domain Bacteria; phylum Desulfobacterota; class DSM-4660; order Desulfatiglandales; family HGW-15; genus CAZYJR01. The sequence goes on along the minus strand of CAZYJR010000001.1, from coordinate 159,335 downwards.
TTCTCCTTTAGCTTGAACCCGCTGGTGACCATGAGGTTCAGGAGCGCCGAGCGGACGGTTATCATGGTGGTCGCACGGACCTGGTCCGTCTTGCCGGCCGGGACCCAGTACTCATCCTGGACGTTCACCGTGACCACATCGAACTCCTTGTCAAAGGCCACGGTGAACCTCATGCCTTCCAGCAGCACGGGGTAGGGGTTGGGGTTCTGAACATTGAACAGGAAGCTCAAGGGCAAGGGCGCACCGCGGTCGCCCGGCTCGCCCTTTGTGGGCTCAACGCTGCCGGCATAGTACCAGTAGCCGTCGTACTGCGGGACCTCGAACATCTCCAAGGTTACCGCCGGGGCCTTGAAGTTCGACTCGGTGGGTTTCTGCATACCTGCGCAGCCGAAAACCAAGGCCGTACATGCGATAAGAGCCGTCATCACTGCCAGTCTCTCCTTCATAATGGATATCCTCCCTTTCCGAAACGGGTCCTGAGCCCGCATTCATCCGGGTCCAGGCTCGCTCCGGCTTACTTGCCCCAGGGGGCATGAAAACATTTTCAATCAGGCCAGCCAACGCTTTCTCCGCTTGTAATGTTTGACTTTACGGAAGCTTTTTCTGCCCCCCTTCTCGGTCAGGCCAAGATAGAAATCCTTTATATCTTCATTCTCTATGAGCTTTTCCGAGGTATCGTCCATGACGATCCTGCCGGTCTCCATTACGTAGGCATAGGGCGCCACGTTCAGGGCCAGCTTTGCATTCTGCTCCACCAGGAGTATGGAGATCTTCTGCTCCTGATGGAGCTGCTGAATGATGTTGAAAATCTCATGGATGAGCTTGGGCGCGAGACCCATGGAGGGCTCATCCAAGAGCACCAGCTTGGGCTCGGTCATCAGGGCGCGGCCCACCACGGTCATCTGCTGTTCCCCCCCGCTCACGAACCCTGCGGTCTCGTTGCGCTTCTCCCTCAGGCGCGGGAAGTAGTGATAGACCAGCTCCAGGCGCTCCCTTACCGATCCTGTCTTGCGCAGATGCGCTCCCACCTTCAGGTTCTCCTCCACGGTCAGATGCTCGAACACGCGGCGCCCTTCTATGACCTGGACGATCCCCTTCTTGGCTATTGTTGCCGCCCCCTGGTGGTGGATGTACTCCCCTTCGTACTCGATCGCCCCGTCGGTTACCTCTCCGTCCTCGGTCTTGAGCAGGCCGGAGATCGCCTTGAGGGTCGTGCTCTTGCCCGCGCCGTTGGCGCCGAGCAAGGCCACGATACCCCCCCGGGGGACCTCGATGGAGACTCCCTTGAGCACCAGGATCACCTCATGGTACTTCACCTCAATATTGTTTATCTTAAGGATTGCTTCCGTGGATTCCAAAAGCCTGCCCTCCCAGGGGTAAAAGTCATAAAACCCGTCACACCGCCCAAGGGCTTGACCCTCCTACCAGCCCAGCCACTCATTCTCCCACTTATCGGGCCACCGCTCCTTGAGATCCACGCGCTCCACCTCCACGAACTTTTCCCCGGTCCACTCCTGGATCAGGCAGCCGGTGGTGGGCCTGTGATCTCCAGCGGTGAAGGTCACGGGAGAGGCTCCAAGGCCGATGTCGTATTGCCTCAAGGTCTCGAAACCCTTGGTCATGATCCCATGCCCGCTGAGATCCCCGGCCTTGTCCGCGCGCTTCAAGGCCTCCCAAGTGATCAGAGCGTCACCCCATGCCTGGATGGTGCGGATCAGGCGCTTTTCCTGGGGAATGCCCGGGTTGTATTTCTTGGCGCTCTCCACCACGATATCCATGTTCTTGTAATCCTGGCCGTAGAAGGAGCAGGGCGTCGCACCCATGGCGCCGATAGCGGCCTCTCCGGCGAGCCTGGGCAGGTTCTCATCGAAGCCCCAGTTGTTGAGGATCCAGTCCGCACCCAGGTCAAGGGCATAGGCATCCCTCATGGTCGCGGATACCGACATGGTGGTGTTGCCGTGCCAGCAAACGTCGGGCTCGAACTTCTTGAGGGCCATTATCTGGCTCTTGGTGTCCAGGGCAAAGAGGCTCACGTCCTGGTCCTCTCCGATCTCGAAACCGAGCATCTTGGCGTGGTCCTTTATCGCCTTTATGGGGGCGCTGCAGTAAGGCGAGGCGAACATGTAGACGGCCGCAAACCTGGGCTTTCGCTTGCCGTAGTCAGGGTGCTCAGGCCACTTCTTGTCGAACCAGGCCGTCAGCGCCGCCCTTGCGTTCGTGGAGTAATCCGAAGAGAAGAAAAGATTGTACCTGGTCTTTTCGGGGTCTGTTAAGTGAGCGGAATAAGAAGCCGATATGTAAGGGATTTGATCCTTATTGACCGTAGGGGACAGGGCCTCCGTATCTCCGGTACCCCAACCCATGATCACATGGGATTTGAGCCTCTTGAGGAGCTTATACTTGGTTATGGCCTCCGGGATCCTGTAACCGTAGTCGAACCAGGTGTACTTTATCTTTTTTCCGTTCACCCCTCCCTGCTCATTGAAGTACTTAAAGGCCTCCTCCATACCGATGGCATAATCCTTTCCCACATCCGAGGTGGCACCGGTGGTATCCATGATGCCCCCCACCCTGATCTCCTCTGCCACGGCCGAGCTAGCCCACCCGGCCAGGAAGATCGCCACCAGCACCGTGACCAGCACCTTCCAAAGGTTCTTGTCTTTCATGAGTCTCCCCCTTTTTCATATGTTGTACAAATCGGTCAAACCCTCCTTACCCTCTCCTCTCAAGCAAATCCCGATCGGCACCCACCACCCCCTTTCCCTTGTGCTCGCCCTAAAAGGCATTACATAGATAAGGCTCCGCCCGTCCCATCAGTAAGAAAAGGGCCATAGATTGAAGTAGTTCTTGATCTGCCACCAACGGTAGGCCAGCCCGTTGGGCTCGTAGATCAAGAAGGCGCAGATGGCCAGCCCGAAAGCGGCGTCCTTTATGAAGGCGAAATCGATCAGGAGCTTGGGATAGTATACCGACAACGGAATCACGGCCATCTGGAGGAGCTCCATTACCACCACCATGAACAGGGAGCCGAATATGGCCCCGTGTATGGAACCCACGCCTCCGATGAGGATCACGCCCACCAGCCACAGGCTCCAGAACCACGGGAAGTGCTCGGGGCTCAAGGCGGCCGTGTTGCTCACCCAAAAGGCCCCGGCCACCCCGGCCATGGCCCCTGCCACGAAAAAGGCCACGAGCTTGTACCAGACTATGTTGATCCCCAGGGCCTCGGCAGCTATATCGTTGTCGCGGATGGCCACCCATGCCCGCCCGGTCTTGGAGCGGAGGAAATTGGCCATGGCCATCACCATGAGGGTCAACAGGACCGCCATGAGGTAGTAGATCTCTTTCTCTGTATCAATGACCCAGGGCCCGACAGTGATCGTACCCGGTGGTAAGGAAAAGGCCTGCCCGCGACCTCCTATCTGGCTCACGTACTGGGTCAGGATGAAGTCCACCGTTATGAACTGGGCGGCCATGGTGGTCAAGATCAGATAGAAGCCCTTGACCTTGGCCGATGGCAGGCCGAAAAGCACGCTCCATATCCCGGCCACCAAACCGGCCACAACGATGCTGATCGGATAGGCTATGCCCCAGTCAAGGAACACCTGGGGCCAAGGGAACTGGAGCACTAGGAGGGTGCTCGTGTACGCTCCCACCGCGATAAATGCGGCGTGCCCCAGGGTTATGAGACCGGTGTAGCCTATCAGCAACTGCACACCCAGTGCCCCCATGGCGGTGTACCCGACCATGGTCCCCACCCCGACCCAGTACTCCTCCAGGAACTGGGGTATCCCCACAAAGACCACCAGCAGCAGCAATATCATCTTGCCCTTGATGAAGGTGGTCTGCCACCATCCCTGGTCCTCCTCGTATGTCTGGTGGTAATCGCCGCACGGAAGCCAAACATGGGACATAGCTCAACCTCTCTTCCAGGTAACTGTGGTCAAAGTAAAAGAGGAGCCCGGGATCCCGCCCCCCGGTCACACCCGTTCGATGCGCTCCCAGCCCCACAAGCCGTAAGGCTTGAACAGGAGAAACACGGCCATGAAAACAAAGGGCACGATGTCCTTCACGCCGCCCGGGAAATAGGCGTCCAGATAGGTCCCTGCCAAGTTCTGCAGCACCCCGATTATGATACCCCCGACTATCGCGCCTGGAACCGAGTTCAGGCCGCCCAGCACCACTGCCGGAAGCACCAGGAGCCCCAGATACCCAACGGATATATTTACCCCGTTGATATTGCCGAGGAGCGCTCCCCCGACCCCGGCGCTCATGAAGGCGATGGCCCAGGCCGCTGCATATACGAACCTGGCGCTCACCCCCAGGGAGAGGGCCGCTGTCTCGTCGTCCGCAGTGGCCTGCATGGAAAGGCCCCACCTGGTATACTTAAAGAAGGCTACGAATACCAGTAATAGGACTATGGCAAGAATGAACGACCACATGTAAACCGGGGATATCTTAACAAATCCTAGGGAGATAGGCTTCATTGGAAATACGGGAGGGGTGAAGACCTTGGTGTCCGTGCTCCAGATGAATTCCACCACGCCCCTGAAAAAGAAGCTCAGTCCCACGGTCACCATTATCACCGCCAGTATGGGCTCCCCTATGAGCTTGTCCAGGAAGATCCGCTCGGTCAGGATGCCCAAGGCTATGCCCACCCCAAGGGTGCAAACCACGGCAAGGACAAAGGGGATCCCCATCTCGTAGAAGGTGAGAGTCACATACGCCCCTATCAGGGTGAGCTCCCCCATGGCCAAGTTGAGCACGCCCGAGCACTTGTAGATCAGGACCCACCCCAGCGCCACCAGGGCGTAGATCCCGCCGACCAGGATCCCGGTGATGAGCGTCATGAGAAATAGTTCCATCCCTTCCCCCTTGTGGTGATATGGCTTTTGCTATGACCGAGTATACCTCGAAAGGAGGCTATACATCTATGTTACGGATGTGGAGATCGGTCTTTATTCGCTGTTCCCTCCCGTCTTCATAGGTGATGGTGGTGTCCATGTGTACTACGTCGGTGTCCTCGTAAAGCGCCTTAACTATATCCTTGTACCTCTCGGATACGAATGTCCGTCTCAGCTTACTGGTGCGGGTCAGCTCCTCGTCATCAGCGTCGAACACCTTGTAGAGATTGACAAACCTGCGGATCTTGGCGGGGTCGGGCAGGTCCTTGTTGGCCTCCTTGATCTGCGTCTCCACCAGGTCATAGACCTGCGGCTTCTGGGACAGCTCATGATAGCTGGTATAATTGAGCTTTTTTTCGTCCGCCCATTTTCCCACCACCGAGTAGTCAATGCACATGACCGCGGTTATGTATTCCCTTTTGTCTCCTATTACCCAGGCCTCGGATATGTACGGGCTGAACTTGAGCCTGGTCTCCAGGTACTGGGGCGAGAAGGGACGCCCGTCGCTCAAAGTCATCACGTCCTTGGAGCGGTCAAAGACCACCAGGTGGCCGTCCTCGTCTATGAACCCCCTGTCCCCTGAGTACAGCCAGCCGTTTACCAGCGTACTCGCGGTTGCCTCCTCGTTCTTGTAGTACCCCTGGAACACGGATGGGCTCCTGGAGATGATCTCCCCTTCCTCGGTGATCCTGACCTCAGTCTCCGGAATCGGCGTCCCCACGGTATCGAACTTGACGTCCCCGTCACGGTGGACTATGGAGATGCCCGCGATCTCGGTCTGCCCGTAAATCTGCTTGAGGTTGACCCCGAGTGCATGGAAGAAACGGAAGTGATCCGGCCCCATTGCCGCCCCTCCGGTGTAGGCGTGCCTCAAGCGGGACATGCCCAGATGGTCCTTGAGTTTCTTCTGCATGAGCAGGTAGGCGATCCGACCAAGGGCTCGGAGATAGGCCGGGACCGGCTCCTTTTCAAACTGAAGATTGGCGATTCTATAGCCCACCTTGGTTCCGTATTCATATATCTTGCGCTTTATCCAGGTTGAATCGATGTATTTGACCTGAACCCTCCGGGTCATGCCTTCATAGAGCCTCGGCGGGGCGAACATGACATGCGGCCCTATCTCCCTAATGTTCTCCTGGGCGGTCTCGGGCTCCTCCGGGAAGTTGAGCGTGTATCCCACTTGGAGGCCGCATGAAATCGACATCATCTGCTCTCCGATCCACGCGAAGGGCAGGTAACTCACAAAGTCGTCCGTGTCATAGCAGGGGTCCACCGCCATGAGGTTGCGCCCCATGGTGAGCATGTTCCAGTGGCTGAGGAGAGCGCCTTTGGGAAGAGCCGTGGTCCCTGAGGTGTAGAAGAGCAAACAGATATCGTCGCCCTTGCCCTCTTCAATGGTCTTCTCGAAGAGCTCGGGGTCCCTCTTCTCCACTTCCCTCCCTATACGCTGGACCTCGCGGATGCTCACCAGGAATTCCTGGTGATAGTTCCGCATGCCCTTGGGGTCGTCCCAGATGATCTTATTCAGCTTTGGGCACGAATCCTTTATCGACAGGGCCTTGTCCACCTCCTCCTGGGTCTCTCCAACGAAGAATTTGGTATCCGAGTGGTCTATAATATACCTGACTTCTTCCATCATACAGTCCTGGAACAGCCATACCGCCACTCCGCCTGCGCACAGGGTGGCCATCTCCGCCCACAGGCCCTCCGGGCGGTTGTCGCCGATCATGGAGACCTTGTCCCCCCTCTCCAGCCCCATCTCCATCATCCCGAGGCACAGGTACTTGACGTTTTCATAATAATCCTTCCAGCTGTAGGGCCTCCATATGCCGAACTCTTTTTCCCGCATGGCCACCTTTTTTTCCCCGTATCGCTTGCACTGACTGAGAAAGAGCTTGGGGATGGTGAGATCCTTGGTGATTTCCATGGTAGATCCGCTCATACCGCCTCCCTACCTCCTTGTGGAGTACAGATCCTCTTCGCCGAGATAGGCCTTGATCACCTCGGGATTGCTCTGGACCTCCCCCGGAGGCCCGTCCGTGATCCGGTTTCCGAAGTTCAGCACGAAAACCCGGTTGGAGATGTCCATCACCACCCCCATGTCGTGCTCCACCAGTATGCAGGTCACCCTCCACCTCTCCTCCTCGCTTATGTCCAGGATGAAGCGTGCCATGTCCTCGACCTCTTCCAGATTCAACCCGGCCAACGGCTCGTCCAGGAGCAGGAGTTCCGGCTCCAGGGCCAGGGCGCGACCCAATTCCACCCTCTTTTGGAGTCCGTAAGGGAGCATGTGAACCGTCTTGTCCCTAATGCTCTCGATTTCAAGGAGATCTATGATTTCCTCCTCGATAAACCTCCGGTGCTCCACCTCCTCCCTCCTGGTCTTCCCCGCGTACACAGCACCGCTCAGTATGCCTGATCTCAGGTGTATATGCCTGCCAAGCCTTATGTTATCCAGGACGCTCATACCGCCGAAGAGCTCTATTTTCTGGAAAGTCCTGGAAATCCCCAGGTACGCCCGCTCGTGCGGCTCCAAATGATTGATGGGCTTTCCTTTGTACCGGATTACACCTTTCTGCGGAGAGTAGAGGCCGTTGATACAGTTCATCATCACGGTCTTGCCGGCTCCGTTGGGCCCAATGATGGAGTGTATCTCCCCTTTCTTGACCTCTAGATCCACCCCGGCCAGGGCCGCAACCTTGCCGAAGTGCATGTGTACGTTTTCCAGCTCCAAGAGAGTCTCGCCTTGGTTGAGCGCCTGGGCTTGAGCCATTCTTGTCAGCCTCCCGTCGGAAAGGTCATAATTTGTGAAAATTTTCTTTATTCGTCCATATGGCAAGGGGATTCAAGAAACGACAACTCCATTTACTTTCTGTACACAGATTTGTCAACCTCTTCCATTGGATTTCCGCCTCCCGCTCCTCCTCGGTTGCATTCATCGCGAGGGCTCGATAACAGGCACCAGGTGGGTGCGGCACTGCCTCAGAAAATACTCGTCCGTCATGCCGGCTATGAAATCCCGCACCACCTCCGCGTTGGGGGTGCTCTCCCTATAGTCGGAGGACATTCCATCCAAGAAATTCATATATATGGAAGAGTTTTCATGTCCTTTCTCCAGATCCCCAAGATACTTCTCAAACAATAGAGTAAACATTAATTCTATCTTATGGGTCTGTCGCTTCACCCTGTCACATTGATATATCTTTTCGTAGTTGAACAGCTTAAGCCTTCCCAATGCCTCAGCCACCGCGCCGCTGAATTCCACCTTATCCTTATTGAGACTATTGGCTACCATATCTTCAACTAAAGTATACACTATAGTTCCATTTGTATCACCCAAAACCTCCCTGCACTGGGAAGGAATATCCCTTCTTTCAATCAGACCGAGACGTATGGCATCCTCTATATCCCTGCCGACGTAGCTGATCGTGTCAGCCATCCGCACCACGCATCCCTCCATGGTCATGGGCCGGATCTCGAGCGAGGGCTCCCGGCACTTGGCCGCCATCTGGGCCTCCAGTGTATGGAAGTCCTTTTGCCTGTCAGGCTCCAGGGCCCTCAGGTGAATCTCCCCGTCATGGCACAATACTCCGTCCAGCACCTGGAGACTGAGGTTCCACCCCCTGCCCTTTCTCTCGATCTTGTCCAGGAATCTCACCCCTTGGACGTTGTGAACAAACGCCGGTAGCCCGTGCTTCTCCGAGAGCTCTGATAGGAACTTCTCCCCGTCATGCCCGAAAGGCGCGTGCCCGATGTCATGGCCGAGGGCTACGGCCTCGATCAAATCCTCATTCAGCCGCAGGAGGCGGCCGATGGTACGTGCGATCTTGGAGACGAGCTGGACATGCAGTACGCGATGGGTGATATGGTCGTTCTTTATCAGATAGAATACCTGGGTCTTGTCTATATAGCGGGAGTAAGCGAGTGAGTGGAGTATCCGGTCGGTGTCCAGGGAAAACTCCTGGCGGTGCCCCAGGGAGACCTTTTCTTCGGGTATGCGTCGCTTTGCCTCTCTGCTCGGGCAGGCCCAGCGGGAGAACCGGCGGTCCTCCTCTCTGTCCAGGCGATCCCGCAGTGTTTTCAAAATCTGGGCCTTGCTCAACCGTCGCCACCCTCCCTATTTCCCGAGCGGTTGTAGGCCTTCTTGATCTCCGCCCATGCCCTCTTGCCCCTACTGGCCAGGACGCTGTTGGCCCGGCTCACCACTGCTTCGGATTCCCTCTTTATGGAGGGCTCTTCAGGCTCTTCTCGTCCCTCCTTCCTGTACTTCCAGCGGAGCAGGGATTGGGCCAGTCGGTTCTCGGTCTTGCGTGCGATATTCTTGAGGTCTCTTTTGATGTCTTCGTCCATGAACACCGACCGGTAGGTTTGCTTACTGGTTCATTGAGCCCGGGCCGGTTGCCCTCAAATCAGAGGCCCGACCCCCGGTTTCGCTGGTTTGCTTGGCCTTGAAAAGAGAGCCTGGACTCCCGGCTCAAGCAACCGGGCACACCCTGATTTGGTTTGCAGACAGGCACTGATTGCTGATAACCACTATAGAAAAACCGGACAGCGAGGTCAACAGGTTTGGGGGCCCAGAAGGGCCAAATTTTGTGTTGCGATGAGGAGACTCAGGTGGTAAATATAAACGTTTAAGTTCTTGCCGCCCTCCAATCCTTGATTTCCGGGAGTAAGCGGGCGGTTTTCACCAACACCGCACGCTCGGATACGACCCAGGTGCATCAGAGAGAGATCTGAGCGGAGGGCAAACCTGGTCGGGCTACGAGGCCCGCAAAGCCGAGGAGGAATCAATGGCACAGCTCGTCACCATGAAACAGCTTCTGGAGGCCGGTGTCCATTTCGGGCACCAGACGCGGAGGTGGAACCCCAAGATGAAGTCTTACATCTTCGGGGCGCGAAACGGCATCCACATAATAGATCTCCAGAAGACGGTCAAGCTCTTTGACAAGGCGTATTCTTTTATAGCCAACACGGTTGCGGACGGATACTCGGTGCTCTTCGTGGGGACCAAGAAACAGGCCCACGACTCGGTCATAGAGGAGAGCGAGCGCTGCGGCATGTTCCACGTGGTAAACCGGTGGCTGGGCGGGACGCTGACCAACTTCCAGACCATCCGCAAGAGCATCGCGCGGCTCAAGGAGCTCGAAACCATGAAGCGGGACGGAACCATGAACCGCTATACCAAGAAGGAAGCCCTGGAGATGGAAAGGGAGATGGCCAAGCTGGAAAAGAACCTGGGCGGGATCAAGAACATGGCCGAGCTCCCGGGGGCCGTATTCATCGTGGATCCCAAGAAGGAACAGATCGCCGTCAAAGAGGCCAGGAAGCTGGGGATACCGGTAGTTGCCATAGCCGACACCAACTGCGACCCTGATGAGATAGATTACATCATACCGGGGAACGACGATGCCATCAGGGCCATCCGATTGGTATGCTCCAAGATCGCCGATGCATGCATTGAGGGACACGGAATAGCCGAGGAACGCCTCAGGGCCCAGGCAGAGGCGGAAGCTGCCAGGCAAGAGGAGGCAGGTGTGGAAGAGGATGAACAACCCGGGGAGCCCGGGGAGGAAACCCGCACAGGGCCGGAGATAGTGGTCAAGAGCCGAATTCCCAGGACAGAGGAAACCGAAGAACTGGCCACGGAGGAGTAAGAAAGTGGAAATCAGAGCAGAACAGGTAAAAGAGCTCAGGGAGAAGACTGGGGTGGGGATAATGGACTGCAAGAAGGCCCTCAAGGAATGCAATGGGGACATGGAGCAGGCTGTGGACCACCTCAGGAAGAAGGGCATCGCCACGGCCAAGAAGAGAGGGGGGCGAACCGCCTCGGAAGGACAGGTGGCCTCTTATGTCCATGCGGGCGGGCGGCTCGGGGTGCTGGTGGAAATAAACTGCGAGACCGATTTCTCCGGCAAGACCGAGGACTTCACCGAGTTCGCCCGGAACGTGGCCATGCATATCGCTGCTGCCAACCCTATTGCCGTGGACAGGGAAGGCGTACCCGAGGACGTGGTTGCCAGGGAAAGGGAGATTTATTCCACCCAGGCGAAGGAGTCGGGCAAGCCCGAAAAGATTATAGAAAAGATCGTGGACGGAAAGATGAACAAGTTTTACAGCGAGGCCTGCCTGCTAGAGCAGCCCTATGTGAAAAACCCAGATATAACCGTCCAGGACTACTTGAACGAAATGATCGCAAAGACCGGTGAGAACATCATAATCAGGCGCTTCGCCCGTTACCAGTTGGGGGAGGAATCTTGACGGCGGCCGGGGCGGACATCTAGACCGGATCCGAGCCCCGGTAGCGGAGAACAAGCATGGGTGATCGTCCCCGATTCCAACGCGTCCTCCTAAAGCTGAGCGGGGAGGCCCTGATGGGCGGGAACGCGTTCGGGATAGACCCCGTGATACTCAAAGGCCTGGCCCGGGAGGTGCACGAGGTCCATGAAATGGGCGTGGAGTTGGCCCTGGTGGTGGGTGGCGGGAACATCTTCAGGGGGCTCAAGTCCGATGAGTACGGGATCAAGAGGGTGCCCGCAGATCACATGGGCATGCTGGCCACCCTGATAAACGTGATCGCACTGGGAGAGGCCTTGAATGCATGCGGGTGCCAAGTACGCGTAATGTCGGCGATCGATATAAACAAGATCGCCGAGCCCTACATCAGGGGCAGGGCAGTAAACCACCTCAGAAAGGGAAGGATAGTCCTGCTCGGAGCAGGGACAGGCAACCCATATTTCAGCACTGATACTGCGGCTGCCCTCCGCGCTATGGAAATAGAGGCGGAGGCCCTGCTTAAAGGCACAAAGGTGGACGGGGTGTTCGACAGCGACCCCGTAACCCACCCCGACGCTAAGAGGTTCGAGAGGCTTTCATACCGCGAGGTCTTGGAGCGAAAGCTGGGAGTGATGGACATGACGGCGGTCAGCCTGGCCATGGGGCAGGACCTGCCCATAGTGGTCTTCAGCCTGCGGGAGCCGGGAAGCATCCGAAGAGTCATGATGAACAACGACGTAGGCACAATTATCTCTGGGGAATAGCGATGAAAGACGAGGTTCTGGCTGAAGTTCGGGAGAAGATGAGCAAGAGCGTTGAGGCCTTGAACAAGGACTTCCGCCGTATAAGGACGGGGCGTGCCTCAACAGCCCTCCTGGAGGGCATCAAGGTGGACTGTTATGAGACCCAGATGCCCCTGGAGCAGGTGGCCTCGGTTTCGGTGCCGGAGAGTCGCCTCATCACCATCAAGCCGTGGGACCAGTCGGTAATCGGTGAGATCGAAAAGGCCATACTCAAGTCCGAGCTGGGTCTCACCCCGATGAACGACGGCAAGATCATAAGGATCTCCATACCTCCTTTGACTGAGGAGAGAAGAAAAGAGCTTGCAAAACTTGCCAAAAAAATGGCTGAAGATGGGAAAATAAGTGTTAGGAATCATCGAAGAGAAGCCAATGAAATGCTTAAAGAATTAAAAAATGATAAAGAAATTTCTGAAGACGAGATGTTCAAAGCTCAAGAGGAAGTCCAAAAAATTACAGATGAATTTGTAGAGAAGATCGATGAGCTGACTGAGCAAAAAGAAAAGGAGATCATGGAGTTCTGAGATTCCGGGCCGTTTTGATCAGCGGAAAGACCCGCCCGCTTACATCCCCTGAGCCCAGAAATGCGAGAGGTCAGGCCCCCTGATGCCCACCATCGACTACAGAACACTCCCGGCGCACGTGGCCGTCATAATGGACGGAAACGGGCGGTGGGCGAAAAAGAAGGCCTTGAACCGAGTGCGGGGGCACGAGGCGGGAGCCGAATCAGTGCGAGAAATCGTACGCACCTCGAGGGAAATCGGCATCAAGTGGCTGACCCTCTATGCCTTTTCGGAAGAGAATTGGAGACGCCCGGCCCATGAGATTCAGGCCTTGATGCGGTTGCTCAAGCGTTTTCTGAACTCCGAGTTACAGGAGATGCTTCAAAACGGCATACGGCTGAATACCATCGGCAGGACGGCAAGACTGCCGGAGGACGTAAGGGATGTGCTGTCCAAGGTGATCCGGGAGACCGCTCACAACCGGGACATGGTGCTGACCCTGGCTCTCAGCTACGGAGGCAGGCAAGAGATCCTGGATGCGGTCAAAGGACTGACCGAAACCCTCCTCAGGGGCGAGCTGGACCCCGGTGCCATCACAGAGGAGGTGTTTTCGAACTCCCTCTACACCTCGGAGATGCCGGATCCGGATCTCCTGATTCGCACCAGCGGTGAGATGCGCATCAGCAACTTTCTCCTCTGGCAGATCGCTTATGCCGAATTGTACGTCACCCCCACCCTTTGGCCGGACTTCCGCAAGGAGGAGTACCTTGCAGCGCTGGAGGACTACCAGAGGCGGGAGAGGCGGTTCGGGGCCACCGGAGACCAGGTTGCAGGACAAGCCGCCGGCACCCGGTGACATGGCCCCGACCGCGGTGAAAGGCCACCTGAGCACATGCACCTGAAGCGATGGCTAACCGGCATAGCGTCTATCCCGATCCTGATCTACCTGATAGGTTTCGGGCCTGGATGGCTCTTGCATATATTTTTGCTCGCCGCCGCACTGGCAGGTTACCACGAGTTCCTCAGGATGACGGCACCCGAGATGAGCGCCGGCTTGAAGGCGTGCCTGGCCGCACCGGTGGCGCTTCTCTTCGTGATTGTGGCACGAGGCCCGTTTCATCTCGTCCCTGCCGTGATCTTCCTGGCCTCGGCCCTTCCCCTGGGAGCCGCCCTGTTGTGTCCGCGTGACCGTGCCAAGGGCCTGGAACAGGCATCCAAAGCGGTGCTGGGTTTGGTATATGTCTGTCTGCCCCTGGCCATGCTGGTCTTCATGAACCGCCATCCCGACGGGAACGCATGGATCTTCTACCTCCTGGCCGTGGTCTTCGCCTCGGACACAGGGGCCTTTTACTTCGGGCGTTTTCTGGGCAGGACCAAGCTCCACCCGTCTGTGAGTCCGGGGAAGACCTGGGAAGGAGCCGCAGGCGGGTTGCTCTTCTGCCTGGCGCCTGCCTATTTCTTCCATCAGTTCTTTCATGCCGGAAAAGCAAGCGTCCTCCTTCTTGCCCTTGCCCTCTCGGCGGCGGGACAAGTGGGAGACCTGGTGGAGTCGTTGGTAAAGAGGACATGCGGCGTCAAGGATTCAGGCGCTATGCTTCCGGGGCATGGAGGGCTTTTGGACCGTATAGACGGCCTGCTCTTCGCAACGCCCGTTCTCTATCTGTACTTGACCTACGCCTCGGGCGCATAAGGACCGTGACATGAAAATAAACGGTTTTCACAAGGAAAGAGTACTGGTGACAGGGGGTGCCGGCTTCCTGGGATCGCATCTGTGCCAAAGGCTCCTGGAGGACGACTGCTACGTAATCTGCCTGGACAATTACTTCACCGGCAGGAAGCGCAACATATTTCACCTGATGGAGGACAAGCGCTTCGAGCTCCTCAGGCACGACCTGGTCAATCCCATCTTTCTGGAGGTGGACGAGATATACAACCTGGCCTGCCCCGCCTCCCCAATCCATTACCAGTACAACCCGGTCAAGACCACCAAGACCAGTGTAATGGGCGCAATAAACATGTTGGGCCTGGCCAAGAGGGTAAAGGCCAAGATCCTCCAGGCCTCAACCAGCGAGGTCTACGGCGATCCCGGGGTCCACCCTCAGCCCGAATCCTATTGGGGGCACGTCAATCCCATAGGACGCAGGGCCTGCTATGACGAGGGCAAACGTTGCGCCGAGACCCTGTTTTTCGATTACCATCGCCAGAACGGAGTGAACATAAGGGTGGCGCGCATATTCAACACCTACGGCCCGAGGATGCACCCCGGAGACGGGAGGGTGGTCAGCAACTTCATACTGCAGGCGCTCAATAACGAGCCGATCACCATCTTCGGCGACGGGTCACAGACCAGGTCGTTCTGTTACGTGGAGGACATGATCGAGGGTCTGATCCGGATGATGGCGGCGCCGGACCACCTGACCGGGCCCCTGAACTTGGGCAATCCGGTGGAATACGGGATAGGGGAGCTGGCGGAGACCATCGTCCGGCTCTCGGGGTCCGAGTCCCGGATCATCCACCAGCCCCTCCCGGAGGACGACCCGAAACGAAGGAGACCCGAGATCAGCCTTGCCAGAGAGGCCCTGGGCTGGGAGCCGAAAGTCGGGCTCGAGGAGGGTCTGGGCATGACCATTGCCTACTTCAGAGAGTTGATCGGCGAACGGGAAAGAGCGAGGCAATGAAAAAAATCGCAGTGCTGGGATCAACCGGGTCAGTGGGCCGCAACGCCCTGGAAGTGATAGCGTCGGATCCGGACCAATACAGGGCGGTCGCCCTGGCCGCTGGCCGCAACATAGGACTCCTGGAGGAGCAGATCCTTAGATTCAGACCTCGTTTCGCGGCCGTGATGGAGGAGGATTCGGCGCGCGAGCTCAGGGACCGGCTCGGACCGGGGGCCGGGACCGGGATACTCTGGGGCAGGGAGGGCTGTGCCGGCGTTGCGACCATGGAGGAGGTCCAGACCGTGGTATCGGCCATAACCGGAGGTGCAGGGCTTGAGCCCACTTATGCGGCGGTGGAGGCGGGAAAAGAAGTGGCCTTGGCGAACAAGGAAACACTTGTTCTGGCAGGCGAGCTGGTCATGAGGAAGGCCGCCGAAAAGGGGGCCCGCATACTCCCGGTGGACAGCGAGCACAGCGCCGTGTTCCAGAGCCTCCAGGGCCACCCCAGAGAGGACTTGAAGAGGATCATCCTAACCGCCTCAGGCGGTCCTTTCTTGGCCCGGTCGCTGGCCGAGATGTCCGGCGTCACCCCGGAGGAGGCACTCGATCACCCCAACTGGGAAATGGGCCCGAAGATAACAGTGGACTCGGCCACTCTGATGAACAAGGGCCTGGAGGTGATCGAGGCCAGCTGGCTCTTTGACATCGACATGGACAGGATCAGCGTGATCATACACCCCCAGAGCATCATCCACTCCATGGCCGAATACCGTGACGGCTCCATCATCGCTCAGTTGGGTGTGCCCCACATGATAATACCCATATCCTACGCGCTTTCCTACCCCCGCCACAGGGAGACTGTTCTCCGTCCCTTGGCATTCGAGGATTTGATACCCCTGACTTTCGAAAAACCCGACCTGGAGAGGTTCAGATGCCTGGCCCTTGCCCTGGAAGCGGGCCGGGAAGGAGCCAGCATGCCGGCCGTGCTCAACGCCGCCAATGAGGTGGCGGTGGGCGCCTTCCTGGACAGGCGTCTGGGCTTTCTGGAGATACCGGAGCTGGTGGAGCGGGTGATGAGCGCCCATGAACCGTTCCGGTTGGAATCCCTGGACCAAGTAAGGGAGGCGGACGCCTGGGCCCGAAGAACCGCCGCGGGGCTCTTAGGGGGTCCGGGGAGCAAGAGCTGAGGCCTGATATATGACTGTTTTTCTCTATTACATAATTCCTTTCATCGTGGTTCTGGGAATCCTCATCTTCTTTCACGAGCTGGGTCATTTCCTGGTGGCCAAGGCCTTTAACGTCAAGGTCCTGAAGTTCTCCCTGGGCTTCGGCGGCAAGTTGATAGGGAGAAAGATAGGAGAGACCGAATACCTAATATCAGCGGTCCCTCTGGGCGGCTATGTCAAGATGCTGGGAGAGGACGGAGAGGGGGAAGAGGACCCGGCGGTGATCGCGCCCGGAGACCGGGAAAGGGCCTTCAGCGCCCAGCAACCCCTGAAGCGGATAGCCATCGTGGCCGCCGGTCCGGCCTTCAACTTCTTCCTGGCGCTGATCCTTTTCTGCGCCTTTTACCTGGTCATGGGGAGCCAGGTGATGCTCCCGGAAGTCGGGCAGGTGCGCGAGGGTTCACCGGCATACAAAGCGGGAATGGAAGCGGGCGACCGTATAGTGTCCGTGGGCGGGCGACCGGTGGATTCCTGGAGCGCCCTCAAGCGCGCGGTGGAGAGCAAGGCCGGCCGCCCCCTGCTCTTCCGGGTTCAAAGGGAGGGCCGAACCCTGGAGATGACCGTCGTCCCGGAGATCTCCACGGTTGAGAACATCTTCGGCGAGGAGGTGGAAACCCCGCTCATAGGGATAGTGGCATCGGGCTCCTTTCGCACAGTGGAGCTGGGCCCGGCCCAGGCCCTGTGGGAGGCCGCGCTAAAGACCTGGGAAATAACAGTGCTGACCGTCCAGACCGTCGTAAAGCTCCTCCTCAGGGTGATCCCCATCAGGACCGTGGGAGGCCCGATAATGATAGGGCAGATGACCGGTCAGATAGCACAGGAGAGCATTGCCCACCTGATCCCCTTCATGGCTGTGATAAGCGTCAATCTGGCGATATTGAACCTGCTCCCGGTACCGGTCCTGGACGGCGGGGTAATAGTCTTTCTCTTGATCGAGCTTGTTATCGGCAAGCCCTTGAGCATAAGAAAACGGGAGCTCGCCCAGAGGGTGGGAATCGCCTTGCTGGTGGCGCTGATGGCGGTGATATTCTACAATGACATCGCCCGCCTGGTGGAACCCCTATTCCAATAGGAGCCCATGATCCTGGCCATCAATACCTCCACCCCTCAGTTCGGCGTGGCCCTGCTCCGGCGCGACGGGAGCCTGCTCTGCGAGTATTCGACCGGCATGCGGCGCCGGCTTTTCAAGCCCCTCATGCCGGTCCTGGACACGCTCTTGCGGTTGAGCGGCCGCCGGATCAAAGATCTGGAGGCGGTTGCTCTGGCAACCGGCCCCGGCAGCTTCACCGGCGTGAGGGTGGGGGTTTCCCTGGCCAAGGGGCTGGCCCACGGGCTGGGGATCCCCTTGGTGGGGATAAACAGCCTGGAGGCGCTGGCCGCCCAGGCGGCGTTTGCGGGCCCGGCTGTGCGCCCGATAATCGAATCAAGAAAGGGCGAGATCTTCACCGCCCTCTTCAATTGTAGCGCAACCGAGCGGATAAGACGCCTGGAGGAGGACCGGTGCCTGGTCCACGAGCAGATTCCCTCGCCGGGACCCGGAGGAGTGGTCTTTGTGGGCAACGACTACCAAGCTCAGGCACCGGTACTGAGATCACTCCTGGGCCCTGGAGTTTGCCTGGCTCCGCCCCGATTGTGGATCACAGGCGCCTCCTCGGTGGGGGCCGCCGGCTTGGCCCGGCTCGACAAGGGGGACACGGACGATCCGGGTGAGCTAGCCCCCGCCTACTACCGCCCGCCTGACATACGGCCCGATTCCTCGCGGAAGCTCTCTTTCACCTCCCGCTGCGGGCGGGGCTCCCAAGGCACGGCTTCGCGAAAAGCCCCGTGATTGACGGCCTCGAGCAGAGGGCCTTCCAAGGCCCAAGGAGATGGCCGTTGACAAATGGAGCGCCCAAAATATAATGGCCGCTGGCGTTTGCATGACATCCCCCGACCCGAATCGGGCGATGCTCGAGTTCGCCTAGGATAAAGGGCAAGAATTTCGTTTTAGGTTTTAGGCGCCGAGGAGGCCCTGTGGCAGCCGGCATTATCAACAAGACCAGGATCGACAATAGGCTCCCTGTAGCAAGAGAGGGGCTGCCCTTCATTGCGGCCGGGGCGTTCCTGACATCGGCCCTGGCCTTCATTGGCCAGGTGGTATTGAGCGCGACGGCGGGCATCCTCACTCTCTTCGTGATTTACTTCTTCCGCGACCCCGAGAGGACGCCGCCCGAATCAGAAGGTGTAGTGCTCTCTCCTGCGGACGGGCGGGTGATCAGCATAGAGGATGTGGAAGAGAGCGGGGGCTTCTTGGACTCGGCCTGCCTCCGGGTGAGCATCTTCATGACCGTTTTCAATGTCCACGTCAACCGCATGGTGACCGGCGGGAGGATCGAGTCTGTGGAGTATAGGCCCGGCAGGTTCCTCTCGGCCAACCTGGACAAGGCCAGTGAGGAAAACGAGCGCAACCGCATCATCTTGATCACACCGGAAGGAAGACGCCTGGGGGTGGTGCAGGTAGCCGGCCTTATCGCCAGGCGCATAGCCTGCTGGGTGGAGGCGGGCGACACGGTCGCCGCGGGTCAGCGTTTCGGACTGATCCGCTTCGGATCAAGGCTCGATGTGTACCTCCCGCGCGGAACAAGTATCAGCGCAGCAGTGGGAGATAAGGTGAAGGCCGGGGAGTCCATCCTCGGGCGCCTATAGGCCGCCGGGGGGTCCATGCGCATTACCGGAGGCGAGGCCAGGGGCAGGCGGCTGGCAGGGCCCAAGGGAGAAGGCATAAGGCCGACTTCGGATAAGGTGAGGGAGGCGGTATTCAATCTTATAGGGCAGGATCTCCATGGGACAAGGGTCCTCGATCTATTCGCAGGAACCGGGGCCATGGGCGCGGAAGCACTCAGCCGGGGCGCGCGCGCAGCCGTTTTCGTGGACATATCGCCCCATGCGGCGAGCTTGATAGCTCGAAATCTTCAGCTTTGCGGCTTCCGCTCCAAGGGGGTGATCCTCCGTCGCGACCTCACCCGCGGTCTGCCCGCAGGGCATCCCGCAATAAGAGCGGGAGCGGAGGTGGTATTCCTGGATCCGCCTTACGGAAAGGGGTTGATTCCGCCCATGCTGCTGGAACTGGGCAGGGCAGGATTCCTTGCCCCCGGAGGCTTGGTGGTGGCGGAGAGCTCCAGGACCGAGGAAACGCCCAGGGCAGCCGATTCCTTGGTGGCGGTTGAGACCAGATTGTACGGAGACACCAAGATCCGCATATATCAAACGGCGGCCGAGAGGGGTAACCATGAGTGAACGTATTGCCATCTATCCGGGGACATTCGACCCCATTACCAACGGGCACTTGAGTATCGTAAAGAGGGCCCTCAAGATATTCGACAAACTGGTGATAGCCATACTGATCAACCCCAAGAAGGTCTCACTCTTTTCCAGAGAAGAACGGATTGAGATGATCAAGGAGGCTGTCAAGAACCAATCCAATGTGGAAGTGGACAGCTTTGACGGCATGCTGGTGGACTATGCGGTGAATAAGAATGCGAGCGTTATCCTGAGGGGTCTTCGGGCCCTTTCCGATTTCGAATACGAATTCCAGATGGCCTTGATGAACCGGAAGCTCAACAGGGATGTACAGTCCATTTTCCTGATGACCGACTACAAGTGGTTTTATATAAGCTCAACCATAATCAAGGAGGCGGCCAGCCTGGGAGGGGACATCAGCGGCCTCGTACCGCCGAATGTCTGCAGGAAATTGAAGGAAAAATTCGGATATACAAAAAACGCTTGACACAGGAAGCGCAGGAATACATAGTAAGGAGTTGAAAAATTTCGGTAATCATCATTTAGTGCCGGAGTATGCGCAGGAGGGGATTACGAGATGTCACTTACCAAGGAAAGGCTTATCACGGATATTTACAACAACGTCGGCCTGACCAAGACCCAGTCCCGCGACGTGGTGGAGAAACTGTTCGAACTGATCAAGCAGACCTTGGAGAACGGTGAAGATCTCCTCATAAGCGGCTTCGGCAAGTTCGTGGTGAAGGACAAGGCCGCAAGGCGGGGCAGGAACCCCCAGACCACTGAAGACCTCCGACTGCGCGCCCGGCGGGTGGTTGTTTTCAAGACTTCAGGGGTCTTGCGGAGGAAGATCAATGAAGGGTCTAAATCCTGACAATAAAAGCCCCTTCGAACCCCATTTCCCTCAGCTCTTTTTCCAGCCTCCTCGCCTCTTCCAAAGTCTTTGACCTGGAGACCCTGACCCGGTGAAGGGTCCGGCTCTCTTCGTCCACGTACTCGGTGACCGTGACATGCTCGAAAAGGACCCCCAGGCGCCGGGCCAACTCCTCGGCATTGCCCTCGTCCAGGAACGCTCCCACCTGCACTGCGAAGACCCCGGCGCTGAGATCCCCGGCCTCCACCTCCACCAGGGGCACGGTATTGCCGCCCGACTTGGAGGCAGCCACCTGGCGGCCCAACGCGGTTATCCTTACATCAGCGACCCCGGGCTTCACCAGATCTATCTCCTTGGCCGCTGTGTAGGACAAATCAATTATCCTGCCTCTGACAAACGGGCCGCGGTCGTTGATCCTGACCACAGTGCTCTTTCCGTTGGATAGATTCTCCACCCTGACCACCGTTCCAAGAGGCAGGGTCTTGTGTGCCGCGGTCATGCCATGCATGTCGTATGTCTCCCCGCTGGACGTCTTCCTTCCGTGGAATTTGCCTCCGTACCAGGAGGCCTTGCCGGTCTGGACAAACCCATGGGCGTCCGGGAGGGGATAGTATCTTATGCCGTTTACCATGTACGGCCTTGGAGGCCTCTTTCCTGGGACTTCCGGGAGAGCGATCCGTTTGTAAGCGGGGCGGTGGGTCCTCACCCCATACCCGCCGCAAGAAGCGGAGGACAGGAGCAAAGCCGAACAAACAAACAGTACCAACGCGTAGTGCTTCACCTGCTACACCCGGGCATCCCTGGAGCGCTCCGGCCGGTTTCCGTTGACCAGCGGGTATGGCCTACTATATTATCAACAAAGTGAATTCAAATCAACTTCAGGAACACCCCACCCAGATTTTCCTTGACACGCCCCGCGTAGTTCCACTAGATTTCCCAATTAGTTATATTGTAATTATATTGTAGTCACAGTCGGTGGGATTCGTTTGTAGATACATAGGGAGTGTCCATCCATAAATGAGTTCTAGGCACTAGCGAGTTTCCAGGGCAGAAATGAGCAATTTCTTACAAGGTCAAGGACCCTTCCGCAGGACAGCGGAATGGGACACCCGTTAGGGTGCCCGAAGGGCGAGGGCCAAGGATGGCCCGAGTCAAATCAAGGAGTCGGGAGAAGGCGTACTGGAGTACGTCGCACGACCAACCCCGCGGATCGACGCCGAGATTGGGAGAAAGGGCCATTTCTGGACGGAAACTAGGGAGCAGGAGAAGATTGTTATGAGATTGAAGGACAAGGTAGCAGTGGTAACAGGAAGCAGCCGGGGCGTGGGCCGATCGGTAGCCCTGGCGTACGGAAAGGAAGGGGCCAAGGTGGTGGTGAACTACTCCTCGAGCTC
This sequence comes from uncultured Desulfobacterales bacterium, assembly GCA_964647905.1. Taxonomy (GTDB): domain Bacteria; phylum Desulfobacterota; class DSM-4660; order Desulfatiglandales; family HGW-15; genus CAZYJR01. The sequence goes on along the minus strand of CAZYJR010000001.1, from coordinate 137,428 downwards.
CAAGGCGGCTGATGAGGCCGTTCAGGCCATCAAGGATATGGGGAGTGACGCCATAGCGGTCAAGGCCGACGTGGCTCGAAGAGAAGAGGCCGAGGCCCTGGTCAACGCGGCCGTGGAGCAATTCGGGCGCCTGGATGTCCTGGTCAACAACGCGGGGTTCACCAGGCCCGCCCTGCTCCTGAAGATGACCGAAGAGCAGTGGGACGAGGTCCTTGATATCCACCTCAAGGGGGCGTTTCTTTGCTCGCAATTCGCAGGGCTCAGGATGAAAGAGCAGCAAGGAGGCACCATAATAAACGTGACCTCAGTGGCGGGCATAGTGGGCACAGTGGGACAAGTGAACTACAGCGCCGCCAAGGGCGGGGTGATCAGCATGACCAAATCCACGGCCCGAGAGCTGGCCAGGTACAATATAACCGCCAATGTGGTAAGCCTCGGCATCGTGGCCACGGACATGACGGAGAAGATCAGGAGCGACGAAAAGCTCAAGGAAGTGTATATGAATCGTATTCTGCTCAAACGATTCGCAGAGCCCGAGGACATCACCCCCATGTTCGTGTTCCTGGCCTCGGATGAGAGCAGGTACATCACCGGACAGCTCCTCTGTGTTGACGGGGGTTACGGCATGATCTAGTCTCTTGCGAAGATAAAAAAGGCGGAGGAAAGGACGCGTTAAGCGAATCCGACGGCCCCATCCCGGGAGGATAGGGCCCTACTCTGAAGGAGGGCAAAAATGGCAGCAGTACCAGATAAAATACTGACTTGGCAAATGGTTCAGCCCACCTCCAAAAATAAGGAAACGGGCGAAATCATTCCAGGTAAATTGGAAAAAAAGGAGATATCGGCCCCTGAGCTACCCCCAGGCCAAGTCCTGGTGGAGGTGGCCGGTTGCGGGGTGTGTCACACCGACCTCGGGTATTTTTACGACGGTGTGCCCACGGTGAACAAGCCGCCACTGACCCTGGGCCACGAGATATCCGGCAATGTGGTGGCGGGAGACGAGGAATGGGTTGGTAAGGAGGTCCTTATTCCGGCGGTGATGCCCTGCAGGCGCTGTTACCTCTGCAAGACCAGGCGGGGAAACCGCTGCCTGGACCAGAGGATGCCCGGGAACAGCCTGGGCATCTACGGCGGCTTCTCCAGCCACATACCGGTGCCCAGCATTGACCTTTGCGAGATCAAGAACCGCGGGGATATACCTCTCGAGCACCTCTCTGTGGTAGCGGATGCGGCCACCACCCCTTACCAGGCGGCCAAGAGGGCCTGCCTGGAAATCGGGGACAACGTGGTGGTGATCGGCATAGGCGGGGTCGGCCAATACATGGTGCAGGAGGCCAAGGCCATGGGGGCGCGGACCGTGGTGGCCGTGGACATACTCGAAGACCGGCTCCAGAGGATGCTCTCCTACGGTGCGGACTACGTGATCAACTCCAAGGGAAAGAGCCCCAAAGAGGTATCCGGGGAGCTCAAGGAAATCCGGAAGAAGGAAGGGCTTCCCGGGTTCGGCTGGAAGATCTTCGAGGTCACCGGGACCAAGCCGGGGCAAGAACTGGCCCTGGCGCTGGTCACGTTCACATCCAAGCTGCTAGTGGTGGGCTTCGGGATGCAAAAGGTGGAGTACTCGATCAGCAGGCTCATGGCCTTTGACGCCGAGATCATAGGTACCTGGGGCTGCCTGCCCGAGTACTATCCTCCGGTCCTCGACATGGTTCTCTCAGGCAAGGTAGCGCTGGAGCCCTATGTCCAGACCAGGCCGATGAGCAGCATCGCCGAGACTTTCGAGGAGATCCACTCCAAGGGATCTCCGGAGAGGAGGGTAGTCCTGATCCCGGATTTCTAGAGACCGAAATATGCGTTTAAGATTGCCAAGTACTGCGATATTAGGCTAAACTTTTAAAAAAAGACAAAAGGAGGATGAGGTTATGGCTCTCGATTGGCTCCCAAGAGACAATGAATTGAAAAACCACCATCTGTTCGGAGAAGAACACTTCGGGACGGAACCACCCTGCACCGTATACGAAAAGAAGCCGGTCAAGAACCCGTCAACGGGCGAGACCGTGGAGGGGTTGAGCACCGCCTGGATCACGCTCAACAATCCGGCACAGTTCAACTCATATACGACCGAGATGTTGAAGGGTGTAATCTCCGGGATGCAAAAGGCATCCATGGAAAGAGATGTCCAGGCCATCATATTTACCGCCGCCGGGGACAAGGCATTTTGCACGGGCGGCAACACCAAGGAGTATGCGGAGTATTACTCCAAGCGGCCGCTGGAATACGCCCAGTACATGGATCTGTTCTCGGGGACCATTGATGCGATTCTAAAGGCGCGCAAGCCCGTTATCTGCCGGTGTAACGGCATGCGAATAGCGGGCGGGCAGGAGATCGGTCAGGCCTGTGATCTCACCGTAGCGGCGGACACGGCCGCCTTCGGCCAGGCCGGGACCCGTCACGGCTCCACGCCCACGGGCGGATCCACTGACTTCCTTCCCTGGAACCTGACCATGGAGCAGGCCATGTGGCAGGCCATTGCAAACGAGATGTGGAGCGCCGCCAAGATGGAGCGTGTGGGCCTGATCAGCAAGGCCATTCCCATCAAGAAGAACGAAAAGGGAGAATGGGTCCGGGACCCCCGGGTGATCACGGACAAGTACACGGAAAACGGAGGGATAGTTTACGGCGAGTTCAAGCGGGGAGAGGCCTTCAAGGCGGCCAAGGAGGAGCTCAAGACCCTGCAGACCGACTGGACTCTCCTGGATGACTTCATAGACAGGATGGTCTGGACTCTCTCAAGCACCACATTCCTCTGCCTGATGAACACCATAGAGAGCATCAGGGTGAAGAAGCGCTTCTTCTGGGATTCGGCCAAGAGCACCCAGATCTACTGGCTGGCGGCCAACATGAACTGCGAGGCCTTCCTCGGGTTCAACGCATTCAATACCCAGAAGATGACCGGGAAGCGGGAGATCGACTTTATCAAGTACCGCCAGCTCCTGGCCGAAGGCCGGACCTTTGACGAAGAGTTCGCCGAGGAGGTGCTTCCAAAGCCCAAGGGCTGATCCCTGAGATTCCCATGCGGCCGCAGGCCGGTTATTCCGGACCTGCGGCCGCGTTACATGGCCCCTTTGCCGCGGCGGGACAATGGACTCACCCGCGATGGGGTTCAATTCTCGGGTTTCCAAACCAGGAGGATTCCAAAATGGCTCAAGAACACATCGAGGCAAAGATTCAGGACGGCCTGGGTACCATAACCCTTAACAGGCCGCCGGTTAACATCCTTAATATCGCCATGATGGAGGAGATCAACGGCGTGCTCAGGGAATGGCAGGGCAACTCGGACCTCAAGGTGCTCCTGTTCGACGCCAAGGGGAAGTGCTTCTCCGCGGGCGTGGATGTGGGGGAGCACATGGGGGACCTGGTGCCCAAGATGATCGAGGTCTTCCACGGGATGTTCCGCTTGATGAACGGATTCCAGATCCCGACCGCGGCCAGCGTTTACGGATCCTGCCTGGGCGGGGGATGCGAGCTGGCGGTCTTCTGCGACCTGGTCATAGCCGCAGAGAGCTCCAAGATAGGCCAGCCCGAGATCCAGGTGGGGGTTTTCCCGCCCATAGCGGCCCAGATCATGCCCCGCCTGATCGGCCGCAAGGCGGCCAACGAGCTCATCCTCTCGGGCAAGGTGATTACGGCGGAAGAGGCCCTCCGCCTGGGGCTGGTCAACCGGGTGGTAGCGGACGAGGCCCTGGCCGAGGAGACGTCCTCATTTATAAGACCCTACCTCAAGTCCAGCGCCGAGGTCCTGAGAAAGACAAAGAAGGCCATAACAGCGGGACTGAGGGATGACTTCGAGCAGTCTCTGAGGCCCATTGAGGAGATCTACCTGAACGAGCTCATGAAGACCGAAGACGCCCACGAAGGGCTCAAGGCCTTCATGGAGAAACGCAAACCGGAGTGGAAGAACCGCTAGCAGGGCACAGGCCGGGCGGCGGGCGCTCTTATTTCTTGAGCCTCTGGCCCCGCTCCACCGGGAGGTCGAAGACGAACCGGCTGCCCAGCCGCCCGTCGCTTTCCACGAAGATGCGGCCGTGATGGGCCTCCACCGCCATCTTGCAGAAGGTCAGCCCCAGACCGGTGGTGTAGATCCGGCCGTCGCCCTTCTTTTCCAACTGTGCGTACTTATCGAAGATCTTATCATGGTGCTCGGGCGGCACGCCGGGGCCTTCGTCCTCTACAAAGAATCGTATAACCCCGTCATCCGGATAATCGAAGCCCACTACCACCGCCTTGCCTTCCGGCGAATAGCTCAAGGCGTTGGAAAGCAGGTTTTGAAGGACCCTGAGGAGGATGCCCCTGTCACCCCAAAAGGCCTCGCGCCTGGATTCCGGCAGGAAGTCCTGCTCGGCCCTCACCTTGCGCTGCTCCATTGACCAGTATACCCGGGCCAAGGCCTCCCCCAGGAGGTCCGCAGGCTCGATCCTCTCGTGAATGAGCTCCAGCTTGCCTTCCTCCAGCCTCGCTATGTCCAGGAGATTGCTCACCATGCTGTAGAGGGTATCGCAGCTGTTCTTGGCGGTCTCCACAAACCCCTTGTTCTCGTCAGATGCGGTATAGGAGAGTATGTCCAGGTTGGCCGTGAGCTCGGATATCGGCCCCTTCAGGTCATGTATCAGCATGCGGAAAAGATCCGTCTTCAACTTCTCCAGCCGTCTGAGCTGCCTGTTGCGCTCTTGAAGAGTGCGTTTCTTTCTTCTCAGGGACTCAGCCAGTCGTTGATTCTCCAGGGCCCCTATCAACTGGCCCGCCACCTTGAGCAGGAGCTCCTGCTCCTCCTTTGAAAAGAGGTCTTTCCCTATCTTTTCCGTGAGGCCGATCACCCCTATCACCCGTCCCTGGCTTACCACCGGGACGAGCAAAAAGGCGCTCTTGGAATAATGGGCAAAACGCTGGTGGAATCGATCGGAACGGGATATGTCATCCACGTAAAGGAGCTCCCCGGTCCTGGCCACCCAGGCGGACGGCGCTTCATCATCCAGGCTCTGCTTTACCCCCAGCAACTCCGGCTTGGTGGAGGCTACCACTTCAAGGGTCTTGGCCCCCTTTCTCAACATTATGGACCCGCTGCGCGCCCCCAGCCCTTCGGTGATCTCCGCCAGTATGCCTTGGAGCTTCCTCTCGAAGCCCAGGTTCTCCCGGTTGGATACCTCGTTTATCGCCAGCAGGACTCTTGTGAGTCTTACGTTCAGATCCATAGGAGACTTACCTCCCTCCGAGTGGGCTTTCAAGAGCACCGCCGCAAGAGGTCCTGGGCCTCCTGGTTTCCCCTGTCCATCTCCAGGATTTGGAGCAGGGGCTTTTCCGCCAGCAGGGGCTTTTTCATCTCCAGGTACGAACGGGCCAGCTCCAGCCTTACCGCCACACCGCCCTTGTCCAGCTCAGCCGCCTGGGAAAGATAGTAAACCGCGCGCAGCTTCTCTCCTTCACTCAACAAGGCCTTGCCCAGCTTGAAAAAGAGATCCGCGCGCCTTGGCTGGTCCTCGGTCAGGGACGCCAGCAGCTTGAGGCCGTAGTCGTTGAACCCGTGCTCCAGGCAAAAATCGGCCACCTCCTCCCGCACCTCGGGCGTTGCAGCGGGCAGGGAGAGCACCTTATCGAAGACCTCGCGGGCCTTTTCCAGCCTATTACGCCGCACCAGCACCTCGCCGAACCGGATGCCCCGCCCCAACTGGCGGGGGCTGATCTTCATGGCCTTGTCCAGGTAATGGGAGGCCTTTTCAATATCGTCCTTCTCCAGGTAAAGCTCTCCCAGGTAATGAAAAGCCAGGACATCCATATAGTTCCGGCGCACCGCCCCCAGCAGGTGCTCCTCAGCCTCCTCCAGCTCTCCCCTCTTCAGGTGAAAGTAGCCGATCTCCCTCAAGGGCCGGGAGGCCTTCGGGTTCTCCTCCGCGGCCTTCCTGGCGAACTCGAGGGCGCTCTCCAGGTCGCCCTCGTCTTCGCACCTGCGGGCCTCCTTTAGATAAGCGACCATGGGAGGCGGGTTGTTGGCCTTGTGAACCACCTGGGAGACCTTTTCCTGCAATACCTTCACGGTCAAGGGCTTGAGGATATAGGCGTCTATCTCCGACTCCCCCATCTCCGCCACATAGTCCCTGTAGGCCTCTGCGGTCACCATTATCACGGGCAGATCCCTGAACCGCCGGCCCATACGCAATTGGCCGAGGACCTCCGCGCCGCTCATGACCGGCATATTGTAGTCCAGGAGCACCAGGTCCACCGGCTCCTTGAACAGGACCTCCAGGGCCTCCTGCCCGTTGAGTGCGAACAGGAACTTCCCCCCGTAGCCGACCACCCTGAGCATCCCGCTGATGGACTGGCACATGTTGAATGAGTCATCGACAATCAGGACCGCCATTTTATGTATATCGATCATGGAACTCCCAATACTTGCTCTTCCATTCACGAGCTCGCATCCGTCAACGCTCCGGCCCCGGCGTCCCGAGCCCGCCCAGCCAGGGGGGACGGATTCAGCGTTTCACGTTCGCCCGGATGTAATCGATTATTTCCCCCGTGGTGGTCCCCGGGCCGAATATCTCCGAGATCCCCAGCTCCTTGAGAGCGGGTATGTCTTCATCCGGGATGATCCCGCCCCCTATTACCAGCACGTCGCTCACCCCTTTCTCCTCCAGAATTTCCATCACCCTGGGGAAAAGGTAGTCATGAGCTCCCGATAGTATGCTCATGGCGATCACGTCCACGTCTTCCTGAACAGCCGCTTCCACTATCTGCTCCGGAGATTGCCTCAAGCCGGTATAGACCACTTCCATGCCTGCATCCATCAATGCGCTCGCCACCACTTTGAGGCCCCTGTCGTGTCCGTCCAGCCCGGGCTTTGCAGCCAAGACCCGAATCTTCTTCTCTTTGCCTCTACCCATGGAGCACTCCTCCGCGCCGCGCCCTGTTCGGGGTCGTTATCGCCCTCCTCCGGGCAAGACCCAAAAACTAGAGGGCGGTACTCTGCTGGTATTCGCCGAACACCCCCCGGAGCACGTCGCAGATCTCTCCGAGGGTGGCATAGGAACGAACCGCATCCAGGACCGCGGGCATCAAATTGGCCCCCTCTCCCGCAGCCCGCCCCAGGGCCTCGAGGCTCTCACGAACCGCCTTTCCGTCGCGCCGCGACCGGAGATTCTCCAGCTTCCTCACCTGAGCCTCACGCACGGCCGGATCTACGCGCAAAAGGCCCCCCGGCCGGGCCTCTTCGGTTCGGAACCGGTTCAACCCCACCACTATGCGCTCTTGGCTCTCGATCTGCTTCTGATATGCATAGGCGCTCTCCTGGATCTCCTTCTGCACAAAGCCCTTTTCTATGGCCGCAGCAGCCCCGCCCATATCGTCTATGCTCCGGATGTAACTCTGCGCCCCGTCCTCGATCTCCCTGGTCAGGGACTCCAAATAGTAGGATCCGCCCAGCGGGTCAACTGTCTCCGTCACCCCGCTTTCGTGGGCTATTACCTGCTGGGTCCTCAGGGCCACCCGCACGGCCTCCTCCGAAGGCAGGCTCAGGGCCTCGTCCATGGAATTGGTATGGAGCGACTGAGTGCCCCCGAGGACCGCGGCCATGGCCTGGAACGCGACCCTGACAATGTTGTTCTTGGGCTGCTGGGCCGTCAAGGTACACCCGGCGGTCTGGGTGTGGAACCGCATGGCCATGGAACGCGGGTCCTGAGCCCCGAACCTCTCCCTCATGATGCGCGCCCAGAGCCGCCGGGCGGCCCTGAACTTCGCGACCTCTTCCAGGAAGTCCAGGTGTGCGTTGAAAAAGAAAGACAGCCTTGGCGCAAAGTGGTCCACCTGGAGGCCTGCTTCCAGGGCCGCTTTCACATAAGCAATGCCGTTGGCCAGGGTGAAGGCCACCTCCTGGACCGCGGTGGCCCCAGCCTCCCTTATATGATATCCGCTGATGCTTATGGTGTTCCAGTTGGGGACCTTCTCAGCGCAATAGGCGAATATGTCTGTTATGATCTTCATTGAGGGCCGGGGAGGAAAGATATAGGTTCCCCTGGAGGAATACTCCTTTAGTATGTCGTTCTGAATCGTGCCCCTGAGGTCCTCCGGAGGCACGCCCTGCTTTTCCGCCACCACGATATACATGGCCAGGAGCACGGCGGCCGGTGCGTTTATGGTCATGGAGGTGCTCACCTTGTCCAAAGGGATGGCGTCAAACAGCGTCTCCACATCCTCCAGGGAATCAATGGACACCCCTACCTTGCCCACCTCTCCCATGGCCAGGGGATGGTCCGAGTCATAGCCGATCTGGGTGGGCAGGTCAAAGGCAACCGACAGCCCGGTCTGCCCCTGCTCTAGGAGAAACTTGTATCTCCTGTTGGACTCCTCTGCGGTGGCGAACCCGGCATACTGCCTCATTGTCCAGTGCCTGCCCCGGTACATGGTGGGCTGTACGCCCCGGGTGAACGGGTACTCCCCGGGGAGCCCCAAGTCGGCCAGGTAGTCCATGTCCTCAAGGTCCAGGGGAGTGTATACCCTCTCGATCGGAATACCCGAGGTGTTGATGAACCGCTCCTTTCTCTCTGGACGCTTGTCGAGCCTGGATTCTACGTCCTTGTCCCAACGCTCCTTCTGCTGCCTCAACAGCTCCCGCGAGTTGCTCCCTGTCATTGAAGCCACCTCCACCCCGGCGCCACCGGGCCCCTGGATAATTGGCGTCCAAGGGGTTATAAATGAGTTAAGTCTTTGATTTCTCTCGCTTGATAAGATAGGCTAGACGTGCTGTGACTGTCAAACCTTTTTTCTTCCCTCCTCCCCTTTATGGCCGGGTACCGCGGAAACCCGGTGACCGAGGGTTGACGATCCAGCCGGAAGATGATCTATTGATCCGGCATCCGCGCGGAGGGCCCCGGCGGCCTATGAGCGGAGCGGGCAACCAATTTGTTGAGAAGCGAGCCGAATGAAGTCTAATAAGAAGAAGACCATCAATGTTGAGTGGTGCAAGGGATGTGGCATATGCGTGGCCTTTTGTCCGAAGGGAGTCTTGGATCTGGATGAATCGGAAAAGGCTGTGATCGCCAGGCCGGAGGACTGCATTGACTGCGGCCTGTGTGAGCTGAGATGCCCTGATCTGGCCATTGAGATCGAAGAAAAAGATATGGAAGAGACATCACCTCCACTTCAAGCTCCGGAAACCGCATGAACCGAAAGACGCTATTCCTCCAGGGAAACGAGGTCTGCGTGGAGGCGGCCCTGTACGCGGGTCTGGACTTCTTTGCAGGATACCCCATTACGCCGTCCACAGAGATAGCCGAGCTCCTGTCCTTGAGGCTTCCTAAAAAGGGCGGAAAGTTCATCCAGATGGAGGACGAGATTGCCTCGATGTGCGCCATTGTAGGCGCGTCGCTCACCGGGCTCAAGTCCATGACGGCCACCAGCGGGCCGGGGTTCTCTCTCAAGCAGGAGGCCATCGGCTATGCCGTCATGGCCGAGATCCCTTGCGTCATAGTCAATGTCCAGCGGGGCGGGCCGTCCACGGGGCTGCCCACCAGCCCGAGCCAGGGCGATGTGATGCAGGCCCGATGGGGGACCCACGGAGATCACGCGATCATCGCCCTTACCGCATCCAACCACCAGGACGTGTTTGCCATGACCGTGGAGGCCTTCAATATGGCCGAGACCTATCGCACCCCGGTCATTCTCCTGTTCGACGAGGTGGTCGGACACATGCGCGAGAAGCTGGTGATGCCTAGCCCGGACGAAATCCCCCTGGTGGAGCGCCTGTGGACCTCGGTCAGGGAGGGAACGGATTTCCACCCGTACCTCCCCAGGGAGGACGGCCGCTTGCCCATGTCCGATTTCGGCGGTGTACACCGATACAACGTAACCGGTCTGATCCATGATATGTGGGGCTTTCCTTCCAACAACCCGGGCGTGGCGCACGGCTTGATGCACCACCTGGTGGACAAGATCGAGAACAGAGTACACGAGATCACCAGGGCCAAGGAGTACTTCCTGGACGATGCCGAGTGCGTGCTGATTTCCTACGGATCTGCGGCGCGCTCGGCCCTCCACGTGGTGGAGAGCCGCCGCGCCCGCGGGGAGCTGCTCGGGCTCCTGGAGCTCCAGACCCTATGGCCCTTCCCCGCGGACCTGGTGCGGAGCCGCTGCTCCTCAGCCAAATATGTGCTTGTCGTGGAGCTCAATATGGGCCAAGTAGCCCAGGAGGTGGAAAGGGCGGTGGAGGACCCGGACAAGGTTTTTCTGGCCAACAAGATAGACGGGACATTCATCACCCCGACCGATATACGCAATATACTGCGGATCATCAGGGGGAGGGGAGTATGAAGCGGAGGCGGATTTGAGCGTCCGAGACTATATAAGAGAGCGGTTCATGCCGCACATATGGTGCCCCGGCTGCGGGCACGGCATAGTGATGAACAACCTGATCCGCGCCGTTCAAAATCTCGGCCTGCGCAAGAGGGACATAGTGATGGTCTCCGGGATCGGTTGCTCGGCGAGGATTTCAGGGTACATGGACTTTCACACCCTGCACACGCTCCACGGCCGCGCACTGGCCTTTGCAACCGGGGTCAAGCTGGGGCGTCCGGGGCTCCAGATAATAGTGCCCATGGGGGACGGGGACGCAACGGCCATCGGGGGCAATCACTTCATCCACGCGGCCCGCCGCAATATCGACATGACCGCGGTTATCATGAACAACCGGATATACGGTATGACAGGCGGGCAGTACTCGCCTCTCAGCGGCAGAGGCAAAACCGCGACCACCGCCCCGCTCGGGAACATCGACCAGGCCTTTGACATAGTAGGGCTGGCCGAGACCGCGGGGGCCACCTTTGTGGCCAGGAGCACGACATACCACGTCAAATCCATGATCAAGATCCTGGAGAAGGCAATCACCCACCGGGGCTTCTCAGTGGTGGAGGTACTGTCCCAATGCCCCACGTATTTCGGCCGGAAGAACCGTCTGGGGAGCGCTGTGGACATGATGAGGCTTTACAAGACACAGACCACACCGATCGGCTCCAAGGCCAAGCAGGAGAACCCCGAGCTCCTCGAGCGGGGCATATTCATACAGGAAGAACGGCCCGAGTACTGCCGGGAGTACGACCGGCTCATCCAAAGAGCGATGGGAGCGACCTAGGCCATGGCTAGGACCAGAATCATACTCTCCGGCTCCGGCGGTCAAGGCGTGATCACCGCCTCCATCATCCTGGCCGAGGCGGCGGCGCTATACGAGAACCTCAACGCCGTCCAGGCCCAATCCTACGGGCCCGAGGCCAGGGGAGGGGCGACCCGGGCGGACGTCATCATATCGGGGCAGGAGATCCGATTCCCCAAGGTGACCCAACCCAACACACTGGTCTGCCTCACCCAGGAGGCATACAACAAGTTCTCAGGGATCATAAGACCAGGAGGCCTGCTGCTGACCGACAGCCACTTCGTGATCCAAGAACGCAAAGTGGACGCCAGGCAAGTGGAGCTGGGCATCTACAAGGCGGTGATGAAGGAGATAGGCCGCTCCATTGTCTTCAACATCTGCATGCTCGGGGCCTTGATCGGAATGACAGATGTGGTGCAAAGGGAATCGGTGCTTCAGGTCCTTGGCACCAAGGTCCCCAGCGACTTCCTGGACATGAACCAGAAGGCCCTGGACCTGGGTCTGAATCTGGCCGGAAAGGGGTCTTAGCGGGGGCTTCCGGGCACTCGTTATAGGGGGATGTTCCCGTGCCGGCGCTCTGGAATGGATGCCCTCTTGTTGCGAAGGGCCTGGAGGGCCCGGACCAAGCGCGGCCTGGTCATCTCCGGGAAGATGATGTGGTCTATGAACCCGACCTCGGCCGCCTTGAACGGGCTGGCGAAGTTGTGGCGATACTCTTCCACCAGCCTCTGCCGTGTGGCCTCGGGATCCTCGGATTCCTCGATCTCCTTCCTGAAAATAATGTTGGCCGCACCCTCCGGCCCCATCACCGCTATCTCCGCGGTGGGATAAGCGAAGTTTATATCCGCGTCCAGATGCTTCCCTGACATGGCGATATAGGCCCCTCCATAGGCCTTGCGCGTAACCACGGTGATCTTGGGCACCGTGGCCTCGCTGTAGGCGTATATGATCTTGGCCCCGTGCTTTATGATACCGCCGTACTCCTGGTTGACTCCGGGGAGGTAACCCGGGACGTCCACGAAGGTTATCAGGGGGATGTTGAACGAATCACAGGTACGCACAAAACGCGCGCACTTCATTGATGCGTCTATGTCCAGGCACCCGGCCAGCTGCCGGGGCTGATTGGCCACCACGCCCACGGCCGCACCGTGGAGCCGGCCGAAGCCCACCACCATGTTGGCGGCATAATGCTGGTGAACCTCGAGGAAATCGCCGTTGTCCAGGACCTTGCGAATCAGATCCCGCATATCGTAGGGCAGTCTCGGGTTGGCGGGGACCAGCTTGTTGAGGGAGGGTTCGGTGCGATCCGGGTCATCGGTCACAGGGGCGTCCGGGGGAGGCTCGCGGAAGCTCTGGGGCAGGTAGCCCAGAATCTCACGGACGCGGTCCAAGGCGGCTTTGTCAGAGTCCTCGGCAAAGTGGGCCACCCCGCTCTTGGTGTTGTGGGTCATGGCCCCCCCCAGCTCCTCCGCGGTCACCTCCTCGGAGGTGACCGCCTTGATGACTTGGGGCCCGGTGATGAACATGTTACTGGTCTTTTTCACCATGATGGTGAAATCGGTAAGAGCCGGAGAGTAAACCGCTCCGCCGGCGCACGGCCCCATGATGACCGAGATCTGGGGAATCACTCCTGAGGCGTGAACGTTCCGCTTGAAAATCTCCCCGTAGCCGCCCAGGCTCATCACCCCTTCCTGAATCCTGGCTCCGCCCGAGTCGTTCAACCCGATCACCGGAGCGCCGCTCCGCAGGGCCAGATCCATGATCTTACACACCTTGGCCCCGAAGGCCCCGCTCAGAGAACCCCCGAAGACCGTGAAGTCCTGGGAAAAGATGAAGACCATCCGCCCGTCGATGGTCCCGTACCCGGTGACAACACCGTCGCCCGGGATGCGCTTCTTGTCCATGTCGAAGTCCCGGCACTGATGAACCACGAACTTGTCGATCTCCTGAAAGCTGTCCTGGTCCAGCAGGTAGTCGATCCGCTCCCTTGCGGTCATCTTGCCCTTGGCATGCTGCTGCTCGATGCGCTCAGGGCCGCCGCCGAGCTCGGCCTCTTTGTTGAGCTTATCCAGCTCTCGAATCTTGTCTTCCATTTCCATGAAATGGACCTCCGGGCGGGCCGGGGAAACACGGCGATAGAACGGCTCGGGGAGAAAAACCCCGGGCCGTCCCTCTAGCTCGTTCTACTCGAGGACCATGAGGACCGCTTCGGCGTCCACCGCGTCCCCCTTTTTGCACTTTATCTCCTTGACGGTCCCCCCGGCATTGGCAACCACAGGTAACTCCATCTTCATGGCCTCGAGAATGACCACCTCGTCACCTTCGCTCACCGCATCGCCCACGTTCACCTTCACATCGATCACCTTACCACCCATGGGAGCATTGACCTCACTCACAGCTAAGCACCTCCTTTTACAGTATTAATCCGTCTTATGGCAAAAATGACAAATGTTTCATATAACATCCCCATCACTTCAATTGTCAAGCGCAAAGTTCCGGCGCTCGAGGAATCGCAAGACGCGAGGGTCAGGGTGATTGTTAAAGGACTTTGCGTGCTGTGCCGACCAGTTGATTGGAAACCCCGGGTCCTGGTCGAGATCGTCTTCCCGGGGAGGGAGCCGGGGCAGGTCGGAATCCAGAAAGACGGCCGCAGCGGGCCGAGGGCGGCAGGTAAGTATCAGCTACATTTTGGTTGACCTGAAATGCCCGCCCAACCATAATCTGGACGAAGTCGGGATACAGGAGGGCCGCAAATGCCAGTGTACCTGTGGGTTGCAGAGACCCGTAAGGGAAGGAAGCTCAAGGGTGAGATAGAGGCCGCCGACGAAAGAATCGCCATGACCCAGCTCAGGCGGCGAAACCTCACTGTGAAGAAGCTCAAGCCCAAGCCCAAGGACTTATTCGAGGACGTCTCGTTTCTCCAGCCCAAGGTCACCAAGAAGGACATCGTCATATTCACCAGGCAGTTCTCCACCATGATCGACGCCGGGCTGCCCCTGGTGCAGGGGCTGAGCATACTTGCCGACCAGACAGAGAACAAGACATTCCGCGGCATCTTGAAGCAGATCTCCAAGGACGTTGAGGGTGGCTCCACCCTGGCCGAGGCCATGAAAAAACACCCCAAGATATTTGACGACCTCTTCGTAAACCTGGTGGCCGCCGGGGAAGTGGGAGGCATCCTCGACACAATCATGCGAAGGCTCGCCACGTTCATCGAAAAAGCTGAAAAGCTCAAAAGCCAGATCAAGGGAGCCCTCACCTATCCCATCGTGGTGGTGGCGATCGCCATCATAGTGATAGCCGTGATCTTGATATTCGTAATACCGGTCTTCGAAGACATGTTCGCCAGCTTCGGCAAGGCCCTGCCCGCGCCGACCCAGTTGGTGGTCAACATGAGCCGTTTCATGAAAGGCAATGTCCATTGGGTAATCCTGGGCATGATTGCAGTGGGCTTTGCGTTCAAGAAATACAGAGGCACCAAGAACGGAAGGCGCGTCACCGACAGCGCCGCCCTCAGGCTGCCGGTTTTCGGAGATCTCCTGAAAAAGACCGCGGTCGCCAGGTTCACCCGTACCTTGGGGACCATGATAGCAAGCGGAGTGCCCATCTTGGACTCCCTGGAAATCGTGGCCAAGACCTCGGGCAACGTCATACTCGAAGAAATCATCTATGAGGTCCGTTCCAGCATCGCCGAGGGACAGACGATCGCCGAACCCCTTTCGGAGAACGACATATTTCCGGGCATGGTGATCCAGATGATAGCCGTAGGCGAAGCCACCGGCGCCCTGGACACCATGCTGGAGAAAATCGCAGACTTCTATGATGAAGAGGTCGACGCCGCTGTAGCCGCCCTTACTTCCATGTTGGAGCCCCTGCTGATGCTCTTCCTGGGAGGATCCATCGGAGGGTTGGTGGTGGCCATGTATCTGCCCATTTTCTCCATGGCCGGTGCGGTGGCGGGCTGATCCGGTTCCCCATGGCCGCCCCTACAGCCAAGGCGCACACCCCGGAGCTCTCCAGCCGTCTCCAGAAGCTCATGTTCTTGAGGGTGCTTTTCGTATCCCTCCTCCTTGGGGCCTCCGTCTTCATCCAGGTCAAGCAGACCAAGGCCTATTTCGGGGATATCCAGACCTCCCATTATGTCCTGATAGCGGCGGTCTACTTCCTGACCTTCATCTACATCATCCTGCTCAAGACCGCCCGGAGTCTCAAATGGCTCGCTTACGCGCAGCTCTTGATCGACACGGTCCTGATAACCGCAGTGATATTCACCACAGGAGGCATCGAGAGCTTCTTCTCATTTCTGTACATCCTGACCATAATCAACGCCAGCATGATGCTCTACCGCAAGGGCGGGCTGATCATGGCATCTGCCAGCAGCATATTGTACGGCCTGCTTCTGGATCTCCACTACTACCACGTCATCGTCCCGTTCAGCACGGCCCTGGGCCGCGGCGCAGACTACCAGGGTGCCTACATATTTTTCAGAATCGTGGCCCATACCGCGGCCTTCTACCTGGTGGCCCTGCTGAGCAGCTACCTCTCCGAGCAGACCAGAAGGAGCCGAGACGAGTTGGAGGCCAAGAAGGACGACCTCACCCAACTCGAGGTCCTCAACGAACGGATAATTCAGAGCATAGCATCCGGGGTGATCACCCTCGACGAAGAAGGGAGGATAATTCTTTTCAACACGGCGGCCGAAGAGATTTTCGGCCTCAGGGCCTCGGAGGCCGACGGAACACACTTGACTTCCACCCTTCCCTTTCTCCAGCCGGCGCTTCGCAGTGCGCCAGAAAGCGCTCGGGAGGGCAGGCCTCCTCCATTCGTCGACCTGCCGTACAAGCACCCCCGTGGGGGTAATCGCTTTCTGAGGCTCACCGTCTCCCCACTCAGGCTCCCAGGGGGGGAAGAACGGGGCCGGATTCTGGTCTTACAGGACCTGACCGAGATAAAGAGAATAGAGGCGGAGATGCAGAGGGTGGAAGGACTAGCGGTGATAGGCGAGCTGGCGGCCGGAATCGCCCACGAGATCCGCAATCCCATGGCCTCGATCAGCGGCTCGATCCAGATGCTCAGGGAAAACTTCCGGGGAGACGAGGTTTCGGAAAGACTCATGGGAATCGTACTCCGGGAGGTCAATCGTTTGAACCGCCTGGTAAACGACTTTCTCAGGTACGCCCGCCCCCGGAAAGCAACGCTGGAAGAATTCGAATTGAATTCATTGATCCGGGACTGCCTGGAGCTTTTCATGAGGAGCGGTGAATGGACCGAGAAGATAGAAGTGGAGACCCGCCTGGAAGGCGGCATAACAATGTCTTCCGACCCCGAACAGATACGCCAGGTGATGTGGAACCTCTTCCTTAACGCCTGTGAGGCCATGCCGAGCGGAGGCCTTATGCGCGTGGAGACCAGGATTGCCGGAGGCCGCAACCGGGGTGTAACGGGAAGCGCGGCCGTGGAGCTCACGGTCAAGGACAGCGGCCCGGGATTCTCCGAAACCGCCCTTGCCAATCTGTTCACCCCGTTCTTTACTACCAAGGAAGGAGGCTCCGGCCTGGGGCTCGCCACGGTCAGAAGGATTGTGGAGGGGCTCAGGGGGGAGGTGAGCGGGGCCAATCACCCGGAAGGGGGAGCGATGGTGACCGTGCGATTCCCGCTCCGGCCCGGAAAGGAGGGACCTTGGAGCTCACCCGTCTCATAGACCAGCCTTGGTTCAGGGAAATCCGGAGACCCAGCCGCTACCTGGGCAACGAGCCCAATGCCGTAAGGAAACCCAGGGGATCGGTGGAGCTCAGGGCAGGTCTGGCCTTC
Organism: uncultured Desulfobacterales bacterium; assembly: GCA_964647905.1. Lineage (GTDB taxonomy): Bacteria > Desulfobacterota > DSM-4660 > Desulfatiglandales > HGW-15 > CAZYJR01. The sequence goes on along the minus strand of CAZYJR010000001.1, from coordinate 120,429 downwards.
CCCGATGTATACGAGGTGGGGATGAGCCACCAGGGCCTCAAGATCCTCTACCATATGCTCAACAACCGCCCCTGGTTGGCGGCCGAGCGCATATTCTGCCCGTGGGTGGACATGGAATCCGCCTTGCGGAGGCACGGCCGCCCATTGGAGACCCTGGAGAGCGGAACACCGGCTGCCGAGCTGGACATGGTGGGATTCAGCCTCCAGCACGAGCTGTGCTACACAAACGTCCTGACCATGCTGGATCTTGCGGGCTTACCCTTTACGGCCTCGGAGCGCGATGAGCGCCACCCCCTGGTGGTCGCGGGCGGACCGGCTTGTTTCAACCCCGAGCCGATCGCAGAGGTCTTTGACGCCGTAATGCTGGGCGACGGAGAGGAAGGGGCCCTGGAGATGTGCCGCGTGCTCAGGAGGGCGCGGAGCGGCGGCCGGCGTGACCGCGGGGATATTCTCCTGGCGCTCGCAGGGATCCCGGGAATCTATGTCCCCCTGCTCTTCTCGCCCAGGTACCGGGAAGACGGCAGGCTCCAGGCCATGGACAACCTGATCCCGGGCTATGGACCGGTGCGAAAGGCCTTGATCCCGGACCTGGGGGCCTCTCCTTTCCCCGCCGAACAGGTGGTCCCTTACGCCGAACCCGTCCACGACCGGTTGTCCGTGGAAATAGCAAGAGGGTGCACCCGCGGGTGCAGATTCTGTCAAGCCGGAATGATATACCGCCCGGTCAGGGAGCGCGACCCGGAATCCCTGCTCCGGCATGTGGATGACGGCCTCAGGCGGACCGGCTACGAGGAGGTCTCTCTGCTCTCTCTCAGCTCAGGTGACTACAGCGGAATCGGGCCGCTGCTCCACACGCTGATGGACCGCCAGAGCGGGAACAAGGTCGCGGTGAGCCTGCCCTCCCTGCGCATGGACAGCCTGGACTCGGCATGGTTCGAAGAGATCAAGCGGGTGCGCAAGACCGGATTCACCCTTGCGCCCGAGGCCGGGAGCGACCGCCTGAGACGCGTCATCAACAAGAATCTCACCAATGAAGCCATCCTCAGGACCGCAGGGGCCGTATACTCGGCCGGATGGAACCTGATTAAGCTGTACTTCATGATCGGCCTCCCCGGCGAGACCGAGGATGACCTCCAGGATTTGATGGATCTCTCCCGCAGCGTGGTGCGCCTCTCCGGATCGGGCGGAAAGCGCCCCAAGCTTCACGTGAGCGTGGCGACCTTTGTCCCCAAGAGCCACACCCCGTTCATGTGGCACCCCCAGATCACCCTGGAAGAGAGCAGGAGGCGTATCGGCGCTGTACAAGAAGGGCTCAGGGATCGGCGCATAAGAGTGAAATGGAACAACCCGGAGATGAGCTGGCTGGAAGGGATATTCTCCCGCGGGGACCGCCGGCTCCTGGGATGTCTTATAAGGGCGTGGTCCAAGGGCGCGCGGTTCGACGCATGGAGCGAGCAGTTCAGGCCGGAACTTTGGAGGGAGGCCTTGGTGGAGTCCGGTCTGGATCCCGCATTTTATCTCCAACGGGAGCGCGGCCTTGAAGAGATCCTGCCATGGGATCACATCGACTCCGGCGTGGGCAGGGCCTTCCTGCTGAGGGAAAGAAGGCGGGCCGAAGAGGAGTCGCCCACCCCCGACTGCCGCGAGAGATGCTTGGAATGCGGTGTTTGCGACCACCGGCGAGTGGACCCCGTAATTCATGCTGGAAAACACGCCGAGGAGGAACGACCGGAAAGGAAGCCTGAGTCGCCCGAGGTGTCCGAGCGCAGTTACCTCATGGTCTACACCAAGATCGACACAGCCGCCTTTCTCGGCCACCTGGAGATGGTAAAGGCGTTCAGCAGGGCCCTGAGGCGAGCGCGATTGCTGCCCGCCCATACCGGCGGCTACCACCCCACCCCCAAACTCTCTTTCATGACCGCCCTGCCGGTGGGAACGGAGAGCCTGTGCGAATGCCTCAGGGCCGCACTCCTTGACCCGCCGCCTCCTCCGGAGGCCATGGAGAGGCTTAACACGGAGCTCCCCCCCGGACTCAAGATCGCCTCGGCCGAGGATATAACCGGGAAAAGGGCCCCGGGGCCGATCCTGGAGAGCCACTTCCGCATAACCCTGCCACAGGGCACCGTGGATCCGAGAGCGGTAGAGGCCTTCATGGACTCAGAGGAGCACCCCGTGGTAAAGGAAACGGCCAAGGGCCGGCGTACAGTGGACGCCAGGGCCCTGGTAAAGTCCGTGAGGCCTCTTTCCGAGGACACCCTGGATATGGTACTCCGCCCCCCGCCCGGGCCCACGCTCAAGCCGTCGGAGGTATTGCAGGAAATCCTGGGCCTGGACCCCGGCCTGGCAACCGGGCTAAAGATATTGAAAACCAAGCAGGTCTTGGGGTAGGATCTGGCACCGCGCCGGCGGCAACCCCCTCCTCCCTAAATCCGTCCGCCGGACGTGCTATGGAGAGCCTCCGGGCTCATGGGATCACGCCAAGGAGCCGCCATGCCCTCTGAACTGGTTGTCAACACCCGCCCCTATGAGACCCGAGTCGCTCTGGTCGAGAGCGGGGTGGTGGCGGAGCTCCACATTGAGCGCGAGACCGGCCAGGAGCTGATGGGCAACATTTACCGCGGCACCGTAGTCCGCGTCCTCCCGGGAATGCAGGCCGCCTTCGTGGACATCGGTCTGGACCGGACAGGGTTCCTCTATGTCTCCGACGTCCAAAAGGGCATGCCCGATGTGGAACAAGCCATGTCGTTCGGGAATGAGGACCCGGGCATGAACGGGGACCCGGGTCGCGGCGCGGACATCGATCCCCTGGCCGGTATCTCGTTCCAGATAGAAGAACTCCTCCATGTAGGCCAGGACGTCATGGTCCAGGTATCCAAGGAGCCCATCGGCACCAAGGGGGCCCGCCTGACCACCCATATATCCCTTCCGGGACGCCATCTGGTCCTTATGCCTACCGTGCGACATACCGGAATCAGCCGCCGCATAGAGGATCAGGCCGAAAGGGAGCGCCTGCGGGAGATGGTAAGGGATATGGCGCCGCCGGACAAGGGCTTCATAGTAAGAACTGTCAGCGAGGGCGCCGACAGGCTGAAGCTCAAGAGCGAAATGGATTTTCTCCTCAAGTTGTGGGATACCATCCAGGAGGCCATGGAGCGCTCTTCCGGCCCAGCGCTCCTATACAAAGACCTGGCCGTATCCTTGCGCTCGGTGCGGGATCTCTTCACCCGGGAAGTGGACCGCCTGGCAATAGACTCGGCCGAGGAGTACGAGAGAATCATGTCCTTTATCCAGGCCTTCGCCCCCAGGCTAAGACACTCTGTGGAGCTCTACGAGGGGTCGGATCCCATCTTTGACGCCTACGGCATCGAGATGGAGCTCTCACGGGCCTTGGAGAAGAAAATTTGGCTGAAATCAGGCGGGTACATTGTAATAGAGACCACCGAGGCCCTGACCGCAATTGATGTGAATACCGGCAGCTACGTGGGGAAGCGCAATCTGGAGGAGACCATCCTCAAGACCAATCTGGAGGCGGCGAAGGAAATCGCCTACCAGCTCAGGCTTAGGAACATCGGGGGACTCATCGTCATAGACTTCATCGACATGGAGCGAAAGGCCAGCCGGGACAGGGTGTTCACCGCCTTGAAGGAGGCCGTGAAAAGGGACCGGTCCAAGACCCATATCCTACGCATGTCCGAGCTGGGCCTTATCGAGATGACCCGGAAGCGTACCAGGGAGAATTTGAACCGTCTCCTCGAGGAGCCCTGCTTTTACTGCGAGGGCAGGGGCACCCTGAAATCCAGGCGAACCATCTGCTACGAGATCTTTCGCGATCTGGAAAGGGAGAACTCCGCCGCAGCCGACGGCAACAGCGCCCTTGTCCGGGTGAATCCGGAAATCGCACAGTGCCTCAAGGAGGAGGAACAGGAATCGGTCATTTACATGGAGAGGCGAATCCGGCGCCATATAGTAATCACCCCCCAGCCTGATCTTCATTTGGAGCAATACAGCATAAGGATCTGAGTGATCCGGCACATGCCCATTGGACCGAGGGATCCCATGCCGGGTGACAACCTTTTCAACAGGCCTGAACCCGTGCGGGCCGACTTTGAGATTGGAGAGAAATTGGAAATCCGAGCTTCAGGACTCACTGACGTAGGCCTCAAGAGAGACGGAAACGAAGACGCCTTGTCCACGGACGAGGCGTCAGGGATCTTCATAGTGGCCGACGGGATGGGAGGCCATCTGGCAGGAGAGGTGGCCAGCAGAATCGCCCTGGATATGATCAACAAGAGCCTGCGGCGGTGGATCGACAACGAGACTCCCCTGGAAGAGCTCTTCGGGAGGCCGGACAGCTCCCTCAGTCTCAGGGGAAACTACCTCTCCAGCGGAATCAGGCTTGCCAACCGGGTGATCTACGAGATGGCCAAGGAGTACGAGCAATACCACGGCATGGGCACCACCGTGGCGGCGCTCCACATCACCCCTTCACTCGTAGTGGCGGCCAATGCCGGGGACAGCCGCATCTACCTCCTGCGGGACGGAAAACTGGAGCTACTGTCCAAGGACCACACCATCGTGGCCGAGCAGGTGGAAATGGGCATGATGAGCAGCGAGGAAGCGGAGACATCGCCGCTGAAACACGTCCTCACCCGCAACCTGGGCTCGTCCGAGGAAGTTGAAGCCGAGGTCTTCGAGATCGAGCCGTCGGGCGGCGACAAGTTCCTGCTCTGCTCGGACGGCCTCACGGACCTGGTCACGGACGAGGAGATACTGGAGGCTATGCGGCAAGAAGACGACCCTGAAAGGCTGTGCAGGCACTTCCTGGAAACGGTGCTGAAAAGGGGGGCCCACGACAACACCACTGTGGTCGCTGTCTACGTATCAGGGGTGGGAGACGATTCCGAGAGGCCTCTTAAGAGGATTGGCCTCTTCTTTGCCGATTTGATAATAGGCGTCCAGAAGCTCCTGAAAAAATTCAAACCTTGACCAATTTACTGTTGATGTTCAAGGATAAGTTGGACTACTATTACGTACGTCATCAATATCCGGGGGAAGACCATGGCCAGACTGATTCTGACGTTCAATAAACAAGTACTCAAAGAATACCCGGTTTTGAAAGACAGCGTTACCATAGGCCGGAACGAAGACAACACCGTGGTTATAGACAACCTGGCCGTATCCGGCTATCACGCGCGCATAGACCGGGCGGGAAACGACTACATCCTCACGGACCTCCAGAGCACCAACGGCACCTTTGTCAACAACGAAAAGGTGGCGTCCCACAAGCTCAAGCACGGTGACAAGATCATCATCGGCAAGCACCTCCTGCTCTTCGTCTCCTCGGCCAAGGGAGCGGCAGAGGCAACCGGGGCGGCCGCTGAAAAGAGCGACTTGGACAGGACCATGATGCTGGACACGGCCCGGCAACGGGAACTCCTCTCCCAGCAGAAGAAAGCCCAGGGCGAAGCCAAGGCCCCGGAGAAGATAGGAGTCATAAGTTTCGTTGACAGCTCCGGTCTGGGTGAAGTGGAACTGAGCAAGAAGCTCACCAAGATCGGAAAGGCGCACTCCTCGGAGATCAAGCTCTCCGGCATGCTCATGGGGGCGACGGCCGCAACCATAAGCCGCAGGCCGGCCGGTTACGCCATCTCGTTCACCGGCGGGATGGCCAAGCTGAAGGTCAACGGAGAGGTGGTAAAGGGTTCGGTTCAGCTAAATGATTTTGACACCATCGAGTTGGGGTCCTACAAGTTCCAGTTCTACCAGAAAGAGGCGGATTAGCCGGGGGCTGCTCACGAAGACCCTGTCCTTTGCCTTTTGCGCATCTGTCTGATCTCAATCAGACCGTTCTCGATCTCTTCGGCGGTGAATCGCTTATTGCAGCCGGTGCACTGGTAGATCTCACTGGTCCTCTTGTCGTAGATCAGGTCGTCGGAGAAATTGACGTTGTGAAACCGAAGCGAGAAGTTATAGATCCTCGTAAAATCCCTGGATCCGCACTCATCGCATTCAAAGTAATCAACAAAGAGCGTCATCCCTTCCTCCTGCAAGCGGACTCGGACCCGAGGTCCAGTATCCAGGCTTCTACCCCTTCCCGATCGTTTTTTCAACGCCTTTTTCACAGCCGAGCCCGGGCCCGAGGCCCGGCTTTCCATTGACCGGGCCGGCGAGCCCGGGTATATTCCGTCACCGCCGGAAAACGGACCTCTCCCCGGATCTCGGCGTGGGTCCGGTTGGTGGGTGATGCGGAGCGTGCCGTACAAGGAAGAAACCGGCGGGTGAGAATCGTGGAGCCACCGTGCGGATTCGAACCGCAGACATCCTCATTACGAGTGAGGTGCTCTACCAGCTGAGCTACGGTGGCCCGCCTAAAACTTTATATATTAGCCCTTTTCCCGACCCATGTCCATGATTTTTCGAAGCCCGCGAGGCCGCCCCTGCCCGAGGCGGGCCGAATACAGGAGATGAACTGTGACCAGAGCGCCCGAGGACTACTTGGTGTTTCCCCTGGACCTCCCCGATCTGGACCAGGCCATGGACTACGTTCGCAAGCTCAAGGACCGGGTGGGTCTTTTCAAAGTGGGGCTGGAGCTGTTTGCAAGCGCGGGGCCCGCCGCTCTGAGAGCCATAAATGATACGGCCGGGGCCAAAGTCTTCTTGGATCTCAAGCTCCACGACATCCCGGAGACTGTAAGACGGGCGTTTCTCGCCGCAAGCCTCTACGGACCGAGGTTCATAACGGTTCACTGCGACCAGGGGGAAGGCACTCTGGAACAAGTGGCCAAGGAGAACCCTGGGGGCACAAAGATTCTGGCCGTGACTCTGCTCACCAGCCTGGGGCCGGAGCACCTGAGGAGACTGGGGTATTCCGAGGACCTGGTGCGGGACTTCCCCGGGCTGGTGGTCTCCAGGGCCCGCCTTGCCAAGGAAGCCGGCTGCCACGGGGTGGTCTGCTCGGGCAAAGAGGTGGCAATGGTGAAGGAGGAGCTGGGCGGGGATCTGATAGCAGTTACCCCCGGCATCAGGCCCTCCTGGACCCTGGTCAACAGGGACGACCAGAGGCGGATGGTCACCCCTGAGGAGGCGGTTCGAAACGGTGCGGACTACATCGTGGTGGGAAGGCCCATACGAGACTCCAAGGATCCGGCCGCGGCGGCGACAAGGCTGGCGGAAGAAATATCAGCCGCCCTCTGAGCGAAGGCGATCCTTGTGAACGGCTGCCAGGGTGACCATGGCCTTGGCGGCCATGGCCTCCTCCCCGTTCTCCCGCAGGTCATAGACCTCGGATTCGGCCACCAGGACCCTCGTGCCTTCCCTGATCACCCTGGAGCGACACTCCAGGGCCTGTCCATAGGCGGGCCTCAGGAAATTGATCTTGAACTCTATGGTCAAGATCTGGTACTCGGCAGGCACCGTGGTAAAGGCGGCGTACCCGGCCGTATGATCGGCCATGGTGGCCATGACTCCGGCATGTATGAACCCGTCCTGCTGGCGGTGATCCTCACCTATATCGACCCGGGATCGGAAAAAACCCTTCCTTATCTCTTCCGCACGAAAACGGCAATAACCTATGAAACCCCGTGAGTAGTCCCTGGCCAGGAATTCGGCCCGCTCCACGGGGATATCCTCCCGGGTATCTATATCCATATCCAGAACCTCCAAGCTGCTGGTGAGAAGGGCCCCGGGGCTGGGTATCCGCAAGACTAGCTCATAAGAAGATCGGAATCAAGCGCCGGAACAACGGCGTCGAAGGAAGCGGCCGGGCGGCGGAATGCGTTGACACCCGGACCTCCGTGCGGGTACCATTCGTGCCTGGTCGATTGAAAGACACCATCCTGCCGGCATGCTCCCCACCAGCAATATAGGGCCCCGGCTCAGCCCGGCCCCCTGGACCGGATCCCGGCAGGAACCCACCGGGTATCGCGCGGGAGCGCATCCCGGGCTCGAATCGCCGGAAGGCTACGAATGACTCTACAGGCCGGTGGAAAGCTCAAGGTCGGTTTCAGACAAGCTGCGGGCATGCTCCTGCCCTACGCGAAGCGCAAGATCTTCGAGCAGATCAAGTCGGTGTGGGTGATAGTAGTCTACCTTGTTCTCTTCCTTCGTCTTGTCCTGCAGATGCCCGTAATGGAGGCCTCCGTGATCGCCGTGGGGCTGGCCGTGGTGGTCCTGGGCCTGGCCTTTTTCATGGAAGGAATTCTCCTGGGTCTCATGCCCCTGGGCGAGGTCATCGGTCTCAGGCTGCCCCAGAAGAGGGGGCTGGTCACCATCCTGGGCTTCGCCCTGATCTTGGGTATAGGTGCCACGTTCGCAGAACCCGCCATAGGGGTGCTCAAGAGTGCCGGGGCTTCCGTGATGGCATGGCGGGCGCCCCTCTTGTTCCTGCTGCTAAACAAGAACGCTTCACTGATGGTCTATGCCGTCGGGGCCGGCGTGGGGGTGGCGGTGATGTTCGGCATGGTCCGCTTCATGTACGGCCTGTCCCTCAAGCCCTTTATCTACGTCCTTGTGGGGGCGTTGGTGATCTTGACGGCGATCTGCTACACGGATCCCAACCTCCGTAGAATAACGGGGCTGGCCTGGGACTGCGGAGCGGTGACCACCGGCCCGGTCACCGTGCCCCTGGTCTTGGCCCTCGGTATAGGCATCTGTCGTGTTGCAGGCAAGTCAGGTTCCGGCGGGCGCGGGTTCGGCGTGGTCACGCTGGCCTCACTATTTCCGGTTCTGGCGGTGATCCTCTTAGGGGTCTTTCTCAGTGGGAGAGTCCCTCAACCCATGGAAGAGGAGTCCTTCTTCAGCGAGGAGCACCGGGATCGGACCATCCGCCTTTTCCAAGGCAGGGATGAAATGATCGTCTACGCCCTGCGCAGGGCCCGGCCCGAGAGCCAGGCCCTGCTCTTTGAAAACGGCGAACAGGGACTCTTGGAGTATCTGAGGGGTCTTGCCGGTAACGAGGCCGAGCGCTCCCGAGTCTTCGGACCGGATCCTGAGGCGCTTTTCAGGTGGGCGGCAGCCAGAGGGACCCGGGAACAGAGGCTCGCTGTGTTCGGGAGCGAAGAGGCGTCAAGAAACGGCATGGCCGGATACGCCGCCCGGGCCGGAGGAGTCGAGCCGTTGGGGCTCTTGAAAAGAACCGCCTCGGTCTCCATGCAGGCCATTCTCCCCTTGACCGCCTTTCTCCTCGGCGTCCTCTTCCTCCTCTTGAGGGAGCGACTGCCCAGGGCGGACGAGGTCCTCTTGGGCATCATTTTCGCCCTGGCGGGCATGATGCTCTTCAGCACCGGGATCGAGCTCGGGCTCGGCAAGTTGGGAAGCCAGGTGGGGAGCAAACTCCCCGCCCTTTTCAAGAGCATCCAGGTCTCGGACCAGCACAGGACCATAGGGGACTTTGATCCGGGAACGGTTCAGAGGGCGGTGGACGAAGAGGGAGGCGAACACCGTTTTTTCTATGTCCACAGGCACGGCGACTACGAACCTATCCCTTTCCAAGAGGACGGCTATGACAAGGAAACCGGGACCTACACCTATATCCCCGAAAAGGGGCCGCTATGGGGAAAGGGAGTCGTGGGGGCGGCGGTCCTGCTGTTGTTTGCCTTTCTGATGGGCTATGGGGCGACCCTGGCCGAGCCGGCCCTGAACGCCCTGGGATACACAGTGGAGGAGATGACCGTGGGGACCTTCAAGAAATCCCTCCTGATGCAGGCAGTGGCCATAGGGGTGGGCGCGGGAATATCCCTGGGCGTTGCCAAGATCGTCTGGGGGCTCCCCATGGTGTGGCTTCTGGCACCCCCCTACCTGCTGCTCATGCTGGTCACCGCCCTGTCCAAGGAAGAATTCGTCAATATCGGGTGGGACAGTGCAGGTGTGACCACTGGCCCTGTGACCGTTCCTCTGGTGCTGGCCATGGGCCTGGGAATCGGGGGGCAAGTGGGGGTGGTGGAGGGCTTCGGCATCCTCTCGATGGCTTCGGTCTGCCCCATACTGTCCGTCTTGGTCGTTGGCCTGGTGGTGACCCGCAGGCAGAGGGCGATCCTGGAGGACATGACCGAGAGAGGATCCCCATGATCTCCGGAAGAAGGGCGATAAGAGTGACCGCGGTGCTCCACCGCGAGCTTGCCCCGGAGGTGACCTCTGCGATGGAGGAGTCCGGGCTCGGCCGGTATCACACAGCGGCCGGGCGTTGGATCCTGCTCAGGGAGAGGAGGGCCTTCCTGGGTCTATCAGTGGACCCCAAGGTGGTGGACCACCCTGTGGATATATTGAGCCTGCTCGTATCGCCGGAGCTGGAATTGGGGGCCTTGGAGCTGATCACCCGCAGCGGCGGGCTCTCTGACCAGGGGCGGGGGAGCGTCTTCAGCGAGGAAGTAGTCATACACAGGGGGCATGACTTGTGCGGGGAGATCGCCTCAGGCCCCGGGGGCTCGGGCAAGGGCAGGCTCCAGAGGGAGCTCACCGGCATATGTTGCATAGTACAGCGAGGCCAAGGCGACGCGGTGGCCAGGGTGGCCTTGGACACCGGCACATGCGTACCTGCCGTCACTTTCGGGTACGGCACGGGCATCAGGGACAAGCTGGGGCTGCTCAGGATAACCGTACCGGCCGAAAAGGAAGTGATCAGACTGGCCGCCAGCTCCTACGATGCGGAAGCCTTGATGAACCTGATGATACAAGCAGGCAAGCTGGACCAGCCGGGGAAAGGGTTCATCTATCTCCACCCGATCCGCTGGGGACAGATCAACATGAAGGTCATGCAGGGAATGGCGAGACACGCCGCCAGCATGGAGCAAATCATAGTGGCCATAGACGAGATAAAGGGAGAGTCATCCTGGAGGGCCAGGGGCGGGTCTCCAGGGATCCACGCCCTGAGCCGGAAGAACTACCTCCACGACCTCGCTTCCCTGACTTACACTTGCAACGAGGGGCGCGCCGAGACCCTGCTCAAGGCCGCCATGGATGCCGGGGCCCCCGGGGCCACCATGACCAGGATGAGGCACGTGGCGCCGCAGGATTCCGATTACAAACGCGTCTCGCCGGCCAGGGAGGTATGCGATATAGTCCTGGCAAGATCACAGGTGGATGAGGTGGTGGGGGCCATGGAAAGACAGGGGGCGCTGGGAGAAGCAGCCCACGGGCAGTTTATCCTGGGTACAGTCCCAAAGGCATACACTTATACAGGAAGCGGCTGAAAAGGCGGGAGACGGTAGCTGAAGGAATTTCCTTCAGCCGCGAAGACCAGGGCTCATGTCCTGGGACAACCGGAAGAAACCGACCTCTGGAGTCAGCCTTGTGCCAATCCATAAATGCCTTATGAGCACCAGACGGGGGGCGGAGCGGAAAGAGAAGTGTCAAAGAGGCATCGGCTTCAAGTAGAAGACCTAGCCAGCCTGCTGGTCTATATACTGGGGCACCGGCCGGACGAGTTCGGGCTGGTACCCGACCGGGAGGGATATGTCCCGGTCAAGAGGGTCCTCCAGGCGGTCAGAGAGGAGCCCGGCTGGGGCCACATCCGGGAAGGGCACCTGAGAGAGGTACTCCTGGGGCCCGGGCGGGGGCTCTTGGAGACCGAGGGCAAGGCTGTTCGAGCCGGTGAGCGGCGTTATACACTGGAGGGACCCGTCCTAGCCCCTCCGGGCGGTCTCCTGTTCACACCGATAAGGAGGCGGGCCCATCCTCATGTTGCGGAAAAAGGGCTGAGCCCGCGGCCCGGGCCTTTCCACGCCCTGACCCTGGACCGGGACATGGCTCTGCGCATGGGCCGGCGGTTGGAAAAGGACCCGGTGATTCTCGAGATCAAGGCCTCCGGTCCCGGGGCGGCCCCTCTCGTGCTCTGGACTCTGGGGAAGCTCTACCTCACCCCCGAGGTCCCGCCCGGGGCCGTTGCAGGGCCGGCCGTGAGCAAAGAGGCGGAAGCGCAGAGACCGGACCAGGAGAAGAGAAAGAAAAAGAAGGAGAAACCCTCAAGGCCGCCCGACTTCCGACCCGGGACCTTTGTGCTGGAGTCAGACCGTGATCCGGCGGTACACAGGCAGGAGAAGAAGGGCAGAAAACCACGCACCTGGAAGGAAAAGGCGCGAAAGACCAGGAGAGGCCCATGAGCGCTAGCCGACCCCCTGAAACTCTATCCAGTTTTTTCTACCCCCGGAATCTGGCTGTAATCGGTGTGTCACCGGATCGTGCCAATCTGGGAAAGAACATAATCCAGAACTGCCTCAGGTTCGGGTTCGCCGGTGAAATAGTCCCGATCGGACTGAGAGAAGGGGTGGTCTTCGGCCAGAGGATCCACACATCAGTAGAGGAAATCGACCGTCCCGTGGACCTCGCGGTGATACTCACCCCTGCCCGCACCATTCCGGGAATCCTTGAGGCCTGCGGCCGCAAGGGGATCCGGTGGGCGGTGGTGGAATCCGGCGGTTTCTCGGAGCTAGGCGAGGACGGGAGAGAGCTCGAAGAGGAGTGCTGCCGGGCGGCACGCAACCACGGAATCCGCTTCATAGGGCCCAACGGGATCGGGGTAGCCAGCCTGGAAAACGGGCTGGCGCTGCCTTTCTGGCCTCTCAGGGAGGACCTGCGGCCGGGTCCGGTATCTGTCCTGGCCCAAAGCGGAGGCGTCGGGCTGAGCTACCTGGGATTCCTGGCCGAGGAAAACATCGGGATCAACAAGTTCGTTTCCATGGGAAACAAGCTCGACGTCGACGAAAACGATCTCCTTGAATACCTCATACAGGACGAGGGCACACGAATCATCCTCTTGTACCTGGAGGGGTTCACGGACGGCCGCAGGTTCATGGAGATCGCCTCCAGGTCCCACAAGCCCGTCCTGGTGCACAAGTCAAACCGCTTCGAGACCAGCTCCAGCATAGCCCACTCCCACACCGCGGCCCTTTTCACCAACGACTCCCTGGTGGACCACGCCCTGGAACAGGCAGGCTGCGTCCGAGTGAATACCATAAACGAGGCCCTGGACTACATAAAGGGCCTGACCATGCCCCCCCTCCGGGGAAACAGGTTGGCCGTGGTCTCGCGCTCGGGCGGGCACGCGGTGATAACGACGGATGCCTGCGCGCATTACGGCTTTGAGCTCCCGAAGTTCCCTTCCGAGCTCCTCAGGCAGGTGGAGAGCCGCCTGAGGGCCCACGTGATACGGCTTCAAAACCCCCTGGACCTGGGAGACCTGTTCGACCTGGACTTTTACGAAAACATAGTGGAAGAGATGCTGAAGATGGAGAATGTGGACGGGGTTCTCCTGGGTCACGGGTACAGGCGGGGTTTCGAGCAGGAGGCCAGCAGGACCCTGATCGGCAGGGTGGCCGGGCTCTCCGGCCGTTACGGAAAACCCGTGGCACTGGTCATTTTCGCAGAGTCCATGGAAATCGATTACCTCAAGAAGAACTACGACATCCCGGTCTTTACGGCCCCGGAGAACGCCATGAGGGCCTTCAGCCTATCCCGGAATTGGCTCTCGGAAAGGCCCCCCCGAGCCGAAACCCGGGGCCCTGTGCCCGCACACATGGATCGGCGTGAGCTGGAAGCCACCCTCGGCCGGGGCCTGGAAAGGGGGCGCCTCCTCCTCAGCGAGGGCCTGGAATTGGTCCGAGCAGCCGGAGTGCGCGTCCCGCTTTTCGGCCTGGCCGGTGGACCGGGGCAGGCCGTGGAAGCTTGGAAACGAATGGGGAGACCCGTTGCCATGAAGCTCAACAAGCCCCATGTCTCACACAAGACCGACCAGGGAGCCCTCCGCCTGGGCCTGGACAGCGAGCCGGCGGTCGAGGAGGCCTTCAGTGCCCTCAGAGCGGCGGCCGGGACCGATCAGGTGGAGGTATTGGTCCAGGCGATGAGCGATCCGGGGCTGGAGGTAATGGTGGGGGCTAAGCGGGACGCGGTTTTCGGACCGGTAGTGCTCTTCGGTCTGGGAGGCGTCTTTGTGGAGGCCTTGAGCGATGTGGTATGGCGGGTGGCCCCCTTCGGGGAAGGCGAGGCCTCGCGAATGCTGGGGCGAATCCGGGCACGAAACCTCCTGGAGAAAGGTTTCAGGGGGACGCCTCCCAGGGACGTCCATGCTCTCCGGGACCTGCTGGTGAGGGTCGGCCGGCTCATGGCCGACTTCCCGGTAATCCGAGAAATGGACGTGAATCCCGTGATCGTGGGTGCCGGGGGAGAGGGCCTTCATGCCGTTGACGCGCGGGTCCTCCTCAATCAGGCCAAGTACGGGCTAGTCGGATGAACCACCAGACCTTTCGTTCGGTAAGCTCCAAGGCTCATTAATTTCATTCCCGATGACTTTCCTGGTAGCGGTAACACTTCGATTATAGAGCCATTAATCGGCATTCCCGCCCGGGCTGAAAAAAAGGCCTTGACATTGGTGACGTTGGCCTGTTACTGAAGCTTCAGGCTTCAGGTGTTAGATAGTCTCACCCAACTGAATCGTTATTTTGATGAAAGGAGGGAAGGTGATGAGATTGTTCAAGGCAAGAGGCGTGAGCTCGATGGCCGCGGCGCTGGTGTTGGCTGCCCTGTGCTTCGGCCCGGCGGCCGCTCAGGCCGAATGGCCCGACCGTCCGATCACGGTGATTTGTCCCTGGGGCGCCGGTGGCGGTACCGACACCGTGGTCCGGTCCTTGGCCGCGGTCATGGAAAAGAACCTGGGCCAACCGGTTAACGTGGTCAACCGGACCGGCGGATCGGGCATCGTCGGCCATTCGGCTCTGGCCAACGCCAAACCGGACGGGTACACCATCGGCACCATCAACGTGGACCTCTGCCAGTTGGTTTCCAAAGGTCTGACCGACCTGAGTTACGACAAGTTCACCCAGATCGCGCTGCTCAATGCGGCGCCTGCGGGCCTGGAAGTCAACGCCGATTCGGATTACGAGACCGCCCAGGAGCTGCTGGACGCGATCAAGGCGGAACCGGCGGGCACGTTCAAGGCTTCCGGCACGGGCACCGGCGGTATTTGGCATCTGGCCTGGGCCGGGTGGCTGTATTATTCGGGCGTGGAACCGGATAAAGTGGCCTGGGTCCCGACCAAAGGCGAAGCCCCATCGCTCAAGGACCTGGCCGCCGGCGCCGTGGACGCGGTCACCGCGCCCTTGTCCAGCGCGCTGCCGCTGATCAAGGCCGGCAAGGTCCGGCCCCTGGCCAACATGGGTGAAAAGCGTTTCGACCCCTTGCCCGACGTCCCCACGTTGAAAGAGGCCACCGGCACGGACTGGACCTGTTATACTTGGCGTATGATCGGCGCTCCGGCCGGCCTGCCCGACGACATCAAGCAGAAGTTGGCCGACGCGGTCCGGGCCGCCTTCGACAGCGAAGAGTTCACTGCATTCATGAACAAGCGCGGTTTCGAGAAAACCTGGAAGGGCCCGGAAGAGGCCCGGGCGTTCCACAAACAGCAGGACGAATCCATCCATGAGGTGATGAAAGCCGTCGGCATGGCCGAATAGGCGCCCTTTGACGAATTCACGTCCCCGGCGGACGGAGGCGGGAGCGGGAGACGGTACATGCGGATCAACGATGCCATTTTGGGGATCATCGTCATCCTGTTTTCCGGTTTGGTCATTCTAGAGGCCCGATCCTATCCGTCCTTGCCGGGCGTGCCTTACGGCCCGGGCCTGTTTCCGAGCGTCGTGGCCGGGGCCATGGTTTTCGGCGGCCTGGTTTTGATCATAAAAGGGCTTCGCAACCGCGGGGCTACCGGGTGGCTGATTTTGGACGAGTGGGCTCGGAAGCCCCGCACCTACGCGACTCTGGGCCTGATATTCGGTTCGCTTTTGTTTTACATCCTTTTCAGCGAGCGCCTGGGTTTTATAATCACCTCGTTTCTGCTGCTCATGGGCTTGCTCTTGTGGACCCGCCGGGGAAAGCGCCTCTTGTCCACGTCGATCATTGCCGTGTTTTTTCCGGTGCTGGTGTTCTTTTTGTTCTCGGAGATTCTTCGAATTCCGTTGCCGCCCGGGCTGCTGGCCGGTCTGTTCTAGGCCCGGGCGCCGAACGGGGCTGGATGGTTGTTGTGGAAAACATCCCGATCGCCATAAGCATGGTCATGGACTGGCAGGTGATCCTGGTCATCATCTGTTCCTGCGCTTTCGGCCTGTTCACCGGAGCGATGCCGGGGATATCCGCCACGGTGGCGGTGGCGCTGCTGGTGCCGGTGACCTTTTACCTTAGCCCGGTGGCGGCCCTCGCATCCATGGCCACGGCGGTGGCGATGGCCATTTTCGCCGGCGACATTCCGGGCGCGTTGCTGCGGATTCCGGGCGTCCCGTCTTCGGCGGCGTACGCGGACGAGACCTACGCCATGACCCAAAAGGGTCTGGGCGAGAAGGCTCTGGGAATTTCGTTGGTCTGTTCGGTCATCGGCGGATTGATCGGGGCCGTGGGGTTGAGTGTTTCGGCGCCGCTTCTGGCCGAATTCGCTTTGGAATTTCAGTATTACGAATATTTCTGGCTGGCCTGCATGGGGCTGACCACCGCCGCCTTTGTCTGCGCGGACGAGCCGGCCAAGGGGTTGATATCCACCTGTTTCGGCCTATTGCTGTCCATGGTGGGCTTCAGCATCATCTCCGGCGCCCCCCGGTTCACCTTCGGCGTCATGGAACTGATGGAGGGGATCCATTTCATTTCGGCCATGATCGGCGTGTTCGCGGTGGGGGAAGTCTGCCGGAACCTGACCCATTCCAGCAGCGGAGGCCGGATCGCCAGCGTGGTCGGGGGCAATGTATTCAGGGGCACCGGGTCCATCGCCTGGAAATACAAATGGAACGTGGCCCGCGGGCCGATCATCGGCACCATCATCGGCGCGCTACCGGGTGCGGGATCGGACATGGCCGCCTGGGTGTCCTACGCATTGGCCAAACGTTTCTCCAAGGAGCCTGAAAAATTCTTGACCGGCCATCCCGAAGGCGTGGTGGCGGCCAGTTCGTCCAACAACGCCAGCACCTGCGCTACCTGGATCCCGTCCCTTGTCTTCGGCATCCCAGGCGACTCGGTTACCGCCATCGTCATCGGCGTCCTGTTCCTCAAGGGGCTGGAGCCCGGCCCGGCGGTCTTTTTGGAAAACGCGCCTCTGGTCTATTCCATTTTCGTCGCCTTTTTCATCGCCAACATCGTGCTGCTGCCCATGGGGTTTTTGGCCGTCAAGATCTCCAAACATATGCTCCGGGTGCCCACCGAAGTGTTGATGCCCCTGGTGCTTTTGTTTTGCATCGTCGGCGCTTTTGCCATCAACAACTCCCTCATGGGTGTCATCGTGATTTTGGGCACGGGAGTGTTATCGTTTATCATGCAGGAAAACGGCTTTCCGGTGGCCCCTTTGATCCTGGGCATGATCATGGGTGAACTGCTGGAGGAAAACTTCATGCAGGCCATGATCTCGGCCGACGGCAACCTGTTGGCCTTTTTCAGCCGACCCATCGCAGCGACCCTGGGTACGGTCACCATCCTGGTCTGGCTGACCCCGGTGATCAAAGTGATCATCCGGAGAGTCCGGCCGCACAGTAATTTCAACCTCACTTCCGATTCGACCGCCGGTTCGTGTCGGACCTGAACAAAGGCGCATCATGGCGGAAAACACCGTAATCGACATTACCAATATCAACGAAAAGATCTACGATTTGATCAAAAAGCGAATCACCCGGTTCGAATACCCGCCCGGGCACCGGATCAGCATCCGAAAGCTGCAGGAGGAACTGGGGGTCAGCAACAGCCCGATCAAGGATTCGCTCTTCCGGCTGGCCGGCGAAGGCATGGTGGAAATCACGTCGCGTAAAGGCACTTTCGTCAAGCACATTTCCAAAAAGGAGCTCCGCGAAATCGAGGAAGTCCGGAAAATTCTGGAAACCGGGGCTATGGAGATCGTGGTCCCGGCCATTACCGACGGACAGATCCAGCTCCTGGAGGCCCGCTACCGGGACACACTCATTCCGGACGACCAATTCGATTACGTCGACTTCATGGAAAAGGACAGCCATTTCCATCAGGCCATCATCCAGTTGACCGAAAACGAGCGACTGATCAACATGTACCAGCAACTCAACGCCCACGTCAACATCGTCCGGTTCCAGTTCGCGCGAAACCGCAAGAAAGCATTGCCCTGGACACACCACGACCACAAAGCCATTTTGGACGCGCTCCGCGAGCGGGACCCGGAAAAAGCCATACGAGCGGTCCGGGAACACCGGGACCGTGCTCGGAAGGCTTTTTTGAACGATTCAGCGGGCGACATTCGATAAAAGAGGGGACATCATGACTTGGCCCATCCAGCATTTTCATTACATTCCCGCCCCGTCCAGCATCATCGAGATGATGCCCGGTGCCATGAAAGCTATGGCACAATGCGCTCGGGTAAAGCCTGAAGAGAATGTTGTGATCGCTTGTGACACCAACAAAATGAGACTGGCGGAAGCTCTGGCTGCCGCGGCCTATGCGGTGGGGGGCCTGCCGACCATTGTCGCTTTCACACCTACAGGCGCCCATGGCGCGCAGCCGCCAAAATCCGTTGCCGGCGCGGCATCAAGAAGCGACGTGTTGTTTATGCCCACCAGCTGGTCCATGACCCATACCGACGCGCGCATAGAAGCCATTAAGAACGGCTCACGGGTCTGTACCATGTGCGAGGTCACCGAAGACTGTCTCTGCATAGGGGGAATCACGGCGAATTTTGAGGAAAACGACCTGCTGGGCCGGAGGATCGGCGCCGTCATGGAGCAAGGAACCGAAATCCGCATGACCTCTACGGCTGGAACCGACCTCTCGGCTCGAATCAAAGACCGGCCGGTTCAGTACGAAACCGGTTTGTTCCGAGAGCCGGGCCGGTTCGCAGCCCTGCCCAACAGCGAATTGAACATCAGCCCCGTGGAAGGCACCACGGAGGGTGTCATCGTCGCAGATGTGAGGGTCATGGGCTACGGGGTGGTCAAGCGGGAACCGGTGACCCTCGAGGTCAAGGGCGGCCGGGTGGTGCGCATAACCGGGGGGGAGGCTGCGGATTATCTGAAGGAGACCTTAGCAGGGTTCCACGACCAGCGGGTATACAACCTGGCGGAGTTCGCCGTGGGCCTAAACCCGGCCAGCCGGACCTACGCCACCAATCTGGAGGACCTCGGTCGTTTGGGTTTCGGACACCACGGCATAGGCAGCAACTACGCCATTGGTGGGTATGTGGACGCTCCCTGCCATATCGATGTCATCTACGCCGGGGCCTCTTTGGAGGTCAACGGACGTCTGATTCTGGACAAAGGGAAAGCGCTGGTATAGCCCATGACCCACCGCAGCCGCGACATTCTGACTCGCCCCCGCTGGTCCAAAGTTCGGGCCCTGTTCAAGTCCATGGGCTACAGCGATCAGGATCTGGACAAGCCCCTGATAGGCGTGGCCAATTCCTGGAACCGGCTGGTCTCCGGGCACTTCAACCTGCGCCGGGCGGCCGAATACGTCTCCCAGGGCATCCTCCAGGCCGGAGGCACGCCCGTGGAATTCGGGGTCATGGCGGCCTGCGACGGCATTGCCAGCGGCCACGAGGGCATGCGCTACATCCTGCCCTCCAGAGAGCTGATTTGTGGCAGCGTGGAAACGATGGTCCAGGCTCATCGTCTGGACGGCGTGGTCTTGCTCGGCTCCTGCGACAAAGCCGTTCCGGCCATGCTCATGGCTGCTGCCCGTGTGGACGTCCCGGCAATCATGTTCGTGGGTGGTCCCTCGGAAGGTGGCTGCGAATTCGACGGTCGGCCTTCTGACACCACCTCCATCGCCGAAGCCCTGGGCATGCTCAAGGCCGGACTCATCCACCAGGAGTCCTATGACCGCCTGGAAGACGCGGTCATGCCCACCTGCGGGTCCTGTAGCTTTCTGGGAACGGCCAATTCCATGGCTTGTATGGCTGAAGCTATGGGTCTGTCCCTGCCCGGCACAGCGGTTATTCCGTCTCACCACTCCGAGCGGCTTCGAGCGGCGCAGGCTTCGGGCCGGCGCATCGTGGAAATGGTGGAAGACAATCTTACCGCCCGCCGGATCATCAACCGGCTTGGCATGGAAAACGCCATTCGCACGGCTGCGGCCATCGGCGCGTCTACCAACGTGGCCCTGCACCTGCCGGCCATCGCTCTCGAGGCCGAAGCGCTGGTCTCCATGGCCGATTTTGGGGAGCTTTGCGCCTCCACTCCGCATATTCTAAAGATCAACCCGGCCGCCTCCGCCAATCTATCCGACTTCCACGCTGCGGGAGGCGCGCCGGCGGTCATGCGCGAGTTACTGCCTTTGCTCCACCATGACGCAATGACCGTCACAGGGCGCAGCCTGGCGGAAAACCTGGCTGTTTTTCCGCCCTCGAGCACCGACCTGATCCGGCCCCTCGACGACCCGTGGAGTCCTTCCGGCGGCTTGGCGGTACTAAGCGGCAACCTGGCCCCTGAGACCGCATTGACCAAACCGGCATCCATCGACCCAAGCATGCACCACTTCGAAGGCCGGGCCAAATGCTTCGATTCGGAAGAGGAGGCCACCCAGGCGGTTCTGGACGGCCGCATCGAAGAAGGCGACGTCTTGGTCATCCGCTATGAAGGCCCTAAAGGCGGGCCGGGTATGCGGGAGATGGCTACGGCCCTGAAGCTCCTCTATGGCAGGGGACTGTCCCTTAAGACCTCTGTGGTCACGGATGGCCGATTTTCCGGCACCAACAACGGCTGTTTTGTCGGGCACGTGTCTCCGGAAGCCGCGGAAGGCGGTCCGATTGCTCTGGTCCGGGACGGGGACCGCATCGTCATTGATATCGAAAAACGCCGTCTCACGCTTCTTGTCGATGATGACGAGCTTTCTGCCCGGCGGAAACAATGGAAGCGGCCGGCCTTGCGTATCACCAAAGGCTATCTGGGGCTCTACGCCCGCCTGGCCGCCTCGGCCGCTGAAGGGGCGGTGTTAAGAGTGTCCTAATCGAGACTACCAGTCTTCCCATTCATCACAGGAGGCACATATGGATCTCAAACTGACAGGCAAAACCGCGATTGTAACCGGCGGAAGCATGGGAATCGGCTTCGCTTGCGCCAAGGCCTTGGCAGCCGAAGGTGTCCATATCGTCGTAGCCGCTCATACGGAGGTGGATCGGGCGGTGGTCGATATTTCCGCCGTTGCGTCCAGCGGGGCGAAAGTCGTGGGTCTGAGCGTGGATTTGACGCAAAAAAAGGAGGCCGAGCGGGTTGTCGCATTCGCAATGGAAACATTCGAACGGCTCGATATCCTGATCAATTGTGCGGGCGCTGCCCGGGCCGGGGCCTTCCTGGAACTGGACGACGATGACTTCTTCAATGCCTTTAACCTCAAATTCATGGGCTACTTGCGCATGGTACGAGCTGTTGCGCCGCATATGATCGCGCAAAAGGACGGTCGGATCGTCAACGTCATCGGCGCAGCCGGCCGCACACCTCCACCGTCCTTTCTCCCCGGCAGCACGACCAACGCCGCCTTGATCAACTTCACCCGCGGCCTGAGCAAGGAACTGGCCGAGAACAACGTCAGGTTGAATGCCATTTCGCCGGCGCCCACTCAGACCGAACGGGCCAAGCAATTGGCTCAGCAGACCGCAGAAGCGCGGAATGTCCCTGTGGATGAAGTCTGGAAGGAAACCACCTCCACCATACCCCTGGGGAGGATGATAAAGCCCGAGGAGGTCGCCATTCTTGCGGCCTTTCTGGTCTCCGATTTAGCCGGGTCCATCACAGGCGCCGAAATCCTGATCGACGGCGGCAAGACGCCGTCCATGTAGTCCGGAGAGCTCCTTGTAAATCGCGGTTCATGTTGATTTTCGCTCCAGGCACGGGTCAGCGGCGTTTTTGAGGGGGATTGAGGGGCCTTTTGACTGGAATAAGACGCCTCACGATGTATCTGGAGGCTTAAAACCATTACAGGAGGTCTAATCCAGTGAGCCTTTCTTTTATGGACGGAAACGAAGCTGTCGCTCGAGGTGCTTTTCAAGCAGGCTGCCGGTTTTTCGCCGGGTATCCTATAACGCCCGCCAGCTCCATCTTTGACGCCATGATCCGACTGCTCCCCCCGGTCGGCGGTCTATGTATTCAGGGTGAGGACGAAATTGCCTCCATAGGTTACTGCCTGGGCGCGTCCATGGCCGGTCTCAAAGCAATGACCGCCACCTCGGGGCCCGGCATCAGTCTGTACAGTGAACAAATTTCCTTTGCCGTAGGGAGTGAAATCCCTGTCGTCATAGTTGATGTTCAGCGCCTCGGTCCCTCCACCGGATCGGCCACTCGCGGCGCCGACAGCGATATCCACTTTGTCAGATGGGGGAACAGCGGCGGGCTCCCGGTAATCGTCTTGGCACCGGAGAACGCTTTGGATTGTTACATCCTGACCCAGCATGCCTTCAATCTTGCCGAACAGTTCCGGTGCCCTGTCTTCATCGCGTCCAACAAGGAGGTTGCCTTGACCAGGGAGAGCATCGAGTCGGATCGCCTGAAGCGCCTTGCGGCCAGGTACCGGTTGCCACCGCCTCCAGGAACCTCATTCATCCCCTTCGAAACCTCCCCTGAAAACCCGGTGCCTTTTTTTCTGCCCATAGGGGGGGAGACCGTGGTCCGGCAGACGTCTTCCACCCACGGTCCGAATGGATACATCACCACGGATCCGGTACAGATCCAGGCCTCCCAAACGCGGCTTTACAAAAAGCTCGAAAGCTCCGTGGGCGAATACTTCTTTTACGATTATTACCCGGCAGAACGGAGGGACCGTCTCGTTGTCACATACGGTGTTACCGCCCGGGCGGCAAAGGCCTGTCAATCGGCCTCTGAGGAAAAGGGGCTACCCTTCTCCCTGCTCGTTCTCAAGACCCTATGGCCGGTCCCGGAGTCGGTCATCCGGGAAAAGTCCGTGGACGCCGAAGATGTTCTGGTGGTGGAGATGAATATGGGACAATACGTGAGGGAGATACGGCGGGTGTTGAAGGACAAGAAAGTCCGTTTCTTGGGCCAGATGAACGGGAACCTGATAGCCCCCGGGCAAATCGAGGAGGCGCTTTCCCATGAATAGCCTGCTGAATCCGGATCGGCCTCCGGTTTTTTGTCCCGGATGCACCCATGAGCGTATCACGTATATCCTGGACCAGGCCCTGGCTCGTTTGAATTTGAGAGCAGACCAGGTGGTCCTGGTCAGCGATATTGGGTGCAGCGGCCTTTTCGATACCTTTTTCAAGACGCACGCCTTTCACGGTCTCCATGGAAGAGCGCTCACTTACGCGGCCGGACTCAAAATGGCCAACCCCGAGCTGACCGTTATCGTGACCATGGGAGACGGGGGCATCGGAATCGGGGGGGCGCACTTCCTGGCCGCTTGCCGCCGCAATATGGATCTGACGCTCTTGATTCTCAACAACTTCAATTTCGGCATGACCGGAGGCCAGATGTCGGCCACCACGCCCACCGATGCGGTTGTGGGATCGGGGTTCCTGAATCGAATGGAACGGCCGTTGGATCTCTGTGAAACCGCACGTGCGGCCGGGGCAGGGTATATCGGCCGGTATTCCGGATTTCAAGAGGATCTTGCCGAAAAAGTCGCCCGGGCCATAGACTTCAAGGGGTTTTCCGTATTGGACATCTGGGGGGTCTGCCCGGGTCGATACACCAAGAAAAACCGGACCACCCCGAAAAGCATCGACGAGGACTTGACCCGGCTCCGAGTGTATGATGGGCTCGTAGAAGAAAACACTCGAGAGGAGTACGGTGAGCTTTATCGAAAGACGAGTGGAAATTTCGGAGTACCCCCTGCGAGTCTTGAAATACGTCCAGAGTTCGACCCCCCGGAATTCGTCCGAAAGGAGGTCGTTCTTCTGGGCAATGCAGGACAACGGATCCTGACGGCCGGAAAGCTCCTATGCATCGCCGCGATGACGGGCGGTATGCAGGTTACCCAGAAAAGCGAATACGATATTTCGGTGCTACGAGGGCCATCGATCAGCGAGATCGTTCTTTCCACGGATGCCATCGGGTTCACAGGGATCGACACGCCGTCCGTGGTAGTTGTGACCGGCCTAGAGGGTGTCTCCCGACGAAGGCGCTTATTTGAAAGGATTCCCGAAAATGGATTGGTCCTGGCCCCTGATGACATTGAACTCCCTGAGTGTGGCGGTAAGGTGGTCCGCGTCGATTTTAAGGGCCAGAAGATCAGATCCCAAGAAAGGGCCTTGGCTTCTTTAGGCATTCTTGCCAAGCGAAACCTCGCCGTTCGCATGGATATGCTCAGGAAGGCACTTCGGATCTGTTTCGGAAAAAATGCAAATGCCTCCCTCGCACTGCTGGAGCGTGTGGATGCCTGAGAGCAGGTGAACAGGACAGCCGACGGCGCGCCTTGGATCGTCCCCCGGGCAGAGGAACCGGACCACCGCACTGAACGGCTCACGGGCAAGGCTTTCCAAGGCGTGGAGAGGAAAGGTCTGCCCTTTGTGCAATGGGGCCGGCGCCCTGACGCCGGACCAGAAGCGTCACTGGGAATCCTTTGCAGAGACCCACTCGGTGGAGCGATGCACAACGTGCGATGAACGTTTTCCGGTCTGCACGAACACCCTTTCGAGCAGCCGTTCCAACTGATTGTGGACAGGATCGGCTTCGGCCGGAGGAGAGCGACATGAAAAAAGCCTGCTTGGTGTTCTTTTCAGTTTTCACGGCCTTGTTCTTCGTCGGAACGGCGGACGCGGCGACAACAATCCGGGCCTTTGTCAGCATCCTCCCCCAGGCGGAGTTCGTGAAACAGGTGGGTGGACCTCACGTGGAGGTGGACGTTCTGGTGGGCCCCGGACAGTCACCCGCCACCTACGAACCGACCCCCAAACAGATGGCCCGCCTGAGCCAGGCGGATGTCCTTTTCAGAATCGGCACGCCCTTCGAGAAGGGGTTCATCGAAAAGGTCGCGAAGACGCACGAGCACCTCGAAATCGTGGATACCCGGAAGGGCGTACCCCTTCGGTATTTCGACCGCACAAAGGGCGCTGCCGCCCCCGATCCTCACATCTGGCTCGATCCCCATCTCGTCCGTATCCAGGCCGCTACGATCTGTGAAGCCTTGATTGATCTTGCCCCGGAACATCGCCCGACGTTCGAGCGAAACCTCGCTGCCTACCAGGAGGCCTTGGATCGGGTGGATCGGGAGATCGCGCAGACGCTGGCGCCTCTGAAGGGGTCTTCGTTCTATGTGTTCCACCCCGCATTCGGCTATTTCGGCGACCGATACGGGCTCGAGCAGGTGGCCGTGGAGATTGCAGGAAAGGAACCGACGCCCAAGCAGCTGGCCGCGTTGATTCGGAGAGCGCAAGCAGAAAAGGTGAGGGTGATCTTCGTTCAACCCCAGTACTCCAAGAAGCTAGCGGAGACCATTGCTGAAGAAATCGGCGGAGCCGTTGTACCGATCAATCCCCTCCCTGAGAACTATCTCGCCAACCTCGAGGACATTGCGGAGGCCTTGAGAGCGGGTCTCGAATGACCATCCCTTTCACTTATCGCAGCGGGTCCGCGCCGGGCTTCGGTGATGTCAAAGGAAACCCGGTTCCACACGGTATAGGCGCCGTTGAGCCCCCCTTGACAAACCCGAGGGGGCGTCTGTAGGGTGCCTTTTCGATTTCAGGTCAAGGAGGTTTGTTTTGTCCGGACAATCGCTGACCCTGAGGAGAGAAGTATTCAGGGAAGACGTGGACAGGATGGTCGACTGGATGCAGGACCAGGAGGTCACCGGTCACTTGAACGAGGACCAGAACATCGACCGCCGACTCGAAGAGGTCCTCCAACGCTCCGGCCTCCCCATTTTCACACCTGTTTTCAATCGAGACGGCGCCTTCTTCGTGATATGCAGGGAGGATCGCGGGCCCATCGGTTTCCTGAGGCTGGTCTCCCATCCGGGGGAGGCGGAGATCGTAGTGGTCATAGGTGAGAGATCCCAGTGGGGCAAGGGGTACGGCCGGGAAGCGATCAGAAGAGGCGTCAGGCACGCCTTCTTCGAGCTGCGGGAAGAAAAGGTCATCGCCAGGATCCACAAGGAGAACAAGCGCTCCGAGCATGTCTTCCGCAAGGCGGGTTTTCAGGCCTCCCGTGAGCTGGGAGAACCGCAAGGAAGTGGAATACGAGCTCCCCTTGGAGGACTACCTCCATTAGTCCAGGTCCGGAGGCGGCCCTTTCAGCCAAGCTGCGGAGCGATCCGCCGGGTCGGTGATTCGGCCGACCACATACGCTCATTCTTGCACGGGCCCTCTTTCGGGCAGCTCCGGAGTCACCGGGACGACGGGCGCCCGCTCCCTCATGCCCATCCAGGAATGGACCACCAGGGTGGGCACTATCATTGCCGCCCCCACCAGGGTGAGCCCGGGGGGCTCTTCGCCCAGCACCAGCCAGACCCATATGGGAGAGAGGACGGTCTCCACCAGAAGGAACAGGCTCACCTCCGGGGAAGGAAGAAAGCGGGTGCTCTGGGCGATCAGGAACAAGGCCAAAGGCATCTGCACCAACCCCATGGTTCCCAAGGCGAGGTAGCTCTCCGGGGCCAGGCCCCATGGTCGGGCGAAGGGCAGGGCGATCATCGCCATTACCAGCCCTCCTGCACAGACCAGGGGCATGCGATCCAGATCCCCGCGGCGGCGGAGAAGGGTGAGGTTCCCACCCACGTTGCACGCGGCAAGGACGGCGATCACGTCGCCCGGAAGGCCGCCCCCTCCGAGGGATCCTGAAAAGACCAGGGCCACTCCCCCGATGCCCGCCCCTATGGCGATCCAGGTGCGAAGCGGCACGGCCTCCTTCAGAAACAGCCTGGTAAAGAGGGCCGCGAAAAGGGGGGCGCTGCTGATGATGACCACAGTGTTGGCAACACGCGTGTACATGACCGAGGAGACGAACAAGGTGCCGCCCAGCCCGAAGAGGACCGAGGAGAAGAAGGCGGCCCACCCGCCCCGCATGAAGACCGAGAGCAAGTGACGGCCGTTCCTAATGCCTAGCAGCAGGCCCAGGGAGATGAAGATGAAAAGCCCCCTCCAGAAGACCACGTTCCAGCTGTCGGTATGGGCGAGCCTCACCAGGAGCGCATCGACGCTGATGACCAGTACGCCCGC
Organism: uncultured Desulfobacterales bacterium; assembly: GCA_964647905.1. GTDB lineage: Bacteria > Desulfobacterota > DSM-4660 > Desulfatiglandales > HGW-15 > CAZYJR01. Next base: position 93,347 of record CAZYJR010000001.1, on the reverse strand, counting down.
ACCCACCACCGCCACGCCCTTTTTCCGGTCAGTGTACATCCCTTGACCATTCCTCCCGGCCGCGGGCACGGGCCGGTACCGCAAGGCTCAGGTAGCGGTCCTCCTCACTGAACATCAGCCCTTTGCCCGCCATCATTCTGAGGAACCCCCTTATCCGGTCCTCGCCGAACCGCTCGAACCGTGAGACCACTCGCTTGACGGAGCGGTTGCGGCCGCAGAAGAGATAGATTTCTCTGGAGGCCCCCACCAGGCGGTGAGTCATGGGATCCCCCTGTTTTCGTCTTTGATGAATGATCAGCGCAGGGACAAGGCCCTGCCCTCCACCCGGCCCGGGCCCAACCGCTCCGCGCGCACCTCCACCACACGGTTGCCGCACTCCTCAGGGCAATGGAAAGCGACCGGGAGGTAGTTGTCGGCGAGCCCCTTCCAGAACCCGCCCTCCTCTTTCTCCTCCACCAGCACAGGGAACACCCCTCCCAGGCAGGAGGAGTGGAAGAGCAGCCGCTTCTCTCTCCCCAGCGCCCTCAGCTCTGCTGCGCGCTCCTTGACCTCGGCCCCGGGGACCCGGCCTGAGAACCGGGCGGCCGGGGTCCCCGGCCGCGGCGAGTAAGGGAAGACATGGAGGTAGGAGACCGGCAGGTCCCGGACCAGCCGGCGGGTGTCTTCAAATGCCTTGTCCGTCTCTCCGGGGAATCCCACCAGTACATCAGCTCCTATGGCCGCCTCTGGCGAGGCACGCTTGATCAGTCCGACCGCCTCTTCAAAGTCCCCCGCCCTGTAGCGCCTTCCCATCCGGCGGAGTATACGGTCGTCACCGCTCTGAAGGGCGATGTGGATGTGCCTGCAAAGCCAAGACGCGCCTCCGAGGAGTGCAGGGAGGGCCTCCCGGGACTCGTCCGGGTCAAGGGAGCTCAATCTGATCCTCAAAGGGAGCCCCGCACGTCCCATCATCTCCAGCAGGCCCTCCAGGCTGGAGGAGGGCTCGAGGTCCAGACCGTACCTCCCCAGGTGTATGCCGGTCAAGACCACCTCCTTGAAGCCGTTGTTGGAGTACTCGGCCAGGGCGCCCAGCACCCGGTCCGGTGGAAGGCTCCTCGGCGCACCGCGGGCCAGGGGCACTATGCAATATGTACACGACGAATCGCAGCCGTCCTGGATCTTCAGGAAGGCCCTGGTCCTCCCCGGCAAGCGACCTACAGGGAGTTGCTCGAACGGGGTCCCCGGGCTGAGCGGCTCCGAGTAGACGCGGGGGTGGGGGGGGCGGCATGCCCGCCAGATCATCTCCGGCAGCCTGCCCTTCATTGTGTTCCCGGCCACCAGGTGCAGTCCCTGTATGCGGCTGAGCTCCTCGGGAAAGACCTGGGCATAGCAGCCGGTGGCCCCTATCAATGCCTCCGGGTTCTCGCGCACCGCCCTCCTGACCGCCTGCCTGGACTGATAGGCGGCCCGCGCCGTGACAATGCAGGTGTTTATCAAGACCAGGCCCGAGGGCTCATTCCCCCGGGATCTTTGCCATCCGTACCGGGCGAGGGCCTCCTCCAAATAGGCCGACTCGTACTGATTTACCTTGCACCCCAGGGTGACTATTCGAAACCTCTTTGTCTTCCATACCACCAGCCGGTCCCCTTCATTCGATCCACCCGCCGCCCAGCACCCGATCACCCTCGTAGCATACCAGGGCCTGTCCCGGGGTGACAGCCCATTGGGGATGGTCAAAGACGAGCCTCACCCTGCCCGGGGCCTCCACCTCCAGGAGGCCGGGTGCGGGCCGGTGCCTGTAGCGCACCTTGCCCGAGACCCGCAGGGCCCCCGCCTGGGGCGGCCTCTCCAGCCACGCGAATGAGCCCGCCCTCACCTTGACCCCGAAAAGCTCTTCCCTGCGACCGACCACCACCTCGTTCGCCTCCGGCCGGAGCTCCAAGACGTAGTACGGGCGGCTTGAGGCTATACCCAAGCCCTTGCGCTGGCCGACGGTGAACCCGTGGACCCCCAGGTGGAGACCCAGCCGCCTCCCCTCGCGGTCCACGATCAGTCCCGAGCGCTCAGCGGCCCCGCCCAGCCGGGAGCTCAAGAACTCGCGGTAGTCTTGTCGCGGCAGGAAGCAGATCTCCTGACTCTCGGGTCTTGACCCGGCTGAGAGGCCGCGCTCCAAGGCCGCCTCCCGCACCTCCTCCTTGGTAAGCCGGCCCAGGGGAAACAGGACCCGCCCGAGCTGGGCCGGATCCAGCCGGTGCAGGAAATAGGATTGGTCTTTGTCACGGTCCGCGCCGCGCAGGAGCAGGGTCCGGCCGCCGGCCCCGGTCTCGGTGATTGCGTAATGGCCTGTAGCCACACGTTCGAGCCCCTCGAGGTCAGCCGAATCGATCAGCCCTTTGAACTTTACGGCCGGGTTGCACAAGACGCAGGGGTTCGGGGTCCGGCCGGACATGTAGGCGTCCACGAAGGGCGAGATCACCCTCTGCTCGAACTCGACCCGCAGGTCCGAGACCAGGAGCGGTATACCCAGGTGCTCCGCCGCCGCCTCGGCTGAGCGCCGCCTGAAGGAGGCCGTGGGGCCGGGAGATGGCAGGATGAAATGAACGCCCATCACCCTCCACCCCTGCTCCTTCAAGAGGGCCGCGGCCACTGCGCTGTCCACGCCGCCGCTCAGGGCCACGAGCACGGATGAGACCTTTTCCTCGGACATGGTGATGAATATGTCTTCTCACTAGAGCAGGGACTTGTTGAACCGGACCTCCATGGCCCTGGCCGGACATGCCACCACACACAGCTCGCAGGCGCTGCACTTGTCCTTGTCGAAGACCACCTCCATTTCGGGGCGCTTTATGTGAAGGGCCCCGGTGACGCATACCGCGGTGCACGCCCCGCAGTGGTAGCACCTCTCTTCGTCTCGGCGGATGTCGTTTCCTATGCTCTCCACCTTGATTCCCAGGCTCTTGAGATAGCGCACCCCCTTCTGGAAGTTCTTCCTGTGCCCGCTCAACTCCATCACCATGAAGCCTTCCTTCCTGGGATAGATGGTGGCCTTGAGTATGTTGAATGAGAGGTCGAACTCCCTGACCAGATTCACGGCTACGGGTTCGTTCACCACCTTTTCGGGGAACCGCAGGGTGAGCATCTTGGAATACATGTCTTCGTCCTCCCGCCGGATAAAGGCCTCTTTCCAGGCCCTAGCGGTACTTCTTGATGACCCGCTCGAACCCGGGCAGGGACCTCTCTATGGTCTGGTCCGCCACGCAATAGGTTATCCGGAAATGGCCGGGCCCTCCGAATCCGCTGCCCGGCACGGTCAGTATATTCTCCTCCTGGAGATCGCCCACAAAGGCCACGTCGTCTTTCACCGGGGTCCTGGGAAAGAGATAGAAAGCGCCCTCGGGCTTTTCAAAATCGTAGCCGAATGCGCCAAGCGCGTCACACAGCATATCCCGCTTCTTCCGATAGAGCGAAATATCCACGCTGGTCTCCAGCAGGGACGGGATGGCCCGTTGGATCAGGGCCGGGGCGTTTACATAACCCAATATGCGGTTGCAGAGCACCATGCCCGCCCAAATGGTCTTCTTGTCGGTCATATCCGGGTTTACCGCGGCGTAGCCTATCCTCTCCCCGGGCAGTGAGAGGTCCTTGGAGAAGGAAGTCACCACGAAGCTCTCCGGGTAGACCTCAAACACGCTGGGCACGACCACCCCGTCGTAGACTATCTTTCTATAGGGCTCGTCCGAGATCAGGTAAATGACATCCCCCAGGGCCCGGCTCTTGTCTTCCAGCATGCGGCCCAGCTCCCTCAGCTGCTCCCTGGGATACACCCTTCCGGTTGGGTTGTTGGGCGAGTTGATGAGGACGGCCCTGGTCTTCCCGCTCACGGCCTCCTCAACGGCCTCCAGGTCCAGGGAGAAGTCGGGAGCCGTCCGGACCAGTCTGGGGACCCCCAGGTGATTGTCCAGGTAGAAATTGTACTCCACGAAGTAGGGGCTGGGGATGATGACCTCTTCGCCCGGGTTCAGTATGGTCTTCAAGACCACGTTCAGGCCGCCTCCCGCCCCGACTGTCATTACCACGTCCTCCGGGCCGAAGCTCTGGGGGTTGTGGCGGCTCAAGTATTCGGCCACGGCCTGCCTGGTCTCCGGAAACCCGGCGTTGGGCATATACCCGTGCCGGCCCGGATTCTCCTCCGCAGCCAGGGCCCTCAGGGTGCGCCTGAACTCCTCCGGGGGCTCGAGGTTGGGGTTCCCCAGGCTGAAGTCGAACACGTTTTCCTCCCCGTAATTGGCCTTGCGGATGTTCCCCTCTTCGAACATCTTCCGGATCCACGAAGATTTCTCGATGGAGGCCTGTATCTTATTGGAAGCTGGCATGAATACCCTCCTTTAATGGGACCGACAACACACACCTCTGGATTGAGCGATTGAGGATAATGACTTTGTGGCCTGTTGTAAAGGCTGCAGGGCCTCTTTCATGACGGGGCCCGGGAAATTGTGGTTTTCTAATCCGTGCCCGTGGGATATAATTTTTTGTTGCGGCGGTTCATGAGAGGCTGTTTCCGGGCGGAGGGCACTCCGCCCGAGCTCTTCCGGACGAAATGGACTGAAAGGAGAAAGGCTATGCCGGCCATGACCCGCAGGGAGACCAGGCGGATATACGTGGGCGGAGTCCCTGTAGGCGGTGGAGCGCCGGTCGCGGTCCAGTCCATGACCAATACGGACACCAGGGACGTGGAGGCCACGGTGGGCCAGGTGGAGCGTCTGGCAGGAGCGGGATGCGAGATAGTGCGGGTGGCGGTGCCGGACCAAGAGGCGGTAGAGGCCCTGGCCGAGATAAAGAGACGAGTGATAACGCCTCTTATCGCGGACATCCATTTCGACCACCGGCTGGCGATAGGGGCGGTCCGTGTGGGCGCGGACGGCCTCCGCATAAACCCGGGGAACATAGGAGGCCGAAGCGCCGTCCGAAAGGTGGTCTCCGAGGCCGGGGCCGCCGGCGGGATCCCGATTCGTGTGGGTGTGAATTCAGGCTCCCTGCCCCGCCCGATACTGGAAAGACACGGGCGTCCCACCCCGGAGGCCATGGTCGAAGCGGCCATGGAGCATGTGCGCCTCTTCGAAGAAATGGGCTACGAGCAAATCAAGATATCGCTCAAATCATCCAACGTGCTCCACACCGTAGTCGCTTACGAGCTCCTGGCCGGAGAGGTGGACTACCCCCTCCATTTGGGGGTGACCGAGGCCGGGACCCTGATCTCCGGGACGGTCAAGAGCGCGGTGGGCATCGGCCTACTCCTGTACCAGGGCATAGGAGACACATTCCGCGTATCACTCTCCCGCGATCCGGTGGAAGAGGTGAAGGTAGCATGGGAGATACTCCGATGCCTGGACCTGAGGCACCGCGGGCCGGAGATCATTTCGTGCCCCACCTGCGGGCGCTGCGAGATCGATCTCTTCTCGCTGGTCGAAGAGGTGGAGGCATCACTGGAAGGCATGGAGGACTCCCCCAAGGTGGCGGTCATGGGGTGCGTGGTCAACGGACCCGGCGAGGCCCGGGAAGCGGACATCGGCGTGGCGGGCGGAAGAGGCCAGGGTATGCTCTTCCGAAAGGGCCGCTTGGTGCGAAAAGTCCCTGAGAAGGACCTGGCCCGGGCCCTGGTGAGCGAGGTCAGACGCCTGTTTTCAAATTCATGAGCCAGGAAAGGAAAGCGAATGCGCTACACCCGGTATTTTATTCCCACTTACAAGGAGAAGCCTGCGGACGCCGAAGTGGTGAGTCATCAGCTCATGCTCAGGGCGGGCCTGATCCGAAAGCTCACTTCAGGCATCTACACCTATCTCCCGGCCGGGCTTCGCTCCATACGCAAGGTGGAGAGGATAATCCGCGAGGAGATGGACCGCTCCGGGGCGGTGGAGCTCCTGATGCCGGCTGTCCAGCCGGCCGAGCTATGGCAGGAGAGCGGGCGCTGGGACCATTACGGCCGAGAGCTACTGCGGTTCAAGGACCGGCACCAGAGAGACGCCTGCCTGGGGCCCACCCACGAGGAGGTGATCACCGATCTGGTGCGCCGGGAGATCCGATCCTACAAGCAGATGCCGGTCAACTTCTACCAGATCCAGACCAAGTTCAGGGACGAGATCAGGCCCAGGTTCGGCATCATGCGCGGCCGCGAGTTCATCATGAAGGACGCATACAGCTTTGACGCCGGAGAGGAAGAGATGGCCCTGAGCTACCAGGTGATGCACGAGGCCTATGTCAGGATATTCAAACGGTGCGGGCTGAACTTCAGGGCCGTGGAGGCGGACACCGGTGCCATCGGAGGAAGCGTGTCCCACGAATTCATGGTGCTTGCAGACTCGGGCGAAGACCAGATCGTGAGCTGCCTGGAGTGCGACTATGCCGCCAACCTGGAAAAGGCCGAGGTCCGCCCTCCCCTGTCCGACCCTATTGATGATGAAGCCCCCTTCCTGCTGGAGGAGGTGGAGACCCCCGGGCAGAGGACCATAGAGGCGGTCACATCCTTCTTGGGGGTCCCGGCCCAAAGGCTGATCAAGACCCTGATCTACGATGTCGGAGGCGAGGTGGTGGCCGCCCTGGTGCGCGGCGACCACGAACTCAATGAAGTCAAACTCAAGGCACTCCTCGAAGCGCCCCGGGCCGAGATGGCCGGTCCGGAGCTGGTGGAGGACAAGACCGGCGCGCCCGTCGGCTTTGCCGGGCCGGTGGGCACGAACCTGCGGGTGGTGGCGGACCATGCGGTGCGTTACATGGTAAACGCGGTCGCCGGGGGCAACCGGGCCGACACCCATCTGACGAACGTCAACCCGGACCGGGACTTCCAAGTGGAGATCTACGGGGACTTGAGGCTGATCACCCCGAAGGACTCATGCCCTCACTGCGGCGGCGGGCTCAGGTTCGCCAGGGGGATAGAGGTGGGGCACATCTTCAAGCTGGGGACCAAATACAGCCGGGCCATGGGGGCGGTCTACCTGGACGAAAAAGGCAAGGAGCGGCCCATCGCCATGGGCTGCTACGGCATAGGAGTTGGACGGACCGTGGCCGCGGCCATTGAGCAGAACCACGACCGGGACGGAATCATTTTCCCGGTCCCCATCGCCCCTTTCGAGGTGGTGGTGCTCCCCCTGCAGATGAACGAGCCGGGGGTGGTGGAGGCGGCGGAGCGCATCTACCGGGGACTCATGGACCTTGGGGTGGAAGCCTTGTTGGACGACCGCGACCTCAGGGCAGGGGCCAAGTTCAAGGACGCCGACCTCCTCGGGACACCGGTGAGGGCGGCTGTGGGCTCCAAGGGCCTGGACAAGGGGGTTGTTGAAGTCAAGCTCAGGGCGGGCGGGGAAATCCAGCCCGTGGGCCTGGAACGGGCGCCGGAGGAGGTCAACAGGCGGGTCAAGGAGCTCTATGATTCGCTTGAATGACATTACCAGCAATCTGGCGGCCTATCACCCCAAGGCCGACCGCGGACTGGTGGAGAAGGCTTATGTCTACTCCGCCAAGGTCCACAAGGGGCAGGTGCGCCTCTCTGGAGAGCCCTACCTGTCTCACCCGCTGGAAGTGGCATATCTGCTCACCCAGATGAAGATGGACGTCATCAGCGTGGTGGCCGGCCTTCTCCACGACGCCGTGGAGGATACCTACGCCGAGTTGAGCGAGATCGAGCGCCTATTCGGCGCCGAGGCCGCAAACGTCGTGGACGGGGTCACCAAGATAGGGAGGGTGCACTTCACCAGCCGGGAGGAGCGCCAGGCCGAGAACATGCGCAAGATGATACTGGCCATGGCCACGGACATCCGGGTGATCATGGTGAAGCTCGCCGACAGGCTACACAACATGCGAACGCTCGGGTATCAGCCCCCGGCCAAGCAGGAGGCGATAGCCAGGGAGACCTTGGAGATATACGCCCCGCTTGCCGGCCGCATGGGAATATACTGGCTGAAATCCAGCCTGGAGGACTTGTGCCTTTACTATCTGGAGCCGGAGATCTACCAGCAGATCAAGAGCGGGATAGCCGAGCGCAGGGGCGCCAGGGAGGCCTTCATACGGGAAGTCAAGCAGCTGCTCTACAGAAAGCTGGATGAGGCAGGCATCAAGGCCGCGATCAAGGGGCGGCACAAGCATTTCTACAGCATCTATGAAAAGATGAAGGAGCAGAACGTAGACGTCAATCAAGTCTACGACATAGTGGCCTGCAGGGTCATAGTCAGCTCCCTCAGGGAGTGCTACGAAGTCCTCGGTCTGATCCACGCCACCTGGAAGCCCCTCCCCGGCCGCTTCAAGGATTACATCTCCATGCCCAAGGCCAACATGTACCAGTCGCTTCACACCACGGTGATAGGCCCGCTGGGGCAGAGCCTGGAGGTTCAGATCCGCACTTGGGATATGGACCGTATCGCCGAGGAGGGTATTGCCGCTCACTGGAAGTACAAGGAGGGCATGGCGGCGAACCGGGCCGATGAAAAGCAGTTCGCCTGGCTCAGGCAGCTCTTGGAGTGGCAGCAGAACCTGAACGACCCCCAGGAATTCCTGGAGACCGTCCGGATGGACCTCTTCCCGAACGAGGTCTATGTGTTCACGCCCAAGGGGGAAGTCAGGGAGTTCCCCAAGGGCGCCACGCCGGTGGACTTCGCCTACAGCATCCACTCCGAGGTGGGAGACCGCTGCGTGGGGGCCCGGGTGAACGGCAGGATGGTCTCACTCCGGTATGAGCTCCAGAACGGAGACATAGTGGAGATAATAACCTCGCAAAAGCAGCAGCCCAGGAAGGACTGGCTGGACTTCGTAAAGACCTCCAGGGCCAAGACCAAGATACGCCATTGGATCAAACGCCAGGAAAGAGACCAGAGCATTCAACTGGGCAAGGAGCTCCTGGAAAAGGCCCTGGAGCAGCAGCAGATCAAGGTCCCGAACATACCGAAGAACGAGGAAATCCTGGCGGTGGCCCGGGACCTGTCACTGCAAAGCTCGGACGAGCTGCTCGCCAACGTGGGTTACGGCAAGATATCGGTGAATCAGGTGGTGTCGCGCATCAAGAGCCGGCGGGGACTGGACCAAGGGGAACACTCGGGCCTGGTCAGCAAGGTGGTCTCCCGCATCAAGCGGCGCAAGAGCACCCATGGGATCAAGGTCAAGGGGATGGAGAACATGTTGGTCAGATTCGCCAACTGCTGCAGCCCTTTGCCCGGCGAGAAGGTGCGCGGATTCATCACCAGGGGCCGCGGGGTGACTGTTCACAAGCACGACTGCCGCCAGATAGTGAACGCGGACCCGGAAAGAGTGGTGGAGGTGAGCTGGGAGCCCACTGAGAAGGAGGTGCACCTGGCCCGACTCCGGGTGACCTCAGTGGACAAAAAGGGCATCCTGGCGGAAATCAGCGCTATCATGGCCTCAAAGGACGCCAACATCCTTCATGCCGAAGTACACACCACAGCCGACAGAAAGGGGGTTTCCTACTTCACCATAGAAGTGGAGGACTACAGGCAGTTACAGCAGATAATCGGCGCCGTAAAAAAGGTCAAGAACGTCATGATCGTTGAGCGGGTGCAATATCAAATCCCGGCCGAGGCCTAGTCCGGGCGACGTGGGCCGCGACGCGGCGAAGCCCGAGGTCAAGGCTTGACCACAAGGCCGGAGCGTATGCAAGAGGTGCACGCGGTGATCCGGCGCGACCTGCCCGCCTGCGAGGATCTGACCTCTTGGAGGTTGGGGTACCATCGCTTCTTTGTCTTGTTGTTCGCATGGCTTACCTTGTTGCCTACCATGGGTCTTTTGCCGCATATATCGCATACTTTTGACATCTTCATTCTCCTTTACATTTGGCCCTGAACCGGTAACAATACCCCCTCCCAGGCCCCATGACAAGGCTTTTTTACGGGAGGTCAAAGGACTGCAGCCGCAAATGAGCACGGAATCGCCATACGACCGCCGCGCCCGATACGGGCTCTTGCCGGAGCTCAACCACGCCCCTGGAAACACGGAGCGCGTCCATCTCATGGGAATCTGCGGCACGGGCATGTCGTCCCTGGCCGGGCTCCTAAAGGACCAGGGTCTAGAGGTAACCGGCTCGGACCAAAACGTCTATCCGCCCATGAGCGATCTGCTCGAGTCCCTGGGCATAGAAGTGCTGGAGGGCTACTCCGCGGCCAATCTGGAAACAGAACCCGACCTTGTGGTGGTGGGAAACGTGATCACCAGGGACAACCCCGAGGCACTCGCCCTGGTGGAAAAGAGGATTCCCTACCTGAGCCTGCCCCAGGCCCTCCGCGCCTTTGCAATAAGGGAACGCAGGAGCCTGGTGGTGGCCGGCACTCACGGAAAGACCACCACCTCGTCCCTGGCCGCCTGGATCCTGGAGACGGCCGGCCGGGATCCGGGCTTCCTGATAGGGGGTATCCCATGCAACTTCCCGGCGAGCTACAAGGACGGCCGGGGGGAGTACTTCGTGATCGAGGGCGACGAGTATGACTCGGCCTTTTTCGACAAAGGGCCCAAGTTCCTGCACTACGCGCCCTGGGCGGCCGTACTGACAAGCATAGAATTCGACCACGCGGACATATACCGTGATCTGGAGCACGTAAAAGAGAGCTTCAGGTCACTGCTGGCCCTGATCCCGGCCCGAGGGCTCTTGGTGGCCAACGCCGACGACCCCAGGGTCATGGCAGAGACCCGCCTGGCATCCTGCCGGGTGGTGACCTACGGGCTGGAGAAAGGCGCGGACTGGTCAGTGGAAGATGTGAGCACCGATGGACAAGACACCGAGCTGACCCTGGTGCCGCCTGACGGAGAGCCGATCCGGGCCCGAACCCCCCTCTTCGGCCTGCACAACCTCGGCAATCTCCTGGCCGCAGCCGCCCTGTGCCGCAGTGTGGGGGTGGAAACGGATCCCCTGCAGAGGGCCCTCGGGAGCTTCAGGGGTGTCAGGAGGAGGCAGGAGGTAAGGGGCGAGGCGGGAGGGGTAATGGTCATGGACGACTTCGCCCACCACCCGACAGCGGTTCGCGAGACCATAGCGGCGGTGGGCGCAAAGTACCCCGGACGCCGCCTGGTGGCGGTCTTCGAACCCCGCTCAAATTCCAGCCGGAGAAAGGTGTTCCAGCACGACTACACCAGGGCGTTCGACCGGGCCGGGCTGGTGTTCATAGCCGAGCCCCCCCTGATGGACAAGATCTCCCCGGAAGAGCGCTTCTCCTCCCAGGGGTTGGCGGCGGATCTGGCCTCAAGGGGGGTTGAAGCGGTTTACGGAGGGAGCGGGGAGGGCCTCTTGCAGGCGATCCTGGAGCGACTCGCCCCGCGCGACATAGTCCTGGTAATGTCCAACGGCTCCTTTGACAACCTCCCCGCCCGGCTGCTCTCCAGCCTGGGCCGGGGCCGAGATGAAGGATTCGGGTGATGGAACGAGTAGTCTCCATTCTGACCGCGATAGCGCTGTCTTCGGCCATGTACGGCGCCATCGTACTGGCGCTGAGGAAGGAAGCCGTGCGCCGGTTCGTGGCCGGGCACGCCGTCCTCCACCCCAACGCAATATGCGCCTGGAGGGTACTGATAGGAGTCGGGGGGATGATCCTCTACTTCCTGTCCGGGGCTCATTTCATGGGGATCCTCCTTTTCACCGTCTCGGCCTTTCTGGACGGAGTCGACGGGCTGGTGGCCCGCGAGTGCGATCTGGTGACCTCTTTCGGCGAGGAAATCGACCCCCTCTGCGACAAGCTGACCTACCTTCCGCCGATGGGGTTTTTCGCCTACCAGGGGCTGCTGCCCATAGGGGCCTTCTGGTTGTTGATCGCCATCGAAACTGCCGGCCAGTTCCTTGTACGCTACATATTGAAGCACTTCACCCGCCTTTCTCTCCAGGCCAACAACTTCGGCAAGATAAAGGCGGTACTGTGCTTCGCATTGATAGTATACCTGGCGATCCTTGACGACTCCCTCAGGATCCCGGACTTCACCAATCAGGTGCTTCAGCTCTGCATCATCATGTCCCTGGCCTCAATCGTTTTCAAGGCCATCCCAAACAGATTCTACGCTGACATCCTGTCGGTGCTCAATCTCTTGTGCGGCATTACCGGGATCTGGCTGGTGCTGGGAGGCCGTTACGTGCATGCGGCCCTCGCCATACTGGCGGGTCAGGTGTTTGATCTCTTCGACGGCCGGATGGCCGAGAAGCACGGCGGGACCAGGTTCGGGCCGTGGCTGGACGACATAGCAGATCTGACCAGCTTCGGCCTCTGCCCGGCCCTGCTCATCTTCAGCCTGGGAACCCTCCGGACCCACGCATTGCTTCTGGCGGCCATATACTTCTCCGCCGTAGCATTCAGGCTCTGGCGGTACCTGGCTCGGGACAAGGCGGACTCCAGCCTGCCGCCCGGCACCTTCAACGGGCTCCCCAGCCCGGCCGGGGCCCTGGTTGCCCTGGGCGCCTGCCTCCTGCTGGGATATGTCTGGACCTCATGGGTGATCATCTGTTTTACCTCCTATCTGTTGGTCAGCCACATCCGGTTCGTACACTTCGGCCGAATGATCCTTCCCCTGATACCCAGGCCGGTAGTCATAACCATGGGCTTCATTGTGCTCTTCGTAGCGGCCTACCTGATCAAGGCCAAAAACACTGAAATGCTGGGAGGCGTTTTATTGGCGGTCTTCCTGATCTATGTGCTGGCAGGCAACTACCGCGTCCTGGGCCGATACCTCAAGGTCTGAGGGCGGATCCCGCGGGGGGCGGCGGGTCAGAGCATATGGTAGGGATCAATATCGATCACCATGGATACGCCGGTGGATCTCAGGACCCTGTCCGAGACCTCCCGGACTCGGATCAGGAACTCATGAAGAAGGCGGGAACCGCGGCTCTTGACCAGGAGCTGCCATCTGTACTTGCCCTTGAGACGTGCTATGGGGGCCTCCACCGGACCCAATACCAGCAAGCCGCTCGCCTGCTCGGCATACTTGCCCCGGATCTCCTCCATGGCCCGGGCCAGCCTTTGCGCCGCCCGGGCGGTCGCTTCCAGCCGATTCCCCCGGAGTCGCAGTCTGGCCAGGTAGGAGAAAGGGGGGTATCCGAGCTGCTCCCTCAGTTCCCTCTCATGGCCGAAGAACGTCGCATAGTCATGGGTGCGCGCGGCAGCCACGGCATAGTGGCCCGGGTTGAAGGTCTGGACCAGGACGCGGCCGGGATGGTCCCCCCGGCCGGCCCGGCCCGCCACCTGGCAGAGGAGCTGAAAGGTCCTCTCCGCAGCCCGGAAATCCGGAAACCCCAGTGAGGCGTCCGCAGCGATCACCCCCACCAGGGTCACGTTGGGGAAGTCGTACCCCTTGGTGATCATCTGCGTGCCCACGAGGACATCGATCCCCCCTTCGCCGAAAGACTTGAGCAACCTGAAGGAAGCACCCCTTGGTCGTGTGGAGTCGCGGTCCATGCGGGCCACCCGGGCCCCGGAGAGCCGCCGGGCAATCTCATCCTCCAGCCTCTCGGTCCCGAATCCCAGGGCCCTCAACTCGGAGTGCCCGCAAGCCGAGCAGCTCCCCCCGGGCGGCCGGCGGAAGCCGCAGTAGTGGCACGCCAGCATACCCTGGCTCATATGCTGGATCAGGGCCAGGTCGCAGTTGGGGCAGCGAAGCGCCTCCCCGCACCTCCTGCAAAGGAGCATCCTGTGGTACCCCCTTCGGTTCAGGAAAAGCAGGGCCTGCCCGCCGTTCCTCAGGTTCTTTTCCAGGGCCTCCTGGAGGACGGGGCTGATCATACCATGGGAGCCCGGCGGGTCCGAGAAGTCCTTCATGTCAACGATCTCCACCGCGGGCAGCGGGCGCTTCTCTATCCGCTCAGGCATGGAGAGGAGCCTGTACCGGGAATTGGAGGCGTTGTAATAACTTTGGACCGAAGGGGTCCCGGAGCCCAGGATCACCACGGCGCCTTCCATCCTGCCCCTCACCAGGGCCGAATCCCTGGCCTGGTAACGCGGGGCCTCCTCCTGCTTGTAGGAGTAGTCGTGCTCCTCGTCCACCACTATCAAGCCCGGGCACGGCAGCGGGGCGAAGACCGCCGACCTCGCCCCTATCACAACGTCCACCTCGCCTCTCGCCATTCTGACCCACTGTTCGTAGCGCTCGGCCCCGGTCATGCCGCTGTGATAGGTCCCGACCACATCGCCCATTCGAGACCTGAAGAGCCCTTCCATGTAAGCCACCAGTGATATCTCCGGGACCAGGATCAATGCCTGGCGTCCGGTCCGGACCGCCTCCTGGACCGCCCTGAAATAGACCTCGGTCTTCCCGCTGCCCGTCACCCCGTAAAGCAGGCACGGAAAGAACCGCCCCTGGGAGACCTCCGCCCGCACCTCGTCCAGCACCGCCTGTTGCTGCCCCACCAGCCGGGGGGGATGCGGCGACGGGAATAGAATCCTTCCTGCGGGGCCCTGAAGCACCGGGGCGTCGTACGTCTCCAATACACCCCTGCCCACCCACTTCCGGACCAGATAGGACCCGTTGGGGTAGCGCCGGGTGATATCCCTCAGCAGCACGCCTCCGGCTCCGAAGGCCTCTGCCAGAAACTCCTCTTCGTTCCGGGCGGGCCGGGCCTTTCCGCCTTGGGCAAGGGCGTCCTCCAACCCGAGCTTCCCCGTGGGCCGCAGGAACCGTTGCATCTTGGGCCCTTCCCTGCGCCCGCCCCTCCCCGCCTCCAGCTCGAGTAGCCCTTTTCTTTCCAGCTCGCGCGCCTCTGCCAGGCCCCAGGGGATGCGCTTTCCCGGGTTGTCCGAGACCCACTGGAGCATTTTTCTTTCCGTGGAACGCGGCGGGAGCTCTTCCAGGACCGTGCGGCCGGATTCTGTCAGGGCGGCCGTCCAGAACGACCGTCCGCCCGGCCCCGGAAGGACCGACTGGATGACCAGGCCTATGGGGTGCAGGTAGTAGGCGGATACCCACTCGAGGAAAGGCACCATTCCTTCATGGAAGAGCGGCTCAGGGTCGGCCACCTCCAGGATGGGTTTGAGGCGCCGGCCCTGATCCCCGGTCTCCTCCCGGAGGACATACCCCTCGGCCTTCTTGGTGCCGAAAGGCACCACCACCCGGCACCCCACCGCCACCCTTGCAGAGGGCTCGGGCCGGGAATAGGAAAAAGTCCGGCTGACCGGCAAGGCGACGGCCACCCGGTAGCTGGTTTGGGCCGTGGCACTCAACTGAGCGGCTCGTCCTCTCCCCGCCCGCACCCCGGGAGGCGGTCCCCTATCCCCTCCACAGTGATCGCTCCGGTGACGCCGGAGCCGGTCCGGTAACTGAGTTCCCCGGGGAGCCAGCCGCCCTCGAACCGGCGGTAGGCGTCGAAGCGAATCTCCGCTCCGGCGGCCGGGCCGCTCGCGGATGGGCTGCAAACCAGCATCAAGGGCAGGAATTCTTTCCTGTCCAGGAAAAGGGCGGGAGACCCGGGGGATTCATTCCCCAGGCGGTAGGCCACTCTATCCCCCACCCTGGCGAAGGAGGAGTTGTTCAAATCCACCCCGCATTCCCTTAACAGGCCTTCGATATCACGCCGGCCGGCAGTGAAAAGGCTCAGGCAGTCAATCGCGGGGAAGGCCTCCCTCATCCCTCCGCCCGAGCCGGCTTCCTCGGCCCGGAGACCGCTCACCCAGACACTCCCTCGTTTTTCCTCACTCCCGGGGTGCCCTCCCCCGGAGTTCACCACCAGGTCGAGGCACAATCCTTCCACCCCGGGGGTCCGCTTCACAAGAAAGTCCAGGAGCTGCCCAGGCGGGATCACGTAGCAAAGCCCGGCTGCGGCGAGCAGCAAGACCAGGCCCGCTGCGGACAATACGGCATATACCTTGCGGCTGCAGGTCCTCTTGTTCATGATCATGGCTCCTCTCCCATCCGGCGGGCCAGGACCGCCCGGACTCGTCCCATGAGCTCGCCCAGGTTGCGCTTGGTGTAGCCGGAGACCGGTATGGCCTCCCCTATGGTGACCGTGACCACGCCCGGTCTGACGCGGAGACTCCCTTTGGGCACGATTTCATTGGTCCCCTTTATGGCCACGGGCACCACCGGGCAGCCGGATTTCAGCGCCAGGAGGAATGCGCCCCTCTTGAAGGGCTGGAGCCTTCCGTCCTCGCTGCGCGTCCCCTCGGGGAACACGACCACCGAAGCCCCCTGTCTGATCTTCTCGGCAGCCGAATTGATGCTGCGGGCCGCGCTCCGCGGGTTGCTCCTGTCGATGGCGATATACCGGGCGCGCTTCATGGTGAAGCCGAGTATGGGGATCCTCATCAGCTCCTGCTTCAAGATGAACTTGAAATCCACCGGCAATGAGGACAGCAGCACAAAGATATCAAAATAGCTCTGGTGGTTGGTGACATATATCCTCGGCTCGCCCGGGTCCACGTTCTCCCGGCCGAGGAGTTCCACCTTGACCCCGCAGGCCCGGAGTATCCCCTTGGCCCAGGGCACTGCGAACCAGGCGTGGGTGAGGCCCCCTGTCCGGTCGAACAGAGAGACCGGTATGGCCACCAGACAAACCAGAAGGCTGTAAAGCCCGATGAACGTATTGAGCAGAAAGGCTCTCAGCATTTCAACCCACTCCGATTCCGTCCGAAAAAGGCTCCGTGGTCTCCGGAGTCAGGTGCACCGGGAGCTCTATTTCGGTAATCAAGGACTCCCCCTCGCGGTGGACCCGGATCCTACCCCCGTGGCGGTGAATGATTATCTTGGACAGGGGAAGGTCCAGGACGCTTTTTTCCGGGTCGTGCTCCAGGTGGGGGAAGAAGAAATGCGCCAGGTCGTCATCCGATACCAGTGCGCCGGAGAACGCTAGTTGTATCCTTACCTGATCATGAGCAGAGCGGGTCCTGAGCTCAATGGTATCCCCTTCCGGCATGGTCACCATGGAGTGCTTCAGAAGGCTCTCAAAGGCCTGATTGAGCCTGTCCTCGTCCCCCTGGATCAAGGGAAGCTCCTCCTGGAAATCCTTCGATGCCTTTATGTCTCGCGACCTTGCGAGATCTTCCAATTCCTCCAGGCACCCGGAGATCACCCGGTTCAGATCCATCTCCGAGACCGAGAGCTCGAACGGTCGAATGGATCTCAGGAGGATGCCGAGGAAGGTCTCCATCCGGGAGACTTCCTTGACGATTATCTCCGCGATCCCGCGTCTCTTGTCTCCTTCCGGCATGGAGTCCTTGAGACGCCTGGCAAACCCCCCTGCAGTAGACAACGGATTCCGGATCTCATGGGCCATTCGCGCCGAGATCTCACCAAGCAGCCGGATTTCCTCGCTCCTCACCGCACGCTCCTGAAGCCTCTTCAACTCGGTGATCTCCATCATGATCCCGTCGATCCACTTGGGCCGGCCATGGTCGTCGGTCGCGGGTATGGCGTGATCGAGGAAGACCAAGGGGCGCCCTTCCCTGTCCCTTACCACCCGCTCTATTCGGCACTCTTCCCGGTACTGGAAACAGGTCTCGAAGAGCTCGCGCCAAGCCTCCTGGTCGCTTCCCAGGATCTTCTCGCACCAGAAATTGCGGTCCCCGACCGCGTCTTCGATGGCGTAGCCGAGACTCTCGGTCAAGTGGGAGTTTATGAACTCCGTGGTCCCGTCCGGGAGAACCCTGTAGACGATCAGGGGAACGTTCTCCACCAAGGTCCTGTACTTCTCCTCCGAGGCCACCAAGTCCTGTGTACGCTCTTCGACCCTCCTCTCCAGGTGTCTTGCGTATCCCTCGATCTGGATCCTTCGCTCCTTCAGGGCCGTAAGCATAAGGTTGAGCGCGCGTGTCAGCGTTCCTATCTCATCCCCCGGCCCTGTCTCCAGGTGTATCTCGCGTTTCTCGTCCGCGATCTCTTGCGCCTCCCTAACTATCTTTCGAATCGGGCTTATGAAAAGCGCGGTCACTACGTATGTGAGCAGGAATGAGACCGCTATGCCCACGCAGCCCACAAGGAGCATCAGGTCCCTGGTTCGGGCGAGTCGCTGCCTTATACTGGAGCGATCCAGGCTGATCTCCACCTGCGCCACGAGATCTCCGCCGTAGTCCTCCACCTCGCTTATCAGTACTGAGCGCTGCGGGAGGCCGCCGGGCGAGATCAGGACCAAGGGCCCGGAGCCCTTACCGAGCCCGCGCTCCTTGGGCCCGGAAAAGACCCGCTCGGGTTCCCCGTCGCAGACTCGGGCCATGGGCAGATACCGGCCTTCCTTGGTCCGCCTGTACAGGGCTATGTCTATACCCCAGCTCTCGTGAAGGCCTTTCAGGAAAGGCTCCCCGAATGAGTGGCCTATCTCCGCGGTCCCGACCAGTCGCGCGTTGTGAAAAACCGGCACAACGCCCCGGATCCCGAAGCCCGTCTCTCCATACTCCAGCCCGGATGCCGGCTCGCACCCTTCAACCGCCTCTCTTATGGTATCCCTGTAATCGTAGAGCACATCACCGTATTCCGGGGGGTGGTGCAGCCTCAGGAACGAGACCCCGGGGGGCACATGGAAGTGGAACTGACTGATCTCCTGGTCCCTGTGGAGCCTGACATAGGTGTTGACCAGGAGTCTGTCCAGGCCCTCCCTGTCCCTCTCGGCCAACAAGCGCTGGACCTCTTTGTTTTCCGCCACCATTGAGGCCAATGCCACGGCTTCCCGCTTTTTCCTCTCCATCTCGTTGACGAAGTTCTTGTAGTGGATGAGGAGCTGCTTTCTCTCCTCTTCCTTTATCAAGCGGTGCTGGGAGGTGAGGCCTATGTAGGTGAGGCTGGTGGTGCCTGCAAACGCAAAGAAGAGAAAAGGGATAAGGAGCTTCCACTTCAGGCTCATACTCTGCAGCCTTCGTCTAACGCCGCTCGGCACGCCTTCATCATGATGAGGGTACATATAAACCATCGCAGGGAAACAGTGTCATCGGCATCTACAAACGTCCCGTCCCAAATCGAGCCTTCCAGCCGGGTGCGTGCTCTCTATAGGAGGGGCATCATATCCATGGCGCGCAATATGCGCTGCTTCCTCCGGAGCACCTGCCGCCCCGGCTCCACAGGCGACCACCTGTGGGGGTTGGGGAGTATGGCGGCCAGCGCCGCGGCCTGGGAGCGGCTCACCGCGTCGCATCCCACGGCGAAGTAGCTGCGGCAGGCGGCCTCCGCCCCCCTTATCCCCGGGCCCCAATCCACCGTATTAACATAGACTTCCAGTATCCGGCGCTTGTCCCAGAAGAGCTCGATCAGCACCGTGTAGTATGCCTCAAGCGCCTTCCTGACCAGGGTGCGATCAGGCCATAGAAAGACAGTGCGGGCCGCCTGCATGCTGATGGTGCTCGCACCCCGCACCCCCTTGTCGTGCAGGGCGTCCTCGATGGCCTTGCCCAGCTCCACGAAGTCGAACCCCCAGTGATCCAGGAATCGCTGGTCCTCGGCCGCCAGAACCGCCTGCTTGAGATGGGGAGAGATCTCCATTAGCGGTCTCCAGAGCATGCGGCAGGGTCGATACTGTTCTGATGAGACCCGGGCGGCCAGCCACCGCCCTGCCATTGAGGCGGTGAATGGAGGATCCAGGAATCCGACCGCGATCACCTGGAGGCACGTGATCACCAGAAAAACAATCAACAGGCGCAGGGCGACCCGGGCCGCCCGCCCGAACACCCCGCGGGATGGGCGTTTCTTGCTCCTTCGAGGCGACAACCTGGGCACCCCTTTTCCGCGGCATCGGGCTGAGAGGCCTTTCCACCGGCCCGCAGGACCGGGGCAGACCGGGGCTCTCAGCTCTCCCCGCCCGCCTGCCGTGACTCCAATTCTCTGATGAAACGCTTGTTCTCAGTTCGGAGCAGATCCTCGGGATTCAGCCCCCAGGAGCCGGCCAGCCCGGCCAATCCCAGAAAAAGCCTCCCGATAAAGTCCGCGACCTGATCCTTGTCCCCGGCCTCCACCGCCCCGCAAAGACCTCTCACTCCTTCCCGGATCCCATCAGCACCGCCCGGCAGGCCGCCTGCCGGTTCGAGGCTTCGTCTCGCACGCTCCAAGATTCGGTGGGCCCGCAGCAGAGCCGGGAGTCCCGCCGGAACCGTTCTCAGATCCTCCATCAAGCCGCCGCCCTTCTCCTGCCTCTTGATCCGAGCCCAGTTTCCAGCCACCTCCTCGGGTGTATCCGCCTTAACGCCACCAAAGACATGCGGGTGGCGCTTTATCATCTTGCCGGTGATCCCTTCCACCACATCCACCACGTCGAAGTCGGATTCCTCCTCTGCCAGGCAAGCGAGGAAAAACACCTGGAACAGGAGGTCACCCAGCTCGGCGCAAAGCTCTCCGGCCGAGCCCCCCTCCACCGCGTCCACCACCTCGTAGGCCTCCTCCAGGAGATACATGCGAATGCTCTCCCGGGTCTGCCGGGCGTCCCAGGGACAACCGCCCGGCCCCCTCAAAGCGGCGACCAGGTCAGCGAGATCCGCTACCGCCCCGGCCAGGCGTTCCTTGTCCATTGTCGAGCGCTTCCTTTCCGGCCGCTCCGCCGGAAGCCTCGGGCGAAGGCTTGCCGGGGCCCAGCAGGCGCCGCTTCCATTGGAGATAAAGATCCGGTGCTATGGCACCCCTTATGTACTGAAAGGACTGAATCACCACCGGCGCCAGCTTGGACCGGGCAATCAACGGGCTGCTCGGCGGCACGTAAACAGTCAGCACCACCATTGCCAGATATGCCAGGACCACTCCCTTGACCACCGCCAGCCCGGCCCCCAGGGCTCGATCCAGCCACCCCAGGGCCGTCTTCCTAAAGAGGACCTTCAAGCCCCAGCCGGCCAGGGCGCACGCCACCAGGACCGCGATGAAGACCAGTCCGAAGCTCAAGACCTGGATATATGAAAACCCGGATAGATGCGGACGGAGGAGCTCGGCGACCCGGGGCATAAACCTGATCCCGGCCAGGATCCCCAGCACCACCCCGGCCAATGAGGCCGCTTCGGCCACGAAGCCGCGCATCACTCCCCGCAGTACCAGGAAGGCCATGAGCACGAGTATCGCTGTATCCAGGAAGTTCATGACGAGTTTCTAGCAGGCCCCCGGTCTTTCGTCAAGGTGAATACCTTCCCACCCTTCGCAGTTAAGATATTGTTAATATTGGCTTTTCCCATAACGCCCCCCGAAACCGAGTGGCGATCCGTTCGCCTTTGCTGTTGTTTGGCACCGGTCTTTGTGCTAACAATATTCGGATACGGAGTCTGAGGCATGCTGAGCGAACGTGAAAAACTGGAAGTGGTAACCAGAATCGTCCTGGACATCAACGAAGTAAAAGACGTGGACCTGCTCTTGGAAAGGATCCTCACCGGAGTGAGGCAGCTCTTCAACGCAGACGCGGGTTCGATATACATAAAGGAAGGGGACGCCCTGCGCTTCAGTCACACTCAGAACGACACCCTTCAGAAGCGACTGGGGGAGGGCAAGAAACTAATTTACAGCACCTTCACAATCCCGGTAAGCGACAGCTCCATAGCCGGGTATGTGGCCAACCACAATCGGACAGTGAACATCAAGGATGTATACGACTTGGACCCCTCGGCCCCATACACGTTTGACAGCAGCTTCGACCAGCTCTCCGATTACCGCACCCGCTCCATGCTCACCGTTCCCATGACCAACCCGCGGGGCGAGGTCATGGGAGTACTGCAGGCAATAAACGCAGTCGACAACGAGGGGCGGGTCGTGCCCTTCTCCTACGCCGACGAACCCCTGATCCGCCATTTTGCCGCCAGCGCGGCCCTGGCCCTGGAGAGGGCGCGAATGACCAGGGGTATAATACTGAGGATGATCAGTATGGCGGAGCTCAGGGACCCGCAGGAGACCGGCCCCCATGTCAACAGGGTGGGCGCATACTCAGTGGAGATATACGAGGAGTGGGCAAAGCGGCGCGGCCTACCCCAGGAGCAAGTCGGCCCCAGAAAGGACGTCCTGCGCATGGCGGCCATGCTCCATGACGTGGGCAAGGTGGCCATAAGCGATCTGATTCTCAAGAAGCCCGCCCGCTTGAACGGTGATGAGTTTGAGATAATGAAGAGCCATACCTATCTGGGCGCGCGCCTCTTCAAGGAGATCAATTCGGACTTCGACGAGATCGCCTCGGAAGTTGCCATGAACCACCATGAGAGATGGGACGGGAGAGGATACCCGGGGCACATGGACCCATTTACCGAGAAGCCCGTTCCCGGCTATGAGACACCGGATGGCAGGCCCAGGCCCAAGAGGGGTGAGGAGATCCCCTTGTTCGGGCGAATAGTGGCCGTGGCGGACGTCTATGACGCACTCAGCTCGGCCCGCTCCTACAAGGAGCGATGGGAGGAAGACCGGGTGCTTCAGGAGATGGAAGAATGTGCGGGCACCCAGTTCGATCCGGAAGTGGTGGAGGCCTTTTTCGGATGCCTGGACGTGATAAAGGCCGCGGGCAGACGTTACCCCGAGCGGGAGTGAAGTGCGAGCCATGAACGCGATAATCGGCCGGACGACCGCTGTCTTTGTATTGGTACTCGTGGCCCCGCTCCACGCCCGGGCACCGGCCCTCGAGGCCGATCTCGAGGGGTTCCTCGAGGACCTTGACGGCCTGGACCGCCTGCTCCGGGACATCCTGGAGCAGATGGAGGTGGAGACCGGGGGAAAGGAGCCGGGCGCCCGATCCTTCTCCAGGGAGCTGAGGGGCGAATGAAGCAGCCGGTGGTTCTGATGGAAGGCGTCTCGTTTTCCTATGACGGGATGCCGGTGCTGGAAGACGTGGACCTGGAGGTGTCCGAGCTGGACTTCATGTCCGTGGTCGGACCCAACGCCGGGGGCAAGACCACTCTCCTCAAGCTCATCCTCGGGCTCCTCCGGCCGGATCGAGGCAGAATCAGGGTCTTCGGGGACGCCCCGGCAAAGGCCAGGCCTCGAATAGGCTATATGGCCCAGCAGTCCTCCTTCGACTTCCTCTTTCCCGTGAGCGTCATGGACGTGGTCCTTATGGGCCGGCTGGGACACGGCGGTCGCGGGGTCTTTTACACCCGCCGGGACAGGGAGGCCGCTGAGGGGGCCCTGGAGCGGGTGGAGCTGAAGGAGCTGAGGGACCGTCCCTTCTCCAAGCTATCAGGGGGACAGCGACAAAGAGTACTCCTGGCCAGGGCCCTGGCATCGGAGCCCGACCTGCTGCTCCTGGACGAGCCCACCGCCAACGTGGACGCCGCGATCGAAACGGAGCTCTTTGAGATCCTGTACGAGCTCAACCGGCGAATGACCATAATACTGGTCACCCATGACCTGGGGTTCGTGTCCGGGTATGTGAAGCGGGTGGCCTGTGTGAACAGGCGGCTGGTGGTCCACCCCACCAGCGCAATCACAGGGGAGATGATCCACGAGCTCTACGGCGGAGACATGCGCCTGATCAGGCACGACCACCAGTGTACGGAAAAGGGGCACGTGTGGAAGAGTTCCTAGCCGATCTGAGCAGGCATGCATTCCTGCGGAACGCCGTTCTCACCGGGATATTGGCCTCGGTCTCCTGCGGGGTGATCGGGACCTATGTGGTGAGCCGCCGCATAACATACATCGCCGGGGCCATAGCCCACAGCGTGCTGGCCGGGCTGGGTGCGGCCAGATTCTGCCAAACCGCATGCGGCATACAATGGATCCACCCCCTCCACGGGGCCGTGGCCGCCTCGCTGGTATCGGCCGTGGTCATCGGCTTGGTCAGCCTGTACGGCCGGGAGAGGGAGGATACGGTCATAGGGGCCGTATGGGCGGTGGGGATGGCCCTGGGGATACTGTTCATTCACCAGACCCCGGGGTACAACGAAGACCTCATGAGCTACCTGTTCGGGAACATCCTCATGGTCTCTTCCAGGGAGCTCTGGCTGATAATCGGATTGGACGCCTTGATACTGACTCTATCCATCCTCTTTTACAACCGCTTCCTGGCCGTATGTTTTGATGAGGAGTTCGCCCTTATCCGGGGAGTAAGAGTCCGTTTCTATTACCTCGTCTTGTTGTGCCTGACCGCCCTCACCGTGGTACTCCTGGTCACAGTGGTGGGCATAGTAATGGTGATCGCCCTCCTGACCCTCCCGGTGGCCGTGGCAAGCCACTTTTCGAGCCGCTTATGGGTGATGATGTTGATCTCGGCCGCTCTGACCTCGGCCTTTACCTTCACCGGTCTGGCCCTGAGCTACGGCCCCGACCTGCCCTCCGGGGCCGCCACCATTGTGCTGGCCGGGATCGTCTACCTGGCGGTGGCCGCGGCCGCCGCCCTGAGGAGGCGGGCCGGATGATCATTCCCCGGTGCGGCCGTCTCTTTGCGGGCCTCCTCATATGGCTGCCGCTTGTGTTCTCCGCCGGCTGCGCTGCGGTCAAGCCCCCGCCGGGAGGTGATTCGGGTCGGCTGCCCGGACCGGCGGAAATCTTGTTCTCCTTCTACCGCGACGGCCTCGGCCACATGGCGGCGGTAAGGACCGGCTCCTGCCCCATGCATCCCTCATGTTCCTCCTACAGCCGGGAGGCCGTATCCAAGCACGGCCTCCTGGTGGGCTGGTGGATGACCTGCGACAGGCTCATCAGATGCGGCAGGGATGAAATGGACCTCTCGCCCCGCGTAATGCTCGAGGAGGGCTGGAGGGTTTACGACCCGGTCTCCCGAAACGATTACTGGTGGTACGACCCGGCAGGGGGCGACAGGGGCGGGGCCCCCTGAGGCGGGGAAGCGAGAGGCCCTTGCGCCTTGTCTTTTTGCCCGGCTTATGGAAGGCTGGATGTCGGGATTAGCTGCATAGTACGGTGAAGAGGAAGGGGGAGAATGGCCTCCGCAATCATGGTCCTGGGCACGGGGAGCGACGTGGGCAAATCCATCGTGGCCACGGCATTCTGCCGTATCCTCAAGAGGAGGGGCTACCGGGTGGCCCCATTCAAGGCCCAAAACATGTCCAACAACTCCTACGTGACCGTGGAGGGCGGGGAAATCGGCCGGGCCCAGGTCAGCCAGGCCGAGGCGGCCGGGGTCCCGGCCTCGATCCATATGAACCCGGTGCTACTCAAGCCCTCCTCGGCCCAGGGCTCTCAGGTGGTGCTCCAGGGGCGGGTCCTCAGGGATATGCGCGCGGCTGAGTACCATGAATTCAAACCCCGCCTCCGCTCCGCAATAATGGAGTCGTTCAGCCGGCTGGCCGCTGAGTATGATGTAATCGTGATGGAAGGTGCAGGGAGCTGCTGCGAAATGAACCTCAAGGACCGGGACACGGTCAACTTCCCCATGGCCGGGGCCGCCGGTGCGAGCTGCGTGTTGGTGGGCGACATAGACAGGGGCGGCATATTCGCTCAGCTCCTCGGGACCCATTTCTTGATGACCGCGGAAGAGAGGCGGATGACGGCCGGGTTCCTAATAAACAAGTTCCGGGGCGATGCCGCGCTCTTTGAGAGCGGCATCGAATACATTGAGCGGACGAGCGGCAAGCCGGTCCTGGGGCTGGTGCCCTTTTACCGCCACATAGCCATAGACCCGGAGGACTCTGTGGCGGTCCAGGAAGACAAGCGCGTATTGAGGCCCTTGGGAGGAGACACCGTGAACGTGGCCGTACTCCGGCTGCCTTCCATCTCCAACTTCACCGACCTGGAGGCCCTGGGTCGGGAGTCCGGGCTGGTGGTCAATTACCTCTTCAAGCCCTCGGAGCTCTCCCCGGACTATGACCTCCTGGTCATTCCGGGCGCGAAGAACGTAATGGAGGATGCGGCCTGGCTCCAGCGCACCGGCTGGAAGACCGCCCTATCCCGTTTCGCCTCCGGGGGGGGTCGCGTCCTGGGGATATGCGGCGGGTACCAGCTCCTGGGAAGGCGCATACTCGATCCGGAAGGGCTGGAATCCGCCACGACCCGGCAAGTGGAGGGCCTCGGTCTGCTCCCGGTTGAGACCGTACTGGAGAAAGACAAGGTGGTTCGCAGGGTCACAGGAACATGCGTGATGAACGGCCGCAGGGTGAGCGGCTATGAGATCCACATGGGCCGGTCCGAGGTCCTGGATCCCGGGTGGTCGCCTTTCCTCAAGATTCACCGCCCCGGGTCCAGGACCCGCTGGGAGGACGGCTTGTATCTGCCCGGGGGCAGGGTATGGGGGACCTATGTCCACGGGATCCTGGACGCACCCGGGTTCCGGGGGGATCTCCTGAACCGGATCAGGCGGGACAAGGGACTGAGGGAACGCAAACCGGGCCGGGGAAGGCTCTCCAGGTTCCACCAATACGACCTGCTGGCGGATCACTTCGAGAAGCACTGTGACGTGGAGCGGATCCTGGCACTGGCAGGTGTCCATTGAACCGGCCGGAGCGGGCGCCGAGTATGCCGAAAGAGAAGACAATTCGTTCAAGGCGTTCAAACGTCGGGGGGGAAGGCGCAGTCCCGGTGATTGTGGTGGCCGGAACGCACAGCGGCTCGGGAAAGACCACGGTGACCCTCGGCCTGATGGCCGCCCTGAGGCGGCGCGGTATGGAGGTCCAGGGCTACAAGGTGGGGCCGGACTTCATTGATCCCGGGCACCACCGTGCAGTCACCGGGAGGGACTCCCACAACCTCGACGGGTGGATGATAGACAGAGACACGAACCAGGCCCTGTTCCTGAGCGGGCTCCAGGGCGCGGACGCCGGGATCATAGAGGGAGTGATGGGGCTCTTCGACGGGTTCTCCGGGGCGGACGAGTCCGGATCAACCGCCCAGATGGCCAAGTGGCTCGGCGCCCCCCCTCTCCTGGTGATCGACGCGCGCTCAATGGCAAGGTCGGCGGCGGCCGTGGCCCTGGGCTTCGCCGGGTTCGACCGTGATCTCAGGCTGGCCGGAGCGGTCTTCAACAGGGTGGGAAGCGAGGCGCACGGGCGCATGCTCAAAGAGGCCATGGCCGGGGTCCCGGGGGTCCCTGTGCTGGGCTGCCTGCCCAGAGACGAAGAGCTTTCCATACCCTCCAGGCACCTGGGTCTCGTGACCGCCGAGGACTCGGCAACGGGCCCGGAGGAGATCGAGCGGCTGGGCGGATGGATCCAATCACACATGGATCTTGACCGGCTCCTGGCGGAAGCTCCCCTTGCGGAGGCTAAATCCAGGGAGGCCCCTGCGGCCGAGGCGACCGAACGCGCGGTCATAGGGGTTGCCAGGGACGAGGCCTTCTGCTTTTATTATGCGGAGAACCTCAGGCTGCTCCGGGCCGCCGGTGCGGAGTTGATCCCCTTTTCGCCCCTGAGAGACAAGGCCCTGCCCGAGGGCGTGCAGGGGCTCTATCTGGGAGGGGGTTACCCGGAGCTTCACTGCGAGGCCCTCTCGGCGAACAGGCGCATGAGGAAGGAAATCCTCGAGTTCGCATCGGCCCGGAGGCCGGTCTACGCCGAGTGCGGGGGATTCATGTACCTGATGCGATCCATCCGGGACCTCAAGGGACGAAGCCACCGCATGGCCGGGGTCTTCCCCTTCGAGGCCGCCATAGAGCCGAGGCTGAGGGCGCTGGGATACCGCGAGGTGACAACCCGCAGGGAGAGCCTGCTCGGGCCGGCCGGGATCCGCGTCAGGGGGCATGAGTTCCACTACTCGAGACCAATGACGGCGCGAGGGGAGGGATCGGAATTGATATACCGTATGACCGGGCGTGAAGGGTCCGGACCGGAGGAGGAAGGATTCGCCTTCGAGAGGACACTGGGCTCCTACGTGCATCTCCACTGGGGCTCCAATCCTGATGTGCCCGGTTGGTTCGTGGCCGCCTGCAAGGAGGCGCCCTGACCCCGCAGAAGACCGGAGAGGTAACGTCATGACCGGCACGGACGACATTGTTCCACCCGGGGAGATAGAAGCCGAATCATTCGCCCTGATCGAGGGTGAAGTCCCCCGGCCGCGCCCTTTTGAAGGAGCTGAGTGGCTGGTGGCCCGGCGCCTGATCCACGCCTCGGGCGACTTGGCCCTCATGGAGCTGATCGAGTTCCACCCGCTGGCTGTCAAGAGCGGCATAGAGGCGCTGGGCCGGGGCTCCAGGGTGGTGACAGACACAGAAATGGTAAAGGCCGGGATCTCGGCTGCCAACATGGAGCTTTTGGGCTGCACAATATCCTGCCACATCCGAGACCCGGAGGTGAAAGAGCGCGCCCGGGCGGGCGGCCTCACCCGTGCGGCCGCCGCCGTGGAATACACCGCCCCGTTTCTGGACGGGGCGGTCTATGCCGTGGGCAACGCGCCCACGGCCCTTTTGAGACTACTGGCCCTGGTGGAACGAGGCGTCTGCCTGCCCGCGCTGATATTGGGTATGCCCGTGGGCTTCGTGAATGCGGCCGAATCCAAGGAACTCCTTAGGCTTCAGGAACGGGTCCCATTTATTACCATCAGGGGCCGAAAGGGCGGATCCCCGCTGGCCGCCACAGCGGTCAACCAGTTGGCCCTGCTGGCCCTGGACCGGAACGGGGCCGGGTGAGCCGGAAATGGCCCGCAACACCTTGAGGGAAGGATTCACCACCGGCACTGCGGCCGCCGCAGCCGCCAAGGCGGCCGCCCTCCGTCTGCTCGAAGGCGGGCCATTGGAGCGGGTGGAAGTGCCGTTGCCGGAGAAGGGCAGGCTCTCCATCCCAGTGGCCGAAACGGGCACTGAGGGCGACGGAGCATACGCCCTGGTAATAAAGGACGGCGGCGACGACCCTGACGCCACCCACCTGGCCCGCATCCGGGTCTCCGTCCGCCTGTACCCGGGCCCTGCCGGAGCCGGCGAGGTTGAGATCCGGGGCGGAAGAGGAGTGGGGCGGGTCACCAGACCGGGCCTGCCTGTAGGGGTGGGGGAAGCGGCCATCAATCCGGCCCCGAGGAGGCAGATCAAGGCCGCGGTGGCCGAGGCCCTGAACGGCCGCGCCGGTAACGCGGCCTGCGCCGTGGTAACGGTGGAGGTGGACGACGGGGAGAGGATAGCGGCCGGGACCCTGAATCCCCGCCTGGGGGTAGTGGGGGGGATCTCCATTTTGGGTACCCGGGGTACGGTGAAGCCCTTCTCCCATAAGGCCTATAGGGAGACCATAAGGATGGCCGTGCGCGCTGCCAGGGCACAGGGGTGCCCGAGCCTGGGCTTGGCCACGGGAGGGAGGAGCGAGAGGCTCCTGCGCGAACTCAGGCCGGAGCTCCCTGATGCAGCGTGGGTCCAAGTGGCTGACTTCTTTGCCTTTTCATTGAGGGAAGCCGGCGGGGCGGGGTTCCGGGAGGTCATGTACGCGTGCTTTTTCGGAAAGCTGGTCAAGATGGCCCAGGGCCACCCTTCCACCCATGCAGGGCGAAGCCGGATCGACTTCCGGGAGCTGGGGGCCTGGTGCGCGGCTTCAGGCGTCTCGGCGAGTGCGGCCCGTGCAGTATCCGGGGCCAATACCAGCAGGGAGGCGCTTTCCATCATACGCAGGGAAGCTTCGTGGAGTCGGGCCGTTGAGTCCATAACGGCAAGGGCGGCCTGGTGGGCCAGGTCGTTCGTGGGCGGAGGGCCCCGGCTTACTTACTACGTGTTCGACTTCGACCGCTCCCTACTGGGGACCCACGAGGATCCAGGGGGTGCTCGGGGAGCCGGACCATGAGCGGCAGGTCATCATCCCTGATAGAAGTGGTGGGAGTCGGGTTGAACCCCTCGGACCTCCCGCCTCGAGCAATGCGCATCATAGAAGGGGCCCAGGTCCTGGCCGGCGGGGCGCGGCTGCTGGCACACTTTTCCCATCACCCTGCTCTCAAGGTCAAGATAGGCTCCCCCCTCTCAGAGGCCATCGGAACCCTTGAACGTGAGAGCGAATCCGGCCGGTGCGTGGTGGTCCTGGCGGACGGCGACCCCGGGTTTTTCGGCATCGGGACTAGGCTCCTGAACGTCCTTGGTTCGGAACGGGTGCGCCTGCACCCCAACGTCACCGTACTCCAGGCCGCAGCCTCCAGGATCGGGACCCACTGGGAGGATATAAGGACTGTCTCCCTGCACGGACGAAAAGACCTCTGGCCCCTCAGGCGGGCCTTGGCCCAGGGCTGGCGTGTGGGCGTCTTCACCGACCCCTTCAACCGACCCGGGAGGATCGCCGGGGAGCTTTCCGAGTGGGGCGTAGAGGGGTATCGGCTGCATGTCTTCGAGGACCTGGAGCAAGAAGGGGAGCGCATTAGGAGCTTTGCCTCTCCGGAAGAGGCCGCGGGCATGGAGTTCTCGCCGCTCTCTTTCCTGCTCTTGGAGCGCATTCGACCGCCCCGCCTCCGCCTGGCGCCCGGACTGGAAGAGGACCGGGTGTCCCACCAGCGGGGCCTGATCACCAAGCGGGAGGTAAGGGCGGTGGGCCTGAGCCTATTGGGAATTGAACCCCGCCACGTGGTCTGGGACCTCGGTGCGGGGAGCGGGGCGGTGGCTCTCGAGGCCTCCATCCTGGCAAGAGAGGGCAAGGTGTTTGCGGTGGAAAAGGACCCGGAGCGGGTCAGGCAGATACGCATGAACATCCGCCTGACAGGGGCCTACGCAGTGGAGCCTGTCCAAGGGCGGATGCCCGCCTGCCTGGGCGATCTCCCTGACCCTGACCGGATCTTTCTGGGCGGGGGGGGCGAAGACGTATTGGCTGCCTGCATGGATCGACTCCGGCCCGGGGGGCGCCTGGCGGTCCACTTGGTGAGGATTGCGGCCCTGGGCCGGGCGGTGGAGACACTGGGGCGGAGAGGGTGGCCGGCTTCGGTCAGCCAGGTACAGATCCACCGCTCCAGTGAACTGGCCGGGGACCTGAGGCTCCGTGCCGTGAACCCGGTGTTCGTGATAGCGGCCGAAAGGCCGGCCGGGGCGGGGGCCGGGGAAAAGGAGGATCAAACACGGTGAGTAAGGACAAAGCGCCGGTCGCCTTCGTGGGGGCAGGGCCGGGCGCGCCCGACCTCATCACCCTGCGGGGGCTTCATGCCATCCGGGAGGCTGACCTCGTGCTCTACGCCGGCTCTCTGGTGCCGCGCGAGGTAGCGGGCCTTGCCCGGGACAACGCCCGGGTGGAGGACTCCTCACCAATGACCCTGGAGGAGACCCACGCCCTGATAATGGACACCGTGGCCGGGGGAGGCCTGGTGGCCCGTGTCCACACGGGGGATCCGTCCCTCTACGGGGCGGTCAGGGAGCAGATGATGCTCCTCGACCGCGAGGGGGTGGGTTACAGGGTCATACCCGGGGTTACGGCGGCGTTTGCAGCGGCGGCCTCGGCTTGCGTGTCCTTCACAACGCCCGGCAAGGCGCAGTCACTCATAATAACCCGCATGGAAGGCCGGACGCCGGTCCCTGAAGGGCAGCGACTGAAGGAGCTCGCGGGCCACGGGAGCTCCATGGCGGTCTATCTCTCGGCCGGGGACCCGGGAGGCGTGGTCAGGGAGCTCACAGCCGGCGGCTACCCTGATGATACCCCCGTGGTGATCGCCTACCGGGTGGGTTGGCCCGAGGAGCGCTTGGTCTCGAGTTGCCTGAGGGATCTGGCCGAAGACGCGGCGAGGAAGGGCATCTCCAAGCAGGCGGTCTTCCTGGTCCTGCCGGATTTGGACGGCGAGCCGGCCTTCAGCCGGCTCTACAGCAAGGACTTCAGCCACGGGTTCCGGAGGCGCTGAGAGTTGGCCGATACAGCGGTTTACACCCTGACACCCCGGGGGGCTCGACTGGCCCGGACCCTGGCCCTGGGTCTCTCCGGGGATCTCTACCTGCCCCGGGAGCTGGCATCCGCCTACGGGGCGCGACCGTTCGACCGGATCATGGACGTGGTCGCAAGGTGTTTTCCCAGGTACAAGGGCCACGTATTTGTGGCCGCGGCCGGCATAGCGGTCAGGGCCGTAGCCCCCCTGCTGGGGACCAAGGATCAGGACCCGGCGGTGATAGTGATGGACCAGGGCGGGAGATTCGCAGTCAGCCTCCTCTCGGGTCACCTGGGCGGGGCCAATGAACTGGCCGAGGCCGCGGCCCGCATCACCGGGGGAACCCCGATCATTACAACGGCCACGGACGAGGCCGGGGTGCCGAGCTGGGACCTCATCGCCCTCAGGCAAGGGATGGCTATCAGGGACATAAGGGCGGTCAAGTCGGTGAACATGGCGGCCCTTCGCGGCGACCCGCTGGCGGTTTACGATCCCGAACAGAGGCTGGGGCTCGAGGACCTCCCCGGTGTGGACTTGGTGCGATCCTTGGAGGGGCTCCCTCCCCGAGGCCCCGCGGTCATGGTTACCTGGCAAGAGCCCGCGGGGGATTCCCCGGGAACGCGCCTGGTCCTCCACCCGCGATCACTGGTAGCCGGGGTGGGGTGCAACCGGGGAACCCCGGCGGCCGAAATCCTGGACTTGATCACCACGACCTTTGCCGGAAGGCGCCTCGCTTTGAAGGCCCTGAAGTGTATCGCCACCATCGAGGACAAGCAAGGCGAGACAGGCATCAGGGAGGCGGCGGAGAGGCTGGGTGCGGGATTGGAGTTCCATCCGGCCGGGCGGGTCCGTGAGGTCGACGTCCCCAACCCGTCCGAGGTCGTGGGAAGGCACATGGGAGTCAAGAGCGTATGCGAAGCAACAGCGATTCTCAGCTCCAAGGGCGGGACCCTGCTGGTCCCCAAGACTCGGAGTCGGAACGCCACCCTGGCCGTGGCCCTGGAAGGCTCTTCATAGTCAGCCTGGGTCCGGGCGGGCCTTCCTACATGGCCCCCGTGGCCAGAGAGGCCCTGGAGCGGGCCCGGGCGGTGGTGGGCTACAAGACTTATATGGAGCTGGTGGATCCGGACCTTCTTGTTGGAAAAGACACCCTGTCCACCGGAATGAAGGGCGAGGTCGAGAGATGCAGGGCCGCGGTCAAGAAATGCCTGGAAGGCAAGGACACAGCGCTGGTCAGCAGCGGTGACGCCGGCATATACGGGATGGCAGGGCTGGCCCTGGAGGTGCTTGAGGGTGAAGGGGCGGGCGGCCTGGTGGAAGTGGAGGTAATACCCGGGATTCCCGCTCTGGCCGCGGCAGCGGCGCTCCTAGGGGCCCCTCTGATGCACGATTTCGCCGTTATCAGCCTGAGCGATCTCCTCACCCCGTGGGAGGCGATCAGGCGGCGCACCACCGCGGCCGCCGAGGCCGACTTCGTGATAGTCCTCTACAACCCAAGGTCACGCAAGCGGCAATGGCAACTCGCCCGAGCCCTGGAGATCATTATGGCCAGCCGCGGGCCCCAAACCCCGGTTGGGGTGGTCAGGAACGCAGCCAGGGAGGGCCAGTCGGCCACTATCACTTCGCTCTCAGAGCTGGATCCCGAGACGGTGGACATGCTTTCCATCATCATCGCGGGCAACTCCACTTCCAGGGTCATGGGCGGCCGTATGGTCACCCCCAGGGGGTACTCGGACAAGTACCGCATCGGAAAACCCGACACCTGACACCCGACCTACTTGTTCCCCTCATCCTCCATTATCTCCCGGGCGGTGTCGTAGTCCCCTTCTTCGGCGAAGGCCGTAGCCGTCATTGCGCTCTGGAACTTGTTCTTGTATGCTTGGTGGATCGTCTTTACCAGCTTCTCCACATCCACCGGCTTCTGGAGGTACTTGAACGCTCCCAGGCGTTTGGCCTCCTTCTCGTCCTTCTCAGTGCCGTGCCCGGTCAGGATGATCACCTGGACCTCGGGGTAGGCCTTCTTCACCCTGTCCAGGACCTCCAGGCCGTCGATCCCCGGCATCCTGAGGTCCAGGACCATCACGTCCGGGACCTCGTCATTGACCAACTTGAGGGCCTGCTCTCCGTTGAAGGCCACATCAGGCCCCAGGTCCCTGAGCTGGATCCGCTCCTTGAGTGTATTTACGAATTCCTCTTCATCATCGACCAGCAGTATCTTGATCTGTTCCATGGGTTGCTCCTTGGCTGGGGTTCGCCCCTTGCCCGCCCGCTTGTCCCGCACGGCTCGAGGCCGCCGGCCGCACAAGGGTGAATCATCGGTTGCCCTTGTCATCTGTCCGCGAGGCCCTGCCGCGAACACCTTCCTTCAACAGCTCCCTCGCCATGTCCGGTTCCCCGGCCTCGGCAAAGGCACAGGCAGCCATGGCGTCCCGGTAAGAGCCCAGTATCCCTCGTACGCTCGCTTCCCCTGAGCGCTTCCGCAGGCAGGCCTCCCTGATCCTGCGGATCATGGCCTGGATATCGACGGGCACGAGGAAATCGTCGAAGGCCCCTAGCCTCATTCCCTCCATACTGAGCGAGAGCTGCTCCCAAGTGTTGATCAGGATGACCTCGGTAAGAGGCCTCACCCTCTTTATAATTCTGAGGAGGGCGAGTCCATCCCGCTTCAGGTTATGGAGTCCCAGGAGCACTACATCGATGTCGCTCCGCCTGAGGGCCCTCTTGGCATCCCCGCCCCTCCCGGCCACTACCACACGGTACCGCTCGGATTCCAACCGTTCCGTCAGGGCCTGACAAAAGGCCGTTCCGGCCTCGATTATGAGAAGCGTCCCTTGTTCCGCGGACATGGGTGAACGTCTCCAGCCGTCTCAGATCTCGGCCAACCCGTAACAGATCCGTACATCACCGAGCCCTACCGTCTCCAGGAAGTCAGTGAGGGTCCTGGCCTCTGGTCGTCGGGCGCCCATGAACTCCAAGGCGTGCTCCGGGCACCCGGCCTCTGCGAACGCCGCCGCGGCAAAGACGCGATCCCAGCCGAGCCCCGCCTGCCTGCTGCTCGGAATCCCGGCAATCTCCCTGGCTTCCTGTTGCTCCCCCGACTCTGCGAATGCAGAGGCGGCAAAGACTTTTTCCAACCTCTTCATAAGCTGGCCCATATCTCCCTCCCTCTTTCAGGTCTTGCGGCCTCCCTTGCGCGAGGCCGATCCAGAGTCTCAAACCCTATTCGAGCAAGAAAGGTGCCAGCATTACCACCATGTATTTTCAAGGAGTTGGCCGCAGGCCAACGGATCCATGAATCAATTAAAGACGTTTCGATACAAATGTTGTGATACATAACGAAACGTCACGAATCATCACTCGGACCATCGTCCCGCGACCCCGCCGCCCTCACCGCCTGGTTGATCTTGTCCACCAGCAGCTCTATATCCAGGGGCTTGACCATGAAATCATAGGCCCCGAGGCGCATCCCCTCCATGCCTTCACGCGTCGAGCCCTGCCCGGTCAGGAGGATCACCGGCAGCCCGGGGTGATCTTCGGCCAGCTTACCGAGGACATCGAAGCCGTCCAGCCCCGGCAGCCTGATGTCCAGGATCACCGCGTCCGGTGGTTCGCCCTGCACCACCCCGAGTGCGGTCTCCCCGTCCGGTGCGGTCCGAACCCTGAACCCGCGCAGTTCCAAGCGCTCGGCGAGGGTCTCTGCGAAATCCTCCTCGTCGTCCACCAGAAGCACACGCACATCTCCTCCCATAAATCCGCCCCTTTCACCCCGTCTAGGAATCCTTCTCCGCCGGCCGCCCGGTGTCGAAGAGGTCGGCGCCGCCGGCCAGGGTCCCATTCACAAGCCTCTCCAGGGCCTTGTCCGCAGGACCCATTACACTGTCAAAGACCTGGATTCCCTTCCACTCCAGATACCTGAAGAATTCATCCTCAATACCGCCGCAAATCACCACACGTGCCGCCTCGGTCAGAATCAAGTGGCACAGCTTCTCGGCCGAGGACTCCTGCAAGACAACGTTCTTCTCCTCCAGCGGCTCTCCTCCCTCCCCCAACAGGACGCTCCTAACCTCTGTGGCCATGTCGAACCGGGGCGCCACATCGTTTCGGTGCAATGGAATTATCACGCGTTTAGCCATCCGCACCCGCCGCCTTTATGCGTCAATACCATAATGCTTCATCTTACGCCATAGCGTACTCCGCCCCCACCCCAGGATCTCCGCAGCCTTGCCCCTGCGCCCACGGGATCGCACCAGTGCGTCCAGGATCATCTTCCTCTCCATGGCGGCCCAGCTCTCCTCCCCGTGGGGCTGCTCCGACCCAAGGTCCTGGAGAGGCTGAGGGAACGCGGCCTGCTCCCCGCCGCCTTGGCCCGCCTGGGGCTCGAAGAGATACGCAGGGAGGTGGGACCGCCTGATTTCCCCGCCCGGGCAAATTGTAACCGTATACTCCACTATGTTACGAAGCTCCCTGACGTTTCCCGGATACTGGTAGGACTGGAGAAACTCCAGGGCCCCCTTGGAAATCCCGGTGATATCCTTCCCGGAACGCTTGGAGAAAAAGGCCCTGAAGTGATCCAGAAGTAGCCTTATATCCTCGCCTCTCTCCCTCAACGGAGGCAAGTGAATTCGCACCACGTTCAGCCTGAACAAGAGGTCTTCCCTGAATTTGCCGTACTGGACCATGAGCCCCAGGTCGCGGTGGGTGGCCGCAATGATCCGCACGTTGGCCTGAAACCCCCGGCTGCTGCCCAAGGGGTACACCACCTGGTCGTCGAGGAACGTCAGGAGCTTCACCTGGAGGGCCAGAGGCAAATCCCCTATCTCCGTCAGATATATGGTACCGTTGTGCGCCATTCGAAATCGGCCCGGCTTGCTCTCCACCGCCCCTGTAAAAGCGCCCTTACTGTGGCCGAAGAGCTCGGATTCCAGAAGGGTCTCCGGGAGGGCCCCGCAGTTTACCTTGATGAACGGCCCTCTTGCACGCTCGGAGGTCCGGTGCATCGCTTCGGCCACCAAGTCCTTTCCCGTGCCGGTCTCGCCTGTTATCAGGACGGAGGAGTCGCTCCCGGCTATGGCGGGCAGCATCCGGAAGACCCTTTCCATCTCCGGGCTCTTCCCCACTATCTCGCCGAATCCATACGCGGGCGAGTCCCTCCCGTTCACCCTCTGAACCCCCCTGAGGTCTTCCACCGCCTCCAGGAATCCCCCGACCCTGCCGCCCTTTCCGGGCAATACACCCAGGGTGACTCGCACGGGCACGCGCACGCGCTCGCGCGTTATCAGATCGCTCTCCATGCACTGCGGTTCCCCGCCCTGGCGCTGGGCGCGGGCCGGGCACCCGTGGACACACAGCCTGCTCCTCAGGATATGAGCGCACGGGATCCCTTTGACCTCGGACCTGGACACCCCGCAGAGGGCCTCCAAGGATCGGTTCATGAAGACCAGGCGCCGCTCGGGGTCCAGCACGGCCAATCCCAAGGGGATCTCGTCCAGCAGGTCCTCGAGGGACAGCGGGTCTTCCAGCAGCCCGCGTATCAGTGGGAACTGATTCATCCTTGTCAAGACTCACCTCTCACCCGGGTCAGGACCGGAAGAAGTAGCGCAACGGTATTTCGAAATGGTTCAAAATTTGTCATGAGTCAAATCGTACCATGTAGGAAGCATGCTTTGCAAGTACTTCCATAGCACTTATCACTTGACTATTCTTGCCTGTCCCGGTAAAAGAGTCAAGACTGTTTCAAAATGAAACTGATCGGTCCGCCGAATCCAACGGAAACGGTCTACTATCCTTGTGGTCGGAAAACGGACTCTGAAAGCGGAGGTGTGAGATGAGAATGGAAAGGATCTGGCCTTTGGCGGCCGTGGCGGGCATAGCTGCCGGGGCACTGCTCCTGCAGGCCCACCCCGCCTTGGCGGCCGGGGCCCAGTCTGCGGCGGAAGGTTCGAGTGCCCACTCCTGGTGGTTCTGGCCGCTTACCCTGTTCATAGTCACCCTGGTCATGGGCATCCTCGCCGTGCTGGGAGGCGTGGGCGGCGGGGTCTTGTTCGTACCCATAATCAGCGGTTTCTTCCCTTTTCACCTCGACTTCGTCAGGGGAACGGGCCTCCTTGTGGCCTTGTCAGGAGCGCTGGCGGCCGGGCCTGGGCTCCTCAAGATGAACCTGGCGAGCCTAAGGCTTGCCATTCCTGTGGCCCTGATCGCCTCGACCTGCGCCATCATAGGGGCGATGATCGGACTGGCCCTCCCCACCAATATCGTACAGATTTCCCTCGGTGCGACCATCCTCGGGATCTGCGTGCTGATGCTGACGGCAAAGAAGAGCGAGTTTCCCGAGGTCTCGGAGCCGGACCGCCTCTCCAGCGCACTTCGGATCTACGGTATTTACTACGAAAGGACCACAGCCAAGACTGTCCCGTGGAAGATCCATCGCACCCCGCTGGGTCTGGGTCTTTTCGTCATAATCGGCGTAATGGCGGGCATGTTCGGGCTTGGTGCCGGATGGGCCAACATACCTGTGCTGAACCTGGTGATGGGGGCCCCGCTCAAGATCTCGGTGGCCACGAGCAAGTTCCTGCTGTCCATTACCGACACATCCGCCGCCTGGATTTATGTAAACCAGGGGTGCGTGATCCCCATGATGGTAATCCCTTCCATTGTGGGAATCATGCTGGGCTCGTTCGTGGGAGTCAGGCTCCTCGCGGTGGCCAAGCCGACCTTGGTCAGGTGGATTGTAATAGGCATGCTGGCCTTTGCAGGGCTCAAGGCCTTCTTGAAGGGGCTGGGTATAGGATGAACCGCCTCCCCGGACTCTTCTGTCCGGGGGCCGGCGAAAAGGGAGGAAGAGAGGCATCATGGAAGAGCAAGAAAAAGTGACCGGCCTCGAGGCGGGTCCAGAGCAAGTCCTATATGCCGCGGTACTGGAAAAAGGGATGTACGTAGGCCTGTTTATTCTATTCATTACCTTCGCGCTGTATGTCTTCGGCATAATGAAGCCCTTTATACCCCTGGAGGAGATCCCCCGGTATTGGAGCATGGGGGTCCACGACTATCTGGAAGAGATCGGGGCCCACGGGGGATGGACTTGGCTAGGAAAGCTGGGTTACGGTGATTTCATCAACTTCGTGGGCATAGTCATTCTGGCCGGGGTCACGATTGTGTGCTATGTTGCAATAGTCCCCCTCCTGATGAGGCGGAAGGACTATGTCTATGCCGTGCTCGCACTGATCGAGGTGGCCATCCTGGCGCTGGCTGCAAGCGGCCTGCTGGCGGTCGGCCACTAGCGGGGAACGCCAAGGGCCCTCGAGCGGGCGAAGACAACCTTGAAACCCCTTACTCGGGTGATGCCCAATCATGAGCCCTTGGATAAAAAGGCTGAAACCGAGCTTCTGGGTCCACGAGAAAGACTCAGCCGGCCCATTCCGCTATATGTTCAATTTTTCGCGGATGTGGAAGCTTGCGGTCTTCCTCGCCTCGGCCGTGGTGCTCGTCCCCTTGATCACCATGGCCTTCATCGACTACCGAGTGACAAGGGAGGCCATTGAGCAGGAGATAGCCCTCCGAACCGCACGCCTTGCCTCGAACACACGCAGGACAGTCACCTATTATCTCAGGGAAAGGCGCTCCGCCCTGGAGTTTATAGCCCGCGACAACACGTTCAAGGAATTGAACGAGCACGATCGGATACGGGAGGTGCTCGAAGGCCTAAAGGCGAGCTTCGGGGGCTTCGTGGACCTGGGGGTTATCGATCCCCTGGGCAATCAAAGGACGTACGTGGGCCCTTACAAGCTGGAAGGCAGGAACTACGGGGACCAGGAGTGGTTCGACGCCGTCCTTGAAAAGGGGCTTTACATTAGCGACGTGTTCCTCGGCTACCGCAAGGTCCCACACATGGTCATTGCGGTGAAGCGTATGCTGCCCAACGGGAGCTTTTTCGTGCTGAGGGCCACCCTGGACACTGAACGGTTCCAGGAAATCCTCTCCCAGGTGGAAGTGAGCGCCCGGGGCGAGGCGTGCCTGATAAACAGGAAGGGAATAGTGCAAACCCCGGGCCGGTATCAGGGAGAGGTCCTGGAGAAATCCAGGCTCCCGGTACCCGAGTACGCCCTTCACACACGGGTGATAGAGGAAGCCACCCCTGACGGACAGCGGCTCCTGGTGGGGTATGCCTACATAGAAGAGACGCCCTTTATACTGACCATAGTGAAGCCCAAGCGGGAGCTCATGGAGCCCTGGTACCACACCCGGGACCAGCTCATCGGGTTCCTTGCGGTCAGCGTGGCCGTGATCCTGGTGGTCATACTGGGAGGGGCCACCTACCTGGTCAACCGCATCTACCAGGCCGACCAAAGGCGCCTCACCGCTCTTCATCAGCTTGAATACAGCAATAAGATGGCAACTATAGGCCGTCTTTCGGCTGGAGTAGCGCATGAAATAAATAATCCTCTAGCTATCATAAAT
The DNA here is from genome assembly GCA_964647905.1 of uncultured Desulfobacterales bacterium. GTDB lineage: Bacteria > Desulfobacterota > DSM-4660 > Desulfatiglandales > HGW-15 > CAZYJR01. The sequence continues at coordinate 53,342 of CAZYJR010000001.1, read as the reverse complement.
GAAAAAGCGGGCCTCATAAAAGATTACTTTTTGATCAAGGAGGCATATGCTCGGGATGACAAGCTCCTTGGACTGGTGGACATCATCATCAAGAGTGTGGAGCGCTGCAGCATTATCACGCGCCGTCTCCTGGACTTCGCCCGCCAGACCGACGTGGAGTTCAAGGAGCTCGACATCGAGGAAGTGGTTCGCGAGGTCCTTGATTTCCTGGGGAAAGAATCGGAGTACCGCTCCATAACCATCGACATCGAGATCCCTGAAGAAGTGTCGCAGGTGGTCAGCGACAAGAGCAAGCTCCAGGAGATACTGCTCAACCTGTTCAACAACGCCTTCGAAGCCATGGAGGACGGCGGCCGGCTCCAGGTAAGGGCAAGCGCCGAAGGCGCCGGAGCCGTGGACATCCGAGTCACGGACGACGGGTGCGGCATGAGCGAAGAAGAGCTCAAGCACGTCTTCGAGCCCTTTTTCACCACCAAGAGCGGTAGAGGGGGGACGGGACTGGGCCTTTCCATAACCTACGGCCTGGTGCAGAAGCTCGGGGGCCGAATGGGAGTGGAGAGTACGCCGGGAAAGGGGACCACGTTCCACATCCGCCTGCCCCTCGACCCCTCCAAACAGTGAAGGAGGAGCAGGGACCATGCGCGTACTACTGGTTGACGATGAGGAGGAGCTGGTCTCCACCCTGGCCGAGAGGCTCGCCCTGCGCGGGATCGAGGCGGACTGGGCCACCACCGGCAAGCAGGCCCTGGATAAGGCGGACCAGGATCGCTATGACCTTGCCCTGCTGGATGTCCGAATCCCGGGCCAGAGCGGGATCGAGCTCAAGAAGCTGCTGGCCGCCAAACAGCCGGACATGAAGTTCATATTCATGACCGGCCACGGATCCGAGGAAGACTACCGGGCGGGAGCCGCAGAGGCCGGGGAAGAGTATTACCTGGTCAAGCCGGTTCACATCGACGACTTGATCTACAGGATGAAACACGCGATGGATGAGAAGGGAAGCGGGTAATGAACGAGGATTGGCGTATATTGGGCGAGGAAGGACTCCGCTGCTTCGGAAGCGTTTCCGCCTCAATCTCCCACGAGATCCGAAATGCAGTCGCAATCATGTACGAAAACGCCGGCCTGATGCAGGACTTTTTCGCCATGGCGGAGAAGGGAAAGCCCTTGAACCCCGACCGGCTCAAGCAGCTCGGGGAGGGGATCCTCCAGCAGGTCCACCGGGCCGACGGGATCACTCGAAACATGAACGCCTTCGCACACAGCGTGGACGAACCGGCAAAGAGCGTGCAAGTGGAAGAGCACCTGAAACTCGCGGCCGCGTTGTTCGCCAGGACCGCGGCTGCAGAAGGGGTGGAGGTGGAAGTGGCCGCAAGAGACTCAACCGCAACGATAATCACCAACCCGTTCTTTCTCTTGAGCCTCTTGTGGTTTTGCCTCCTTTACGCTATGGACCGTGCACAGGCCTCGGGGAAAATCGTCCTCTCTTCCGAGAAGCGGGACCAGGGGGCGGCGATCATGATCCAGGGGCTGGAGGGGACCGCGTTGTCAGGTGGAGAGGCCCCCTTCCCTTCCGAGCGCGAAAAGGCCTTCGCCCGGGCCCTGGACGCCGGGCTCGAGATCCGGCAGGATGCCGGGGAATTGCTCATAACCCTTCCCCGCGAGCCGGCTTCAGGGGGTTGAACCTTTGCTTCGGCTGAGGGATAATGATGACTCTCCAACATTCTACCGCCAGGAGTGAGACATGAAGACCCGTGTGCTGATCGTTGACGACGAATCTCAGTTTGTGGAGTCGCTGGCAGAGAGATTGACCCTCAGGGATTATGACGTCCAGACCGCGGAAAGCGGGGACGTCGCCGTCGAAAGGATCAAGGGCTACAATTTCGACGTGGTCATCCTGGATGTCCTCATGCCGGGAAAGGACGGGATCCAGACCCTCAGGGAGATAAAGGCGATCAAGCCCCTCACGGAGGTGATCATGCTGACCGGCCACGCCACCGTGGAGACCGCCATCGAGGGAATGAAGCTCGGGGCCATGGATTACTTGATGAAGCCCTGCGACACCAACGACCTGGTGGACAAGATCGACACCGCATACCGGCGCAAGGCGGAGCACGAGGAGCGAATTCGGGAGGCCAAGGTCAGGGAGATAGTATCCTCCCCCAGGTCGGTCCTCCACGAAGACTAGCGGACAGCGGCGGTCAAGTTTGCGCTTGACAAGGAGAACACCGCTTCTCTACGCTGCAGTGAAACCAACGGGTGTGGACGCTTAATAGGGAATCCCGTGCGAATCGGGAGCGGTCCCGCCGCTGTGAGCCCGGCCCCGGAGCGGAACCGGGGCAGCGCGGCCGCAGGCGCTCCCCTCGAGGAGGGGAAAAGCCACTGCCTCGTATGAAGCGGGGTGGGAAGGCGAGCCTGCAGTCCGGGTGAGCCAGAAGACCTGCCCGTTGGAGAGAACGGCCGGTGGGCTGCCGGGAGCTGCCCCGGCGGACGAGGATCAAGTAAACTGGGTGCAGTCCTTACGTCCGAACGAAACGGACGTAGGGACTTTTTTTTGGCCCTCCGGACCGGCCGGCCTCAATCCCCGACCCTTCGAAGGAAAGGAGTGGCGATTATGAAACCGAGAAGACTATTACTGCTATTGTCTCCGGCCTTGATCCTTCTGCTCGTGTTGTGCGGCATCGCTGAGGCCGGGCACGGCGACCGGCCCGAGAAGCGGGGTATTCTCCTGGCCGCATTCGGAACCACGGTGCCCGAGGCCCGGAACGCGTACTCCAACCTGGAGCGGATGGTGAAGGAGGCATTCCCGCGGGTCCCGGTCCGCTGGGCCTACACCTCCCGGATGGTCAGGGAGAAGATGGGGGAGAGCGGCCGGCGGCCGGATTCAGTAGAGACGGCCTTGGCCCGAATGATGGATGAAGGTTTCACCCGCGTGGCGGTACAATCGCTCCATACCATAGGGGGATGGGAGTTCCATGACCTGGCGCGCAACGTACGGGCCTTCGCAGGCATGGCCGATGGGTTCAAGAGCATAAACCTGGGAGGGCCTCTTTTGAACGGCGCCGGGGACATCGACAGGACCGCGCGGGCGCTCTTGAGGCACCTCCCGCCTGAGAGGCGGCTGGAGGACGCCGTGGTTTTCATGGGCCACGGAACCGATCATCCGGCGGGCGCGCTCTACACGGCGCTCATGGTGGAGCTGGGAAAACTGGACTCGAGGGTGCTCCTGGGCACTGTGGAGGGACGCCCGGGCATCGAGGATGTCCGCGTTCGCCTGCGGGAAACCGGGATCAAGGAGGCCTACCTGATCCCGTTCATGGCCGTGGCCGGGGATCATGCCAGAAACGACCTGGCCGGCGACGCCCCGGACTCCTGGAGGAGCATACTGGAGCGGGACGGAGTCCAATGCACCCCGGTATTGATGGGTACGGCCGAGATGGACTCGGTGGCCGAGATCTGGCTGCGACACCTCAAGGAGGCCGTGGAAACCAACCGCTGAGAGGTGTATGGACCGATCCAGGCCGGAAAGAGACGCGGTGCGATCCGCCGAGAACCGCTCGGCGCAGCGGTTTTCCGTGCTGCTGGCCGGGCTCGTTCTGGCCGTGGCCTTGTCCGCGTTCGCGGCCTCCCTTTTCGGCCGCATGGAGATCCCGCCCTCTCAGGTGGCCCGCTCACTCCTGAACGGCCTAGGATGGAAAGGCTTGCCGCTGCAGGACGAGACCCGGCAGGTGGTGGTCTTTGACATCCGTTTCAGCCGTATAGTGTTGAGCCTTCTGGTGGGCATGGCCCTTGCCGTTGCGGGTGCGGTATTCCAGGGGATCCTCAGGAACCCGCTTGCAGATCCCTTTACCATAGGGGTCTCCACCGGGGCGGCCTTCGGGGCCTCCCTGGCCTTGTTCCTGGGTCTGGGTGCATGGCCGTTCCTGGGGGTGGGCCTGCTGCCCGCGGCTGCAATGGCCGGAGCGTCGGCCGCCCTCTTCGCAGTGATCGCCCTCGGCCGCATACAGGGTCACCTCCGGCGGGATACCATGGTCCTTGCCGGGATCGTGGTGGCCACCTTCCTCTCCGCGTTGATCTCGCTCCTCAAGTCCCTGGACGAAGAATCCGTTGCCAGCATCGTCTTCTGGGTGATGGGAAGCTTCCAGGGAAGGGGATGGAGCCATGCCATGTTCGCCCTCCCCTACATGATCATCGGGCTGGCCGTGATATGGATGCACGCGCGCGAGTTGGACATCCTGGCCATGGGGGATCTCCAGGCGGTTCAGGTGGGGGTGGACCTGGGGCGGATACGACTGACTCTCCTGCTGGGTGCGAGCCTCCTTGCCGCGGCTGCGGTCTCGGTATCAGGAGTCATAGGATTCGTGGGGCTCATAGTCCCCCACCTGGTGCGCATGACCATGGGGGCTGAGCACCGGCGCCTGATTCCGTTGTGTGGTCTGCTGGGGGCGGTGGTGTTGATGTGGTCTGATGTCCTGGCCAGGACCCTGCTGCCGGGAGGAGAGGAGCTCCCGGTGGGGGTGGTGACAGCACTTCTGGGAGGCCCCTTTTTTTGCGTACTCTTGAAGCGGCACAGGCGGGCCGTGGGCCTATGATAGAGGCAAGAGGCCTTGCATGCGGCTATGACCGCACCGACGTCCTCCGGGACGTGGATCTCCATTTCCGGGCCGGGGAGGTCTCGGGCGTCCTCGGCCCGAACGGGAGCGGCAAGACCACCCTGCTTCACGCCCTGGCCGGGATAATCAAGCCTCGCCGGGGTCTGGTGAGGCTGGCCGGGCGCGAGCTGGAGGGTACGACACCCCGGTGGCGGGCGCGCCGAATGGCCTCGGTGCCCCAGAGATCCGAGGTGAGCTTCCCGTTCCGATGCCTGTCGGTCGTCCTGATGGGCCGATATCCCCACCTCTCCCGGTGGGGAGGGTACACAGGGCGGGACATGGAGGCGGCCATGGAGGCCATGGAGAGCACGCGGACCTTGTACCTGGCCGAACGCCTGATCTCCGAGGTCTCCGGCGGAGAGGCCCAGCGGGTGATAATAGCCCGCGCCCTTGCCCAGGAGGCGGAGATCCTCCTGCTGGACGAGGCCACATCGAGCCTGGATGTGGCCAGAAAGATCCAGGTCTTCGACCTGCTTGCAAGGAAGAACCGAGAGGAGGGCACCACGGTGATCTGCGCAATGCATGACTTGAACCTGGCCGCCCTTTACTGCCACAGGCTGATATTCATAAAGCAGGGCCGTATAGCCCTGGACGGACCCACAAATGACATGTTCACAACGGAAAACCTATCCGAGATCTACGAGACGCCGGTCATGGTATCCACTCACCCGGTCACCGGCAGCCCCCAGGCCCATTTTGTCCCCGGTCATGCAGGTCCTTGTGTGGACTCTCGCAGCGGTGCTTCTCATGCCTTATCGGGCCGGGGCGGCCGAGATTCGGGTGAGGGACGACCTGGGCCGGGAAATCGTTCTGGATAGGCCGGCGGAGCGCATAATAGCGCTCTATGGGGCATACAACGAGATCTTGGCGGCCATGGGACTGGAGGACCTGATCGTGGGGAGGACCAAGGCGGACGTCCTGCCCCCCTCGATACTCGACAAGCCGAGCATAGGAACGCACATGCGGCCCAATGTGGAACTGGTCCTGAGCCTGGATCCGGACCTGATCCTCCAGAGCGCCGGCAGGCGGGAGGCCACGGCCGTAGTGGATCAGCTCCGCAGGCACGGCCAAGAAGTGGCCGTGTTTCAGCCCACGAGCTTTGAGGAGCTGTTCGTGGTAATCGATCGCCTGGGCGTCTTGACCGGAGAGCCCGGGGCGGCCGCGGCTCTGGTCAAGGGTCTCAGGGACCGCTTGGCAGAGGTGGAACAGGGGCTCCGAGGGTTGGGCCGCAGGCCGCGGGTCTTTTTCGAAGTCCGGTACCCCAATCTGCTGGGCGCCGGCCGCGGGTCCATAGTGAACGACATCATAAGGCTGGCCGGTGGAGAGAACTGTGTGGAGAGCCCCAAGAAGCTGGTCAGGATAGGCATGGAAGCACTCATTGGTTCCGATCCCCAGGCCTATATCGTTCAGGAAGGCCCCATGAACAAGGCCCCTTCCTCCCCGCATCAAAGGCCCCTCTTCCATGTGCTGGAGGCGGTGAGAGAGGGCCGGGTATTGTTCGTGGACGAGCAGATGTATTCCAGGCCGGGACCGCGGTCAGTCGGGGCGGTGGAGGAGCTTGCCGCCTTTCTCCACCCCGGACGATTCAGCGATTTCCGGCCGCCCCCGCGGGAAGGGCCTCACGAGACCCCTTATCCAGGAGCTGCGAAGAGATGAAGACCGGCACCCTATACGGGATCGGAGTGGGTCCGGGCGACCCGGACCTGATCACCCTCAAGGCGGTAAAGGCCCTCCAGGAAGTGGACGTGGTCTTTACGGCGGCATCCAGCAAGAACAGCTACTCCATAGCAGTGGAGATCGTGGCCCCGCACCTCAAGGAGGGCATCCCGATCACCCGCCTGGATTTTCCCATGACCAGGGACCGCCGGGTCCTGGATACGGCCTGGAGGCGGAATGCGTCCATGGTAAGAGAGGTCCTGGAGCAGGGCAGGGACGCGGCACTGATTACTCTCGGAGATCCGATGACTTACAGCACCTTCGGGTACCTCATGCGCACCCTGGAGCAAGAGCGCCCCGGCCTCCCCATAAGAGTCATCCCGGGGATCACCTCCTACCAGGCGGGAGCGGCCTCGGCAGGCCGGGTCCTGGCCGAAGGAGAGGAGTCTCTTACCGTGATATCCGGGGCCATGGGGCCAGAAAAGCTCAGGGAGGTCATCCACCACACGGAAAACGTGGTGATGCTCAAGGTGTACCGCAACTACCGCGAGATAATGGAGGCGGTCAGGGACCTGGGCCTCGCCCCTCACTCCGTTCTGGTAAGCCGATGCGGTTTCGACGGGGAGAGGATACTGACCAGGCTGGACGAACTGCCCGACGAGGTACCGCCCTATCTCTCCCTGCTCCTCATAAAGAAGAAATGAAGGCTCCTCCTCCCAAGAGACGCCGGCCGCCTGCAGCGCTGTGGGTCTTCCTGGGCCTCCTGGCCGGTGCAGCTTTCCTGGCCTACCTGGGAGGGGCGGCCGCGCCCGGGGGCATCTTCACCGACCCGGAGGCCTTGTGGCGGCGGCTGGGGTTTCCGCTGCTGAGGCTCACCTTTTTCATATCCCTGGGGCTCTTCGCAGGGCAGGTGATCGAGGCCCTGGGGTGGACCGACCGCCTGGCCGTCCTGGCCAGGCCCTTCATGAGGCGGGCCCATGTCAGTCCTCATATGGGAGCGGCATTCACCACGGCGTTTGTATCAGGGACCGCCTCTCTTTCCATGCTCATGGAGTTCTATAGGGAAGGCCTGCTGAAGAGAAGGGAGATCTCCCTCTCGGTCCTCCTGAACACCTTCCCTTCGTTCTTCCTTCACCTACCCACCACCTTCTTCCTGGTCCTGCCCCTGGTCGGAAAGGCCGGGCTCCTCTATCTCCTCCTGGGCTCGGCCGCGGCCCTTCTCAGGCTGGCTGCGGCGCTCACGGCCTGCAAGCTGCTCCTTCCCCCCGTGACTTCCGCTCACCGGGCCGATGCCGGGAAGAGGCCGGAGCCCTTCTCCGTTGTTCTCGGCCGAATCGGCGGCAGATTCAGGGCCCGGATCCTAAGGATCCTGTTGGTGGTGATACCGGTATACCTGGTGGTGCTCGCCGCCGCTGACCTTGGGCTGTTTTCATGGCTGAGGCAGGTCTTGGCCCGGCACGTGGACCCGGCAATGGTGCCGATCGAGGCCTTTTCGGTGGTGGTCTTCAGCCTGACGGCCGAGTTCACCTCGGGTTACGCAGCGGCAGGGGCCATGCTGGACTCGGGCGCCCTCACGGTCACCCAGACCGCACTCGCACTATTGGCCGGGAACATCCTCGGGGCGCCGGTGAGGGCCTTGCGCCACCAGATGCCTTACTACATGGGGATCTTCACCCCCAAGCTGGGCCTCTGGCTCATGGCCGCCACCCAGGGATTCCGCATCCTGAGCCTCTTGGCCGTGGGGGCCGTCTTCGTGCTCCTGGCCTGCTAGCCCCGGGCACCCCGGGCCCGGTGGCCTCCTTCAGGCTCAGTCGTCCAGGTGCTCCAGCAGGATCTTGTGATCCACCAGGGCCAGTTTTGAAATCCTCGCCCTGACGCGCTTTTCTTCTCCGAAGAGGTTCACCACCCGGACCTCGTCGCCCAGGACCTCCAGTTCGTCTACGTCCTCCAGGACCAGATCCTCCGCCCCGTTCCTCTTGAGATATACTGATGATTCACACATCGGCTTTCATCTCCTGTATGACGGATACGGCCCTTTCCACCTGATGGGGCAGCGGCTCGCTCCGGACTCCCACCACGGTCACGTTTTCCTGGGTCAGGGGTATCAGAATCTTGCGGGCCCTGCATGAGGCTATGGCCTCGGCCATCCCGGGCGTCAGCTCCCCCATCATGGAATGGGCCGCTATCACCGCCACCGGGCCTATTATCACATCCACCAAGGGGCAGGTGCGAGCGATTGCGTTCTCTCCGGTGGCGCCCTTGTTGGCTCCGGCCTTCATCATCCGGGAGGTGGCTATGGAATTGGTACCCAGCGCAAAGATCTCCTCTCCATGCCCGAAGACCTCCCTCAGCCGCTTGATGACCGCTGCGCCGATGCCCCCTCCCTGACCGTCCACCACCATGATGATCATTTCTCAATCCATCTCCATCTCGCGTTCCAATCGTTCGAGCTCCATGCGAACCAGGCGGCGCTCCTCTTCGGAGAGCCCCGGGTCCTGCATGCGCATCCTGAGCCCCAGGAGGATCATCTCCCGCCTGTAGCTCCGGCACGTATACTCGGATTCCTGTCCGCCCATCGCCTCTCCTCTCGATCCGGCGGTTCCCGCCGCCCGGAACGTCAAGAGCCACGCAAGGGACACTCCGTCCATTCAGGACAAGGGGCCTTCGTGGCTCTCTGGGAGCAAAAAAAATGATCTTGCGCAAACGAGGACCGGACTTCCTGCCCGGCGCATCCCTGATGAACAATACCGGTGCCCGGGAGGAATTGTCAAGGGCTTTACACCAGGCCCGGCGGTGCCTTACTATGACCGGACCGCACCGGGACCGCGGGGCTCGGGTCGGCGCGGTCCTTTCAGGAAGGAGGCCGAAGATCATGATAGTAGTGACAGGCGGGGCCGGGTTCATAGGCAGCGCGATTATCTGGGGGCTGAATCTGCGCGGGGAAGACGACATCCTGGTGGTGGACCACCTGGAATCAACGGAAAAGTGGCGCAATCTGGTGCCTCTTCGCTTCAACGACTACCTGGACCGGGAAGACTTCATCCAACGCCTGGAGCGGGGCGATTTCGGGAGCCGCCTCAGGGCGATCCTTCACATGGGGGCCTGCTCCTCGACCACCGAGCAGGACTCGGGCTACCTGATGGAGAACAACTACCGCTACACCCTGCGCCTGGCGACCTGGCAGGAGAACCATCCCAACTGCCGCTTCGTGTATGCCTCCAGCGCCGCCACTTACGGGGCGGGGGAAAACGGCTATTCCGACCAAGAGACCGGGCTCCCCCTGCTCCGCCCCCTGAATATGTACGGCTTTTCAAAGCACCTGTTCGACCTCAAGGCCCTGCGCAAGGGCTGGCTGGATAGGATAGTGGGGCTCAAGTACTTCAATGTATTCGGGCCCAACGAGGATCACAAGGGGGAGATGCGGAGCCTGGTTCACAAGGCATACCCGGGGGTCAGGGACCACGGGCTGATCCGGCTCTTCGAGTCCCACCGCCCTGAGTACGGCCACGGAGAGCAGCAAAGGGATTTCGTCTACATAAAGGACGCGGTGGCCATGACCCTGTTCTTTCTGGAAAACCGCAAGGCCAACGGCCTGTTCAACATAGGCACGGGCGCCGCCCGCACCTGGAACGACCTGGCCTCCGCCATGTTCAACGCCCTGGGAAGGCCCGGACGCATAGAGTATATCCCCATGCCGGAAGGCCTGCGCGACAAATACCAATACTATACGTGCGCTGACACCACCAAGCTTTCGGCAGCCGGCTGCCCGCACACGCCCATGGCCCTGGAGGAAGCGGTCAGGGAGTATCTATGCGATTACCTGGAAACCGGCGCCCGCCTGGACCCGGCCCGCCCCCGGGGCACGGGCCCGGCCGGGGCCTAGCCTTCGCCCCCTATCATTCTCCGGATCTCGGCCTCCTCCTTGAGTTCCTGGACATATTCCGCTACTTGTTTTTTGGTCTTTTCCCCGATTAAGTACTGCCTGAGCTTGACTTTTACTTCTTCGAAAGGAAGTACTGCCTCTGATCGCCTGTCCTCCAGCTTGATCAAGTGATATCCGAATTGGGTCTCCACTACATCGCTCACTTCTCCCGGCTCCAGGGAAAAGGCGGCGTCCTCGAAGGCCGGGGCCATGCGGCCCCGGGGGAAGTAGCCCAAGTCTCCCCCCCGCGCGCCGGTGGGCCCGTCGGAGTGCTCGGCCGCCAGCTCGGAGAAGTCCTTGCCCGCCTTCAGCTCCTCTTGGACGCCGCGGATCTCGGCCATGGCCTGCTTCTTGCCTTCTTCGCCCCCGCCGGTCTCCGGGCGTATCAGGATATGCCTTGCCCGCACCTCCTCGGGCCTCTCGAAGGCCTCCGGGTTGTCCCGGTAAAAGGCTCGCTCCTCCTCCTCGGTTACGTCAACCGAACCGGCAAAGCGCTCCTTAACGAGCTTTTGGACGGCCTTGGACCTGCGGATCTCTTCGCGCAGCGAGTTAGGGGTCACCCCCATCCTGTCCAGGGTCTGCCCGAACTCCTCCTCAGAGGAAAACCGGCCCCTGATGCGCTCCCACTCCGCGTCCATCTCCTTGTCGGTCACCTCTATGCCTTGTCTTACGCTCGCTTGATAAAGGAGCTCCTTGTCTATGAGGCTCTCCAAGACCCTCGGGCGCAGGTCCTGGAGCTGCTCCGGGGTCACATCCCGCCCGGACTGGAGGAGCCTTTGCTGCAGGCCCTTCATCTCCCGCTCCAGACTCCCTTCCGAAATGGCCAGGCCGTTCACCAGGGCCACCGCCTCTTCTCCATCCGCAGGCGCGGCTGCAAGGCCCACCGCCAGGGCCGCCAAGACCGCCAAAAACGGTTTGATCCACATAACCTTCATCCAACGCTCCTCTCTTTTCGGTTCAGGTTCAAGGATTTCCGAAAACCGGCTGCCGAGAAGCACCTCTTCTCACCCGCCGATTGATTTTGTCCCGGAAACATGCTTTCCTACCATCACTAACAGCATCCCCTGCATTTGATCAAGGACAAAGGAGCCGCCTGAAATGCTCGATTCAATCCATGGGTTCGATCCGGGGAGAGGCGTGTGACCCCTCCCTTTGATACCGAAGCGGCCGCAAAGGTCCTGGAATGCGAGCGGGAGCGGTTGGGCCGCGGCCTTTCCTACGCGGAGAAGATCCTGTGCCTTCACGAGGCCCCGGGGGACCCTGACCGGACCCCTTCAGGAGAGGAAGACCTGCGCCTGCTCCCGGACCGGGTGGCAATGCAGGATGCTACAGCCCAGATGGCCATGCTCCAGTTCATGCTGGCGGGCAGGGACCGCACCATGGTTCCGGCGACCATCCACTGCGACCATCTGATCCGGGCCTCTGAGGGAGCTGAAGAGGACCTGAAGGAGGCGCTCAGGGAGAACAGGGAGGTCTACGATTTCCTGTCCAGTGCTGCGGCAAGGTACGGGCTGGATTTCTGGGGGCCCGGATCCGGGATCATCCATCAGGTGATACTGGAGAACTACGCGCTCCCGGGCGGCCTGATGATAGGAACCGATTCCCACACTCCCAATGCCGGGGGCCTGGGCATGCTGGCGATCGGGGTGGGGGGCGCGGACGCGGCCGAGGTAATGGCCGGGCTCCCCTGGGAGACGCCTGCACCCCGGATAATGGGGGTGCGCTTGACCGGCCGCCTATCGGGGTGGGCGTCGGCCAAGGACGTGATCCTGGAGATGCTTCGCAGGTTCACGGTCAATGGCGGGACGGGCATGATCATCGAGTACTTCGGCGAGGGCGCCCGAACCCTCTCGGCCGGGGAAAAGGCCACCATCACCAACATGGGCGCCGAGCTCGGGGCCACCACGTCGGTATTCGTCTATGACCACACCATGGAGGAGTTTCTGAGGTGCGCCGGGCGCGGCCGGGCTGCTGAGTGGGCAAGGGCGGCCGGAGACGTCCTGAGCCAGGACAGCTCCTGCCTGGATGCGCCGGAGGGTGTCTTTCACCAGGTGGTGGACCTGGACCTGGGGTCGGTCGAGCCGTCCCATGCAGGCCCTTTCAGCCCGGATCGGGTCACCGCGGTCCGCGATTTCCGTCGAGCCGCGCAATCCGAAGAATGGCCCGAGCGGATCTCGGCACTGCTGCTGGGCTCCTGCACCAACAGCTCCTACTCAGACCTCTGCGCTGCGGCAGATATCCTGGAACAAGGCGCACGCCGCGGCCTGAGACCGCCGGTGCCCTTCCTGCTCTCCCCGGGTTCCGGGCGGATCCACGAGACCGTACGCCGGACCGGCGTACTGGACCGGCTGGTGGAATCCGGGGCCAAGGTGCTCACCGCCTCCTGCGGACCGTGTATAGGCCAATGGGAGCGAAAGGACGTGGAAAAAGGGGTCCGAAACTGCATCTTCACCACCTTCAACCGCAACTTCCGGGGGAGAAACGATGCAAACCCAGAGACCAGAACCTTCCTCACCTCCCCGGTGCTGGCCGCGGCCTTGGCCCTGTCCGGCGACCCCGGATTCAACCCTGAGACCGACGAGCTGACCGGGGCGGACGGAAAGGGTTTCCGCCTCGACCCCCCGGACCCTCCGGATCTCCCTGAAGACGGCCTTGCCCGGGAAGACAAGGGCTTCGTTCCACCTCCCGAAGATCGAAGCGGCGTAGAGGTCCGAATCCCGGCCGGCTCAGAGCGGCTGGAATTCCTGGAGCCCTTTCCCCCCTGGGACGGGGAGGACTTCAAGGAGCTGCCCGTGCTGGTCAAGACCCGGGGCAAGACCACCACGGATCATATCTCGCCCGGAGGGGCCTGGCTCAAATTCCGGGGACACCTTACCAAGATCTCCGAGAACCTCCTGGAAGGGGCGGTGAACGCCTTCACCGGCGAGGCCGGCAAGGGTACGAGCATACTGACCGGGGAGACTGGCCTGAGGCCGGCCGAGCTGGCCCGGGCTTACAGGGAAAAGGCCGGGGGCTCGGTCATCGTGGGGGACGACAACTACGGAGAGGGCTCCAGCCGGGAGCATGCGGCCATGTCTCCGAGGCTCTTGGGAGTCAAGGCGGTCCTGGCGCGATCCTTCGCGCGGATCCACCAGGCCAACCTCAAGAAGCAGGGCCTCCTGCCCCTGGTCTTCCTGGAACCCGGGGACTACGAGCGCATCGAGGAAAAGGACCGGATAAGCATTCTGGATTTGAAAGGGCTTGAACCCGGCCGCCCGGTGCGGGCCGTGATCCACAAGCCGGGGGGTCGAAGGGAGGAAATACGCCTGGGGCACACCCTTACCCGGGAACAGGTGGCGTGGTTCAAGGCCGGATCCGCCCTGAACGCGGTTCGAGAGGGCCGCTAGACAAAGGTTCCGGGCAGACCCCGCAGCGGCTGCATTTCCCTACACGGCAGGTTGGAGACTCCCTCTCCTCCAAGGCAAGGCGGTACTCCTCGATCAGGTGGTCCTTGGAGATTCCATGGTCCAGGATGTCCCACGGGAGCGGCTCGTCCATTCCCCGGGGCCTGGTCACGAAGAAATCCGGGTTCACCTCGCTCTCCCTCAGGGCCCGCTTCCAGTCCCCGCCCAGCCTGTGGGCGAGCAGTAGAATGCGGCCCGTCCTCCGGTCACCCAGGGACAAGAGGGCCTGGATATGGGCCCACCTGGGGACGTCCATTCCGGCGCTGAGCCCGCCCTCCCGGCTGAAGGCCCGGGCCAGGCGCTTCTGCTTCTCCTTGAGCGAGGCGACCGGCTCCATGGGCGACCACTGGAACGGCGTGAAGGGTTTGGGCACGAAGCAGTTGACACTCAGCCGGATCCTCCCGATGGTGCCCCGTCCCTTGGACTCGCTGACCATCCAGTGTCTGACCCGCTTTGCCAGATCCGCTATTACTGCGACATCCCGGCCGGACTCCGTGGGAAGACCCAGCATGAAGTAGAGCCTGAGGGAGAAATCACCGGCCGAGGCTATCATCCTGACCGCCTCCTCCAGCCGGCCGGTATCCAGGTGCTTGTTTATCACCCGGCGCAGCCGGTCGGTCCCCGCCTCCGGGGCTATGGCCAATGTGCGCTGGCCCGCGCGGTAGAGCTGCTCCAGGAGCCCGGGCGTGAGGCTGTCAGCCCTGAGCGATGAGACCGAAAAAGTCCCCCCCGCGGCCAGAATCCCGCCGGTTATATCCTCGATTCCGGGGGTATCGGATACGGCCGGACTCAAGAGCCCCACCCTGCCTGTCCTGGAAACCGCGCGGGCCGCTGCGTCTTTGAGCCCGGCCAGGCCTCGGACGCGGGGAGGCCTGTACACATATCCGGCGGCGCAGAAGCGGCATGACCTCCCGCACCCGCGGCCGAGCTCCACCACCACCTTCCCCCCGAACTCGGTCTCGGGAGTGACGATTCCGGAGACCGCGGGGGTCGACGTGGACAAATCCTTGCCCGCCTTGATCCTGGTCGGAGCGGAAGGAGAGAGGGGCTCCAGCCTCTCCAATGTCCCGTCCCGGGCGTAGTGAGGGCGGTAGAGGGAAGGCACGTATACAGAGGGGCAGGAAGCCAGCCTCTCCAGGACCTCCCGCCTGCTCCCGGCGGCTCGGGCCGCTTCGAAGAGACTGTCCAGGAAGGCCTGGAGGACCGCCTCGGCCTCGCCCAAGAGGAAGAAATCGAAAAAGGAGGCCAGGGGTTCGGGATTGAGTAGAGCGGCGATCCCACCCGCCATCACCAACGGGTCATCCTTGCCCCTGGCCTCCTGCTCCAAGGGTATCCTTCCCAAATCCAGGATGCGAAGCACGTTTGAGTAGTCGTTCTCAAAGGACAGGGAGAAGGCCACCAGGTCGAAACGGCTGAGCGGGGAAAGGGATTCCATGGAAATCAGACCCTTTCCCCTCCCGGAATAAGGGGACGAATCCATATCGTCCGGCAGAAAGACCCTTTCGGCGACGATTCTTTCGTTTCGATTCAGGAGATCATAGACCACCTGAAAGCCCAGGTTGGACATCCCCACCCGGTAGAGATTAGGATAGACCAGGGCCACGGACAGGCGGCCGCCCCAGTCCTTCCGAACGGCACCGGTCTCCAGCTCCAGTCTCTTCCTGTAGAGAGAGGCCGGTCTTTCTTCCACCACTCCGCCCTAGTGGGCCTTGGCGTGTTTGGCCCTCAAAAAGGTCGGGTACTCCAGGCTGTCCTTGGAGAAAACCCTTCTCAGGATACCCTTCTTCTCCACCGGGTAGTCTTCCTGTATGTCACCGAAGGGATTCCTCTCTTTCCTCTGATAAGCGGGGACGTCCAGCGTGTCAGGATCCACTTCGGATTCGGACTTGTCCAGGGCCACGCCGTTCGCCCTTACGGTCCATCCGCCCCCGGCCTCCTCCTTGCTCACCTCCCGGAGCTTGATCACTTTACTGTACTGCTCCCGGTCGATTCCCGTAGCGATCACCGTCATCTGGACCTCGTCGCCCATGCTGTCGTCGAACACGATCCCGGAGAAGATCTCCGCACCTTCGTCCACCTCACCCTTTATGTAGTTGAAGGCCTCGTCCACCTCCTCCATGGTCATGTCCGAGGGCCCGGTCAGGTTCATGAGGAGGCCCCTGGCCCCGCCGATGGATATATCTTCCAAGAGCGGGCTGTTGATCGCCTCCCTGGCCGCCTCCATGGTCCTGCCCTCTCCGCCCGCACGGCCTGTCCCCATTATGGCGGTCCCCATTTGGGCCATGACCTTCTTTACATCGGCGAAGTCCAGGTTCATGAATCCGTTGCTGTTGATCAAGTCGGAAATCCCCCGCACCGCGTTCAACAGAACCTCGTCTGCCTTGACAAAGAGGTCCTTGACCGTGCTGTTCTTGCTGCCCACGGACTTCAACCTCTCGTTGGGGATGATGATCAGGGTGTCCACCTCTTGCTTGAGCTTTTCCACTCCTTCCAGGGCCCGCCGCATGCGTTTGTCGCCCTCGAACTTGAACGGCTTTGTGACCACGGCCACTGTCAGGGCCCCGGCCTCCCGGCACTCCTTGGCCACCACAGGGGCCGCGCCCGTGCCCGTACCCCCTCCCATGCCCGCGGTTATGAATACCATGTCCGCGCCTTCGGCCGCTTCCCGGAGCTCGTTCACACTCTCCTCGGCGGAGGACTGCCCGATCTCCGGGTCGGATCCGGCTCCCAGCCCCCGAGTGATGGCGGCGCCCAATTGGATCTTGGTGGAGCAGGCCGAACGCTCCAGGTCCTGGCTGTCGGTATTGGCGGTGATGAAGTCCACCCCCTTGAGCTTGGCTGAGATCATGTTGTTGATCGCGTTTCCGCCCGCCCCTCCAATGCCGAAGACCTTGATCCTTGCATTGTACATCTTGTTTTTCTCTTCCACGAATTCAAACTTCATTGACCGGCCCTCCTTTCAAAGATGATGAAAAGATCCATCTCTCTCAAACGATTTCCTTGAACCATCTCTTCATTCGATCCATTACCCTGCCGAAAATATTGGAATCCCTGATCCTGAATTTCTTTCCCTCCTTGGAACGTTTGGCACCGTAAAGCACAAGCCCCACCGCCGTGGCATACATGGGCTTGTTCACCACCTCCACCAGGCCCTTGATTCCCCGCGGATAGCCGGGGCGGGAAGGGACCTTGAAGATTTGCTCAGCGACCTCCGCCACCCCCGGCAGCTCCGCTGATCCGCCCGTCACAACCACGCCCGCGTTTATGGTCTCGGAGAACCCGGATCGGAGCAGCTCGTTGCCGATCAGTGAGAAGATCTCCTCCACCCGCGGCTCCAGTATCTCGGCCAGGATCCTCCTGTTCAGGACCCGGGCCTTGCGCCCCCCCACCCCGGGGACCTCCACGGTCTCGTCGTGTCCAACCATGGAGCCCAGGGCGCAGCCGTAGCGCATCTTGATCTTTTCAGCCTCCACCTGGGCGGTGCGGAGGCCTATGGACAGATCATAGGTCAGGTTATTCCCGCCGAGTGCCAGCACCGCAGTGTGCTTGATGGATCCCCGGTTGAAGACCGCCATGTCCGTGGTGCCGCCCCCGAAGTCCACGAGGGCCACGCCGAGGCTTCTCTCTTCCTCGCTGAGCACGGCCTCGCTGGATGCAAGGGACTCCAGCACTATATCCGCGACGTCCAGGCCCGCCCGGTTGGCGCACTTTATTATGTTCTGGGCAGAGGTGACCGCGCCGGTGACGATGTGGATCTTGGCCTCCAGCCTTACCCCGGACATTCCCAGGGGGTCCATGATCCCGTCCTGCTCGTCCACAATGAACTCCTGGGTGAGGATGTGGATCACCTCCCGGTCCATGGGTATGGCCACCGCCCGTGCGGCCTCGATCACCCGCTCCACGTCCTTTTTGGTCACCTCCCGCTCCTTGAGGGGGATGACGCCGTGGCTGTTGAAGCCCTTGATATGGCCGCCCGCTATGCCGGCGTAAACCGAGCTGATCTCGCAGCCGGCCATGGTCTCGGCCTCTTCAATGGCCTCCTTTATCGAGTTGACCGTCTTTTCGATGTTGATCACCACGCCCTTGCGAAGGCCCTCCGAAGGGTGGCTCCCTATGCCGATGATCTCCACCCCGTCCGGTTGAAGCTCCCCGACCACCGCGCATATCTTGGTGGTACCGATGTCAAGGCCGACGATGATTTCCGAACCCATTACGCCTCTCCCGCCTCCCGCGCTCTCGGCGCTCAACCCCGGCGAAACGACACCACCGCCCCGTCACGATAGTGAAGATTGATTCCCGTAACCCTTTGGACCTGGTCGGTCTCGCGCAGATGGTTCACGATACGCCCGAGCTCGTCGATCTTCTTCACCAGCTCATCCACTCCCACCTGGACCACCCCGGGGAAGGATTGGAAGTAGAGGCTTACATTGCCCGGGCCGTTCAGGTGGATCTCGGCCAACTCCTCCCTCATCCACTGCTCCCCGCTGACCTCCAGCACGCGGAGCACACGGGCCGCCACCTCCAGCTTCTCCTCTCCGGCCTCCACGTCGTCAAAAGGCCCCGTTATCACGGGATAGTCCAGGCCCTCGGACGGCCCCACCCGCTTGAATATCCGGCCCCTGCGGTTCATATAGAACAGATCGCCCATGGAGACCACGGCCCATGGTTCCTCGCGGGCCGCCTTGACCTCCAGGGTGTGAGGGTAGTGCTTGTTCACCTTCACGGAATGGACCCAAGGATGGCGTTCCAGCCTCTCCTCCAGCTCCCCGGCGTTGACCTCCAGCAGGGTCATGTCCGCATGGAGGCCCGACATGTCCAGGAGCTCCCGCTTCAGGTGGGCGCCCACTCCCCGTATCACCACCCGCTCCAGACGGATGTAGGGCGACTGGAGCAGGTACTGGTATCCGGCAAGGAAAAGAACGCTTATTATCATGAGGCACACCAACAGGCATGCGGCCTTGAGAAAGGACGAGGTCATCCAGCAGATCACCTGCCAAAGGGCCACGAGGGGGTTCTTCCTCTTCCTTCGGACCGCCTGCTTCTTGAGGGTTCCTTTCATCTCATCCGCCAGGCCGCGATCAATTAAATCCCCGCATGCGCCCCGTTTCGTTCCGGGCGCCCTGAGGCTTGTCTCCCCACTATCCTGATCTCAGGCTCCAGCCGCACCCCGCTCCTGCGGTCCACCTCATCCCGCACGAGCTCCATGAGCCCGACGATGTCGGCGGCTGTGGCCCCTCCCGTGTTGACGATGAAGTTGGCATGGACGGTGGATATCTCCGCACCGCCGATGCGCCTGCCCTTGAGGCCGGCCTGTTCCACCAACCTGCCGGCGAACTCCCCCGGCGGGTTTTTGAAGATCGATCCTGCCGAGGCCGTCCTCTGAGGCTGCGTGCGCCTGCGCCGCTCCACGAGATCCTCCATATGCCTCCTCACCCTTCCGGGCTCACCGCGCTCCACCCGGAGGAGGACCCTGGTCACCACCGCGCCGGCAGGCAGGGAGCACCGCCTGTAACCGAAGTCCAACTCCTCCCTGGAGGCGCTGGCAAGGCCGCCTCCGGGTTCGACCATGTCAAGCGATTCCAAGACGTCTTGGGTCTCCCTCCCGACCGCCCCGGCGTTCATGGCCACCGCCCCGCCGACCGTCCCCGGGATCCCGGCCAGGAACTCCAGTCCGGAGATCCCCTGCCCGGCGCAGAACCGAAGCAGGGCCTTTATGGCCGCCCCGGCCCCGGCCGAGATACGACCGGCCTCGGCATTGCCCTGGAGCGAAGCCAGCTCGCCTCCCAGCCTGATGACCACGCCTTCATAGCCCCCGTCCAGCACCAGCAGGTTGCTTCCCTTGCCCACCACCAGGTAGGGGATCCCCTCGGCCGCCAGAAAGGCCAGCATTCGCCTGAGACCGGGCAGGGACCTTGCCCGGTAAAAGGCGGCTGCATCCCCGCCCACCCTGAAGGTGGTGTGGAGCCGCATGGGGCGGTCGAAACGGATGTCTTCCCCTCCGATCCGAGCAAGCTCTCTCAGGTGTCTCTCCTCCATGTGCCGGGGCGCCTCCACCCGCCTCAATCGTCTTTCCAGCCGCCGGGCCCCTGGAGAAAGGCCTCGCCGATCTTGTAGACGTCTCCCGCCCCCAGGGTCAGGACAACGTCTCCCGGCCGGGCCACCTCCCTCAGCCTTTCCAGGACCTGGTCAGGACCCCCGCCGAGGATCACCTCCCTGTGCCCGTGCTCCTTTATGCCGCGGCAGAGCCAGGCGGAGTCCACCCCCTCCAAGGGTCTCTCACCCGCCCCATAGATCGGAGCGACCACGAGGACGTCCGCCTGGTTGAAGCTCAGCACGAACCTCTCGTAGAGCGCCTGGGTCCGGGAGTAGCGGTGGGGCTGGAAGACCACCACCAGTCTTCTCTCGGGCCAGCACCCCCTGGCGGTCTCCAGGGTGTGGGTTATCTCAGTGGGGTGGTGGCCGTAGTCGTCCACCACAAGCACCCCTGAGCGCTCCCCCTTGATTTGGAACCGCCTGGCAAGCCCCCCGAGGTTCCGGAGCCCGGCCTTTATGCCCTCCACATCCAGCTCCAGCTCCAGGCCCACGGCGGCGGCCGCCAGGGCGTTCAAAACGTTGTGCCTCCCGGGCATGCCCACCACCATCCGCCCCAGCGACCTGCCCCGGTAGAGGAGCTCGAAGGACGCCGAGAGCTCCTTCATCTCCACCTCCCCGGCCCTGACGTCCGCCTGGGAGGTCATGCCGTAGGTGGAATACCTTTTCTTGAGCCTGGGAAGGATCCCCTGGATCTCCTCGTTGTCCAGGCAGAGGACGGCCGAACCGTAGAACGGGACCTTGTTTATGAAATCCACAAAGCTGCGCCGCAGGTTGTCCATTGAGCCGTAGTGCTCCACGTGCTCGTAGTCCATGTTGGTGACCACCGCCACTGTCGGGCTGAGAGCCATGAAAGAGCCGTCGCTCTCGTCCGATTCGGCCACCAGGATGTCCCCCTGTCCGAGCTTGGCGTTGGACCCGCCCCATATGTCCAGCCGGCCGCCGATCACCACGGTGGGGTCCAGGTCGCCCGCGGTCAGTATGGATGCGATCATGGTGGTCGTGGTGGTCTTGCCGTGGGCCCCGGCGACCGCTACCCCGTGCTTGAGCCTCATGAGCTCTGCCAGCATCTCCGCCCTGGGGATCACCGGGACGAAAGCCTCCGAAGCCCTTGCTATTTCCGGGTTTTCAAGGGAAACGGCTGAAGAGTAGACCACCACATCCGCTCCTTCGACGTTGTCGCCGCTGTGGCCGGTGAAGATGCGCGCCCCCAGTTCGGTGAGACGCCTGGTGACCGAGGATTCCCTGATATCGGAGCCGCTCACCTCATAGCCCAGGTTCAAGAGGAGCTCGGCTATCCCGCTCATGCCGATCCCGCCTATCCCCACCAGGTGTATATGCCTTGCCTTTCCGAAAGGTCTCATGCCCGAAGTCCTCTCACCGCTCCTCCGCGCGGCGCATGACCGCGTCCAGCTCGTCCACTATGGCCCGCGCCGCCCCCGGCCGGCCCATCCTCCGGGCCCTCGCCGCCATCTCGACCAGGGCGCTCCTGTCCGTATCCAGGCGGCGCAGCACATCCGCAAGGGACTCTCCGGTGAGTTCGGCCTGCAGGAGCATCTCGGCCCCGCCCGCCTCGGCCAGCAACCGGGCGTTTTTCACCTGGTGATCGTTGGCTGAGTATGGGAAAGGCACCAGGACGGAGGGCTTTCCTATCGCCGCGATCTCCGCCACGGTTCCGGCCCCGGCCCTTGAGACCACAAGATCGGCGGAGGCATAGGCCTCTGCCATGTCCCGGATGAACGGCAGGACAAGGGCTTCCACGCCTATCCGAGCATAGGCCCCGCTCACCCGCGCGTAATCGTCTTTCCCGGTCTGATGCACAACCCGCAGCCTCCTGCCTTCGTTCGCCAGGATTTCCACGGCCTCCACCACGGCGGTATTGACCGCCCTTGCCCCCTGGCTCCCTCCCACCACGAGGATCCCCAGCTCATCCAGCGGCTCTCTCGCCTCCCCGGCCGCCAGGATTTCCTCCCTGACCGGATTCCCGGTGAGGATCGTCTTTTCTTCGGGAAACCCTTCCCTGCTCTCATCAAAGGAGATCAACACGCGCTCCGCCACCCGGCTCAGCCACCTGTTGGTAAGACCCGGCAGGGAGTTCTGCTCATGGATCACCACCGGGGTCCCCAACACCCTCGCGGCGGCGCAGACAGGCCCGGCCGAGTACCCCCCGACCCCCAAGACCGCGTCCGCTCCGAAACGGCGAAGGATCAAGGCGGCGTGTATCAGGGCCGCCGGAAGCATGGCCAGCACCGCCAGGCCCCTCAGAAGGCCTCGTCCCTTGAGCCCCTCCACCCGGATGGAGGCCTGGGGGAAGCCCGAGCCATCGAGTATGCCCGAGCCCGCGCCGCGCCTGTCGGTCACGAACAAGACCCGGGCGTCGGGATGCCGCCGGACGAGCTCCCTGGCTACCGCCAGCCCGGGAAACAAGTGCCCCCCTGTCCCGCCTCCGGCCACGACCACCCTCATCTAACTCTCCCCGGCGATGCTGAGGAGCATCCCGACACCCACCAGGTTCACCACCAGGGACGACCCCCCATAGCTGATCAAGGGGAGGGTCAGCCCCTTGGTGGGAAGGAGCCCCATCACCACCCCCATGTTGACAAGGACCTGGATACCCAGGAAGCAGCTTATTCCCAGGGCCAGGTACGTGGAGTAAAGGTCCCGTGCGTTCAGGGCCGCCCTGAATCCCCTGATTATAAGCACCCCGAAAAGTGCCACTATGGTACCCACCCCGATCAAGCCCAACTCCTCGGCGATGATGGACAGGATGAAGTCCGTATGGGGCTCTGGGAGGAAGAGGAGCTTCTGCTTGCTGTTTCCCAGCCCCACGCCGAAAAGCCCTCCCGAGCCGAAGGCCAGGAAGGAGTGGATTATCTGGAACCCGAGCCCCTGGGGGTCCTTCCAGGGCTCCAGGAACGCCCACCAGCGGCGCAGGCGATACGGCTCCAGCCAGATCAGGAGGCCCACCACAGGCACGAACCCGAGAACGATGCACGAAAGCTGGTAAGACCTGGCCCCGCCCACAAAGAGCACCACCAGGAGCCATGCGCCGATTATCACCGCTGTTCCCAAATCCGGCTGCATCACTATCAGGCCCATGAAGACCCCGGCCACCAGCAAGTGGGGCATCAGGCCGCGGGAGAACGTCCCCATTTCAGGGCCCTTCTTGGCCATGGAATAGGCTATGTAGACCGCCAGGGCCAACTTGGCGGGCTCCGAGGGCTGGAAGGAGAACGGGCCCACCGGGAGCCAGCGGCTGGCACCGCCCACGGTCTTTCCCACACCGGGGACCAGCAGGGCCCCCAACAGGGCCAGGCTGATAAAGAGCACGGGGTAGGTGAGCCGGGCGTATATCCTGGCAGGTATGTTTTTGGCCACCACCAGTAGCGCCAGGCCCACCAGGGCGAAAAAGCCCTGTCGTTTGAGATAGAAGTAGCTGTCCCCCAGGCGGTGCGCCGCCAGGAACGAGCTGGAGCTGTATATGAACACCAGGCCCAGCCCCACCAGCAGCAGTGCGGGGATGAGGATGCCGTAATCCATACCGTGAGATGCGCGGCTCCTATCCGCCATGATCCGCCCCCAGGACCGCTCCGGCGAAAGCCCTTCCCCGATCGGCGTAATCATTGAACATGTCGAAGCTGGAGCAGGCAGGGGCCATCAGCACCACGTCGCCCGGTTCGGCCATGGACGAGGCCTCCTCCACCGCTTCCTCCATACCGGCCGCCGTGGTGAAAGGGACGCGCCCCCTGAACGCATCCGCCAGGAGCTCCCGCGCCTCCCCCAGGAAGACGGCGCCTTTGACCCGCCCCTCGGCCGCCTCGACCAGGGGGCGGTAGTCCGCCCCCTTGTCCCGCCCCCCTGCGATCAGGATCAACGGGCGGTCGAAGCTCTCCACCGATCTGGCGGCTGCCTGTACGTTGGTGGCCTTGGAGTCGTCGTAGTAATCAACCCCCTCGACCGTGCCCACCAGCTCCAGCCTGTGGGGAAGCCCGCGGAAACCGCGGATGGTTTCTTTGACAGCGCCCGGTTCCCCGCCCATGGCAAGGGCCGCGAGTACTGCGGCGGCCAGGTTTTCCAGGTTGTAGGCCCCGGCAAGGCTGAAAGAATCGAGGGAAAACCGCATCGGCTCCATCCCGGGCGGAGAGGCCTCAAGGTGATTCTCTTCGATCCAGGCGCGTATATCCGAGCCGGGCCGGCTCCCGAACCCGAGTATTCTCACCGGGACCTCCGGCCTGAGTTCGGCCAAAGCCGGGTCTTCCCGGTTGAGGACCAGGAAGTCCTCCGGCCCCTGGTTGGAAAATATCCTCAGCTTGGAGCGCACGTATGCCTGGTAGTCCGGGTACCGATCCAGGTGATCAGGGGAGATATTCAAGATAACGGAGACCTTGGGCTTGAAGCTTTCCATTGTCTCCAACTGAAAGCTGGAGACCTCCACGACTGCGCAATCCAGGCGCTCCCGCTCGCGCACGCACTCCATCAGAGGGACGCCGATGTTGCCTCCGACAAAGACCCGCCTCCCGGACCTCCGGAGGATCTCACCCGCCAGGGCGGTCACTGTCGACTTCCCATTGGTGCCGGTGACCGCAGCCACCGGGAGGTCGATCAAGCCGCAGGCGAGCTCCATCTCGCCTATCACCGGCACACCGCAGTCCCGGGCCCGCTTCACCGGGGGGATTTCCGGGGGGACCCCGGGGCTCAGGACTATCAGGTCCGCTCCGGTGAAGGTCTTTTCAACATGCCCGCCGGTCTCCAGGATCACCCCGCTCTCCCCGGCCTTGGCCACGATATCCGGGTCCAGCTCGGATTCAGGATGCAGGTCGCTGGCCGTCACCCGGGCGCCCTGCCCGGCCAGCCACAGGGCAGCCGAGAGGCCCGATCTCGCCAGACCGGCCACCACCACGCTCTTTCCCCTGAAATCCGTCACTCTACTCATTACGCCCCTTGATCGCTCACCCCTGTCTTCACCTCAGCTTGAGGGTGCTGATGGCCAGCAGGGCCAGGATCACCGAGATTATCCAGAACCGGACCGTGACCTTGGACTCGGGCCATCCCTTTAACTCGAAGTGGTGGTGGAGCGGCGCCATGCGGAAGATCCTCCTCCCCGAGGTCATCTTGAAATAGGCCACCTGGAAGATAACGGAGAGCGCCTCCACCACGAAGAGCCCGCCCACCAGCACCAGGACCAGCTCCTGCTTGGTGATCACGGCCACCGTCCCCAAGGCCGCGCCCATGGGAAGAGAACCCACGTCCCCCATGAAGACCTCGGCCGGATATGCGTTGTACCAGAGGAACCCCAGCCCGGCTCCGACCACCGCGCCGCAAAGGACGGAGAGCTCCCCGGATCCGGCCAGATACGGGATCTGAAGATACTGGGCTATTTCCACGTGCCCGGTCAGATACGAAAAGACCAGGTAGGACGAAAACGCCACTATGATGGGCCCGATGGCCAGACCGTCCAGCCCGTCGGTCAGATTGACCGCGTTGGACGCACCAACGATGATGAAGACCGCAAATGGGACGTACCAAACCCCCAGATCCGGCCTTATGTTCTTGAAGAAAGGGACCATCAGGCGGGAGTCGAAGCCCGCCAGCCTGAAGAGCACCGCTGCTGCGGCAAGCGCCACCAGGAACTGGAGGCCGAACTTGGCCCGGGCGGTGAGGCCCTGGCTGCTGCGCCTGACCCGCTTGAGATAGTCATCAGCAAAGCCTATGGCCCCGAAGCCGAACATCACCCCCACCACCAGCCATACGTAGAGGTTCGCCGGTTCGGCCCAAAGAACCGCCGAGCCCATCACCACCGGCAGGATGAGGCACCCGCCCATGGTGGGGGTCCCGGCCTTGCCCCTGTGGTTCGGCGGCCCGTCCTCCCGTATGTACTGCCCGATCTGCATGGCCCGGAGCCGCCGGATCCCCCAGCCCCCGAAGAAGAGCACCACCACGAGGGCGAACAGGGCCGCCAGGATGGTCCGGAAGGTTATGTACCGGAACACGTTGAGCCATGAGTAATCGGTATGAAAGAGATATATCAGCTTGTAGAGCATGGGCTCAGGCGCTCCGTCTCTTCAACTCCAGGCATTCACTGCAAGTCCCCGCCGCGCAGCACAGAGAACGGCGCTCAACCGACTCCACCAGCTCGGGAAGGCGGAAGGGCTTCCTGAAATGCGCCGCCACCGGCGGGAGCCCCTCTGCGTGCAGGGTCTCGTGCTCAGGGGAGCCGGTCATGACCATGACCGTCTCCCTCCTGCCCGCAGCCTTCATCCAGCGGAGGAGATCCAGGCCGTTCATCCGTGGCATGTTGATGTCGGTCAGGACTATGTCGAACCTTTGAAGACCGAGGACTTCAACGGCCTCCATCCCGTCACGGGCCGTGACCACCGAACAGCCCGCCCCCTCCAGCACCTCGCTTATCAGGAGGGAGAGCCCGAGCTCGTCTTCGACCACCAGGATCCTTGTCTTAGGGGTCATGCGATTCACCTTCCCCTTCCCCCTCTCTCAGGCGGCGTACAACCTCATCGAGCCTTATGCCCCTGGAGGCCTTGAGAAGGATTACGTCGCCGCTTCCGGTAGCGGCTCTTACCACCCGTGCCATTTCCTCATGGCTCTCTACGATCCGAATGCTTTCCGGTGATGCGCCCGCTCCCCCGGCGCCCCGAGCCGCTTCCCCGGCGTACTCACCCATCAGCACTATCAGGTCGGCCCGCTTCGCCGCCTCCCTGCCGGCCTCCACATGTGCCTGAACCGCCTCTTCGCCCAGCTCCAGCATATCCCCGAGCCCTATGATCAAGCGGCCCCGCCCGGCCAGGAGAGGCTCCAGGGAATCCAAGGCCGCGGCCAGTGAGGAAGGGTTGGCGTTGTAGGTGTCGTCCACCAGGGTGATCCCGCCGGGGAGATCCAAGACGGTGAACCTTCCAGGGACTCCTCTAAAGCGGCCCAGGCCCCGTACCGCCAAGGGGAAAGGGATTCCCATGGCCAGTGCCGCGGCCGCGGCCGCCAGCGCGTTCATAACGTTGTGCCTTCCGGGTACGCGAAGGGAGACCCGCCCCCGCTCCGGGCCCCGGACGAGCTCGAATTCCACGCCTCGCCCGCCGAGCTCCGTCACGCCCTCGGCCCTTACCTGATTCCCGGTTCCCAGGCCGAATGTGACCACAGGGCCATTGAACCTGTGGACCTCGCCCATCACCAGGGGGTCGTCGCCGTTGACCACCGCGCAGGCCCCCGGTCCCATCCGCTCCAGGAGCTCTCCCTTGGCCGCGGCCACGGACCGGAGGCCCCCCATCCCTTCCAGGTGCGCCCTGGCCACGTTGGTAATCAATCCCACATCCGGGGCTGCGATGTCGGTCAAGCGCCCTATCTCGCCGGGGCGATTCATGCCCATCTCCAGTACGGCCCTGGTGTGCTCCTGTTTCAAGTCCAGGATGCTCAAGGGCAGACCTATGAGGTTGTTATAGTTTCCCGGGTTTTTCAGCACCGGCCCCTGGAGCTCCATCACGGCTGCCGCCATCTCCTTGGTGGTGGTCTTTCCATTGCTGCCGGTCAGGGCCAACACCTGCGCCCGGTGCTCCCGCCTCCACCACCCGGCGAAGTCCCCCAGGGCCCTCAAGGTGTCCTTTACGGCGATCGCGGCCTTGCCCGAAGGCACGCTCCCCGGGTCGATCCTTCCCTCTCGGGCGACCACCGCCGCCGCCCCCGACTCGAACGCCTGATCGAGAAAATCGTTTCCATCGAAGCGCTCGCCCTTGAGGGCCCAGTAGACGCAGTCCCGCTCCGGACGCCTGGTATCGGTGGAGACGCCCGACAGGGAGATATGGGCCGGCCCGGAGACGAGCTCCCCGCCCGCCGCCCTTGCAATCTCACCTGCACTCACCCTTCCCCAAACCGCAGCCATCGGGGCCCCTGTCAAGCCGCCCGCCCGGCGGCCGCCCGGGCCAACTCCTCCCGGTCATCGAAATGGATTCTGCCGCTACCCAGGATCTGGTAATCTTCATGACCCTTTCCTGCCACCAGGACCAGGTCTTGCCTTCCGGCGGCAAACACCGCCTTTCTGATGGCCTCCCTGCGGTCCGGTTCCACCACGTAGCAGGAGCCTTCCTCTGGAATGGAATCCTCCCTGGACATCCCGGCCGCAACCACGCCCTCTTCCACCTGTTCTATGATCCGGAGCGGGTCTTCGGTCCGCGGGTTGTCGGAGGTCACCACCACCACCTCACTGAGCCGCCCGGCCAGGGACCCCATTTCCGGCCTCTTGCCGCGGTCCCTGTCCCCGCCGCAGCCGACCACCGTGATCAACCTGCCGCGGACCAGGGGGCGTAGGGTCTCCAGGACCTTGGAAAGTGCGTCGGGGGTGTGGGCGTAATCCACCACCAGACTGAGGCCAAGGGGGTTTTCCACCTTTTCCAGGCGGCCCGGGATCCCGGGTAGGCGCCTTACGCCTCCCTCCACCGCATCCAGGCCCAAACCCAGGGCAAGGGCGGCTCCGGCCGCAGCCAGTATGTTGTATACATTGACCCTGCCGATCAGGGGCGACTCTATGCTGCAGGAGCCTTCAGGGGCCCTGAGGACCGCTCTCAGACCGGCCGGCTCCTCGCGAAGGTCCCCGGCCCGGATAAGGCATTCCCCGCCGAGCCCGTAGGTGACCACCGGCCGGGTGCACAACCGGACCAGGGCCTCGCCCTTGGGATCGTCCAAATTGATGACCGCGGGTCCGTCTCCCGGGACCCCCCTTTGATCCAAGGGCCTGAACAGCAGGCACTTGGCTCGGAAGTAGTCATCCATGGTCCGGTGGTAGTCCAGGTGATCCCTTGAAAATCCCGTAAAGACCACGACCTGAAAAGGGCACCCGCTGACCCGCCCCTGGTCCAGGGCGTGGCTCGAGACCTCCATGGCCACGTCGGTCACCCCGCTGTCAGCCATTTCCCGCAGCAGCCGCATAAGGTCCAGGGACTCGGGCGTGGTCACCGGTGCGGGCAGGGCCTCGCCGCCGAAACGGTAGTTGATGCTCCCTATGACCCCGGGCCGGCGGCCGGCCGCCTCCAATATGGACTCCAGTATGTAAGTGGTGGATGTCTTTCCGTTGGTGCCCGTTATTCCGATCAGGTTGAGCTCATCCTGCGGGCGCCCGTAGAACCGGGCGGCAATCAGGGCCAGGGCCTTTCTGGAATCCCGGACTCGGACGGCCGGCACCCCGCCGCCCAGGCCTTTCAAGTCCTCCGCGACCACCGCCGCGGCGCCCCTTTGAACCGCATCCCCGATATAGGCATGCCCGTCCGAGGTGATTCCCCTCAAGGCCACAAACACCGAACCCGGGGCCGCCTTTCGCGAATCATAGACGATGCCGGCCGCCTCGGGGTCGTCCTGGGGGCCGACCCTTTCCAGGATCTCCAATTCTTCCAGCAGGTAAGCCAGTTTCATCATCTTCCCGGGCTTTTCACCCGACCTCATATGGGCGGGTGAAATCTCACCTTGACCTTGCTCACACGACTCAGATCCACCCCGGGCCGGGGCGACTGCTCCACCGCAAGGCCGCTTCCTTCCACCTCCACCCGGAGGCCCAGATCAGAGCCCATGCGCAAGACCTCCCGCATGGACTCCCCCTTGAAGTCGGGCAGGAGCCTGTGCCCGGCCGGCTCGGCCGCAGGGCCCGTGCCGTTCCTTACTCGGGCGGCCTCTTCCCCGGACGCCTGTTCCTTGACCAGCTCGAACGTCACCTCCACCGAGTCCTGATCCTGATTCTCCGTCCGGGCGAGCTGGAGTCTGGGCCTGGCCCCCAGGTGGTTGAGTGCCCATCTGGAGACCTCGCTGAATACCGGAGCGGCCACCACACCGCCGTAGTTGCTCTTTTTGGGCTCGTCCAGCATCACCAGGCAGACCAGCCTGGGGTCCTCCACCGGCGCAAACCCCACGAACAGAGCCACATACTTGCTCCTGGAGTATCTCTTGGTCTCGGGGTCGACCTTCTGGGCGGTGCCGGTCTTCCCCGCGGCGCTGAAGCCGGGTACGGCCGCCTGGGGCGCGGTCCCGCGCTCGCTCACCACCCCTTGGAGGATCCGCGCTACTCTTCGGGCCACATCCTCGGGGATCACCCTTCGGACCATCTGCGGCGGGATTCGCTCCACCACCCCGCCCTCCGGCGTTCGAACCTCCCTTACCACATAGGGGCGCATGAGCCTGCCGCCGTTGGCAATGGCCGCCATGGCCGTCACCAGTTGCACGGAGGTCACGGTCATTCCCTGCCCGAAGTAAAGGTTGGCCTGATCCACCTGCCTGGCCTGATCCGCGGGCCGGATGAAGCCTTCCCGTTCCCCGGGAAGACCTATGCCGGTCTTCTTGGCGAACCCGAACCCCTGCAGGTAGTCTGTAAAGGTCCTGTAGCCCAGCTTCCATCCGATCTTCACCGCCCCGATGTTGCTGGAGAGGACCACTATGTCCGAGGCGCTGAGCTCCCCGTACTCATGGGTGTCATTGATCACGTGGGAGGCGACCTTCATCTTCCCGTTCTCGCAGTGGAACACGGTCTGCGGGGATACCACGCTCTTGTCCAGCGCCGCGGCCAGAAGGAAGGCCTTCATGGTGGAGCCGGGCTCATAGCAGTCGGTCACGGTCCGGTTGCGCCATTCAGCGGGGTCGTAATTGGAAAATACATTGGGATTGAACGAAGGGACCACGGCCATGGCCAAAATCTCGCCTGTGTCCGGGTCGACCACCACGCACTGGCCGCTCTTCGCCCCCGAGCTCTTCACGCCTTGCTCCAGCGCCTCCTGGGCCTGGTACTGGATGTGCTTGTCAATGGTCAGCACCAGGTCGTGCATCCTCCGGGCCTCGCCCTTTTCCGACCGGACGGTGGGCCGGCTCACGTAAAAGGGGCGGCCCAGAGCGTCCTGCATCTGCATGAGGACGAGCTTTGGGCCCTTCAACAGGCGGTCATAAGCCAGCTCCAGGCCTTCCAGGCCCTGGTTGTCGGTACCTGAAAACCCGATCAGGTGACCCGCGATCTCCCTTCCCGGATAAAACCTCCTGGTCTCCACAGTGGTGCCGATGCCGGAAAGACCCAAGGCCTTAACCTCCTCCGCCTTCTCCGGCGGGATCTTTCTCCTGATCCAGACAAACCGGGTTTCCCTGTCCAGTGCCCCGCCGATCTCCTCAGGGCTCATCCCCAGGACCCTGCCGAGCTCCCTGACCGCCTTTCCCCTGTCCTTCACCAGCTTGGGATGGGCGTAGACCGAGGCGACCTCCACACTGACCGCCAGTTCGTTTCCTTCCCTGTCGAATATGGTCCCCCTCCGGGGAGGGAGCTCCACAACGCCGCTGTAGCCCGCCTTGGCGATTGAAGCGAGCTCTTCGCTCTTGAGCACCTGGAGCTGATATCCCCGCGCCAGGACGCCCAGGAGCCCGGTCACGAAGAACCCGGCTACCAGGAATATTCTGAAACGGATCCACTTTTTTTCAGTGAATCTCATTTGATAAGGACCACCTGCTCGGGTTGTGCCGGGCGCAGTCCCGCCTCCCCGGCCGCGTCTTCCAGGTACTGGGGCGACTTGAGGTAGGCGAGCTCCAGCTTGAGCTTGCGGTTCAGCTCCCTGAGCTCCATCTCCCTCTGTTGGAGCCTGCTCAGGTCGTAGCCTATCTGGGTCCCCTCGAAGTTGGACCACACGTAGCCGATGCCGCTGATCATGAAAAAAAGGAACATGACCGAGATCAGGAGCACCTGCTTGGGGGTCAGGCCCTGGTCGTCCTCTTTTCTCCGTGCGTTGTGTATCCGCACGCCGGTCCCGCGGTTCCTGAGCCTGTTGAACTCACTGGGTCTCTTGTTCGCTCCCATTTCTCAGATCCTTTCCGCGGCCCTGAGCACGGCGCTTCGGGCCCTTGGGTTTCCTTGTATCTCCCGCTCAGTGGGCCGCAGGCCTTCTCTGCGCAAGGGTCTGAACAGAGGGCTGCGCCCGCAGGTGCACACGGGAAAATCCCTCGGACAAGTGCACCCCTTCTCCCAGGAGCGGAGAGCCTGCTTCACCATCCGGTCCTCGAGGGAATGGTACGACAAGACGACCAGCCGGCCGCCGCTCTCAAGCCGCTCGGGGATTCGGGCTAGAAACGATTCAAGGTTCTCGAGCTCCCGGTTCACGGCTATCCGCAGGGCTTGAAACGTTCGAGTGGCCGGATGTTTGGCCCCGGGACGCCGGGGCGCCCTGACGGCCGAGCTCACCAGCTCGGCGAGCTCCCGGGCCGTGCGTATGGGTTCGGAGGCCCTCCTCCTGACAATGGCCCGGGCAATGCGTTTGGTCTGTCTCTCTTCTCCATAGGTACCGAGGATGCGCTCCAGCTCCTTCTCATCAAGACCGTTCACAAGCTCCCGGGCAGTCTCGCCGCCCTGTTCCGGGTCCATTCTCATGTCCAGGGGCTCCTCCCGGTTGAAGCTGAATCCTCGCCCGGAGTGTTCGAGCTGGTAACTGGAAAGCCCGAGGTCCAGGAGCACCCCGCTCACGGTCTCGAGGCCCATGATCTCCAGAACGCCGTCCAGGTCGGCGAAATTGGCTTGAAAGACCAGGGCGCGCTCCCCCATGAAGTCCAGTCGGGCGCGGCAGAGCTCGACCGCGTCCGGGTCGCGGTCCAGGCAGATCAGGCGGCCGGGCGGGGCCAGCCTCCTGCCTATGGCCTCACTGTGGCCGCCGCTCCCGCAGGTTCCGTCCACATAAGTGCCCTCGGGCCCGGTGATCAGGTCCCGTACCGCCTCCTCAAGGAGGACCGGTTGGTGCGGGTGGGACGACAACCGCAATCCTTTCCGCCCTATATGCCCAACCCGGCAAGGGCCTCGCTGTCCTGGGGAAAGCTCTGCTTGGCCTTCTCGAACTCATCCTCCCAGCGCTCCTTGTCCCAAATCTCGAAGATCTTCAGCTCACCGACCAGGACGACCTCCTTGTTCAGCCCGGCGATCTCCCGCAGGTCGGGCGGGATGGTGATTCGGCCTTGTTTGAGTGGACATTCCTGCGCCCCTGAAATAAAGTAGCGCAGATAGCGGTTGGCGGCGTGATTGAAAAGGGACAGATCAGCCGCCCGCTCTTCAATTACGCGCCAATCGTCGAGTGAAAACGCCCACAGGCAACGATCATGATTAGTAAGGACCAGGGAATGATTGCCCTTTTGCTGGAGGACTTCTTTGAATCGAGCCGGGATGGCCAGCCGGCCCTTTTCGTCCAATGTATGCCGTGAGCGTCCCTTGAACATACCCGCGTCCCACTTTAAGCCACTTTAATCCACTTTGTGACACCTGTAACCAATAAATGCCCGGGCTGTCAAGGAAAAAATGCGCTCTTGCCCCACCTTCCGGGCCGGCCCCGGCTGCTCCGTCACGGGGTCCCTCCCCGGGCGGGAACCGCCTGCGGGTCCTTGTTTTCAACATGCCCGGCATCGTGCGGCGTCCATGCTGAAGGTCTTCGTTAAGAATTCAGGAAGTGATATGCAGGCAGTAAAAGAGGCTTACCAGGAACATCAAGATGAGAAAAAGATTCAATACCAAGCCCGAGTACGCATAGTCCTTGTCGCCGAGCTCGTCTATCAAAGGCAGGGAACGGATGGACAGATAGAGCCCTGCGGCCAGTAGAAGGGGCACCAAGCTCACCAGCGGCACCCACACGGGGAACGGAAGCGATTCCGAACGACTCAAAAGGACCACTCCGGAGGCCACGGCCATGGTCACAAAGGGAAGCAGAAAACCCGCAATGGCCCTGTGGTTGGTCTTTCTGAGCCCGGCTTTATCCATATTCTCGCACGTGGTGTTCGGGCGGATCGCCATCCGGTTCCAGGACCGGATCAGCCCCTTTCTCTCACGAAGTCCGCACTTTCATTGCTCCGTGTATGACCGCCAGAACATCAATCTGATCGGGTTTTATGTGGTAAATGATGCGGTAAGGACCTTCTATGACTTCCCTAATCTGATCGGCATCAAACTCAGGGACTTTTCGGCCTGAAAGCGGGAAGCCGCCGATTTGTTGTGATCTCCGGGTAAGACGATCGACCATTCGAATGGCGTACGCTTGCGAATCCAGAGCAATATGAGCATAGATGGCATCCAGGTGCCTTTCAGCCGTTTCAGTCCAGTGAACTTTCATTCCGCCAAACCGAATTTCGCCCTCACTTCTTTTACATCCCTGCTCCTCCCTGTGCTGCTGTCTCTCAGCCCGCTCTCAATTGTCTCACGTACGTATATTTCTTGCATAAGGTCTTCCCATGTAGCCCCAGTGGGCATACTATCAATGAGCTTGTGTGCATCCTCCTTTTCCATAACCGTTGACATAAACCCATCTCCTTTCCCGCTCTGATCAAAAGTCTTTTAGCAAACCGGTCATCAATTCTCACTTTCTCACTTTGATGAACACTTGGATATGATTTTATCATGGACTTTGAAAGGCGGTCAATCGGGATCCGCGCCCAAGGGCGCGGTACGACCTCGACACCCCCGGGGCGGCGGGGGGGAGGGCCCCGGAAAAGGCCTTGCCTCTTTCGGGCCCGGTTCCTAGAATGGCCCTGTTCGGCTTACAGTGAAGGATGATTCACGCCGGAGCCACGGCAAAGGACCCATGGGGCAAGGAGGTCAAGCAATGCCCGAGCTCACCTTGTGGAAGAAGGAAGAGATGGACAGGCTCAGGCGGGACATGGGGCGGCTCTTCGCCAGGGTCTGGGAGGACCTTGGCATGCCGCACGTACCCTCCTCTGTGGCGGGTGCGCCCACGTCCATAGAGGTCTTCGAGAGGGGCGACCGCCTGGTGATCCAGGCCCACCTCCCGGGCATGGACCCGGCCCATCTGGACGTCCAGGCCTCCGAGGACGTCCTCACGGTTCAGGGAGCCGCACACAGCGAGCGTGCAGAGGCCGGGGGCACGGTCAGGAGGCTGGAGTCCAGGTACGGCTCCTTCACCCGCAACATCAGGCTGCCCTGCCGGGTCGACCCTGACGGGGCCACCGCCACTTACAGCGACGGGATGCTCCGGATAACGCTCCCCAAGCACAAACCCAGGGCCGCCCGTGGGATAGAGATCCGGGTGGAGTGAAGACGCGCCGCTGCCGGGCGTCTTTGATCAAGGTCCCAGGTTTATTCGATTCCCAGGAGGTCATTCATGCCCAAGAAGAGAACCGATGACTACCTAGTGCCCCTGGATCAGTTGAGGTGGCGGCTGGACCCTGCCGCCCTCCCCTTCGAGAGCACCGACGAGCTCAAGCCCCTCAAGGAGATCATAGGCCAGGACCGAGGGGTGGCGGCGTTCCGCTTCGGCGTGGGCATGGACAAGCAGGGGTACAATATATTCGTCACCGGCATCGCCGGCACCGGCCGCATGTCCACGGTGCGCAAGCTCCTCGAGCAGATGGCGGTCACCCACGGCGGGGACATCCCGGAGGACCTCTGCTACGTAAACAATTTCAAGAACCCGGAGAACCCCGTTCTCCTTCGCTTCCCGGCCGGACAGGGGAGCCGGTTCAAGAAGGACATCCACGGGTTCGTGGAGAAGCTCAAGAAGGAGGTGCCCACCCTCTTCGAGAGCCAGGACTACCTGAGCCGCAAGAAAGAGATCATGCAGGAGTATGAGAAGAAGGGTAAGAGGTTTTTCAAGGACCTGGACAAGAAGGTCCGGGAGGAAGGCTTCGCCCTGGTGGACGTCCAGATGGGCGAGATAAAGCGGCCCGAGGTGGTCCCCCTGATCGACGGGAACCCCATGCACCTGGACCAGGTGGAGCAGATGGTGGAGAAGGGGAGATACCCCAGGGAGGAGTTCGAGCAGCTAAAGAAGAAGCAGGCCGAGCTGAGGGAGCAGATCGACCAGATCTTCCTGGAGCTGAGGGACTTGCAAAAGGAGGTCCAAGCCAATATCGAAAAGACCGACCATATGCTCTTCCTCAAGCTGGTAAACGAGTTCCTAGCCCCGATCAGGCGGAAGTACGAAGGGGAAAAGGTCCAGAAGTTCCTTGACGACATGGTCGAGGACATGGACGAGAACATCAAGGTCTTCCAGACCTACGGAAAGTCGGACCAAACCCAGGCCTTTCCGTTCATGGCCCCCCAGGGAGACCCTCTCCAGCCCTACCAGGTGAACCTCATGGTGGACAACTCGGAGCTGGACTCGGTCCCGGTGATCGTGGAGTCCTACCCGACCTACCGCAACCTCTTCGGAACCATTGAGAGGGTCGTTGATAGGAGCGGCATTTGGCGAACGGACTTCAGCAAGATCCGCGCGGGCTCACTTGTAAAGGCGAGCGGCGGGTACCTGGTGATCAACCTGATGGACGCCTTGCTGGAGCCGGGAGTGTGGCCGGCGCTCAAGCGGGCCTTGAAGACCGAAGAGATGGAGATACAGACCTATGATCCCTTCTACCTCTTCACCACCTCCGGGCTCAAACCGGAGCCCGTACGCATGCACACCAAGGTGATCGTGATCTCGGACGAGAGGATCTATCACCTGCTCCTCCATTTCGACGAGGACACCCGCAAGATATTCAAGGTGAGGGCGGACTTTGATACGGCCATGGACAAGACCGACCGGGCCGTCCACCAGTTCGCCGAGTTCATCAAGATGAAGACCGACGAGGACGGCCTGAGGCCCTTTGACCGGTCCGGGGTCGCCGCCATGGTGGAGGAGGCGGTCCGCATGACAGGGCGGCAGGAAAAGCTCTCCACCAGCTTCCCGGAGATCACCGACCGGATCCGGGAGGCGGATTACTGGGCCCGAATGGACGAGTCCCCGGCCATACGGGATGAGCACGTGGACCGGGCCATGGAGGCCAAGGTATACCGCTCCAACCTGGTGGAGGAGCACATCCAGGAGATGATCGACCGCGGGACCCTTTTGATCGACGTGGACGGGGAAGGTGTGGGGCAGGTAAACGGCCTGGCGGTCTATAGCCTGGGAGACTACTCGTTCGGCAAGCCCTCCAGGATCACCGCGTCCACCTCCATGGGAAGATCGGGCATCGTCAATATCGAGCGGGAGGCGGACCTCTCTGGCAAGACCCACAATAAGGGCGTGCTGATCCTGGGCGGGTACCTCAGGCACAAGTACGCCCAGGAAAAGCCCCTGACCATGAGCGCCAGCATAGCGTTCGAGCAGTCCTACGGAGGCGTGGACGGGGACAGCGCATCCTCCACCGAGGTCTACGCGCTGCTCTCCAGCCTCTCAGGCGTACCCCTCCGCCAGTACGTAGCGGTCACCGGCTCGGTCAACCAGAAGGGCGAAGTCCAGGCCATAGGCGGGGTGAATGAAAAGATCGAGGGCTTCTACGACTGCTGCCGCAAGGTGGGGCTGACAGGCAGGCAGGGCGTCCTGATCCCCGCTTCCAACACCAAGGACCTGATGCTCAGAAAGGACGTGATAAAGGCGGTGGAGGACAAGAAGTTCCACATCTGGGCGGTCAAGACCATCGACCAGGGAATAGAGATCCTCACCGGCAAGAGGGCGGGGAGGCGAAAGTCGGACGGGACCTACCCCAAGGGGAGCATAAACGATCTGGTGGACCGAAAACTGAAGGAGCTGGCCGAGGGCCTGAAGAAGTTCGCGGCCGAAGGCCCCCAGGAGGCGAAGCAGGAAAGGCCCCAGAGCTGCGACCGGTGCGGCGGCACGGCATGAGCCCCAAGGAGCCCCCCTTGGACGCACCCATCGAGGACAAGATTCAATGGGCGGAGCTTGTCTTCGATAAAGAGGGCTCCTCCCTGCTCGGAGACCCGGGCGCGGCGTCCCTTCTGGAGGAGTTCCGCAGCGCGGCCCTGGCTTCTCGGCGGGAGATGAGCCTCA
This sequence comes from uncultured Desulfobacterales bacterium, assembly GCA_964647905.1. Lineage (GTDB taxonomy): Bacteria > Desulfobacterota > DSM-4660 > Desulfatiglandales > HGW-15 > CAZYJR01. Next base: position 15,811 of record CAZYJR010000001.1, on the reverse strand, counting down.
CAGGGGCGGCCGAGGTCTGCCGGATCTGCGACCGGGAGCAGGGCGGATCCTGCTGCGGCAAGGGGATAGAGGACCGGTACAGCGCCGCCCTCCTCCTGGTGAACCGCCTCCTGGGAGTCCCGCTCCCTGACGGGCGGGCCGAGCCCCGGAGCTGCTTTTTCCTCGGCGCCGAGGGCTGCCTTCTCATCGCCAGGCACGTGATCTGCGTCAACTTCATGTGCCGTGAGCTCTCAGAGCGCATCGAGCCCGGCAGGCTCTCGGCCATGCGCGAGAAGGAAGGGGAGGAGCTGACCGCCTTGTTTCTCCTGACCGAGCGGGTGCGCTCCGCCTTGAAGACCGGGAGCGGGGGGTGAAGGGTGCAATCGACAAGACCCTGTTCCCCGGCCCCGGCAGCACGGCGATCACCCCGGAGCTAAGGGAGATCCTGAGAGAGGCGGCCCGCTTCTTCGATTCAAGGCAGGTGGGCCAAGTGGGCGCCCTTGGGTTCAGGCGCACCACCGAGCTCTCAAGGATGCTGCCGTGCCTGGATCCGCTGATACGGGAAGGCATCCTGTCGCCCGGCAAGACCAGGTTCCTGGACATGGGGTGCGGGGACGGCAGGGTGAACCTCTTCCTGAGCTACCTGACGCGGATCTCGGTCGGAATCGAGCTGGACGAGTGGACGCTGGACGAGCACCCTCAGCTCAGGGAGGACTTCCTCGGGCTCCTGGAGAGAAGGGGCCTTCCCCCGCCGCCTGGAAACATCCACCTCTTCTGCGGCGACACCCTGGACCGGAGCCTCCACCGATCCATCAGGGAGCGGACCGGGCTGGGGCTCCGGGACTTTGATCTCTTCTACACGTATCTTACCATGCAGGATGAGTTCGCCGCGCTCATAGCCAAAGCGGCCCCTGCCGGAGCCGCGTTCCTGGTCTACGGCCTGGAGAGGATCCAGCCCCGATTCCCGGGTCTCCGTCTCCTCACCCCCGGGTTGTCCATGAACCGGATCCTGGCGGTCTATATAAAGGAGTGAGCCCTTACTCCCTTGATATCCGAGAGAGCTTGTCCTCCAGCTCGGAGAGCCTGAAGGGCTTCTGGATAAAGCCCTTGCAGCCCCGGTCCAATATCTCGCTCGCCTCTCCGTCGATGCTGTAGCCGCTGGAGAGGAGCACCCGCACGTCGGGGTCGATCTCCCTCAGCCTGTCGAATGTCTCGCCTCCGCCCATGTCAGGCATTATGAGGTCCAGGATGACCGCGTCCACCCGTGAGCCCATGGTCCTGTAGGTCCCGACGGCCTCTTGTCCGGTCCCGGCAGTTAGCACCTCGTAGCCGAGCTTCTCCAGCATCTGCCCGCCCACTTCGATTATTATGTCCTCATCGTCCACCAGGAGCACGGTCCTCCCCCGGCAGCCCGCTTGATCTTGATCGCGCATCAGCTCCCGCTCCTTGTCTTCTCCGCTCGAACCCGCCGCAGGCAGGTATATATCAAAGGAGGTGCCCCGTCCCACCTCGGAGTCCACTCGTATGAGCCCTCCGTGGCTCTCCACGATCCCGTAGACCGAGGCCAGGCCCAGGCCGGTTCCTTTTCCGACACCCTTGGTGGTGAAAAACGGGTCAAAGACCCGCTGGATTGTCTCTTGGTCCATTCCCACGCCCGTATCCCTGACGCTCAGCATAACATACGGGCCTCCCTCAGCACCCGGGGGCGGCCCGCAAGGGCCGGCCGTGGCGATCACCAGATCCCCTCCCGAGGGCATGGCCTCCACGGCGTTCACGCAGAGGTTCATCAGGGCCTGCCTTATCTGCCCCTCGTCCGCATCCACCCCCGGGACCCCGTCAGCAATCTCCGCCTTCACCCTGATGTCCTTCCTGGTCTCCCCCAGGGTGGCGGCCACCGCCTTGACCAGGACATTGGGGTCCAGGCGCTTCACCTGGAACTTCCCCTCCCTGGCATAGGCCAGGAGCTGGCTGGTCAGCTCAGCGCCGCGGTCCACCAGCCCTTCTATCTTCTCCAGCCTCCCGGATACCGGCGAGGACTCATCGAGCTCCATTATCCCCAGGGAGGCGTTGCCCCTGATACCCATGAGCAGGTTGTTGAAGTTGTGCGCTATACCCCCCGCAAGGGTGCCCAGGGCCTCCAGCCGCTGGGCCTTCATGAGCTGCGTCTCGAGCTCCTTCTTCTCCTTTCGGGCCCTCAGCCTCCCGGTCACGTCCCTGCCTGAGCCCCTGACCGCCGCCGGCCTCCCGTCGGAGTCATAGACCAAGTGGTTGCGGTACTCCATGACGAACTCCCGGCCGTCCCTGCCCAGAAAGTTCATCAGCCCTTCGGCCTTTCCGTCCTCCAGGAGCCGATGGATGTAGGAGTCGTACTCCGGCAGGTAGCGCTCGGGCAGGAGGTCCTTGATGTTCAGGCCCCGCAGTTCTTGGATGTCGAAGCCGTAGGCGGTCCATGCCCGGTTGGTCTCCAGGATGTTCCCATCCAGGTCGTGGAGGTAGAGGAAGTCGGATACATTGTCGAATATGTCCCTGTACTTGTTCTCGCTCTCCTCCAGGGCGGCCTGCGCCCGCTTCCTCTCCTCCACCTCCCGCCTCAGCCGCTCGTTGGCACCCCGGAGCTCGGCCGTCCGCTCATCCAGTCGGTCGGCGAACTCCTCCTTGAGCAGCAGGCACTCCCGGTCTATTCGGCTGGTCCGCCTGGCAGCCGAGAAGGTGAGCCCGAGGAACAGGACGGCCATGGCGGCAAGCGCCCGGTGGGCCCCATCCGGGATGAGCAGGAAACGCACCGCCAGGGGCGACACCGCAGGGACGGCAAAGGCGGCGAAGGCTTCCAAAGGCGACGAAAAGATACCCACGGCCCCGGCGGTCAGGCCGCAGATGACTATGGCCAGAACGGCCTGGTGAACGGGCGAGTCAAGCGGGAAGAGGAAGACCGCCGCTGCCCCCCAAAGGAGGCCCGAGGCAAAGATACCAGCCAGGAAGATCCTCTCCCAGAACGAGACCTCTCCTTCGCCCGGACCCTTGGCCCTGTACCCGACCACCATGGCCGCCCGGAGCGCGCTCAGCGCAACGACCGCGCCGAGCCAGGCCCACACCGATGATGCCGCCACCGCCCCGCGCAGCACCAGCGCCAGGAGCCCGGCGTTCACCACCGTGGCGATTATGCCTTCAGGGGCCTGGGTGTAGAGCCTTTCCACCATCTGGGCCCGGACCCGGTTCTCGCGGCCCGACTTTTCCAAGACGCCCTCCTGCTTCTCCGCGCTAGCCGAAGATCTTCTCCATCCGCTTCATAAAGTCACGATAGATCCTGTAGTGGTCGGTCTCCTCGTAGGCGATCTCTGTTATGGGGGTGTGATCGAAGCTGTAGATCACGGCCCCTGAGCAGGCCAGGAGAATGGGGGAATGGGTGGCCACTATGAACTGGGCGTGTCCGGCCTTGCCCGTCTCTTCCAGCAGATCCAGGAGCTCGAGCTGGGTCCCGGGGGAGAGGGCGGTTTCGGGTTCGTCCATGAAGTAGAGCCCCTTGATGCGGTACCTGGACCTGAAGTAGCTCATCAAGGACTGGCCGTGGGACTGGGTCATGAGGGAGCTCCCGCCGTAATAGCGGAGGGAGCCCGGGTCGGCTGCGGCCCACTCGTCCAGGTTCCTGGCGAAGTCATGAAACATCTCCGAGCAGAAGAATGACCCGGGGACACGGCCGTTCACCCAGTCCACGTCCAGGTACCGCCACAAGAGCTTCTCGTAGGGGTTTATCTCGTAGCGGTTGGTCTCTATGGTCTTCCAGATGTGGACACCGCAGCGGTTTGCGATCGCCCTCAGGAGAGTTGACTTGCCGCTTCCGTTCTCCCCCACGAAAAAGGTGACCGGCGCGGAAAAGGTAAGTTCCCTGGTCCTCTTGAACCTTTCCAGATTGAACGGGTAGTAGGAGTCTGTCGGGTACTCCTCACTCAGGAGCGTTATGCCTCGAATGTGCATGGGGCGCCTCGATCCTTCCGGAAGCAATGTGCTTCTTATACCCACTCTAGGGAAAAAGCCAGGGGCTGTCAACGAAGCCCTCCTTCATCCTTGACACCAATCCTTCGCATGCGTATAGTTGAACAAATGCTCAACTATAAGAGGAATTATGGAAAAGCCCACACTTGCTCGCCCCGAACAAGAGGACCGCTGCGGGGCAAGGATCATCCATCTGGCCCGCGTTGCCAGGGCCAGGGAGGCATCCGTGCCGGAGCGGGATCTTTTCCGCCTGGTCCTTATATACAAGGCCCTGGCCGATCCCACCAGGCTCCGCATAGTCCTGGCCTTGAGGGACGGGGAGATGTGCGTATGCGATATCGCCTCGTTCCTCGGGCTGAGCGAATCAGCGGTGAGCCACCAGATCCGCCGCCTGCGGGAGCTTGCCCTGGTAAGACCCAGACGCGACGGACAAATCGTCTACTACTCGCTGGACGACCATCACGTGGAAGACCTGATCAACGTGGGCCTGGACCACGTGAGGGAGTGACCCAATGACCTTGATCCTGGACATGCTGCTCTCGGCCTGGGACCTCCTCTGCGACTCCTCGGTCTACATCCTCTTCGGAATAGTGGTGGCCGGCCTCTTGAGGGCCTTTCTGAATCCGGCCACAGTGGCCCGCCACCTGGGAAAGGGGCGCTTCGTCTCCGTGATAAAAGCGGCCCTCATAGGCATCCCCATACCGCTTTGCAGCTGCGGAGTGGTCCCTGCAGCCGCCTCGCTCAAGCGCCAGGGCGCAAACAGGGGGGCCACGGCCGCATTCCTGATCTCCACCCCGGAATCAGGAGTGGACTCGGTGGCCATCACTTACGCCCTCCTGGACCCCGTCATGACCGCGGCAAGACCCATAGCGGCCTTTGTGACCGCAGCGGCGGCCGGCCTGGCCGAGAACCTCCTGCCATCGGGAAAAGAGAGCTCACCCCCGGCCGCACCCGATCTTTCCTGTCCTGTGGACGGCTGCTGCGACGGCATGGACTGCGACCCGGCCGTCCACGCCAATCACCACACCTTCGGGGAGAAGGCCAAAGCGGGCATGGACTTCGCCTTCAAGGACCTCTGGCCCGACCTGGCCTCGTGGTTCATGGTCGGGATCCTGCTCGCAGGGGCGATCCAGGTGCTCGTGCCCCAGGACCTGCTTGGCAGGTACGTGGGCGGGGGGGCGCCGGCCATGCTGATCATGCTGGCGGCCGGGGTCCCCCTGTACATCTGCGCCACCGCGTCCACGCCCATAGCCGCGGCCCTGATCCTCAAGGGCGTGAGCCCGGGAGCGGCACTGGTCTTCCTCCTGGCGGGCCCGGCCACCAACATGGCCTCTCTTTCCATGCTCCTCGGTGTTCTGGGGAAACGGGGCACAGCGGTCTACCTCGCATCCATCGCCATGGTATCCGTACTGCTCGGGCTCTCCCTGGACGCTGTCTACTCGGCCGCCGGGATCTCGGCCCAGGCCGCGGCGGGCCGGGCCACCGAGCTTGTCCCCCTGTGGGCCAAGGTATCCGGCGGCCTTGCCCTGCTCGTCCTCTCGGCAGGGCCGGTTCTTCGCTCCCTCACCGGCCTGATCAACCGTATCCGAGGGGAAAAGGACCGCTGCTGCACCTCCTGCCAGGCCGGCCCTGAGGGCAGCTGAGCCCTACTGCCCGAGCTCGTCCCTCAAGAGGGCGAAGAGCCTGTCCCTCTTCTCATAGGTCGCGCCTTTGCCGTTGAGCATGATCACGAACGAGGCCCCCCCGGGCAGGTACCCGGCCAGGGACTTCACGTCCCTCAGCGTCCCGGTCTTGGCGAAGGACCCCTGCCTGCACTCCATGAGCCCGCGGCGGGGCCGGAAGTCCTCCAGGACCCGCACCACCTGACGGGCGGTCACCCTGGTCCTCCTGGAAAGCCCCGAGCCCTCCTCCACATGGAGCCCGGAGACCCCGATCCCTTCGAGGTATTCGCCCATGGCCCGCATGGCCTTCTCCGCAGTGGCCGGGGGCCCGAACCTCTCCGCCCCCATTGTGAGGAAGATCTGGTTGGCCATGAAGTTGTTGGAGTAGCGGAACATCTTCTCCACCAGATCTTCCAGCGTCCACGCGGAGCGATGAACGTACCACGGCCTTATATCATCCAGGTCCCCTCGCCCATGCCTCACCTCGCCCGAGACCCGCACCCCCATCCCTTCCAGGAAGGCACGGATCAGCTCTCCCGCATAAAGCGGGCACACCTCCGGGTCCCCTGAAAGGTTGATTCTGGCCTCGCCCTTGACCCCGCTCCTCAAGGCCGCCCTCCGGCCTATGGGGGTGAGAGGCGTCTGGGGCTCGGCCGAGACCACCCGGCCCTCCCTCGCCCTTACCAGCACAGTATTGAAGTTGGCGCAAAGGGCCCCGTTATAGGCGTCATAGGGGTTGAGGCTGCGGTTGGTCCCATGAAGGACCAGCCCCTCCCGGAAGTAATCCGCATCCACCAGTATGTGGCGCACCTCCTCGAGCCCCAGGGACCGAAGCGCCCTTGCCAGGCGTTCCACCTCCTCGGAGACCAAATGCGGATCCCCCCTGCCCGATACCAGCAGGTCGCCCTCAGGGGTCCTCCGGATCACCGTCTCGTACCTGTACCCAGGCCCCAGCACCTCCAGGGCCCCTGCTGCGGTGAATACCTTCAGGATGGAAGCGGGCACCAGGGGCCTGTCCGGATGATGCTCGACCGGGACCCGCCCGTCCCGAGACCGGGCCATCACCGCCCCTCCCCCTGCCAGCCGGGCCGCCCGGGATGCAAGCCCTTCCCCGCCCCATACTGACGAGCTAAAGAGCAGGGCCAGGAGCAAGGCCCCCAAGCCTCTACCCATAAAGCGCGCGGCGGACAGGGAGACCGGCATCAGCCCGCTTCTCCTTGGAGCCCGATATCCCCCGCCACCTCGCGCATACCCATGATGGTATCGGTTATGAGCTCGGTCAGGTCCACGCCCAGCATCTCGGCCCCGCGCTCTATGATGGAGCGGTCCACCCCTGCCGCGAATCTCTTGTCCTTCCACTTCTTCTTCACCGACTTGGCCTTCAGATCCATCAGGCTCTTGGAGGGTCTCACCAGAGCGGTGGTGACCACCAGGCCGGTAAGCTCGTCCACCGCATAGAGGGTCTTTTCCAGATCGGTCTCAGGCTTTACATCCGAGCAGAGCCCCCAGCCGTGGCTCACCACCGCTCTCACATACTCCTCGGGCCAGCCCCTCTCCCTCAGGATCTCCTCGCTCTTCCTGCAGTGCTCCTCTGGGTATTTCTCGTAGTCCAGGTCGTGCACCAGCCCTATCACCCCCCATTTTTCCTCGTCCTCCCCGCGCTTCCGGGCCATGTATCGCATGACCGCCTCCACGGCCAGGGCGTGCTTTATCAGGGCCTCGTTTCTGTTGAACTCCTCGAGTAACGCCAGGGCCTCCTCCCTGGTGGGTTCATCAGGGCTCATAACTGCGCCTCCTCTCATTCTCGGTTTGCTTGCACAGGATCCGAGGCTACAACCTTTGAACCCGAATCTCAAGCATCTGAACCCACCCTACCCAAAGCCCGGCCTTGACCGGCATTTCATGGCTCTGCTAGGATATTTTTAAAGTGGACATTACAGGTGGGTCCAGAGCCAGTAGATTATCCTCTTCCGAATGACCCGCGACCGCCACGGCACCAGACCAGGCCCTGACCCGCCCCATGCACATGCCTTCCCCGGAGGACGAACATGCCGGAAACACCCCGCCTCGAGGCCCTCGAAAAGGAGGTCGCCGAGCTCAAACATGCCCTGGCCGCTTTAAAGGAGAGCGAAAAGGAGTACCGGCACCTCTACGACGCCATCAGGGACTCCATACTGGTGGCGGACACCGACAGGAGGATAATCCACTGCAACCGGGCCTTGACAGACCTCTTCGGCTACTCTCTGGACGAGATCAGGGGCAGGAAAACCGCTTACCTCTACCAGGATCCGCGGGAATTCGAAGACCTGGGACAGGCCATCAAGAGCCGGGAGCACGAAGGCAGCTTCCTCTTTACGGTCCACTACAGGAAGAAGTCAGGGGAGGTCTTCCCGGGCGAGACCCACGTCTTTTACCTAACGGACGACTCAGGGAACGTCACCGGGTTCATGGGGCTGATCCGCGACATCACAGAGCGGGTGGAGGCCGAGGAGAGGATCGAGCACCTGAACTCCGTGCTCAGGGCCATCCGCAACGTCAACCAGCTCATCGTCCGGGAAAGAGACCGGGCGGCAATGCTCAGTAAGGCCTGCGAGAGCCTGATCGAGACCAGGGGGTTCGACCATGCCTGGATCGCGCTCTTTGACGGCCAAAGGCGGCTCCTCTCGGCCCACCAAGCCGGATTGGAAGACGAGTTCGACGCCCTGGCGGCCCAGATGAATCATGGCCGGCTGCCCGAGTGCGTCACCTCCCTCCTGAACGGAGCGGAGCTTTACCCCGCTATGGATCCCTCAAAATGCACCGCCTGCCCACTGGAGCCGGGATACCAGGAAAGAAGAGGCGTGGCCCTCAGGCTCCATTACGGTGGCAGGACCTTCGGGGTCCTGGCCCTGAGGCTCCCCCCGGGGAGGCCCCTGGATGATGAGGAGACGGCCCTCCTAAGGGAGGTCGCAGACGACATCGCCTTCGCCCTCCACGCACTGGACCTCGAGGAGGCCCGAAAACGATCAGAGCAGGAGCTCCGGGACCGCGAGGAGGAGCTTGCCGCCATATACGAGAACGCCCCCCTGGTAATGATCCTGGTGGACGCAAGCCAAAAGGTCCAAAAGATCAACGGCTTCGCAGTCCGCTTTGCAAACAGGCCGGCCAGAGAAATGATCGGCCGCAGGGGCGGGGAGGCCCTGGGCTGCCTCAACTCTCTGGACCACCCTGAGGGCTGCGGGTACGGTCCGCATTGCAGGGAGTGCCCGGTCAGGCTCGCTGTCATGGACACATTGGAGACCGGCAGGAGCCACCACCAGGTGGAGGCCACACTCCCCTTCGCCCTGGAAGGAGAGAGGACTCAGAGCACCTTCCTGGTCTCCACCAAGAAGCTGGAGCTGAGACAAGAGCCCATGGTCCTGGCGAGCTTCATGGACATCACCGGACGAAAAAGAGCGGAAAGGGAGCTCGCCGAGGCCGAGAGGCGCTATCGGACCCTTTTCGAGCAAATCCCCGTAGGCCTTTACCGCACCACACCCGAGGGCCGGATACTCGAGGCCAACCCGGCCCTGGTGGAGCTCCTCGGGTTCCCCGACCGGGAGACCCTCCTGGCGACCCCGGTGGACAGGTTCTATGTAAGGGACGAGGACAGAGTAAGAGAGCACGAGATCCTGGACCGCCACGGGGAGCTCCGTGGCTTCGAGGCCGAGGTCTACCGCCGTGACGGGACCACCATCTGGGTCAGGGATACCGCCGACGCGATCCACGAGCCCGGCGGCGCCGTCTACTACGAGGGCAGCCTATTGGACGTAACCGACCGTAGACGAGCCGAGGAGCAGCGGGACCGGGTGGAGACCCAGCTCCGCCACTCACAGAAGCTCGAGGCCGTGGGCCGCCTGGCAGGCGGCGTGGCCCACGACTTCAACAACATGCTCAACGTCATCCTGGGTTACGCGGATCTGGCCCTTATGCGCACCAGACCGGGCGAGAGGCTCTACCAGGACCTCCGGGAGATCCACCGCGCAGCCGAGCGCTCCGCCGATCTCACCAAGCAGCTCCTGGCCTTTTCCAGGAAGCAGATAATGGAGCCCAAGGTGATCGACCTCAACCAGGCGGTCTCCAAGCAGCTCAACATGCTGAGACGAATCATAGGCGAGGACATAGAGATAGAGTTCTCCCCGGCCGCGCGCCTCTGGCCCACCCGGGTGGACCCCTCCCAGATAGACCAGATCCTGGCCAACCTCTCGTCCAACGCCCGGGACGCCATGCCCGAGGCGGGCACGGTGATCATAGAGACCTCAAACGTGACCCTGGACCAGGAGTATCAAAAGCTCCATCCCTACGCAGAGCCGGGAGACTACGTGCTCCTCACTTTCAGCGACACCGGCTCGGGCATAGACCCGGAGATACTGGATCACATATTCGAGCCCTTTTTCACCACCAAGACCAAGGACAAGGGAACAGGCCTAGGCCTGGCCACCATCTACGGCATAGTGAAGCAAAACAACGGCATCATCCACGCCTACAGCGAGCCCGGGATGGGGACCACATTCAAGATCTACCTCCCCCGATTCCAGGGACAAGGGCCGCCCCGGGAAACCGAGCGCAAAGAACCGCCTCTGGGAGGCAGCGAGACCGTACTGGTGGTGGAGGACGAGTCCCAGGTCCTGAGCCTGGCCAAGAAAATCCTGGAGCGCCACGGCTACACCGTGCTGACCGCCTCCAGGCCCAAAGAGGCCCTGGACCTGGTCCAAGGACACCCCGACCCCATCCACCTCCTCCTCACCGACGTGATCATGCCCGGCATGAACGGAAAGGAGCTCAAGAACAGGATCCAGGAGATCAAACCCGAGGTTAAGGTCCTCTACATGTCCGGCTACACCGCCAGGGTCATGGCCCAGCGCGGCGTACTGGAGGAAGGAATCGACTTCATCCAAAAGCCATTCTCAGTCGTCGAGCTGGCCAACAAGATCCGCACCATCCTCTCTTCGGACTCGTGAGCCTCTGTCAGACAACGCGATAAGCTGCAGGATCGGGAGGCTCGCCGATCCCCGAGTGCTCGGCCTTCCTGAGGCACTCACGGCACAAGGCATAGTACCGGACGGTGTCCTCGCCCTCGTCGATACACCCCTCAAGCCTGCCCTTCATCTTGAGGAGCTTCTCCTCGGTCAGGTTGGCGCACTCGAAAACGGACTTCTGCACGCGCACACCGTACTCCTTGATCACCTTGACCACCCGAGCCCTGGACCGGTCATCCACCACGTCGAAGCAGACCAGGTAAAACATCCTAGTTCTCCCAGTGAAAAGGAGAGTATACCTGCGCCGGATCTTCCAGGTACCTCCCGAAGTCCCTCACCTGCTGCAAGATGATGTTCCGGTAGGTCAGCCTCTTTCCCGCCCCGGGGTGCATGGCCGACCTCCCCATCATGGTCTCGTAGGCGGCGACCAGGGTCTTCCTGGTGGCGGGCTTCATCTCCACTGGACGCTTCCTCTCCATATCCTCTTTGTCCACGAAGCTCTTGGGCGCGGCCTTGCGGAAGACGAAGTCGTCAGGCGAGACCGCCTTGCGGTTCAATACGCCCAGGACCAGCCTGTCCCCCAGGAAGGCCCGGTACTCCTCAACCAGGTCGCAGGCCAGAGAAGGACGGCCGTAGGCCACTTCGTGGAGGGCCCCCAGATATGGATCCAGACCGCAGGCCTGTATCGCCGATAGTACCTCATTGGTCAGGAGCGTGTAGACAAAGGACAAGAGAGCATTGACAGGATCAAGGGGCGGCCGCTTGTTTCTGCCCTGAAACCGAAACTCATCGTTCCTGAGAAACCTGCCGAAGACCTCGAAGTAGGCCCTGCTAGCCGCCCCTTCAATCCCCCGGACCGCCTCCACGTCCCGCGCCCCCCTGAGAAGCCCCAGGAAGCCCCGCACCCGAGCGCATGCCTCCCTGAGCCCTGGATCTCCGTACCGCCGGGCCCTCAGCAGCATGAGGTCGCCCATGTTGCGCAGCTTTCCCTCCACTATTCTCCCGGCGGCCTCCTTGGCAAAGGATGGATCGCTCAGCTTCATGTACTGGGCCCTTCGTCTTGCCACATGGGCGTGCTCGTCCAATGCCAGCCGGGCCCTAAACCTGCCCGTGGGGGTAACGAATACCGTCTCCACCCGGTTCCGGATGAGGAAGTCCATCACGCCGCCGGTAAGGGACACCCACCCAACCAGAAGGAGACGCTTCAGCCCCTCGGCCGGGATCTCGTCGATCACCTCGGATCCCTTGACCACCTTCAGGGCCGCTCCCTCCCTCTTCAGAAACGCTCCTTGCTCCAGCACGTACAGCGAGTCCATCACCGCATGAACCTCTGCACCTGGGAGATGGCAAGCTTGAGATTCTCAAGGGCCGCCTCCAGGTTCTGCGCCTTTTCGGCCCGCCCTTGCGGCTCATCCCGCCACTCGCCCAGGTGCAGGAGAGGATGGCCGTAATCCACGCCCCCATCGAACGAGCAATACTCCCCATCGAAATTGAGCAACCTGTGAATCCTCTTACATCCCAAGGGCTTTCCCCGAAGCCGACTGAGCTTGTAGTCCACCAGGTGGGGGTTATACTCCGGGACCCTCCCGAAAAGCTCATGGAGCAGAGTCTTCGCCTTTTGGAGGAACCCCACGGTCTGAAACAAGACCTTCTCCTCTCTCAAAGCCAGGGCCTTCCCCTCCCTGCAGGCGGCGATCACCTGCCCCAAGGGCGGGCACTTGCGCTCCAGCTCGAGAAGTTCCGGGTGCGCCTCAGCCCACTCCCGCATCCGCGGATGGACCACCACCTTGGTCTCGGCCGCCTTTTCCTCGGCCTCGCGGAATCCGGAAGGACCTATGGGACATACTTTGTCCAGGAAACTGAGCTGCGCCTCCAGCTCCCTCTCGGCACAGTCCAGGAACCGCGACCTCTTGCCGGTCAGCCGGTGGATCCCCAGGGGGAGCTTGACCAGGTTGCCCAAGCCCTTTCCTGAGAGCGCTTCCTGCTTGGGAAACACCTCAAATTCAAACGAGGCGACATCCCCCCTCACCTCGGCCACCACTCTCTCCAGGGTTCGCTTGGCCCTCCCGGCCTCCACAGGAGGCTCGAAAAAGAACCAGAAGTGAAACCCCTTGCCCCCGCTGAATTCCACCAGAGGCGGCATACTCTTCTCCTTGCTTACCTCCCTAACCCTTGAGACGACGTATAGGCCCTCCCTTCTTATCCGCCCGCGCTCCTCCCGGCTGAGCCGCGGTTTTCTGTAATCTCCGGCCAGGTCCACGTCGATGACCGCGGCCTTCACGGTGGCATCGGACCGGAGCAGGTATATGCCGTAGGTCTTGGCACCCTTGAGATGTTCCTCAACGTCCTCCAGTGTCATCGGTCGCCTGACCGGTACGTATCCTTGGCGGCGTTCCCCCTTGTCCGCCCACTGCCTGGCAAAGCAGTCCTCCCTGCCAGAGAAAAGCCCCAGGAATCTCTCAAGAAGCCGAAGCCTTCTCCGGTGTCTACTGAAGGGGACAACGGCCGCCTCCACGTCTTCGCCCCTCTCCTGAGCGCCCGGCCCGGCCCCCGGCTGCTCTCCGGTCTTTTCATAAGCAGCCCGCGCCGTCTCCAGGGACTCCTGATCCCTCCCCATGAGAGAAAGCAGGGCCACCCTATCCTCCCATGCCTCCGCCGCATCAGGCCAGTCTCGGTTTATGCTCTCCAGGACCTCCAGGCTCACCTCCAGTATGCCGGCCGCCTGGGCGAGCCTGGCCCAGGTAAGCCTCTCCTCCCTTCCTAGGGCCCCCCACGCATCCTTCCTTCCCAGCACCTCCCGGCACTTGTCCAGCCCTTGCCCCCGTTCCAGCATACCGGACATCCGTTCCAGGAGCAGGCGTCCCTCCAAGGTCCCTATATCCTTCTCAGGCCGCCCCATGGCTCTCCTCCTTGCCATGCCCCAGCCGCTCCAGCAGCAGGTCCAGCTTGGGGTACCCGGGCCTTTCCTCCTGGAGCTCTTGGGCCAGTTTCTCCGCCTTCTCCAGCCGCCCCAGTCGATACCACGCCAGGGCCTGCCAGAAGAGCCCGTCGTACAGCCTGTTTCCCCACCGCTCCCTGAAAAACTCGTCAGCCGCCTCGGCATGCCTGCAAGCGGAGGTGAATTCCTTGTTCAGGTAAGCGATCCTTGCCAGGCGTATCAATGCCCGGTGCTTGGAGCGAGCGTCCCTCTCCTGGCATGCCTGCAGCACCGCCTTTGCCCGCCACCAATCACCCATCGCACAAAACGCGTCGGCCTCGGTCCACCTCACATATGGCCTTCGCTTCTTCTCCGGGATCTTCCCAATGGCCTCCAGGGCCTTCTTGGGCTCATCCATGGCCAGGTACGTCCTTGCCAGCAGCTCCCAGACGAAATCCCTCGGCCCCTGGCTCCGGCACCTAAGAGCGAACAAGAGCGCGTCCTTGGCCTCCTTGAAGCGATTCAGGTGATACTGGACCTTGCCCAGAGCGAAGTACTTATACAGAAGCGAGAGGTGCTCGCTCTTCTCATCTTCCTCCAGGCACCTCTGTATGGCCTGCAAGGCCTCTCTTCCCCGGCCCAGCTCCAGCAGACAAGAGGCTTTCTGGTAAACGGCCTTGACAAAATTCTTCCTCTCTTGATGCCTGATCTTCCTCTCCCCCTCCTCAAGTGCATCCCAGTTGGCCACGGCCCGGTCGAAACAGGGAAGCGCCTCGGCCGTCTTACCCTCTATCCTCCTGTAGAGCATCCCCTCCCGGTAGAAATTGGTCACTCCCCCGGGCCTCAGCTCCTGAGCCTCCTTGAAGTGCTTGTGGGCGAGTGCGATCCGCTCGGCCCTGACCTTCCCGCTCAGTAGAATCTCTCTATTGAGGGCCGCATAGAGCGAATCATAAGCCGTGTATGCCAGGGAGCTGTGGTACCGGAACTTCCCCGGCTCCTTCCCCACACAGACTTCCAGCTCTTGAATGGCATCGTCATACCGCCCGACCTTACCCAGAGCAAAGGCCACATCCGCCCTGATACCAACCTCCATCCCTTGCTCAACCAGGTCGGGCAGCTTCTCCTCAACAGGATGAAAAAGAGCAATCACCTCCTCCCACTTATTCTCACCAAAGAGCTCCTCCACCTCGGCCCTGACCCTCCGAAGTGCCCTCCCGGCGGCCTGCCTCCCCACACTCACCAGGTCCCCGGGCTCCAAAAACTCATCCACCTGCAACTCTCCCAGTCCCTTTTTCTCCGCCTCGCTCATCTGAGACACCTCCTTCCCGGCCAGGGGGAATCCCCAACGGCCCTTACCCAACATTACGGCTCTATCCCACTGATTTTCAAAAAGGCGGGAAAAATTCCGACTGGACGCTACGCCTCAACCCCCTGAACAACCGGAGACTCCTCATAGCATTCGCAAAGGCGGAGCCAACTGGCTCCATTACGGGGATCATCAACTGGCTTCATTAAGCCGATCATCGACCGGCTCGATTAGGGCGATCCTGGAATGGCTCTATATGGGCGGTCAGTAACAGCAGGTATGGATGATTGACAATGAATGTATCCAGTCTCAATCCCCTCGAATCGGGTCCGTTCTTCGTACTTATATAAGGAGGAAACATGAAACACCTAACAGTAGGTCTCAATCCCCTCGAATCGGGTCCGTTCTTCGTACTCGAAGGTCTGGCCGCTAAGGCGATAGCGGCCGTGGTCTCAATCCCCTCGAATCGGGTCCGTTCTTCGTACTCGAAGGTCTGGCCGCTA
>CAZYJR010000001.1:0-358 GCA_964647905.1 uncultured Desulfobacterales bacterium | reverse complement strand
AGGCGATAGCGGCCGTGGTCTCAATCCCCTCGAATCGGGTCCGTTCTTCGTACAAGTTGGAATATGAAGAATTTACGTTAATTTGAAAGTCTCAATCCCCTCGAATCGGGTCCGTTCTTCGTACGATAATCTAGCGCACCGAACCGGCCCCTCGGGCCACGTCTCAATCCCCTCGAATCGGGTCCGTTCTTCGTACTGGTATGCAGCGGTTCGCACCGCTGCGCTTAATAGTCTCAATCCCCTCGAATCGGGTCCGTTCTTCGTACATAGGCCGGGGCCACATAGGAAGGAGGGGAGTCATGAGTCTCAATCCCCTCGAATCGGGTCCGTTCTTCGTACTGATCTGGTGAAGAGGATA